>CAZBDZ010000046.1:0-28569 GCA_964490785.1 uncultured Phycisphaeraceae bacterium
CCCGGCTATTGAATGCCAGCCTTTCAGGCTGAGGACAGGGCATTTCAACAGAGCACCTTCTCATCCGTGTCCATCTGTGTTCATCCGTGGCTGGTGTTCATCCGTGGCCACAGACCCGTACACTCCGGGGATGCAGGCGGTGGTCTTTGATTTTGATGGGGTGATTGTGGACTCGGAGATTCTCCACGACGAGGCGCTGCGCGCCGTGTGCCGGCCTTTGGGGATTGAATGGGCAGGGCACCCGTGGATCGGCTGGCCGGACGCGGAGGTTCTGATTGAGGTGATGCGGAGGCGCGGGGAGCCGCTTTCGCGGGTGCGGCTCGACGAACTTCTGCGGGTCAAGACCGAGGTGGTGCTGGAGCAGGTGCGCGCGGGGCTGTATGTGGCTTACCCCGGCGTGATCGAACTCATCCGTTCGTGCGCGGCGGTGGCGAGGGTGGGGGTGTGCTCGGCGGGGCTGCGCGAGCAGATCGTTCCGGTGCTGGAGCATCTTGGGATTGGGTCGCTGCCGGCCGCCCTCGTGGCGTACGAGGACACGGAGAAGAGCAAGCCTGATCCCGAGCCTTATGTGCTCGCGGCGCGTCGGCTTGAGGTGGATCCGGGGCGGTCGATCGCGATCGAGGACAGCGCTCGCGGGGTTGCGTCGGCGCGGGCGGCGGGGTTCAGGGTGGTCGCGGTGGGGCATACGTCGCCGCGCGAGGAGCTTGGGCGGGCGCATCATTACGCAGCCTCAGCCGAGGGACTGAGCGTGGCGGTTTTGCGGTCCCTGCTTGCGTGAAACGAGTTTGCTTCGATCATCGCAGCGGCTATGAGCCGGACAAGGAGACGCCTCGCACCTCGAAGTGCTCCGCGCCGTCCGGGCGGAGGACGCTGCGCATGAGGCGTATCTCGTTGACGGCAAAGGGCGGGACGGCGATCGGGTGATCGACTCGGGCCGGGCGATCGGCGTCGTGGGCGAATCGGCAGAGGGTGATGTGAGGAAGGAAGCGGTCGCCGGGGCGAGGCCTTGCGTGGCGCGCAAGGCGGTGGGCGAGGCGGCGCTGGAGTTCCATGAGGGAGGCCGGCGCGTCGGTCTCGGCGGCGATGAGCCTGGGCCTGCCGCCGAGCGGGAGGGAGACGAGGCGTTTCGGCGTGAGAGTGAAAGGCCCGATTCCGCCGACGGAACGGTCCACGGATTCGATCACGTCGTCGAGGATTCGTGAAGGCACGTCGCCCACGAACTGCAAGGTCAGGTGAACGTGGGCCGGGGGTGCGGCACGGTGCTTTGGGAGCGTAAGGGCCTCCAGCGTCCGCAGCATCGCGCGCGATATTTCGACCGGTGGATAGGCGGCGACGAAGAGCCTCAGGTTGGATTCGGGCTTCGACACTGGGCGGGGCGGGAACCGAGCGACCGGGGCGCGCTCGGCACCGATTGCCCGAGGACGGGCAATCGGCGGCACAGGGCTATTCCTCGCCAGCGGCAGTCTTCTTGTAGCGCTCGAGGGTCTCGGTGAAATCCTTCGTCATGCCCTCGTCGTCGGTGATGAGGGCGAGGGCTTTTTCCTGGGTGGCGATCGCGTCGGGGTAGTTCTTCTTCTCGAAGTGGACGCGGGCGAGCGTGTCGAGCACTTCGGGGCGTTTGCCCTCCTCGATCTCGTTGGCGCGGGTTACAGCGGCCATGGCGAGGTCGAGGTCGCGGTCCTCGGGCTTGATTTCGTTGTGATCGACGATCAGGTAGGCGAGGGCGTTGAGGAGCGGCGAGTTGTCCTTGAAGAGGTTTTTGACGAACTCGTTGCCGAGGGCGGCGGCCTTTTCCTTGTCGCCGATCTTGGTGAGGGTCAGGACGTACTTGTAGAGGCCGGCCTGGGCGAACTCCTCGGGGTCGAGGGCGATCAGTTTGTCGGTCACCTCGATGACCTTGGCCCAATCGCCCGACATCTGAGCCGACTGGAACTCCATCATGAGGGCCTGGGCTTTGCCCTCGCGTTCGCGAGCGGCCTTGGCTTCGGTCGCCTGTTTTTCGAGGTCATACGTGCCGGCGACGATCTGCTCGAGGGCTTCGTCCATGCCGTCCATCGGATGGCCGGCCCAAGCGAGGCGCCCCTTCTGGTCGATGATCATGACGGTCGGGATGCCGTTGCGGTCCATCGCTTTCATGAATGCGTCGGAGACCTTGTTGTCGATGTCGTCGGCGATGGCGTAGTTAAGGTTGTCGTTTTCGACGATCTTGTCGGTCGCCCGGCCTTCGACCCAATCCTTGGTCGGCTTGGAGGTTTCGTTGGGCCAGATCGCGAGGCCGACGACATGGACGTTCTTGTCTTTGTACTTGTTCTGCACCTCGACCATGTGTGGCATGGACTTGATGCAAGGCTTGCACCAGGTTGCCCAGAAGTCGAGGACGTAGACCTCGCCCGATTTCCATTCCTTGATGGGGTCGCCGAGGCGCCACTCGACGGTTGGCAGGGCGGGGGCGGGGAGTCCGATCGCCGTGGTGGGCCGCGCGTCGGACGACTGCCCCCCCGCCGAGGCCGAAAGTCCCAGGAGAATCCCGGCGGAGAGTCCACATGCCGCCACTTTCGCCGTCAGTTTGTTGATGGGGTTCACTCGAGATACTCCGCGTCGGCGATTTGCCGGCGATTCACCGTTCGGGTCCGGCCAAGCCGGGCCTTGGATCATTGTACGGGCCGAGGGTCTCATCGGCTGCAGGCGAGGGGCCCCCAGCAGGGCAATCGCATTATTGCGGCTGCCCCGGTCTCGCTGGCTTTGCAGCGAGGCCGGGCGGCGTTGCAAGTGCGTCCCGGCCTTGCCGCGGACGGCAAGACCGGGGCACCCTCTTGTTAATGCGATTGCCCTGGGGCCCCCAGGACAATCGCAGGATCGACGGACGCCGAGGCTGAGGCGTCCGCGACGAAGCCTTTGATTCGTCGCCCTTGGAATCCGAGGCTTCGCGGACTCATGTCGCCGCAGCGACTCTTCGACCTCGGCGTCCAGGGATCGGGATACTGCGATCGCCCCTGACGGGCCCCTGAGCGCAACCCCTGGGCCGCGGGTCTTTCTGGGCCCGGCTACCCAGGCCAGGCCGATGTCTGTAAGGTAGTCCCGGTCGATTCCGGGGGCCGAATCGTCGCCGATCGTGAACACGCCTTACTCGGGAGACCCCATGGACCAGTTCATCGCGCGAATGGACTCAGTTCTGGAAGTCATCAACAACGTGTTGTGGCATGACTTCGTTCTGTATGTCATTCTCGGAGTCGGCGTCCTTTTCACGCTGTGGTCCGCGGGGGCGCAGTATCACTCTCTGACTCACGGCGTGAGCCTGACGAGAGGGAAGTACGACAACAAGAAGGATCCCGGAGCGATCAACCACTTCCAGGCGCTCTCGACCGCGCTCTCGGGGACGGTCGGGTTGGGCAACATCGCGGGGGTTTCGGTTGCCGTGTCGCTCGGCGGGCCGGGGGCCGTGTTCTGGATGTGGATCGTCGGAATCGTCGGCATGGCGATCAAGACGACGGAAGTCACGCTGTCGATGATGTACCGGAATGTCGACAACCCCGAGGAGCCGCACGGCGGGCCGATGTGGGTCGCGTCGAAGGGATTCGCCAAATGGGGGCTCGGGCCGCTGGGGAAGATCGTCGGCGGGATCTTCTGCGTCACCCTCATCATCTCGACGATCACGGGCGGCAACATGTTCCAGGCGTGGAACGTTACGGCGATCACGCGCGCGTACATCCCGAGCATCCCGGGTGTCGTCATCGGCATCGTGATGGCGCTGATGGTCGGACTCGTGATCATCGGGGGCATCAAGCGGATCGGATCGGTGACGGGAAGGCTGGTCCCGTTCATGTGCGTGCTGTACCTGCTGGCCGCGGTGTATGTCCTGCTGATGAACATCGGCGAAGTGCCGGGGATGCTGGTGCTGATCTTCAAATCCGCGTTCGAGCCGGCGGAGGCGCAGGGTGCATTTCTCGGCGGGACGGCGGGGTACGCGTTCTTGTGGGGGATGAAGCGGGCGCTCTTCTCCAATGAAGCGGGGCAGGGCTCGTCGCCGATCGCGCACTCCGCCGCGAAGACCAGGGAACCGGCGCGTGAGGGCATCGTCGCGGGGCTTGAGCCGTTCATCGACACCCTCGTCGTCTGCACGCTGACGGCGCTCGTGATGCTGTCGAGCGGCGCGTGGAACCGAGAGCCGGCGGCGGCGTTCGAGACGACGCCGACCATCGTGCCCGTTGAGGGAAAGTCCGGCGAGTG
This sequence comes from uncultured Phycisphaeraceae bacterium, assembly GCA_964490785.1. Classification (GTDB taxonomy): domain Bacteria; phylum Planctomycetota; class Phycisphaerae; order Phycisphaerales; family UBA1924; genus JAEUIV01. The sequence continues at coordinate 4,228 of CAZBDZ010000046.1, forward strand.
GACGGTCTCCACGACAGATCTGCCGAAGAAGACGGCGGACGCGGAACGCAGCAGCAACGTCTGGCGCGCCAATGACCAGTTGTTCGTGCTGGTCAGGGGGCGGGTCGACTCGAACACCGGGCGCGACATCCATCGCCTGACGGGCCGGGTCGTCGCGGGCGCGGACGGGGTGCTGGGGATCGCCTGGGATCCCCATTCGAGCGAGGAAGCGCCGACGCTGATCGACGGCGGGATTCACCTCGGTCTTGTCGGGGCGGCGCTGACAGGGTACGCCTTCGACCGCGTGACGCCCGGGCTGGGCATGTGGATCGTTACGGCGGCGTGCTGGCTCTTTGCGGTGTCGACGATCATCTCGTGGTACTACTACGGCGAGCAGGGTGCGCTCTACTTGATGGGCCGGCGCGCGATCCTGCCTTACAAACTCATCTATTGCGCGCTCATTATTCTCTCGACCCTCGATTTCATCCGCACCGATGCGCAACTCGACGCCTGGACGGCCTTGGGCACCGGCGTCATGCTCTTTGCGAATATCCCCATTATGATCCTGTTCGGCTCGCAGGCGATGGCCGCGTACCACGCGTACATCCGCCGCCTGAAAGCCGGGCAGTTCGAAGCCGACCGGCATGAAGCGCCGCCGATCACGAAGGTCGCCGAGGGCGGAGACTGATCGGGCAACGCGATCGCGGCAGGCTCGGCTCAACCGCCCGCCCACCGATCAAACGCCGGCAGTTGGCGGTCGTTCGACACGGGGCAGGGCATATGTCATCGGTCCGTGCGGCTAAGATGAGACAAATCAGGGTAGGGTGGCCGAGCGGCTGATGGCACCGGTCTTGAAAACCGGTAGAGGCGCAAGTCTCTCGCGAGTTCGAATCTCGCCCCTACCGCTTGCCTCTTTTCGCGCGGGGTCCGGCCTCGGCGTGGGCTTGGGGGGGAGGCGCGGTAGAATTCGGGATCCATGGCCGCCGGCAATGAACCATCACTGACTCCGTCCTCGCAGCCGCCCGAGTCTCGGGGTTCTTCGATCTTCGGGGATGCTTCGACGTTCCCTTCGAGCCGGACCGCGTCGGCGTCCGGGGCTCCCGCGATGGACAGTGCGGCCCACGATCAACTGCTTGCGCGGCTGGCGGTCGAGAAGGGGCTCGCCAGCGAGCCGGAGGTCGAGCGGTGCAGGGAGAAGGTGCGGAGCAAGACCCTCTTCGGTCGGCAGAAGACGCTCGGCGAGGTGATGGTTGAACTCCAGGCGTTGACGCCGAATCAACTCGATCGGCTTGAACTGCTGATCCAGAACCAGCGCACGGGGCGGACCATCCCGGGGTTCAAGATGCTGGGCAAGTTGGGAAAGGGGACGACGGCGACGGTCTACAAGGCGCGGCAACTCAACCTCGACCGTCTGGTGGCGATCAAGGTTCTGCCCGCCGAGGCGATGAAATCGGAGAAGGCGGTTCAAGCGTTCTACGCGGAGGGGCGTGCGGCCGCTCAACTCAATCATAAAAACATCGTGCAGGCATTCGACGTCGGGCAATGGGGAAGTTTTCATTACTTCGTGATGGAGTATGTCGAGGGCAAGACGGTCCACGAGATGCTGCAGGAACTGGGTGTGCTCGGCGCGGAGCAGTCGCTGGACATTGCGATCGCCATGGCCGAGGCGCTGAAGCATGCGCATGAAAAGGGCTTCGTCCACCGCGACGTGAAGCCGAAGAACATCATTCTCGACGCGGAGGGGACGCCGAAACTCGCGGATCTTGGTCTTGCGCGGGCGATCGCCGACCGCGAGGCGGGTCTGGCGGAACGGGGGCAGGCGCTGGGCACGCCCTATTACATCTCGCCCGAGCAGGTTCGCGGCGAGGTGGAGATCGGGCCGCCCGCGGATATTTATGGATTGGGCGCGACGTTTTATCATATGGTGACTGGGCTTCCGCCGTTCACGGGGAACGACGCGCGCGAAGTGATGGACATGCATCTGCACGAGCGTCCCAAGCCCGCGAACGAACTTTCTCCGCAGTTGCCGCCGGGGCTGAGCGAGGTGATCGACAAGATGCTGATGAAGAGCCCCGCGGACCGGTACCGCGATTGCGAACTGCTTCTACTGGATCTTCAAGCGTGGAAGGCGGTATTCACGCTCCAGCGCGGGGAGATCGAATCGGGGAGGAATCCGTAGTTCGTGGTTGTCGAGATCGACTTTGGGGATCTCTGAAGAACTGGCTTACAACGGCCCGCGGTGCATTGGAGTCTCAGAGCCTGCGTGAGAACCGGAGCTCGCGGGTGCCACGGCCAGCGCAGTCGGCCGTGGCCGTCGGCCAGGGGCGCCCGCCACGGCCGACTGCGCTCGAAGACTCGCTCCGCTGGCCGTGGCACCCGGCCACAAACCCTTCTCACACAGGCTCTCAGCATTCCGCGGCAAGAACGAAGGCGGCGGGACTACTTCACCGCTTCGAGCCTGACGGTTACCTTGGTTCCCATCGGAGGCACAGTGGCGGCATCCGCGATCCATTCGGGCTCTTCGATCTGCGAATCGGGGCTGATGATTCTCGGCCAGGCGACGACCTCGGTGCCGAAACTGGTCAGGCCGACGAGCGTGCCGCCGGCGTCGGCTTCGTAGATATCGCGGCCTTGGCGCTCCTTCGTGATTGAGCCGGCGAAGACCCAATCGCCCTCGGGCCAATGTTCGCCGGTGGCGGCGTTCTTGATCCATGTGCGGGGTTCGGCCTTTACTTTGTCGCCTGCGGCGGAGGTGTAGTGCAGCGTGACGCGCACAGCGTCGCCCTCGGGCGCGATGGGGATCATCCTGACGCCCTCCTGCCGCCACGTCGCGGGCTTGCCCGGCTCGAGGCCGATCGCGAGCAAGGCCGCGTGGACGTGCGACGGCCTGGCCTTGGTGACGAGCACGACCTCGTGCTCTTTCGTATCCGGGATGCAGACGAGTTGTTCGAGGTAGACGCGCGGGGCGCGCGGGTCATCAAGGCGGATCGGGACGGTGGCGTCGAGTTCGACTGCTTTGGCGCCGATGTCGATGCGGATGTGCGGGAACGCCGCGGGGGCGATGAGGTCCATGTCGGGGGCGCGCTGAGCGACAAGCGCCGCGGCGAAAACGAGGGCCATGGTGTGCATCACGACATGCTACGCGCGGCCGGCATCAGGGCAATCGCATTCTTGTGGGTGCCCCGGTCTCGCTGGCTTTGCAGCGAGGCCGGGCGATCTCGCGACAACCCTCCCAGCCTTGGCGAAGAGGCCGAGACCGGGGCATCCGCGGGTATTCGGAGCCGTCAGGCCTGCGCTTTGGACTCGGCAGAGCCGCCCATCATCTCCTGCTCGAAGTGGTGCAGCCCACGACGGCGGTCGCGGAGGCGACGGCTCTTGCCGCTGCGATCGCGGAGGTAGTACAACTTCGCCCGGCGAGCGTCGCCCCGGCGGATGACTTCGTACTTCGCGATCCGCGGCGAGTTCAGCGGGAAGATGCGCTCGACGCCCTCGTTGTCCACGATCTTGCGGACAGTGATCATCTCGTTGATCCCCCGCCCGGACCGGGCGATCAGCACGCCCTGGAACTGCTGAATACGCTCCTTGTCCCCTTCCACGATCCGCGTGTGGACCGAGATCGTGTCGCCGATGGACATCTTCGGCACATCGGTTTTGATCTGCGAGGCGGCGATGTCTTCGAGGATTTGCTGCTGGCTCATGGTAAGGGCTCTTTTGGGGGTCTGGATTGAGGGGTGAAGAGTATAGCAGGCCGCGGGCGGGTTGGATCGGTACTCAGCCCGCAACGCAGGGCAATCGCGTTATCAATCGGGTGCCCCGGTCTTGCCGTCCGCGGCAAGGCCGGGACGCACTGGCAGCCTCGCCCGGCCTCGCTGCAAAGCCAGCGTGACCTGGGCACCCACGATAATGCGATTGCCCTGGCCCCAAAGACCGAGGACTCGTTGCAGACGGGCACCCAGGGGGATTCCGTAAGGGGTTCCCGCATTGTCATTCCGTGGTTGACCTGGGGGGATGGTCGGTGTTGGGACGCTGGGTGCGCGGCACCGATTGCCCCGCGGACGAGCAATCGCGGGCACGCAGGGGGGCAGTCGGAATTTCTACGGCGTAAAGAGGCGTTGCTGGTCTTTCACGTCTTTGACGCGCTGGCTCAGTTCCTCCAACTGGCCAAGGATGTCGCCGACGCTCTTGAACTGGTAGTACTCGCTGGCGAAGCGGACGTAGGCGATTTCGTCGAGGTCCTTGAGTTTGGTCGCGACGAGTTCGCCGATTTCCCGGCTGTCGACCTCGCGGTCGTGCTTTTTGTGGAGTTCGTCCTCGACCTCGTCCACGAGGTGGATTTTCGCTTCTTCGGGCACGGGGCGCTTGCCGCAGGACGAATGCACGCCTCGGAGGATCTTCTCCCGGCTGAAGGGCTCGCGCCGGCCGTCGCGCTTGATGACGGTGAGGCGGACAGTCTCCTCGACCCGCTCATAGGTGGTGAACCTCTTGTGGCAGTCGAGGCATTGGCGGCGGCGACGGATTACCCGGCCGGCTTCGCTCGCTCGGCTGTCGATCACCTTGTCGTTGTCCTGCGAGCAGAAGGGGCAGACCATTTCGCGTCCTCGGAAAGGGGGATGCTATTTGTGGGGTAGGCCGACGGGACCACGACCCATAGGGGGGCCAATCCCTATTCCAACATCTTGCCCATATTCGCGGCCGGCGTCAAAAAGGGGTTGCCCGGGCGCAGGGCTGTGGCATGCTTGGAGAGGCCGCGCGGGCTGGGACCTGATGAAGGGAGGATTCCCATGCGAAAGTCGATTGCCGCCGTGTTGGTCGCTGCCTGGGCATCTGCCGGAGCCGCTCGTCCACCGGCCTTGCCGATCCTGTTCGACACGTCGGGCGTGTACGAACCGATCGGCGGGAACGTCGCGTTGCTCAAACTCGCCGATCCGGATGAACAGGGCATCGCCGTGTTCGCGTTCCCGAGCGCGCTGGGGCTGAGCGGGCTTTTCGGCGCTCGGCTGCCCGGGGTTCTGCCCGTCATCGAGACCCCCTGGCCGATTCCGAACACGCCGAACGTCGCCGTAGGGTCGCTGATCGCGTCGAACGCCGAGGGGATGGTTGCGTACCGGTCGCAGATTCAGTTTCAGGTGGAGAACAGCATCGTGATCGCGGGCCCGATCCGCGGGCCGATGAACACCGGGACGGTCCGTGTGATTCCCGTCTGGTCGTTCGTGGACGTGAGCGATCCCGCGATCGACCACGCGGGCAATGTGTACTTCGGCGCTCGCGGCGACGACGGGCTGAGCCGTCTTTGGGTCATCTGGGCCGAGGCGAACGGGCCACAGGTCTTCGCAAGCGAATGGAACTTCCTTGAGACGATCCTGAGCGTGTCGATGGACAGTTCCTGCATGATGAACACGCCGGGGGCGACGTGTACGCTGGCGGTGCTGTTTGACCGCGAGGTGGGGCCGGCCATGCCTCGGTTCGTGTGGGCGATGGACCTGTTCCTTGATGTCGCGCCGGTTACTGCCGGGCCGTTCTCGCCGATGATCCGCAGCCTTGATGCGGTTCACGGGGAGGTTTCGGTGGTCGAATGCGAGCCCAACGCGACTGGGCCGGGGCGCGTGCTGACGGTGATCGAGCACTACGGCGTGCTTGATCCGCCGCGGGTTACCGCGGAGGCCTTTGTCAACGGGGCGAACGTCAATCGGGGGCAGAACTTCTGCGGCGTGCGGACACTGCCGCACTATCCAGGGGACGAATGCCCTGATCCGACAGGGCACACGGACGGCGCTGCATTCATGGTCGGGCAGGGCCGTGAGGCCGGCGCGTGGTACCCCCTCGGCGTGAGCCAGCAGACGCGGCCGCTCAACACCAACCCGCGCGCGATCAACAACCGCGGCGACGTTGCGTTCTCCGTCACGAATCCCGATGGGAGCAGCGCCCTGCTCCATCACCGCGCACTCCGGACGAGTTGCCCGGGCGATTCAGACGCGGATCTTTTGGTTACGTTCACCGACATCACGACAACGCTCGCCAACTGGGGGACGGCGTTTCCGCCTGACGGGTTCTGCGTGCCGCTGGGCGACTCGGACTTCGATCGGCGTGTGACGTTTGGCGATATCACGATGACGCTGTCGCGGTGGGGCGAGAACTGCCGGTAAGCGGCATGGCCTTTCCAGGCCATGTAGCCGTGGCATGGCCTTTCCAGGCCATGTTCATCGTGGCATGGCCTTTCCAGGCCATGTTCTTGGTGTTGTGGCGATCATTGGCGGATTCGGAGTGGGTGTGTTTGGGGGCGGTTCTCCATGCATGCCCTGGAAAGGGCATGCCACACGCGAATGTTTGCAGTCGATGGGGGCTCGGCGTAGGATTGTGCGGTGATGATGAACCGCCGTACCACGACGACTGCGACCAACTCCCCTCGCGGGTGAGCCGGCCTCCCGCATGACGTAATCTGCAACGCCCGGTGAACGCCGGGCGTTGTTGTTCCAGGAAGAAAGGCATCAAGGCAGAAGGCATCCAGGCATTCAGGAATCCCATGATCCGAATCACGCTTCCCGACAACTCAGTGAAGGAGTTCCCGGGCCCCGTCAGCGCGCTTGACGTAGCGAAATCCATCGGCCCCGGGCTCGCCAAGGCGGCGCTTGGGTGCAAGATCGACGGTGAACTCCGCGATCTTTCGACGATGATCGAGCGCGATTGCTCGCTGGCGATCGTCACGCCGACGAAGCGCGACAAGTCGCCGGACCCGGATGCGCTGTGGCTGATGCGGCACTCGGCGGCGCATGTGATGGCCGAGGCGATCCAGGACGTGATCGGGAAGGACGTCCTGCTGGCGTACGGCCCGCCGACGGAGACGGGGTTCTTCTACGACATGTTCGTCCCGACGGGGAAGAGCATCTCGACGGATCACTTCGGGGCGATCAATGCGCGCATGGCGGAAATCATCAAGGAGGATCGGGCGTTTACGAGGTACGAGGTTTCCGATGCGGATGGGCTGCCCAGGTTGCGTTCGGAGGGCAACAAATACAAGATCGATAACGCGGAGCGGGCGCTGGGGCTGCCTTCGAGCGTGTACCGCGGCGCGAAGAGCGCATTTGAGGCGGATGCATCACGAGACTCGAGAACTCGTCCCGAGTGTTTGTCGTTCTATGCGACAGGAGCGCCGGGGCGGAACTGGGAGGATTTGTGCAGGGGGCCGCACGTCCCCACCACCGGGCGCATCGGCGCCGCGTGCGTCATGTCTCTCGCTTCGTCGTACTGGCACGGCGACGAAAACTCCGACCGCCTCACGCGCGTCTACGGCACGGCCTTCGCTTCGCAGGCCGAACTCGACGCATACCTTGCGCAACTTGCGCAGGCGAAGGAACGGGACCATCGTGTGATCGGGAAGAAACTGCACCTCTTCCACATTGATGAGATGGTGGGGCAGGGGCTGATTCTGTGGACGCCGAAGGGCTCGGTGGTTCGGCAGGAACTGCAGAGGTTCATCAGCGAGGAACTGGCGAAGCAGGGGTACACGCAGGTCTTCACGCCGCACATCGGGAAACTGGAACTGTACAAGACCAGCGGGCACTTTCCGTACTACAAGGACTCGCAGTACGTTCCGCTGATCGAGTGCGAATCCCTGGACGCGGCGGTCAAGGAGGGGTGCTCGTGCGCGGACGTGTTTCATCGACTCGAAGCGGTCTCGGCGCGCCTGCAGCGTGAACTGAACGAGCGTACGCGGACCAGCACGATCACCGCCGACCGCGTGATGCCGGACGAGAGGCTGCTTGAGGGCTACCTCCTCAAGCCGATGAACTGCCCGCACCATGCGAAGATTTTCGCGTCGGCCCCCCACTCATACAGAGACATGCCGATCCGTCTCGCCGAGTTCGGCACGGTGTACCGCTGGGAGCAGTCGGGCGAACTCAACGGCATGACGCGCGTCCGCGGTTTCACGCAGGACGATGCGCACCTGTTCTGCACGCCGGAGCAAATCCCGGCGGAACTGCTGGGGTGCCTCGAACTGGTGAAGATCATCTTCAAGACGCTCGGCATGAAGGACTATCGCGTTCGCGTCGGCCTGCGCGATCCCGACGCGGCAAAGTACATCGGCGATCCGGCGAACTGGGACCGGGCCGAACAGGCCTGCCGCGACGCGGCGAAGACGCTCGGCGTGGCGTTCACCGAGACCCCCGGCGAGGCGGCGTTCTACGGGCCGAAGATCGACTTCATGGTGAAGGACGTGATCGGCCGGGAGTGGCAACTCGGCACGGTGCAGGTCGATTACAACATGGCGATCCGGTTCGATCTGTCGTACATCGGCCCGGACAACAAGCCGCATAGGCCGGTGGTGATCCACCGCGCCCCCTTCGGCTCGATGGAGCGGTTCATCGGCGTGCTGATCGAGCACTTCGCCGGCGCGTTCCCGACATGGCTCAGCCCGGAGCAGGTGCGCATCCTGCCGATCAGCGAGAAGACAAACGACTACGCGGCGGAGGTGGCCGCACGTCTGAAATGTGAGATTTCAAATCTGAGATGCTCGATTGACACCTCCAACGACCGTATCCAGGCAAAGATCAAGGTGGCGGCGGAAGAGAAGATTCCGTACCTGCTGATCGTCGGCCCGCGCGACGCCGAGAGCCGGAATGTCTCGCTCCGCGTGCGGGGCGTGGAGAAGGATGCGGGGGCGATGCCGCTGGAGGAGTTCTGCGGTCGGCTGAAGGCCGAGATTCAGGCGAAATCGGCGGTACTTTCATTGGCGGCATCCTGATTCGCGGCGTGCGCGGCGTCCGGCGCATCTCTCGCCGCCATGCAGACGGTTCGGAATAAGGAATCCCCCATATGGGCGTCCCGGCATGGCGCAGGGCGGCACGCGGGCTTGCAATTCCGTATGATCGAGTCCGCAATTATTGACCCCTTCGCATAAGGCGGCCGATATCAGCGGACGCCGAGGGGCAATGCCAAGGAGAGGCTCATGCTCAGGACTCACTGCATCGTTGGGACCCCGACCGCTCTTCTCATCGTCCTGTCGTGCGGGCAGGCGTCATTCGCGGATGCCCAGGCCGACGAGGTTCGCGCCATCATCCGCGAGATGCAGGCCGACGCCGCGACGCGGACCAGCCTGTTGGCCGGCGGAGGTTCCGGGCACGACGGCAAGTTCTTCATCGGCGACGAGTCCGGCGCGTTCCGGTTGAACGTCGGCGGGCAACTCCAGTTCCGCTACAACCTCAACTTCCGCAACCAGGACGACACGGCGGCGACCGACGACTTCGAGTCCGGGTTCAACCAGCCGCGGACGCGCGTGTGGTTCGACGGCAACGTCCACAGCCCGAAACTGTTCTACCGCGTCATGGCCGATGCGGGCACGGCGGGCGGCGCGGGCGACTTCCGCATACAGGATGCGTTCGTGGGTTACAACTTCGACGGCGGGTGGACGCTCCGCTGGGGGCAGGGCATCACGGCGTTCATGCGTGAGTGGTACATGGGCGATCTGAAGCTGTTCATGCCCGAGCGCTCGCTCCAGTCCTTCATCTTCGGGCAGGCCCGCTCGCAGTTCATCGACCTGAAGTATCAGAACGACAACCTCCGCTTCATCGGGACGTTCTCCGACGGGTTCCGATCGATCAACTCCGAGTTCACTGCCGACCCGGCGGACTGGGCCCTGACCGCCCGGGCCGAGTGGAAGTTCGCCGGCGAGTGGAAGCAACTGGTGGACGAGTTCCGCAGCCCCCGCGGCAGCAGTTACGCCGGGGCGCTCGGCGGGGCGATCCACTTCGAGCAGGGGCCGAATACCGCGGCCGGCACCGATGAACAGGACCTTTTCGCCTGGACCGTCGATGTCTTGACGAAGGGCGACGGCTGGAACGTCATGCTCGCGGGCGTGGGCTACCACGTCGAGGACGAGGCGGGCGTCTCCGGCGCGGACTTCCAGGACTACGGCGGGCTGGTGCAGGGCGGCTTCCATGTCGCCGACGATCTCGAACTCGTCGCCCGCTTCGACGCCATCTTCCCGGACGACGACCGTGCGGCATCGAGCACCTTCAACACGCTCGCGGGCGGGTTCAACTACTACCTTTACGGGCAGGCGGCGAAGTTCCAACTCGTCCTGATCTGGTTCCTCGACGACACCGCCGACACCACCGCCGGCAACTTCGCCAACACCGGACCGCGCACTCCCTCGAGCACGCTCTTCGGCTCGCTGCCCTCCGCCGACGACGGGCAGGTTGCCGTCATGGCGCAGTGGCAGTTGCTTTTCTGAGCGGGATTGCACGGTCGGCGATTGCCTGGGAGCCTGCACGAGAACGGATCTCAGCCGGGTGCCACGGCCGGCGGAGCGAGTCTTCGAGCGCAGTCGGCCGTGGCGGGCGCCCGTGTTGCGCGCTCAGAGGCTGCGTGAGAACCAGAGATCGCGGGTGCCAGGGCCAGCAGAGTCGGCCGTGGCGGTCGGCACCGGTCGCGAGTCTGTTCTCGAAATTGAGAAGAGCGATATCATAATCGAGAACAGTCCGGGGTTACCATGACCTCAGAGAATTGTCGCGCGGCTTGCGCCTTTTTCGCGGTGGAATGGTGTACAATCCCGGGCATGACGAGGCGTGCCGCCACATCCATCGCGGGGCTTTTCCTTGCCGCTCTCATCGGCGTGTTCCTCGGCGTGTCGGGCGTTACGTTTCGCTACGCGGAGGGGCTTTCGTATTTGTCGAATGATCCGAAGGCGTGCGTCAACTGCCACATCATGCGGGAGGAGTACGACGGGTGGCAGAAGGCGCCGCACCATGCCGCCGCCACCTGCAACGATTGCCATGTGCCGCAGGATTTCCTGGGGAAATACTGGACCAAGGCCGAGCACGGCTGGCGGCACTCGAAGGGCTTCACGCTCCAGGATTTTCACGAACCGATCCGCATGACGCCGGAGAGCAGAAACGTCGTGGTCGAGAACTGCCTCCGGTGCCACTCCGATCTTCTTGCTGACCTCGGCACGTCCGACGCGCACGGCGTCGGGATCGACTGCATCAAATGCCACGCCGGCGTGGGCCACGGTCCTCGCCGATGAAGGAAGGGTTTTTCGCATGAATCTCCGTCGAAACTCGGGCGCCGCGTTCCCCTACATTCTCGTCGCCGTCATCGTCGCGGGTGCGACGGCCGCCGTGATGCTCCTGTCCGCGAACATCATGGAGCGCAAGGTCGAGGCGAGGCAGACCACGTTTAGGATCACCGAGATCGCCGAGACCACGGTGAACCCCGCCGAGTGGGGCAAGAACTACCCGCGGCAGCATGATTCGTACAAGCGAACCGTGGACGTCGAGCGCACCCGCCACGGCGGGAGCGAGGCGTTTCAGCACCTCGACGAGGACCCCCGCTGGCGCACGATCTTCAACGGCTACGCGTTCGCCATCGACTACCGCGAGGACCGCGGGCATGCATACATGCTCAGCGATCAGCGCGAGACCGAGCGCGTGAAGCAGAAGCCCCAACCCGGCGCGTGCCTGCACTGCCACGCGTCGGTCGTGAACGCCTACCGCGCCAAGGGGATCGAGAAGGGTGCGGGGGGCCTCATCACCGATCCGCTCCTCTCCGAATCGGGACAGGCGCAGTTGTTCAAGGGGTTCGAGGCCGTGTGCCCCATGCCGTACGCCGACGCGACGGCGCTGGTGGAGCACCCGATCTCCTGCGGCGATTGCCACGATCCCGCCTCGATGCAACTGCGCGTGACGCGGCCCGCGTTCATCACGGGAATTCAGGATTTCGCCAAGAGCGCCGATCCGTCGCCGCACCTTCCGAGCATCGAGCGTTGGCGCGCCTCGCCGCGAACGAAGCCCTACGACCCCAACGCCGACGCCTCGCGCCAGGAGATGCGTTCCATGGTCTGCGGGCAGTGCCACGTCGAGTACTACTTCAAGGGCGAAGGCAAGGTCGTGACCTATCCGTGGCACAAGGGCTTCAAAGCCGAGCAGATCGAGGCGTATTACGACGAGGTCGGCTGGAAGGACTGGGCGCACAAGACCAGCGGCGCGCCGGCCCTGAAGGCGCAGCACCCGGAGTTCGAGTTGTGGAGCCAGGGCATCCACGCCCGCAGCGGCGTCGCGTGCGCCGACTGCCACATGCCGTACGTCCGCGAGGGGGCGATCAAGGTCAGCAGCCACCACGTTCGCAGTCCGCTCCTCAACATCGCGCGCGCATGCCAGGCGTGCCATCCCTACGACGAAGGTGAGATCCGTTCCCGCGTCGAGACGATCCAGGACCGCACCAAGGCCCTGCTCGACCGCGCGACCGACGCGATCGTGGACGTCATCAATGGCATCGAAGCCGCGGCAAAGGCCGGCGCGACCGACGACGCCCTCAAGCCCGCCCGCGACCTGCAGCGCAAGGCTCAGTGGCGATGCGACTACATCGCCGCCGAAAACTCGATGGGCTTCCACGCGCCGCAGGAGGCGGCCCGGATTCTCGGCGAAGCCATCGACTACGCGCGGCAGGCGCAGGTCGCGCTCTCGAAGATCCCCGCGACGCCTGCGCCGCAATAATGCTGAGGCCGCTTGGTCTCCGGGCGAGAGCATCCGCGTCTTCGACTCGCGGACTCGCATGCGGCCATGCGCTCGCCGGGTTGAATGCCGGGGCGGCGTCTTTCAACGCCGACCGGCGCGAAGGGGATGGGGTTGCGTCATGCGGAACGTCGTTCAGACTCGGGCGGGAGTAGGAAAGGTCGAGGGCGTAGCACTGGCGAATAAGCCGCACAAGGAGCGGGGTCGTGTGCCAATGGCTGCTTGCCAGCCAGTGCGGCTGTTGGGGACGTACCTTGCGTGATCGGGCGCAAGCGTCCTCCGCACTGGCGGACAAGCCGCCAGTGGCACCCGAGAATCACTTGGGATCCGCTTTACCTTGTGCGTCTGCGTCGAATCAAGGCCGTCGCCGCGAGCGCCAGCGCCGCCCCTCCCGGCGACGGGATCGGCTCGCCGTAGATGAAGTCGTCCATCGCGACGACATCCTGGATGTTGCCGTCGTTGTCGCCGTCGAACTCGCCCATGAACGTGTTGCCGAGGGTGAGGCGGACGCGTGCGATGCGCTCGCCCGCGTCGAACGACACGCCGAGAAACGACAGCCCCGATCCGAACGCGGGCACGAACTGCGACGCCAGGAGCGCATCGTCGGCGTCGAAGTACTCGATCATCGTGGTTTCGGCGAGGTCCACGTCGGTGAACGCCACGCCAAACCCGTTGACCGTCGCGGCGACGCCCGGCTGGCTCGGGACGAAGAAGCGCGTGTCCATGACGAGGCTTCCCTCGACGGCGAACAGCCGCGTTTCGGAGAAGGCCCGGAACTGATCGTCGTACTGGGGGCTGATGTCGCCGAAGCGGAGGTTGGTTCCCGTACCGTCGGTGACGCGCTGGCTGACGAGGAAGCCGGTGCCGGGCGTGCTGAACTCCGCGCCGCGGGGCGAGCCTGGCGGCGGCGGGATACGGTTGAAGAAGTTGGGCGGCATGAGGGTGGGCGACTGGAAAGCGTCAAGCCCCGCGGCGTCCCAGTTGATTTCGCGCCTTCCCGAGACGAACGGGCCGCCGCCGACGCCGTTGTTCACGCCGCCGAGGTCGGCGCGGAACTGATCCACCGTCGCCTGGATCGCTGCAGGATCAGCCCCCGCGGCCGAGCGAACCAAGGGCGCCGCAGCCGCGCCGGAGACCGTTGTCGCCAAGGCCGCTGTGAAGACCACTCCACGGATCATGCTGAATCTCCTCTCAATTACGGGTGAGGCGGAGACAGCCGGCGGCGCGGCGCACTCACGCCGCAGCCCTTGTGGCTCAATCCAACCGGTCGGCTGACTCCTGATTCCCAATGCCGTACCCAATGTCCGCAGGCCGTTCGATCCATTGCACGGAGTCTGGGCCGACCGGGCCTGCACATGATCTGAAAGGGCCGGGCCTCGGCGTCCGGGCGTTGTGCTACGATTTGGAATGATTCCAATCTGTAGACCGGGGTATTCCAAGCGGCTTCGGATGCAATGACCTCACGCGATCCTGACATCACCATCACGGTGGCGGACGCCACGAAGCGAGCCAGGGAGGCCCAGGCTGTCGAGGCTCTCCGGTCGGGGCGGACCATGCACCCGGCGGAGTTCGGCGCGCGGCTGCAGGAGCATGCCCGGACGCTGTGGTGCATCGCGGTGGGGGTTACAGGGAACCGCGCCGCCGCGGAAGATCTGGTCCAGGAGGCAGCAGTGGTCGCGCTAGGGAAGTTGCACGAGTTCGACCCCGGCACGTCGTTTCCGGCGTGGATGGGGCAGATCGTGCGCTACCTGGCGCTCAACGAACGAAGGCGGATGGCCCGTGAACGCGGTGTGCTCGCGGACTCGTCGTTCGCGGCCGCGGTGGAGCCGAACTCGCCGAAGCCCGCGACGCGGGCCGGGGGGGTCTCCAGCAAGGGACAACTCCATTCTGGGCAGGAGTTGTTCGACGACGAGTTGTCCGCGGCACTCGGGGCTCTGGATGAAATGCCGCGGTCGTGCCTGCTGTTGCGGGTAGTGATGGACCTGTCGTACAAGGAGATCGCGCAGGCGCTGTCGATTCCCGAGGGCACGGCGATGAGCCATGTTCACCGCGCCCGCCGGGCGGTGCGCGAACGGCTCGAATCCGGCGGCGTCATCGAAAGGAGTTCGCCATGACCGCGAACCCCGACATCACACCCGATCCGCTCGACCTCTACCTCGACGGCATGCTCGAAGGCGACGCGCTCGCGGCGTTTGAGCGGCGTCTTTCCGCCGAGGAGGCGCTCCGCCGCACCGTGGAGAATCACCGGGCGATCGACGCGGGGCTGAAGCGCGTCTTCAAGACGCCGACGATCCGCGTCTCGCTGGCGGAGGTCGAGCCGCCCGGGCCGGCTCCGATGACGACGAAACCGCGGTCCTTCAAGTTCCCGATCGCCCCGCGATTCCTGCTGTACGCGGCGATCATCGGCATCGCGGTGCTGGTCGGATGGTGGCAGATGCTCGGCCCGAGGAGTTCGGGCGGGCCGCCCAGGCTCTCGGCGGGGGGCGTGTTCGCGAATCTCACGTCGAAGGGCTTCAAGCCGCAGTTCGTCTGCACGACCGACGAGGCGTTCAACGAGACCATGACCAAGCGCTTCGGGCAGGGGCTGCTCATCGCGAGCGCGCCGAACATCGAACTGATCGGCTGGGCCTATAGCGACGGGTACAACGGGGCGGTCATCAGCACGCACGAACTCATCCTGATGGCTAAGGTGGACGGGAAGGAGGCGATCGTCTTCATGGATCGGAAGCGGAACGAGCCCTGGCTCGGGATCAAGAAGGAGGCTCCGCCGGGCATGCGCGTCTTCCGGCGCGAAATCGGGGAGTACGTTCTGTACGAACTGACCTCATCGCCGACCGGCATGCTCACGGAGCGTGCGTACATCCCCGAAGGCAAATAGGGCGGCGACCGGAGGCGTGGCACGGGCTTTCCAGCCCGTGTCGAAGGCGCACGCCCTGGGTCGCCACGGCAACTCCGCGAAAAGGGCGTGGCACGCGTGGTGTTGTGGTTTACGCCGGCAGGGTCTGGACGAAGCCCAGGATGATGCGGACTCGTTTCGGGACCAGGACTCCGCCGTAGGAGGCGATTTCCTGCGTGCGCATTGATTGATGCGGCGTCGATGCGTCGCGGCGAGAATCGCCGCCGATCATCGCGGCGAGGCCGACCGCCGCCATCGCGGCCATTGCATACATTGTGATCTTCAGTTTGTGCCGACCCATCGGAAGTGCCCTCTTTCTCTCCCCATAGACTGCCCCAGGAATCGCCCGCGTCAAGGCGAATCCGCCAAGTGCTCGTTAATGTGGGCGGCGGGACGCGGTTCGTCGGGCGCCGAGCCGCTCCCGAGTAGGAAAACGGCCTTACCGGACGTGCGCGGGAGGCGATTGCGGCCGAGGACCGGGCTGGAACATCCTCCACTTCGCGCTCTCCACGACCGGGTTTGACTCGAGGACTCGCTCAGTGGCGGCTTCATTGAAGCCCCGGGGGCATCATGAAGCGGTAGGAGGTCGGCACGGACTCAGGGGATCAGCGTTGTGCGGATCATCTGGGTCTCATGCACGATCGTCTTGCCGCGCTTGTCGCCCTCGGTCACGGCTGAGAGCGTCTTGCCGTCGGCCTTGAGTTCGTAGCGGATGACCTTCGGGTCGTCGTGCCGGGGGTTCTCGAACACGGCTTTGCCAATCTCGACGGAGGTGAGCGTGAATTCCACGGCGGGGCAGCGCCCGCCGGGCTGGGCGATGTAGACGATGCCGCCATCGTCGCGCTCGACGATGCGGAGGCATTCCCAGAAGACGGTCTTTTCGTCAACGACAAGGCGGCCCATGCCAACCATGCTTTTCCCGTTAGGAAGCGTCCAGTGCTCCTCGATGATGCCGCCATCGTGCTCGCCCGACCACGATCCCGCGAGCCACGACAGCGCGGCGATGCCCTTGGCGGGCTTGTTCAACCTCGCCTCCACGCCGGAAGGGAGAACGAGAAGGGACAGCGTCAGGAAGACAATAAGCGGACGCGGCATGGTCGCCTCCTTCCGCCCCGGAGCACGCGATGATGGTAACGCTCCGCGGCCAGGGCGTGGCATGGGCTTTCCAGCCCATGACGAGAGCGCGCGCCCTGGAAACGGCGTGGCACAAGGATCCGTTTGTTTCAGGTTTGCCCGGAGAGCATCTGCTCGGCGAGGGCGGCGAGGTCGTCGTCTTCCGAGGAAGGGGCATCGGCGGCAACCTGGGCGGCGGGTTGGGAGGGCGCGCCGCCCAGGGCCTGGATGCGGTTGCGCGCGTCGCCGATCCGGGAAACCCTGAGGCCGAAGTTCTCCCCCACTTTCACCGCGGTGCCCGTGCCGACGACCTTGTTATTGACGAGGAGTTCGAGTTCCTCGTTGGCGCCCTTGGGAAGTTCGATGATGGCGCCCGGGATGAGCGACACGACATCACCGAGCGGAAGCCTGCGCCGGCCGAGTTGGACGATGATCGGGACTTCAATGGCGAGGATGCGGTCGAGGCTGGCCGACATGCTCCAATTATCGACCGAATCGGGAGAGTTCTGCACGGGCAGCGATGACACGGCGTAGCATGGGCTTTCCAGCCCATGCAGGGCGCACGCCCTGGGTCGCCACGGCGACTCCGCGAAAAGGGCGTGCCACGGAATCAGGCCTCGTATCGGCCGAGGATCAGGGTGACGTTGTGCCCACCGAAGCCGAAAGTGTTGTTCATCACGAATCGGCACTTGTGGTCGCGGGCGGCGTGCTGGACGAAGTCCATGTCGAAGCCTTCGTCGGGGTTGTCGCAGTTGATGGTCGGGGGGACCATCCCGTGGCGGAGGGCGCCGATGCAGGCGATGGTTTCCACGCCGCCGGAGGCGCCGAGGCAGTGCCCGTGCATCGATTTGGTGGACGACATAAGCAGCCGGCCCCCGGCCGATCGCAAAGCGTGCCCGCCGAAGACTTTCTTCACGGCGGCGACTTCCGCGGCGTCGCCCAGCGGCGTGGATGTGCCGTGGGCGTTGATGTAGTCGATCTGCTCCGGGTTGAGCCCCGCGTCGCGCAGCGCGAGGGTCATCGATCGTGTGGCGCCTCTTCCTTCCGGGTCGGGCGCGGTGATGTGCGAGGCGTCGCTCGATGCGCCGTAGCCCAGCAACTCGCACAGGATCGCGCCGCCGCGCTTCTTCGCGTGGTCCTCCGTCTCCAGGACGAAGACGCCGGCCCCCTCCGCGAGGACGAAGCCGTCGCGGTCGCGGTCGAAGGGGCGCGATGCCCGCTGCGGGGCGTCGTTCCGAGCCGAGAGCGCCCGCATGGTCATGAACGCGCCGAGGCAGAGCGGAGAGACGGCCCCTTCGCTCCCGCCGGCGATCATCACGTCGGCCTCGCCGCGCTGCATGATGCGGAGCGCGTCGCCCATCGAATGCCCGCTCGAAGCGCACGCCGTCGTGTGAGAACCCGAAGGCCCCTGGAGCCCCAACCGGATGGAGAGATCGCCCGATACGGCGTTGGCCATCAGCCTCGGCACGGTGAACGGGCTGATGCGCGAAGGCCCTTTTTCGTTAAGCAGATAGACGCCCTGCTCGATGGTCTGGATGCCCCCAACGCCCGACCCCACGACCACGCCGCAACGCTCCGGGTTCTCTTTCGAGAAGTCGATGCCGCTATGCCCGACGGCTTCCACGGCGGCGGAGATGCCGAGGACCGCGAAACGGTCCAGCCGTTTGACGTCGCGCTTGTCCAGCCGGCTCGTTTCGTCCCAGCCCCGCACGGCCCCGGCGAACTGCACGGGCCAATGCTCCTTGCCCCATCGCCGGAATCCCTCGTCCTCGATGATGGTCGTGATGCCGCTGCGGCCTCGGATCATGGCATCCCAGACCTGCTCCGCGTCATGGCCGATGTTCGTAACGCACCCGGCCCCGGTGATCACGATTCGAGGTTGTCCGCGCTGGTGCGTCATGCGGCAAGGCAAGCGAGGCGGCCGGAGACCACCACGGGGAACTGGCGAGAGGGATCAGGGCTCAGGCTCATGGCGCGCCGAAACCGCCGGCAGGCTCAGGCCGGCGCCTTCTTCGCCTCGACGATGAACTTGATCGCCTCGCCGACGGTCTTGATCTGCTCGGCCTTATCGTCCGGGATCGAGGTCTCGAACTCGTCCTCGAACTCCATGACCAGTTCAACGGTGTCGAGGCTGTCGGCGTTGAGGTCATTCACGAACGACGTGTTTCGCGTGATGGTGCCCTTGTCGACACCCATCTGCTCCGCGACGATGTCGATCACCTTTGCTTCAATCTCTTGTTCTGTCACGTCCCAGTCTCCAAAGGGTCGGTTCCGACGCGGTCCATGCCGCCTGAACAAGCCCCAAATATACCGTATCCCGCCCTCCGCTCCAACCGTTCCGCGGTCGGCCATTGTGAGGGTCGGCGGTTCAGCACATCGTCAGCCCGCCGTCAACGCAGATCACCTGCCCCGTCAGGAACCCGGCGGCATCCGACGAAACATACGCGACAGCCTCGGCGATGTCATCCGGCTGCCCCAGCCGCTTCACAGCCATACCCTCCAGCACCTTGGCTCGGACCGCCTCCGGGAGGCCCGCCGTCATATCGGTTTCGATGAATCCCGGGGCGATGACGTTGGCCGTGATCCCCTTGCCCCCGAGTTCACGCGCGAGCGTCTTGGTCAGCCCGATCAGCCCGGCCTTGGCCGCCGCATAGTTCGCCTGCCCGGCGTTGCCGACCACGCCCGAGGTCGAGGCGATGTTCACGATCCGCCCGAATCGGCCCTTCATCATCGCCCGCGCCGCCGCCCGGCAAGCGACGAACGCCGACGAAAGGTTTACGCGGATGACCTCATTCCACTCCTCGTCGGACATGCGCAGGGAGAGGTTATCGCGGGTGATGCCCGCATTGTTCACGAGAATATCCAGCCGGCCCCGCTCGTCGACGACCTTCTCCACGGCCGATTGCCACGCCTGAAGGTCGCCCAGATCCGCGGGGCAGGACGACGCTTCGCCGCCCGCCATCTCGATCTGGCTCCTGATTTCGGAGAGCGGGCCCGCCGATCGGCTGACGAGGACGACATGTCGGCCTTCGCGCGCCAGGCGGAGCGCGATCGCCTTGCCGATCCCCCGGCTCGCGCCCGTTACGAGCGCGACACGCCGATCACCCGCGCCGTCTGCTTTCGATGCCAATCAAGTCCCTCCATTCGTGTGCATAGGCCATGCCGGCCGAACTCAACTCTCCGATTGACCTCACGCAGATACGCAAAGGCGCGGAGGTTGAAGGCGAATACAGGCTTCATCTCCGCGATTCCCGCGTCTCGGCGCGTGCCTGATCCCGAAATGGTCTCCTAGTGCTTGTCCGGACGAAGGGTTCCGGGGGCCGGCGGCGGCGGGGCTTTTCGCTTGGCCGGCTTGTCGGGGTTGTCCTTCTTCTCCGCGGGCTCCTTGGTCTCTTCGGGGACGACGGCCGCAACCGCGGTGGGAACTCCGCTCGGCAGGGCGAGCAACTTGAGTTCCGCGCCGTCGAGTTCCTTCGCGACTCCGGCGAACCTCGGCTCGATGGGCATGTTCGAGAAACTCCACGCCTGGCTGCCCGCCGCGCTGGACCACCCCATCAGGAATGCCCCCGCTCCATCCTCGATCCCAAACCCGACCTGGAGGTCGGGCGTTTCATTCAACACGCACACGCGGACGACGCGCACGGCGTCGGACCGGCGCTTCCATTCTCCGCTGTCCACGAGCATCTTGAGCACCGCGCGATCCGGCGCCGAGATCATTGCGTCCAGCGCGTCCGCTGATCCGCCCGCAATCGCGCCGGCGAGGTCGGCGATGGCCTGGGCCAACTCGAGCGACTCGGGAATCCGCTCGTCGGGAAACTGCACCTTGGGGTGGAGTTTCAGGTCCGCGGCGGTCGCACGAGGCGGTGCCGCGTCGTCTCCGATGGAGCGCATCCCCACGCCGCCGGACGATGACGCCTGCGGTGCGGGCGCTTCCTTCTTTTCGCACCCGGCAAGGCCGAGGAAAAGCACGGAAGCCCAGAGGGGAATCGACGCCAATGGGTTAGTTCGGTTCATCATGGCTGATCACCTTGATGTTGCGGTCGATGCGGCGCATCAACCCTGACAGGACCTTTCCCGGGGCCAGTTCATGAAACTCGCCCCGGATGTTGCCCGCAAGCCACTGACAACACTCCGTCCATAATACCGGGCTGGTCAACTGCGAGACGAGGGCGCGTCCGATCGCCCCCGGGTTCGATTCGTGCGGCCGCCCTGTTGCATTTGAAAGGACCGGGCAGGTCGGCGGCTTGATTGCTATCTTCGCGAGCGCCGCCGCCAGCCGTTCCGCAGCGGCGGCCATGATCGGCGAATGAAACGCCCCCGCGACGGCGAGTTTCGTCGCCCGCAGCCCCATACTCGACGCCGCAGCGACGGCCCGGTCGCAGGCTGGAATCTCGCCGCTGATGACGACCTGCCCCGGCGCATTGAAGTTGGCGGGGACTAACACTTGTCCCTTGGCGGCCTGTTCGCAGACGGTCGCGGCCTGATCGCGTTCCGCGCCGATGAGGGCGACCATGCCGCTCGGGACGCTCTCCGCCGCGTCCTGCATCGCCTTGCCCCGCAAGAGCACAAGTTCAAGCCCCTCGGCAAAGCCGAACGCGCCCGCCAGGTGCAGAGCCGTGTATTCGCCGAGGCTCAGCCCCGCGCACGCGGCGTAGTTCGGCGGGGCATCGCCCCACAGCGCCCGCGCGCTCGCCACTCCCGCGACATAGAGCGCCGGCTGGGCCACATCGGTCCGGTTCAGGAGGTTCTCCGGGCCGGCGAAGCAAATCTCGCTCAGGGGGCGATCGAATCGCGCGCCGACGATTCGGTCCGCCTCCTCGAAGACAGCCGTCGCCGCGGGGTTTGTGTCGCGCCATGCGCGGCCCATGCCGACGGTCTGCGCCCCCTGTCCCGGCCCCAATGCCACGATCGATCCGCTCATGACGCTCCCTCAATCACATTCGTACCGCGTCCCGCCTTACATCCTCCACAGGCTGCTTCCCCACGTCAGGCCCGCCCCGAAGCCGAGGAACATGACGAGCGATCCTTCCTTCACCCTCCCGGCGCGGCGCAACTCGTCAAAGAGCATCGGCACCGAGGCGGCGACGGTGTTCCCGTAATGCTCCATGTTCAGCGGCACGGCGTCGGTGGACAGGCCGAAACGCTCGCGGGCGGCTTCGATGATTCGGAAGTTCGCCTGGTGGCACACGAAGAGGTCAACGTCCTCAGGGCTGAGCGACGCCTTGCTGAGGGTTTCCTCGATGACCTCCGGGAACTTCAACACCGCGAACTTGAAAACCGCCTGCCCGTTCATGTGGACGCGGTTGACGCCGCGCTCGTCGAAATCGGCGGGGTTGTAGAAGTGCTCGCGCCGGGTCGGGATGTAGAGGTGGCAGGCCTTCCCGCCGTCGGCGTGCATCGCCTGGGCGATCATGCCGCGGGAGGGATCGTCGTCAGCGCGGAGGATGAATGCTCCCGCGGCGTCGCCGAAGAGGATCGCCGAGTTCCGGCCGTAAGTCGTGTAGTCCACGAAGCGGGTGAGCGTGTCGGTGCCGACGACGGCGACGCTGCGCGCCTGTCCGCCGCGGATGAACTCGTGGGCCATGTTGAGGGCGAAGACGAAGCCGCAGCACGCGGCGTTGATGTCGAGCGCGCCCGTCGTGCCGCAACCCGCGAGGTGCGCGATCAGGGGAGCGGCGGAGGGCGTCGGCATGTCGGCGGTCATCGTCGCCGCGACGACGAGATCAAGGTCCGAAGGCTCCATGCGCGCCTCTGCGAGGGCCGCTTTCAGGGCGCGCGTACCGAGGGATTCGGACGAATCCCCCGCCGATCGGTCGAACATCCGGCGTTCGCGGATGCCCGTGCGCTGGACGATCCACTCATCCGATGTATCCATCATCCGTTCGAGGTCGGCGTTGGTGAGGCGCTTCTCGGGCAGGGCCGACCCCGTGCCCGCGATGCGCACCCCGAAGCGCTGCGTGCTCGGCGCGTGAGGGCGGTGCTGGTTCATGCGGCGTCGCTCCGCTCCGCCCCGACGAAGACGCCTTCAAGTGCTGACAGACGTTCGGAAATCGCGTGGTTCACGCCCGCGGCGACGTATTCTCTCGCGTTGCGGATGGCGTTGCGGATGGTGCGGGCCTCGCTTGAGCCGTGGCAGATGACGCACACGCCGTTGACGCCCAGCAGCGGCGCTCCGCCGTATTCGTGGTAGTCGTTCTTCTTGAACAGTTGTTTCAGCACCGGCTCGAGGCGCAGGGCCAGTTCGGGATCGGTGGCGAGGATTTCCTGGAAGAGCATCTTGAAGATGCTGATCGAGAGTCCCTCGGCGAGTTTGAGCATGGTGTTGCCGACGAAGCCGTCGGTCACGACGACATCGGCCGCCCCCTCGAAGAGGTCGCGCCCCTCGACATACCCGATGTAGTTGATGCCGGGCACGGTGCGGAGGATATCCCGAACCTGCTTGATCATGCCGGTGCCCTTGGCTTCCTCCGACCCGATGTTCATCTGGGCGATGCGCGGCTTTTCGATGCCGAGGACGCGCTGGGCGTAGATCTCGGCCATTACGCCGTATTGCGCCAGGTGCGCCGGCCGAGGCTCCGGATTCGCGCCGACGTCGCATAGGACCACCGGCCCGTTCAGGCTGGGAATCGTGCAGGCGATGCCGGGACGGTGGGCCCCGGGGAGACGGCGCATGTACATCGTCGCGGCGGAGACACACGCGCCCGTGTTGCCCGCGGAGATCACCACGTCCGCCGGCACCGCCGACTTCTTCGACGACCCGAGCATCGACATGCGGACGAGCGACGAATCGGGCTTGGAGCGCACCGCCTCGACCGGCGATTCGTCCATGCCGATCGATTGCGACGCGTGCGCAATGACAAGACGCGGGTCGCGGGCCCCCCGTTCGTGCAGAATCTCCTGGATGACCCCACGGTCGCCGACGAGGATCAACTCATCCTCAGACGCGATCAGCGGCAGGGCTTCGATGCAGCCCTTCACGATGGCATCGGGAGCATGGTCGCCACCCATCACGTCGATGGCGATGCGCATGGCCTGTTAGTCCCTGTTCGGTCCGATCCCCAGTTTGGGCACGCTGATCACCAGACCCGGACGAACGAAACCCGACTGCTTGCACGCCCGGTGGTGCATCTTCGGCATGCCCGACAGCGGGCACATCGCCGAGGGCTTCGCCTTCAGCGAATGATGGGACCGCCGGCGACGCTTACGGCCGGGTGTTACGCGTTGGACTGGGTTCATGGAAGCAATCTCCTGACAAAGCGCCGCGGCCCAGCCGACCGACGCGGACCAAGACCAAACCACCCCCCAAGGGCATCCCCCCGCGAAGACGAGAAAAATAGCATCCACTACCCGAATTGTCAACGAACGCCACCGCCTGTGGCATGCCCTTCCCAGGGCGTGTTTCTTTCAGACAGGGGCTGGGTCGCCACGGCGACTCTCCGATGAGCCCATGCCACGTGGCACGCCCTTTCCCCGGCGTCGCCGCCCCCCGGGGGGCCGGGGGCGGTGGGCGGCAGAGACGAGCGGACGGCTTGCCATGCCATGGGCAGATTCGGCATCCGCCCCGAGGAGTCGCAGGGCAATCGCATTATCAAAAGGGTGCCCCGGTCTTGCCGTCCGCGGCAAGGCCGGGACGAACTTCCAACCCCGCCCGGCCTCGCCGCAAAGCCGGCGAGACCGGGGCAGCCACAAAAATGCGAATGCCCTGCGAGGAGTCGTCGGCAGCGTCGGCCTGCTATACTGTCCAAGCAGTGGACCAAGTATCGCCAACAGGGCGATGCCTGGTCCCATGCCTCCCTAGCTCAGTTGGTAGAGCAGCTGACTCTTAATCAGCGGGTCGAAGGTTCGAGT
>CAZBDZ010000047.1:0-28385 GCA_964490785.1 uncultured Phycisphaeraceae bacterium
CCTCGCCGCAAAGCCGGCGAGACCGGGGCAGCCACAATAATGCGATTGCCCTGGCGTGGCACGCCAGTTGAGAGGGGAATCCTGTCTGCGAGGCAAGGAGGCCCCGATGCGCCACGGATCGGCGATTTCAGAGGAACTGCATGTGTGCGAGGAAGCGCGATTGCTGCCTGATGGTGCGCTTCTTGCGCGCCGCTTGATCGCCTTTGCGCGAGTCGCCGCGGCGATGCACGCCGAGTCGGCGGAGCCGACGATCGTCGAAGCGGAGCACGAAACGGATTTGTCCCTCGCCTCGCTGCTCGGGATTGACATGTGAACTACGGCCTGTACATCTCCGCGTCCGGCCTGTCCGTGCAACTGGCGCGGCAGGACGCCCTTTCCAACAACCTGGCGAACGTGAGCACCACCGCATTCAAACCGGACGTGTTCGCCGTGCGCGAGAGACTCGCGGCACGGCAGGAGGACGGGCTTTCATCGCTGCCCTCGAACGCGATGCTCGAACGCCTCGGCGCCGGGGTGATGCCCGTGGCGATGCGGCTCCGGCTGGCGCAGGGGGCCCTGGAACGCACGGGCCAGCCGTTGGACGTGGGAATCGAGGGGGAGGGGTTCTTCGTCGTGCGCGAGGGCGAGGGGGTGGAAGGGCTTCGACTGACACGCGATGGGCGCATGACGCTCGGCGCCGGCGGACGGCTGATCTCGGCGACGAGCGGGCATCCATTCCTTGACGCCAACGATCAGGAGATCACCGTCGATCCGACCAAGCCCGTACACATCACCCCCAGCGGCGTCATCAAGCAGGATGGCACCGAGGTCGGCCAGTTGGCGCTGGCGACGGTGCGCGAACCGGAGAGGTTGCAAAAGGCGGGCGACGGCCTCCTCAAGACGCCGCGAGGCACGCCGCTGAGCCGCCTGCCCGCGACGGGGCGGATCATGCAGGAGTTCCTCGAAGCGTCGGCGACAGACCCGATCACCACCATGAACGACATCAGCGCCGCCGGACGCGCGGCGGGGAATGCGACCACCGTCATCTCGCACATCAACGAGATGATGGGCCGGGCGATCGCGGGTCTGGGACGTGTGACATAGGAGAACAGCAGGACGTCGAATGTCCCCCACGGCGGACGGAACGCGAAAGGCACAGAGTGAAAGACGGGCACTCAAGTGAGCGCAGGCCGGGCCCGGTTCGCAGCACTCAGCAACCTCCAGGAATCTCCCATGGCACTTGTCGCACTCAACTCCGCATCCACCGGTCTTTCGGCCCTGAACACCGACCTTGACGTGATCGCCAACAACCTGGCGAACGTGAACACGGACGGGTTCAAGGGCAGCCGAACGAACTTCCAGGACCTCCTGTACCAGGAGAAAGAACTGCCCGGCGTCGAGAACTCCAACGGCGACACGCGCCCGATCGGCCTGTACATCGGGCTTGGCGTCCGCGTGTCGGGGACGCAGACGGACTTCACGCAGGGGAACCCGCTCAACACGGGCCGGCCGCTGGACATGATGATCGACGGCAACGGGTTCTTCCAGGTGCAGATCGAGGACGACCGCGGGGCGAACGGAATCGGGTACACGCGCGCCGGAAACTTCACGCTCAACCAGGACGGCGAGATCGTGCTGGCGAACGACCAGGGCCGGCGGCTCCAGCCGACCATCACGATCCCGGAGGATGCGATCTCCATCACGATCAACGCCGACGGGCGGGTCTTCACGCTCCAACCGGGAGAGAGCGAACCGACCGAGCAGGGGCAGATCGAACTCGCCGCGTTCGTGAACAGCGCGGGGCTGAAGCAGATCGGCGAGAACCTCTTCGTCGAAAGCGGGGCCTCCGGGCCGCCCATCACGGGCGAGCCGGCGACGAGCAACCTGGGACGGATCCAATCGGGCTTTCTCGAAGGGTCAAACGTTGATCCGACCCGCGAACTCATCGAACTCATCCGCACCCAGCGCGCCTTCGAGATGAACTCCAACGTCATCCGCACCGCGGACGAAGTGCTGCGGACCGTGGCGAATCTGAGCCGGTGATGGGGTGAGAGGGTGATTGGGTGATGGGGTGATGGGGTGATGAGGTGATGGGTGATGAGGTGAGTGCTGAGAACTGAGGGCGGCGGATGATGGGAGCCTTGCGAGCGTTCATCCTGATCCTGTGCTTGGGGCCGTGCAGCGCATGGTGCCGGGCGGGATCGGTGCGCCTGAAGTCCGTCGCCGCGGTGGATGCCGGCGACGTGATCCGTGTCGGGGATATCGCGGCACTGGAAGGAGAGGATGCGGCGGCGCTCGCCGACGTTGTCGTCGTGGAGAATGCTGAAAACGCGGCAAGCGGGCGCGCGTGGACCGAGGTATCGATCGCGGATGTTCGCCGGGCGCTCGGGGAGGTGGGGGCGCAGATGAGCGGCATATCGCTGAGCGGCGCGACGTGTGCCGTGCGCCTCCGGGCCGCCGATTCCGCGGCGACACAGGGCGATAACGCCCCGCCGCCCGCGGCGCGGCCGGAGGTCGTCGATCTGTCCGGTCCAAGCACGGTGCGGAAGCAGGCGGCGGCCTCGCTGGCGTCGCTCTTCGGCGTGGGGGCGGATCATCTGCGCCTGCTGTTCGACGCGGGCGACGCCGCATTCCTCGACGAGCCGCGCCCCGGCGTCAACGTGGTCGTCCAGCCGACGTCGAGCGCGGCATCGGGGCGCGTCGTGCTCTCGTGCAGGATCGTGAATGGCGACCGCCTGATCGACACCCGCACCGTCCGTGCCGAGGCCGAGGTGCTTCGCCGCGCCGTGGTGCTGCACGAGAAGGTGAAGCGGAAGGACGAAATCCCGATCGCCGCGCTCGGCGAAGAGGAACTCTGGATGCCGGCGGGCGACGGGCGGCCCGTCGAGCGCATCGAGGAGGTCGCCGGAAGCCTGGCCCGGACGCGGATCGAGGCGGGGACGGTGCTGCGGGCGGAGTTGCTCGACACCCCGATCGTCGTGAAGCGGAACGAGTTGGTGACGGTCCACGCCGTGCGCTCGGGGTTCGAGGTGCAGACGCGGGCCCGGGCCCGGGCCGACGCACGCCGCGGCGACGTGATCCCCTTCCGCATCGACGGATCGAAGAACGAGTTCATGGCGCGCGTCGAGCGGGCGGGCGTCGCCGTGATGAGCCTGGACGGGGGCGGAAAGGATGGCGAGAAATGATGCGGCATTGCGCTCGTTGCGTGCTGATGATGGCGGCGGTGTCATGGGCCGCGGCGGGCCAGAGCCTGTACGAAAGGCCGGTCGCCGACGGGCCGGCGCGCGAGGGCGTTCCCGCGGTCGGGGTTGCGCCCTCCGCGCCGCTGAACGAGGTGAGCCTCATGGCCGTCGAGCCGCCGAAGCCCCGCGAGTTCCAGGCGGAGGACTTGGTGACGATCGTCATCTCCGAGCGCCAGAAACTCGACCGAAAGCAGAAGGGAGAGAGCAAGAAGAACTACGACAACGACTTCGCAATCGAAGCGTTCATCGACCTCATCAACCTGCTCGAAACCCGCATCGAGCCGACCAGCTCCGAGCATCTCCCCGTCCTCTCGCTGAAAGCCGACAACAACTTCAAGGGCGACGCCAAATACCTTCGCGAGGACAAACTGACCGACCGCCTCACGGCCAAAGTCCTCGAAGTCAAGCCCAACGGCACCCTGGTCCTCGAGGCACGCCGCCAGTGGACCACCGACGAGGAGGATCAGGTCGCCGTGCTCAGCGGAATATGCCGGGCCGAGGACATCACGGATCAGAACACCGTCCAGTCGAACCAGTTGTACGACCTCAGACTGGTCGTCGAAAACAACGGCGACCTCGATCGCACGACAAAGAAAGGCCTGATCCCGCGGATATGGGAGACGCTCGTGAACTTCTGATAAGGACCGTCGGTCAATCGCGCGCACGCTCGGGATGAGCGGAGGGTCGCCGCAGCGAATCCCGTGGTCGCCCAGCGCGAGAATGGAAGATGATCCGTATGACCGGCGGCGAGTCCCGAGCGCGGCCTGATGGGTGACGGGGCGTGGTGCTTGGCCTGATACGGATCCCACATGGTTTCCGGGCGTCAGAGAAGCCGCTTCTGAGCGAGTCTTCGAGCGAAGAGGCGGATGCCCCCGCCCGGAAGTCTTGTGGGATTCGTATGATTCTCGATTGCCGGATCTGAGATTGCAGATTCGGAATCTCAGATTGCCGATTCAACGCGCTCGCTATTCGTGCTCCAACTCGTCGTAGATCGCCGTCAGTGTTCGTTCGCGGATCTGCGTCAACCCGTACGCTGCGAACGCGCCGGGCTGGAGTTTCGCGGCCTCGTCGCGGGTCATGCCTTCGACGCCCTTCGCGTGCCGCACCACGTCGCGGACCTTGTCGAAGAACTCGATCTGCTGCTGAAGCGCCGCCTTGCCCGTGATCTCGCCGTGGCCGGGGATGACCGTGGTCGTGTCGTCGATCATCGCCATGATCTCGCGGAGCGAGGTCTGCCAGCCGACGGTCGTCGCGCCGGCGGCGAGGTCGATGAAGGGCCAGTTGTTGTGGAACAGCAGGTCGCCCATGTGGACGAGGTTCAGGGACGGGAAGTAAACGACGAGGTCGTTGTCGGTATGCCCGGGGCCGATGTGGTGATACTGGACTTCGATCTCGCCGAACTTGTCGCCTTCCATGCGCTGGTCGATGGCGCGCGTCGGGGCGAAGTCCTCGGCCTTGATGGTCCCGATTGAATCGACGAACGCCTTCGCCTCGTCGATGGCTTCCGCGGGCGCGGGGGGATCGCTCTCCTGGAGTTGCTTGACGATCCGCGCCGCCCGGCCGAGCATCTCCTCCGCCTGTGAGATGAGGCGTGGCTTCGCGGCGGCGTGGGCGATGAGCGGCACGTCCTTGGTGAAGGCCGGGTTTCCGCCGGAGTGGTCGCCGTGGTGATGCGTGTTGACGAGGAGCCGGATCGGTGCGCCGAGGGCCTCGCCCTCGCGCCGAAGCGTCGCGCCCAGGCCGGGGTTCTTGCAGTCGATGAGCATCGCCTCCTTCCCCGAGAAGACGAGCAGCGCGTTGCCGCCCTGGCCGAAGGCGACGGAGCACGAGCCGACCGTGGGCCGCCAGTCGAAGAGGTACTTCGCCGGCGCATCGGCGCGGGCCAGGAGTCGCATCGGACCGGCAATCGACCCCGCAAAGGCGGTCAGGGCGAGCGCATTGAACCGGCGGCGGGTGAGGGGCATGGGAGGCGTCCGATCTCCGGTCATTCTACGACACGGGCCGTGGGTCATGCATCCGGCCCAAGGAGTTCGGCGATATCACGGGAGACATGGAGAACCCGCGCGATTTGAACTCCACCCCGGGCCGGTCGGTAGAGGACCATCCACGAATGAACACGCCAAAAGCGAAATGGCTCCGGAGCCAGATCGACCCGGAATCCGCCAAGCAGGGGACGCCGTGCGAGACGGCGAAAGGTGGCCTCGAACGCGTTCGCAATGGTGTCGGCGGCATTAATGCCGGCATGCTCGGCGAGGTAATCCCAGATCGTTTCGAGATCGCGCGAGGCCTCAGCCGAGAGGGAATAGCGGTTCACCGTCGCGCCCTTCGCGCGGCCCGGCCTTTCGCGCGGAGTCGGTCGAAGAACGCCTCCCCGTCAACGATCTCGCCCCGGTCCAGTTGCGCAACGCCCACTCGTATCTGGCGACGCAGTTCCTCGATGGCGGCCTGGTGCCGGGCATCACGCTCCTCCACCAGCCGCAGGCCGTCGCGGACGACCTCACTGGCGGACTGGTAGCGGCCGGCTCGGACCTTTGCGGCGATGAAGCGCTGCCAGCGAGGGGAAAGGGAGATGTTGGCCGTTCTGCGTTCGGGCATAAGAGAATGGTAGGCGGGGCGCAGCGAATGTGTCAAAGTGTGCCACCGGCACGGAATTGCCGGGAGGGCCCGGCGCCCCCCCCGGAACCCTTCACGGGGAAAAGGGCCGGACACCGCATAGACTTCCCCCATGATCCAACTCGGCGTCAACATCGACCATGTGGCGACCGTCCGGCAGGCGCGGCGGGGCGTCGAACCGGACCCCGTGCGCGCCGCACACGAGGCCGAACTCGGCGGCGCCGACGGCATCACCGTCCACCTGCGCGAGGACCGGCGCCACATCCAGGACCACGACGTCGAACGCCTCCGCGCGATGATCAACGTCAAACTGAACCTCGAGATGGCGGCCACGGACGAGATGGTCGCCATCGCCCGCGGCCTCAAGCCGCAAATCTCGATGCTCGTCCCGGAAGGCCGGCAGGAGGTCACAACGGAAGGCGGGCTCGATGTCGCGAAGAACCTGCCGCGACTGAAAGACGTCGTGGCGTGCCTGCGCGACGGCGGGATGATCGTGTCCGCCTTCATCGACGCCGAGGCGAAACAGGTCGAGGCGGCGAAGGCCGCGGAATTCGACGTGTGCGAGGTCCACACCGGCCCCTACGCCGCCGCCTACGCGAAGGCGGGCGGCGACTTCCTCGTCAAGGCGTTGAACGAGGAGTTCGAGAAGGTCCGTTCCGCCGGCGCGCTCATCCGCAGGCTGGGCATGCGCTTCAACGCCGGCCACGCGCTGAACTACCACAACGTCAAGCGGATCGCGGGGCTGGAGGGAGTGGCCGAACTGCACATCGGGCACGCGATCGTGAGCCGGGCGGTGTTCGTCGGGATGCGCGAGGCGGTGCGAGAGATGAAGCGACTGATGGTCGAGGGAGCCGGGCAATAGTAAAGTAGGCACTAACGCACATAACTCCCTGATGACCAACGAGTTATGACGATTATCGCCAATCGTTTTTGGGGATTCTCCCCGATTGGCGTAGAATGTGCCTCTCCATGCCAAAGGTCAAAACCACGACGGCGGCCCGATCCCGGGCCGGGAAGACTTCATCGGCGTCCAAGGCCGGGGGGAAGCCCCCCGCCAAGGCGGCGGTCATCGCCGAGCCCAAGCCCGTGAAGAAGAAGGCGGTCTTTGCGGGATACCACGACGGGCTGGCGTGGCTCTTTGACCGCTTGAACGTCGAGCAGACCCGCCCGGGACGGATCGACCCCAAGGTCTTCAAACTCGACCGCATGCGCCACATGATGGAGGCCCTGGGCAACCCGCACGAGTCGCTCCGCTGTATCCACGTCGGCGGGACCAACGGCAAGGGCTCCATCTGCGCCATGGCCACGCAGTGCCTGCGCGAATGCGGGTACACGGTCGGGATGTACACCAGCCCCCACCTCGTCGATCTCCGCGAGCGCATCCAGATCAACGGCTCGGTGATCTCGCACTACGCGATGACGGACCTGCTGGGGCGCGTCCACAACGCCGCGAAGAAGATCCCGCCGAGGCACGGCGTGCCGACCTTCTTCGAGGTCATGACCGCGATCGCCTTCACGCAGTTCGCGGAGGAGGCGGTGGACGCCGCGGTCATCGAAGTCGGCCTGGGCGGCAAACTCGACTCGACGAACATCATCATGCCCGAGGTCGCGGCGGTCGGATCCATCGGCTGGGACCATATGCAACTCCTCGGCGACACGCTCGACAAGATCGCGGAGCAGAAGGCCGGGATATTCAAGAAAGGCGCGCCGGCCCTGACGTTCCAGCAGGACAAGGGAGTCGTGGAGACGATGCGGCGCGTCGCCGAGGAGAACGAGGCGCTCTTCCAGGTCGTCGGCGACGACATCGAGTTCTCGCTTCGCTTCGAGGCGAACCCGCAACTCGGGCCGCACATGCGCGTCGGCCTCTCCTCCGAGCGCGTCACCTTCGAGCACATCCCCGTCCCGCTGCCGGGCGAGCACCAGGCGCACAACTGCGGCCTGACGCTGGCCATCCTCGACAAACTCATCGAGCGCGGCTTTGAACTCCCCGAGAGCAAGATCATCACGGGGCTGGAGAGCGTGCAGATCCCCGGACGGATGGAACTCGTGTGGAAGGAGCCGCGCATCATGCTCGACGGGGCCCACAATCCCCCGGCCATGAACGCGCTGATGAAGTCGATCGGGGCCCACGTCCCCTACGATTCGATGATCGTGGTCTTCGGGTGCGCGGCGGACAAGGACATCGATGACCTGTTGAAGAAGGTTGCGCTCGGGGCCGACAAGGTCATCTTCACCCGGGCGAAGAACAACGCGCGGGCCGCCGACCCGCGCGACCTCGCACGCCGCTTCAACGAGAGTTGCCAGAAAATGTGCCAGGTCGCGGAGACGCTCGAGGAGGCGCTCTCGGTCGCCGTGCGCGGCGCGGGACGCGACGACCTCATCTGCATCACCGGCTCGTTCTACCTCGTCGGCGAGGCCAAGAAGCACCTCGCCGACAAAGCCGCCGCGATCGAGGCGAAGGCCGAGGGCGCGATGGCGTGATGAGTGTGATGCACGGATCAACATCTCTTGATGCAGCCTGAAGGGCTGCCATTCAATAGCCGGGGGCAGAGCGAGTCTTCGAGCGCCGCCCCCGGAAACCGACCGTGCAACCCTCTGACGCGCCGAAGGGGCGAGCGCCCGACGATGCCGATGGGGTATGCCCTAGGGTAGAGCCCGACATGGCCACACTCCTGCCAACGCCGCTCCGCATCGAGCCTCTCGACGGCCATATCTCCTTGGCGCTGGGCTTGCGATACGTCGGCCCGAACGAGTCCACGGCCCGGCGCATCCTCGGCGCGGCGTGGCGCGACACGGGCACTCCAATTGAAGTCGTCCCTGCCGCACACCCCGGCTACTCGCTCCACATCGACTCGGCCCTCGGCATCAGGATCGAATGCAATGACGCCGAGAGCGAGCGCCACGCTCTGGCCACGCTCGCCCGGTGGCTCCGCGTCCACGGCCCGGAGGCGCCCTGCGCTCGCATCGAGGACCGCCCCGCCGTCGCGACGCGCGGCATCATGCTCGACATCTCACGCGACCGCATCCCCACAATGGCGACGCTCCGCGCACTCGTGGACCGGATGGAGTTGATGAAACTGAATCATCTCCAGTTGTACACGGAGCACGCCTTCGCCTACGCCGGGCACGAGGACGTCTGGCGCGGCTGTTCGCCGATGACGCCGGCGGAAGCCCGCGAACTCGACGCCTACTGCCGCGAGCGCGGCGTGGAACTCGCGGCGAATCAGAACTGCCTCGGACACCTGCATCGCTGGCTGCGCCTGCCGTGCTACGAGCCGCTGGCCGAAATCCCGGCGAGCACGAAGGAGTGGACCTTCGAGACCGACGACGGCCGCGCCTTCACGAAGACCGGCCCGCACTCGCTGTGCCCGATCGACCCGCGCTCGCTCGCGTTGATCGACGACTTGCTGGGACAGTTGCTTCCGTGCTTCTCATCGGCACTGGTCAACATCGGCTGCGACGAGGCGTTCGACGTGGGCCAGGGACGCTCGCGCGATGAAGTCGCGCGGCGCGGGCGCGCCGCGGTCTACTTCGACTGGCTGCGCCGAGTGGACCAGATCGCGCAGCGCCACGGCAAGCGCAGCCTCTTCTGGGCGGACATCGCATGGCGGCATCCGGCGATGCCGAACCTCGTCCCGGAGGGGGCGACGCCGCTGGTCTGGGGATACGAAGCGGATTCGTTCGATCGCCTCGACGGCGCGGTGGGGGCGATGCGCGACGCGGGGATGCGCCCGTGGTTCTGCCCCGGCACAAGTGCCTGGCTCAGCATCACCGGGCGGAGCACGAATCGCTCGGCCAACATCCGGGCCGCGGCACGCCGCGCGACGGGCGACGACGCTGGCGTGCTCTGCTGCGATTGGGGCGACCGCGGGCATCGCCAGCAATGGCCGATCGGCCTCATGGGCATCGCCCAGGCGGCGCACGAGTCGTGGACCGGAGGCGATCCGGCCCGGCCCTTTGATCCGGCGGCCGCGGGCGCGCTGCTGCTCGGCGATGCCCGCGCGGGCGAGTGGATCGACGAACTGGGCAGTGCGGACGCGGAACTCTCGGCGCAGGCCGAACTGAGAAACACAAACGCGCTCTTCACCGAGTTGCATCGAGCAATGGAGGATCGGCCGGCGGACCCGCGCCGGCACGGACAGTTGGAGGATTGGCGGACCGTGCATGCGCGGCTGCTGGGCCTGCGCGATCGGCTCCCTGCCCTTTCAGTTGAGGCGCTCGTGCGGGCGGAACTGGAGCACACCCTGAGTATCGCGACGCACGCGGCGGAAAAGGCGATCGTCAGCCGGGCATGCCTCGACGAGCCGGGCGGCCTTCCGCGCGGTCCGGCACGGATTCGCCTCGCCGCGGAACTCGCGAGCCTGATGGAGGAGCATCGGGCGCTCTGGGTGAAACGAAGCCGAGAGGGCGGGCTGGACGAATCGTGCGCGCACTACGAGCGGGTCGTGGAGGACTATGAGAGAGGATGACCGCGCAACCGGCGGGTGCCACGGCCGTGCCACCGATTCCCTGTCCTCAGGGAATCGGTGCCGAACGCCGGCCACGCCGCGACCGCCCGCACCCGCCACGGCCGACTCCGTCCGCCGCGGCGAATCTTCGACTCGAAGACTCGCTACGCTGGCCGTCGCACCCGGTTGAACTTCCATGGCGCGAACGAGAACAGTCGTCGGCTGCATGACGGGAACGAGCATTGACGGGCTTGATTGCGCGCTCGTGGCGATCGAGGGGGACGGGCCGGCGATGCGGGCGCGGGTGGTCGATTTCGCGGAGCGGCCCTTGGGCGCGCTGCGCGAGGGGCTGCGGAGAATGGCGGACCAGGGAGCAATGACGGCGGGCGACGTGGCGCGACTGGCCCTGGCCTTCGGAGAACTCCACGCGGAAGCGGTCGCCGACCTGTTGAAAGGCAGGCGCGCCGACCTCGTCGCCGTGCACGGGCAGACGGTGTTCCACGCGCCGCCGGCGTCGTGGCAGCTGATCAACCCCTGGCCGATCGCGGCCCGCGTCGGCCTGCCGGTGGTCTTCGACCTGCGCGGCGCGGACCTCGCCGCGGGAGGCCAGGGCGCCCCGATCACCCCGATCGCGGACTGGGTGCTCTTCCGAGACGCGACGCCCCGCGCCATCGTGAATCTCGGAGGGTTCTGCAACATCACCCTGCTTCCCCCTACTTCAGGAGAAGCCGCACCTGAGTCCGCGAAGACGCGGATGATGGAGCAAGTTGAGCGCATCCGCGGATTCGATGTCTGCGCATGCAACCATGTGCTCGACCTGGTCGCCCGCCGCGCCCTCGGACGCGCGTTCGACGAGGACGGCGCCGCCGCGATGCGCGGCACGCCGCACGCGGACGCCGCGAACGACCTCCGCGATCGCCTCGCGCGCCAGGCGACATCGGGCCGATCGCTCGGCACCGGCGACGAGGCCGCGGAATGGGTCGAGGCGTGGCAGCCGCGACTCAAGGGAGACGATCTCGCCGCAACCGCGACGGAGGGCGTCGCGCGGGCAATCGCGGCGCGGCTGCCCGCGGACGCGGAAATCGTCGTCGCCGGGGGTGGCGCGCGGAACCGGGCACTCCTGCGCCGGCTCGGCACCGCGGCGGCGCGGAGCCTGCGCGCAACGGACGAACTGGGCATCCCGACGCAGGCGCGCGAGGCGGCGTGCATCGCCGTGCTGGGGGCTCTCGCGCAGGACCGCGTACCGCTCACGCTCTGCGGCGCGACAACGCGGGGGGAACGGTGCGCGGCGGCAGGCGCGTGGATCGCAACGTAGTTGCTCCTGTGCCACTGGCTGCTTGTCAGCCAGTGCGAGCGCCGGTTGCGTTCGCCGCCGCGATCTCGCCCTTGGTGGTCCGCACTGGCGGGCGAGCCGCCAGTGGCACGAAGAACGAGGCTGATTGTTTGTCGAAACGAGTCAGTAGACTTCGGTTGCTCGGTCCACTTCACCAGCGAGATTTCGATGACGACGACGACACCATCCTCCGCCACCTCCGCGATCAATCCGCTGCGGGCGCTGAACGAAGAGTTCCAGATGATCGAGAAGCAGATCCGCCTCGGCGGGGGGATGAAGGCGGTCGAGCGCCAGCACGAAAAGGGCCGCCTGACCGCCCGCGAACGCGTCGCAAAACTCGTGGACGACGAGAAGGCGTTCGTCGAACTGGGCCTGTGGGCCGCGCACAAAATGTACGCGGACCACGGCGGGGCCCCCGCCGCGGGCGTGGTCACCGGCGTCGGCCCGGTCGCCGGGCGGCGGTGCATGATCATCGCCAACGACGCCACCGTGAAGGCCGGCGCCTTCTTCCCCATGACCTGCAAAAAGATCATCCGCGCCCAGATGATCGCGCTGATGGCGCGCCTGCCGCTGATCTACCTCGTCGATTCGGCGGGCGTCTTCCTTCCCTTGCAGGAGGACGTCTTCCCCGACACCGACGACTTCGGCCGCGTCTTCCGCAACAACGCCGTCATCTCCGCCGCGGGAATCATGCAGATCGCCGCCATCATGGGCTACTGCGTCGCCGGCGGCGGCTACCTGCCCGTCCTGTGCGACACCCTCCTGATGACCGAGGGCAGCGGCCTGTACCTCGCCGGCCCGGCCCTCGTCAAGGCCGCCATCGGGCAGAACGTCACCGACGAAGACCTCGGCGGCGCGAAAATGCACGCCGCGATCAGCGGCACCATCGACTTCCGCGAAAAAGACGACGAATCCTGCATCGCCCGCGTGCGCTCTCTGGTCGCCAAGACGGGCGGCGCATTCCCGGAGAAGAAATACGCCGAGCCGCCGAGGCCGCATGCCATCGAGGATGTCTATTCGATCTTCACCGACAAGCCCGGCGCGCAGTACGACATCCGCCGCATCATCGCCTCGATCGTCGATGCCAACGAGCCACGCGCGCAAGCAAGTGGCCTCGCCTTCGACGAATACCGCGCCGAGTACGGTCAGACCATCGTCTGCGGCTACGCCGCCATCGAGGGCAAGCCCTGCGGCATCGTCGCCAATCAGAAGGCCATGCAGCGCCCCGCCGAGGGCGGGATCCAGATCGGCGGCGTGATCTACCACGATTCCGCCGACAAGGCCGCCCGCTTCATCATGGACTGCAACCAGAAAAAACTCCCGATCATCTTCCTGCACGACACGACGGGCTTCATGGTCGGCAAGGAGAGCGAGCAGCACGGCATCATCCGCGCCGGCGCGAAGATGGTCAACGCCGTGAGCAACACCGCGACGCCGAAGATCGTCGTCATCCTCGGCGGCAGTTACGGCGCGGGCAACTACGCGATGTGCGGCCGGGCCTTCGATCCGTTCCTCTCCTACGCCTGGCCCAGCGCGAGGTACGCCGTCATGGGCGCCGGCCAGGCGACGGGCACGCTGGCGATGATCGAGGAAAAGAGCCGCGAGCGCAAGGGCGAGTCGATCGACGAGGAGACGAAGAAGGCAATCCTCGCCGCCGTCGCGGCCTCGTACACCGAACAGCAGGACATCCGCCACGGCGCCGCCCGCGGCTGGGTCGACCGCATCATCCAGCCCCACGAAACACGCAAGGAACTCAGCGCCGCCCTGGACATGGCGAGCGGGTGGGACTACTCGAAGGAGTTCAAGACCGGGGTCTTGCAAACCTAATACGCTTTCCAGGAGTAATCCGCGCTCCGAAGAAGCCGCCACTGACGAGTCCGCGAGGAAGTGGCGGATGCTGCCTCGCCTTCATTTCCACGAATCCGAATCACACAGGCTCCCAGCCCGCGAAGCGGGCGACCGCCGTTTGCCACCGGCGCCAGCCGGTGGAAAGGGCGGTGAAACGGTGAAACGAGTTCCGAGATGAACTCAACGCCCGGTTTCGGCCCAACTCGCCGGCGGCAATAACTCGCAGGCACGGGCGTTGTCCCCCTGATCCCGTCCCGGCGGCTGGGGTTCCATTCGCCATGGTCGGGTGGGTTAGGGAAAAAGGAGAGGCGACCGATGCAGGCTCACTCATCGTTCCGCCGGGGGCGTCGTGCTGGACTTTCCGCACTCTTCGTGGCGCTGGCGGCGGGGGCCGCGGGTGCGCAAAACGGCTTCGTCAACTGGGAATCGCCGCAGGTCAGTCCGCTGGCGCTCACGCCTTCGGGCGCGACGCTGCTGGCGGTGAACACGGCCGATAACCGCCTCGAGGTCTTCAGCGTCGCGGCGGACACGCCGGTATGGACCGGGGCCATCCCGGTAGGACTTGATCCGGTCTCGGTGCGAGCGCGAACGGAGACCGAGGCGTGGGTCGTGAACCACATCTCGGATTCGGTGAGCGTGGTTGACCTGCCGACGGGCCGGGTAGTGCGGACGCTGGCGACGGCCGACGGACCCGCGGACATCATCTTCGCCGGCACGCCGCAGCGGGTGTTCGTGTCCTGCGCCAAGGCGAACCAGATTCTGGTCTTTGATCCCGCGAACCTCGGCGTGCCGCCGGTGGTCGTTCCCATCGCAGCCGACGAACCACGGATGCTGGCGACCGATCCCGGCGGCACGACCGTTTACGCCGCCGTCTTCTTCTCGGGCAACGGCTCGACAGTCATCCCCCCTCCCGTCGTGTCCAACCCCGCCGGGCCCTACGCCGGGGCGAATCCGCCGCCGAATCTGGGGAACACGTTTGAGCCGCCGATCGCCCCCGGCCTGCCGACCCCGCCGCCGGTGGCGCTGATCCTGAAGCGCGACCCCGCTTCGGGACTATGGCTCGATGACAACATCGGCAACTGGTCGGCCTTCGTCCCGTGGACGCTCGCCGACCGCGATGTCGCCATGATCAACGCGAACAACCCCAGCGCGGGCGCGACCTACGCCAACGGCCTGATGAACATCAACATGGCCATCGCCGTCCGCGCCGACGGCCGCATCACCACCGTCGGCACCGACGCCATCAACGAAGTCCGCTTCGAGGAGAACCTCAACGGCATCTTCCTCCGCGTCAACATGGGAGCCTTTGAGCCGAGCAACCCAGGCGGGACTCGCACCATCAACGACCTGAACCCGCACCTCACCTACACCGCCTCCAGCATCCCGGAGGCGCAACGCGAGCAATCCGTCGGCGACCCGCGGGCGATCGTCTGGAACGCCGCGGGGACCGTCGGCTATGTCTCGGGGATGGGATCGAACAACGTCATCGCCATCGGGCCGAACGGCGCGAGGCTTGGGCGTCTCGATGTCGGGCAGGGGCCGACGGGCCTCGCGCTGCGCGAGTCGGCGTCGCGGCTCTACGTCCTCAATCACTTCGGAAACTCGATCTCGGAAGTGGACACCGCAACGATGACCGAGGCCTCGCGCGTCGGCTTCTTCGACCCGACGCCGCCGCCGGTGCGCAACGGCCGCCCCTTCCTGTACGACACCCACCTGACGAGCGGCCTGGGCAACGCCTCCTGCGGCTCGTGCCACGTGGACGGAAAGATGGACGGACTCGCATGGGACCTCGGCGCGACCACCGGCGACATGAAGACCGTGAACCAGCCGTGCCGACAAGCCCTCTGCCAGCCGTGGCACCCAATGAAGGGGCCGATGGTCACGCAGACGCTCCAGGGCATCGTGGGCAACGGCGCCATGCACTGGCGCGGCGACAAGGAGAACGTCGCCGCCTTCAACGCCGCGTTCTCGAATCTCCAGGGTTCGGTCCAACGCTCAGAGCCGGAGTTGCAGCAGTTCACGGACTTCGTCGCCTCGATCGTCTACCCGCCGAACCCGAACCGGAACATCGACGGCACGCTCCGCACAAGCCTGCCGGTCACCGGCGGGCCGGGCAACGCGCAGAACGGCCTGACCCTGTTCAACACGGCCCCGATCTTCGGCGGAGCCCTCACCTGCGTCGCCTGCCACACGCTCCCCGCCGGCACCGATGAGCGGATCGACTCGCCCCCAGGACTGCCGCAGAGCCTGAAGGACGTCCAACTCCGCGGCATGGAGGAGAAGGTCGGCTTCAACCGCGGACAGCCCAACTCGATCCGCGGCTTCGGCTACAACCACGACGGCACCGCCGACACCCTCGCCAACATGTTCGCCCAGCCCCCGTTCCTGTTCCCCCCAGGCGGGGCCGGCGCCCAGCAACGACGCGACATGGAGGCCTTCTTCCTCTCCTTCAGCGGCGACACCCACGCCGGCGTCGGCCGCCAGGCGACCGTTGATTCAAACTCGAACGCGACGGCCAACGCACTCATCAACCAGATGATCACTCTCGCCAACGCAAACGCCGTGGGACTGGTCGTCAAGGGCGTGCAGGGCGGCCTGCAGCGCGGGTGGTATTACCTCGGCGGCGATGTCTTCCAGTCCGACCGCGCCGCGGAGACCATCCTCGCTGTGGACCTGCTCAACGGCGCCGCCGCCGGCGGCGAACTCACCTACACCATGGTCCCCTTCGGAACCCAACGACGCATCGGCGCCGACCGCGACCGCGACGGCGGCCTCGACCGCGACGAACTCGACCTCGGCTACGACCCCGCCGACCCCAACAGCACGCCCCCCGCACCGCCCTGCCCCGGCGACGCCAACGGCGACGGCGTGATCGACTTCGCCGACATCCCCAGCATCCTCGTGAACTGGGGACGCACCTACCCAACCACCGGCCCGGGCGATTCCAACCTCGACGGCACGGTGGACTTCGCCGACGTAACGGCCACGCTCGCCAACTTCGGCCAGCCCTGTCTGTAACCGGCGCGACAACAAGGTGTCTCACGCCGCGGCGCCCGACGGTCGGGTGCCGCGGTTTCTCGTCTTGCTCGACCTTGCTCGGCCACAGGACTAACTCTCGCGACAGCCGAATCAAGGGCTACCCGCCTTCAGAAGGCGATGTTCCCCGGGTTGATGTCGAGCAGGTGAATCCCGATGCGGCGCAAGGCGGTGAGGATGCTCGCCACGCGCTGCCACTGAGCGCCGAACTGCTCCTGCTTTTCGTCGAGCCAGCTTTGCAGCACTTCCGACCCGAAATCGGGCGCTTCGTCAAGGTAGGCCCCCGCGAAGTCGAGCAGGAATGGCGGCCGGACGGTTGCAGGGCAATCGCATTAACAAGAGGGTGCCCCGGTCTTGCCGTCCGCGGCAAGGCCGGGACGCACTTGCAACGCCGCCCGGCCTCGCTGCAAAGCCAGCGAGACCGGGGCAGCCGCAATAATGCGATTGCCCTGCGGACGGTTGTCATTTCGAGGATCCACGCCGAGTCGTCCGAACCGATGATCTGCGGCACCGTATGCCCGCACACGTCGCGGACGCTGTACTCTGCGAGCCGCAGGTACACGGCCCGCGCACGAACGGATCGTGGGAACCAAACGACTTGATCGCGGTTGCTTCGCTTGTGCTCCAGACCGTACCATCCTTGCCGAATCCCAGACGCTCTTCGAGCCGGAGACCCCGGCTCCGGGCGTAGGCTAGGGCGCGAGCAAGCATGTCAGGATCAGATGAAGGCATGGTGGTGCGCGGCTCGGGCGGGGGGCATTCCGCCTCCGTCTCGATCGTGGTGCGACAGAATGGCCGAACGATTCCGCTTTCTCAAGTCGGTGCGGGACGGCTGTATTTCGAGAATGCAGTGACACTCGCCGCTGGCCTCGCCGAACTCGAGCGTGTCGTTGATGGGCAGGTGCGCCGATGGATGATCCGAGTGCAGCCGGAGCCGCGCCCGGCGGATCTCATCACCTTTGAGTTCTGCGAATGAGGGCCGAAACGCCCTCGTACTTCAATCAGTATCTGGCGGGACCTCTCCGGCTATGGCTCCAAGGCGGGCCGCAATACGGGCCGGGGCCGTTCGTTTGGCGCTCCCGGATGGAGGGGCGGCGCGGCACAAGTTCGCCCGCACCTTGGCCCCGATGCTGAGAGATTTCATCATGCTTTACCGTGCCGCGACCGTATGTGTTCTTATCCTCTCCCTCCTTGCCGGCGGTCGGCCCGCCGCCGCCCAACTCCAGGGCCGCGTCGAGCAGCACTCCTTCATCGGCCCCGTCCTCGGCAACACCGTCCTCTTCAACATCTACCTCCCGCCGGGATACGACACCAGCGGCCAGCGCTACCCGGTCGTGTACTTCCTCCACGGCCTCGACGGCAGCCAGGGCGGACCCTCCAACACCGTCGTCCCGCGGAACTTCGAGCAGGCCGCCCAGCAGGGCATCATCGGCCCCGTCATCATCGTCTTCGCCAACGGCTACCTCGACAGCCTCTGGGCCGACACGATCGACGGCACGAAGCCCGCGGAGACCGATGTCGCGCTCCAGTTGGTCCCTCACGTTGACGCGAACTTCCGCACCCGAGCGACGCCCTGCGCCCGCGCCATCATGGGCTTCTCGATGGGCGGCTTCGGCGCGCCGAAGTTCTACACCAAGTTCCCGCGCATGTTCGCCGCGAGCATCGCCTACGACGGCTCGCTCGCCGACTGGGACACGATCGTCCAAATTCGCCCCGATTGGGCGAAGAACAACTTCGGGAACAGCCAGGCGTATTTTCAACAGTATTCACCTTGGTTCTGGGCCCAGGCGAACGCGGCCGAACTGAGCCCGCGGGACGACCTGCGCCTCGTCGTCGCGTTGAATCTCACATGGAATCGCGCCTACCGCGACTTCCTCGCATCGCTGGGCATCACCTGCGACTACGTCGAAACGGGATGCCCGCACGATCTTCCCTGCATGCTCAACGCGCAGGGCATGGCCTCAGCCGCCTTCATCGCCGCACGTCTCGCCGGACCCCTGACGGGCGACGCAAACGCCGACGGCCGCGTGGACTTCACGGACATCACGACGACGCTCGCGCACTGGGGCTCTCCCGGACCCGCGGGCGACGGCGATCAGGACGGCGACGTGGATTTCAGCGACATCACGGCGGCGCTGGCCGCGTTCGGGGCCGAGTGCCTTTGATGGACTCGCCACGGCGCAGGGGTTTTTCCTCGATCTGCAACGACGGGGTTGATCCGGACTCGCAGGCCGGGATGATCGGGCATGAGCGCTGTCCACGAATCAGTGTCGGCGGAGCCGCGGGAGGTCGCGGAGCCGTTGAAGCGCATCGAGGCGGAACTCACCTCGCTTCGGCGGGAGATGGTCGCCTTTGAACGGGACTGCGGCGCGGCTGTCGACGCCTGTCCCGCCGAACGCCGGGCGAGCGCACGAAACCTCCTGCACTACCTCGCGTTCCGCCGCCGGGATGAGCGCGAGTTGCAGGCGCGCCTCGCACGGGTGGGGCTGTCGTCGCTGGGTCGCGCGGAATCTCATGTCATGGCCGCGGTGGACGCCGTGCTCCGCGTGGTTCGATCGGCAGGCCGGATCGCGGAGCCCGGCGATGAGCCGCCGCCGCCGCTGATGATGGACGAGGGCCGGGCCCTGCTCGGGGCGCGCACCGATGCGCTCCTCGGCCCGGCGCGCGAGGGGCGGCGCGTGCGCATCATGGTCACCATGCCCTCGCAGGCGGCGACGGACCGGGCCCTCATCCGCCGCCTCGTCGAGGCCGGCATGGATGTCATGCGGATCAACTGCGCCCACGACGACGCGGAGTCGTGGGCGAGGATGATCGATCACCTCCGTTCCGCGGAGCGCGCCAGCGGGTTCGCCTGCAAGGTGCTGATGGACCTCGGCGGGCCGAAGGTGCGCACGGGGCCGCTCGCCTCCCCGGAGGACAAGATCATCCTGAACCGCGGCGATCGGCTCGTGATCCGGCGGGGACTCGCCGTCGGGTGCGACGCGATCCGCGGCGCGACGGGCGAGGTGCTGCACGCCGCCGAGATCGGCTGCACCCTTCCGGAAGTCTTCGCCGACGCGCGCGCGGGCGAGCGCGTCTGGCTCGACGACGGGCGCATCGGCGGCGTGATCCGCTCGGTGGACGCCGCCGCGGGCCGCATCGACGCCGAGATCACCCACGCCCCGCCCCGCGAGGCCCCGGGCGAGAAACTCCGCGCCGACAAGGGCATCAACCTCCCCGACACCGCGCTCCACATCGCCTCCGTTACCCCCGAGGACGAGGCCGTCCTCCCCTTCGTCGCCGCCCACGCGGACATGATCGGCCTTTCGTTCGTCCAGCGCGCCGCGGACGCCGAGGGACTGCTTCACCGCCTCGCCGACCTCGGTCCGCACCGCCCGGCCCTCGTCCTGAAGATCGAGACCCGCCGCGCGTTCGAGAACCTCCCCGAACTCCTTCTCGCGGCGATGCACGCTCCCGCCGCCGGAGT
The DNA here is from genome assembly GCA_964490785.1 of uncultured Phycisphaeraceae bacterium. Lineage (GTDB taxonomy): Bacteria > Planctomycetota > Phycisphaerae > Phycisphaerales > UBA1924 > JAEUIV01. Next base: position 19,966 of record CAZBDZ010000047.1, read on the forward strand.
CATGATCGCGCGGGGGGACCTCGCCGTCGAGGCGGGCTACGAGCGCCTCGCCGAGTTGCAGGAGGAAATCCTCTGGATGTGCGAGGCGTCGCACCTGCCCGTGATCTGGGCCACGCAGGTGCTCGAATCGCTGGCGAAGAAGGGGCTCCCCTCGCGGGCCGAGATCACGGATGCCGCGATGGGCGAGCGGGCCGAGTGCGTCATGCTGAACAAGGGGCCGTATGTCCTCGAGGCCGTGCGCATGCTCGACAACATCCTCCGCCGCATGGCCCCGCACCAGTTCAAGAAGGTCTCGATGCTGCGGGCCCTCCGCATCGCCGACCGCTTCGCGGAGGGGCATGCGAAGGGGGCGGTAAACTGACTCGGGCATGCCCCCCCTCGTCGGCATCATCATGGGGTCCAAGTCGGACTGGGAGACCATGTCCCACGCCGCGGACACGCTGAAGAAACTCGGCGTGGCCCACGAGGTCCGCGTCGTGTCGGCCCATCGCACGCCGGATCTGCTCTTCACGTACGCGAGCGATGCGGAGGCGCGGGGGCTGCGCGTCCTCATCGCGGGCGCCGGTGGGGCGGCCCACCTGCCGGGGATGTGCGCCGCGAAGACCGTGCTGCCCGTGCTGGGCGTGCCGGTGGAGAGCCGGGCGCTCAAGGGCTTGGACTCGCTTCTCTCGATTGCGCAGATGCCCGCGGGCATCCCGGTCGGCACCCTCGCCATCGGCAAGGCTGGCGCGATCAACGCCGCCCTCCTCGCCGCCGCGATCGTCGCCCACGACCACCCGAGAATCGCCCGCGCGCTCAAGGCCTTCCGATCGAAACAGACAAAGGACGTTCTAAGAAACCCGAATCCGCGGATTCCCCCAAAACGCCGGTAATCCGAGCCATGCATCAACTCCGAGTTCTACTCCGTGTCCTCCGTGGTGAGTCCGCATGACCGGGCCGATCGTGGGCATCCTCGGCGGGGGGCAACTGGGCCGCATGATGGCGCTCGCGGCGTATCCGCTCGGCGCGCGATGCCGGACGCTGGACCCGGATCGAGAGTCCCCCGCGTCGCAGGTCGCGGAGTCGATCGCGGCCTTCTACGACGACGAGACCGCCCTGCGCCGCCTCGCGCGCGGCGCCGACGTTGTTACCGTCGAGTTCGAGAACGTCCCCGCCTCGGCGGCGCGCTACCTCGAAGATCATGCCCCCTTCCATCCCGGCGCCGCCGCCCTCGCCGCCGCCCAGGAGCGCCTCACCGAGAAGTACCTCTTCCACTCGCTCGGCATCCCCACGCCGCGCTTCGTCGCCATCGAGTCGCGCGAAGCCCTGGAGCGCGGCGCGGCATACACCGGCCTCCCCGCGATCCTCAAAACGCGACGCCTCGGCTACGACGGGAAGGGACAGTTTGTCGTCCGCGACACGACCCATCTCGACGAAGCCTGGGGCATCCTCGGCGGCGTGCCTCTGATCCTCGAAGAAATGATCGCCTTCGAGCGCGAGGTCTCGATCCTCGCCGTCCGAAGCCGGCACGGCGACACGGCCTTCTACCCGCTGATCGAGAACCATCACGAGCGCGGCATCCTGCGCCTCTCGATTGCCCCGGCGCCGCGCCTGTCGCCCGCGCTCCAGCACCAGGCGGAGGACGCCGCGCACCGCGTCCTCGATCGACTGAACTACGTCGGCGTCCTGTGCATCGAGTTCTTCGAGCGCGGCGGGCGCCTCGTCGCCAACGAGATGGCCTGCCGCGTGCATAACTCGGGGCATTGGACGATCGAGGGGGCCGAGTGCTCGCAGTTCGAGAACCACCTGCGCGCGATCCTCGGCTGGCCTCTGGGCTCGACGCGAGGGCGCGGGCACAGCGCGATGCTCAACCTGATCGGCTCGGTGCCGGAGCGGGAACTCCTGCTCCGCCTGCCGGGGGCGCACGTCCACCTCTACGGCAAGGAGCCGCGCGAATGGCGGAAACTGGGGCACATAACGATCTCCGCCGTGGACGAAACGACGGTGATGAGGCGGCAAGACGAGGTCCGGACGCTTTGCATGGGCGCTCCGATCTGATACGGATCGTCGGCCAATCGCGCGCACGCCCGGGATGAGCGGAGGGTCGCCGCAGCGAATCCCGTGGTCGACCTGTACGAGAATGAAAGATGATCCGTATGACGGCTTCAGCCAGGGCGGACGAAGGTGCGGCGGACTCTGGTGTTCATGACGGCGAGCGTTCCCGCGACGCCGATCCACGCGGCACAGATGCCCATCGCGATGGCCGAGGCGTTCGCGGCGACAGCGGTCAGCGCCTGCATCCACGCCCCCGCGAGATCGCCGCCTCGGTAGACGAAGGTGTCGATGAAGGACTTGCTCTTGTACTTCGCATCTGGGCCGAGCGGCGTATAGAGCATCTCGCGCGTCGGGCGGTCCACGGCGAAGTGCAGTCCGCGGCGGGAGACGTAGAACGCCGTGAACACGCCGAGCACGGGCCACCCCGCGCCCGGCCCGGCCCAGAGCGCGGCGAAGCCGAGCATCGTGAGCAACGGCAGCAGCAGCAGCCCGGCGCCGATGCCGAGCCGCCGCACGAATCGCCCCGTGATGAACGTCTGCACCACGAGGGCGAGCGAGTTCGCCGCGAGGTCCATGCGCGCGAACGCGGCGGTGCGGGCGTCGTTCGACTCGAAGGCGCTCTTGACGAGGCGGAGCTGCTCGAAGGTGAGGAAGGTGGTGGTGATCGTGAAGAAGAGCATGTAGAGGGCCATGCACTGGAGGTAGGGCGACTTCGCGATGAGCACGAAGCCGGACCAGACGGAGTGGGTGGGTTCTCGCGTCGTGGAGGAAGACTCGCGGGCGCCCGACACCCCGAATCGCCGCGCGAGCGAGAAGACGCACCGCACGGCGGCTTCGAGTGTCGCGGCGGAGAGGAGCATGAGGTGCAGGGCGCCGATCCGCTCGGCGATCAGGGCCGGGACCGCGCTCCCCGCCATCGCGCCGAGCGTGCCGCCCACGGCGATCGCGCCGAACAGGCGTACGCCCTGCTCCGGCCTGAAGATGTCGGCCATGAAGCCCCAGAAGATGGAGACGGCGAAGAGGTTGAAGACACTGAGCCAGATGTAGAAGGCGTAGCCGAGGGCGGCGTGCGCGCCCGCCGGGAGCAGCATCAGGGCCGCATAGAAAAGCGCGATATTCGCCGCGAAGAATCGGTAGGTGAGCGGAATGAAGCGTCGCCGCGGCAGGCGCGAGACAAGCCACGCGAAGATCGGCGTCGCGAGGAGCATCGCGGTGCTTGTGCCGGTCCAGAGCCAGGGGAGGTCCTTGATGTCGCCGCGGATGCCGAAGGTGTCGCGGATGGGGCGGAGGAGGTAGTAAGAGAAGAGGACGAGGAAGAAGTAGAGACCCGACAGGAGCAGGGGCAGCCCCTCGCCCGCTCGCAGAAGGACGAGCCGGTCGAGCATCCTGCGCGGCGGGGTTTCGGGGGCGGGCATGGCAAGGTTGTAGCGGAAGGCTCTCAGGAAGTGGCGGATGCCCCGGCCTCGCTGCAAAGCCAGCGAGACCGGGGCAACCACTTTCATTGGATTGTGCGGTTGTGCGCGGAATCCGCGTCGGTCCGAAACTCCGGATGCGGGTGGGCGGTAACGTGTCGAAGCGCGCCGGTGCCGACGCCCGGCCGTTACGCATCGAAGAAGGAGATTGTTGATGCCCCCGACCACCCGCCGCGACTTCGTCCGACTCTCGATGGCCGCCGGGGCGGCGATGGCGCTCGGATCGGTCCCGAGGGTCCGGGCGGCAGGGGACGCCGCGCCGATCGGCGGGGGGAAGGGGCTGAAGATTCTCATCCTCGGCGGGACGGGCTTCCTCGGGCCGGCGGTCGTGAATGCGGCGCTCGCGCGCGGGCACACGCTCACGCTGTTCAACCGCGGGCGCACCGAGAAGAAGAAGCAAGAACTCTACGGCGAACCGGTCTTCCCCGACCTCGAGAAGATCCACGGGAACCGCGACCCCGACAAGCACGCGGTGGACGACGATCCGAGTTCGCCGAAGGGGCTTGCCGGTCTTGAAGGCGACCGGACGTGGGACGCGGTGGTGGACACGTCGGGCTACGTGCCGCGGATCGTGAAAGCGAGCGCGGAACTGCTGAAGGGCCGCGTGAAGCACTACACGTTTATCTCGTCGGTATCGGTGTACAAGGACAACAGCCGGCCGTGGGGCGATGAATCGCGCGAGGTCGGCACGATGGCGGACCCGACCGTCGAGGAGATGGGGGCGCAGTTCGAGAACTACGGCCCGCTCAAGGCGCTGTGCGAGCAGGCGGCGGAGGCGGCGTTGCCCGGGCGCGTCGCGAACATCAGGCCGGGGCTGATCGTCGGGCCTTGGGATCCGACGGACCGGTTCACCTACTGGCCGGTGCGCGTCGCGAAGGGGGGCGAGGTGCTGGCGCCCGGCAATGCGGACGATCCGGTGCAGATCATCGACGTGCGCGACCTCGGCGAGTGGATCGTCCACTGCATCGAGAAGAGCATCGCCGGCGTGTTCAACGCGCTCGGCCCGCAGACGGGGCTGACCATCGGCAAGGTGCTGGAGGCGTGCAAGACGGCGTCGGGCAGCGACGCGACATTCACGTGGGCGAGCGCGGAGTTCCTGGAATCCCAGCAGGTCGCGCCGTGGGGCCATATGCCCGTGTGGATCCCGCCCAAAGGCGAGATGGCCGGGTTCCACCAGTGGAAATGCGAGAAAGCCGCAGCGGCGGGTCTGACTTTCCGCCCGATTCTCGACACGTGCAAGGCGACGCTCGACTGGTGGAACACGCTCCCTGAATCGCGGCGGACCGCGAAGATGCGCGCGGGGATCGACGCCGACCGCGAGGCGGAACTGCTGAAGAAAATGAAGGAATCCCGGTAGGCCTGGGATTCTCGAAACCGCGCGGCCTGTGGCGGCCTCCAAGCCGTGTGCATGAACGATCGCGGTGATCGCGTCCGCCCCAAACCGGCGGGCAAGCCCGTCGGCAAGGGGCGTCCGCGGGGTTGCTAGTATCCACCTCCCTCGGCCATTGGAACGGGCCGGATGCGGAAGGAGAGTCTGAATGGCCGGTGCGAATGTGGTTGAGTTCACCGATGCGAACTTCAAGAGCGAGGTGATCGAGTCGAGTATCCCCGTGCTCGTGGATTTCTGGGCCGAGTGGTGCATGCCATGCCGGATGCTTGGGCCGACGATCGACAAGATCGCGGGCGAGTTTGCGGGGAAGGTGAAGGTCGGGAAACTCGACACGGACAAGAACCGCGACGTGGCGGTCGAGTACAAGATCACGGCCATCCCGACGGTGATGATCTTCAAAGGCGGGCAACTGGCGAAGAAGTTCATCGGGTTGACGAACGAGGGGAACCTCCGCGACGCGCTGAACGAGGCGCTGAAATAAGGGCGGTTCTTCAGGCGCCCCTGATCGCCCATCCACCGATCGGCGTGTGGCGCGAACGCCTCAGAATCCAGCCCCAGAGCGCGATCCCGATGAGCACCATCAGGGCGCTGAGCCATTGCCCCCGCGAAAGCCCCGCGAATCGCTGCACGGCGAGGTGGGCGTCGGGGAGGCGGATGAACTCGGTGGCGATGCGCCCCATGCCGTAGGTGATGAAGAACGCCGCGGTGATGACGCCGGGCTTGCGCGGGCGGGCGAAGAGGAGCCAGAGGACGAGGCCGACGATGATTCCCTCGGCCCAGGCCTGGTACAACTGCGACGGGTGGCGTGCGCTGATGAGCGGGGCGAGGTCGGCGATGATCTCGCGGTTTCCGGCCTGCACGGCGTCGATGAGGCGGTGGATGGCGGCCCACTGGTCGTCGCCCTCGTGCGCGACGCGGGCGGCGAGCTCGGTGAGGCGGAGCGATTGATCGTCGGTGAGGGCGGGGGCATGGCTCTCGAGGAGTTCCTGAGGGAACTTGACGGCCCACCAGGGGGCCGGCTCGCCGGGCATGGCGACGATCTTGCCGAGGAGTTCGCCGTTGACGAAGTTGGCGAGGCGGCCGAGGAAGATGCCGATGGGGGCGACGAGGGCGAGGCCGTCCATGACGTGGAGGCCGGGGATGCGGTGCTTGCGTGCGAACCAGAGGCAGGCGACGGTGATGCCGATCATCCCGCCGTGGCTCGCCATGCCTCCCTCGGTGAGGGCGAGGGCGCCCCAGAAGGGGAACGTGGTTCGGAAGTCGATGAAGAGTTCGGGTCGGTAGACGAGGCAATAGCCGAGGCGTCCGCCGAGGAGGGTGCCGAGGACGACGGCGAAGATAAGGTCGCCGACGGTTTCGTGCTTCACGAGGATGAAGTTGCGGGCGGCGAGGGCGCGGAGGATCATCCAGGCGGCGATGAAGCCCGCGACGTAGGACAGCCCGTACCAGCGCACGCCGAAGGTCTCGGTCAGGCGGATGGCGAAGGGGCTCCAGTCGTGAAGCCATGCGGCGAGGGTGAGCATCGGGATGGGATGGTACTGGCGGAGTAGAGGGGGGAGACGGTCGCCGCGGCGACCGTCCCACCGAAGGCAGTAGAAGGAGTAGAGACGGATTGCAAATCCGTCCCACCGAAGGCAGTAGAAGGAGTAGAGACGGTCGCCGCGGCGACCGTCCCACCGAAGGCAGTAGAAGTGGTAGGAAGAGGCAGCGGAAGGCGAAGACCCATGCATGGGTTTGAAACGTGCGGCCGCCGGGGGGTAAGCCCGGCTGACCCGGCCGCTGGGTGTGCTCAGTGTCCGCTGAGCGCGGTCGGCGGAACGGCCCCGCCGCGGGCTGCCGGGCTGTTTGCGTCGAAGCGATTCGCCTGCAGGTCGATCGCGACGGTGCGGCGGGTCCTCGCCCGGCGAGGTGGCCCGCTGTAATTCCCGTTCTGGACCGTTGGCGCGCGCGCAAAGCCGGTCGATGCGGGTCGGGGGAATTGGCGCAAGTGCTTGTGCCTGCGGGGGTTGAGAGAATTGTGCGAAGGGGTCGGAATTGAGGGCGGCGCGCGCCGCCGGCGCGCGCGCAAAGGTGGATATGCGCCCAGGAATTAATGAGAAGAGAGGCAGGAGGGAGGAGGCATCGAGGCAACGAGGCGGGGCGCACGGCCCCGATTACATGCGGACGGGGATTCCGTGGCGCGGGGCGATAGCAAGGGCACCGGCTGGAGAGGCGGGCAAGCCGCCGGCGGCACAGGGTTACCCCAGTTCATTCCCCGGCCTGGCCGTCCGTTCGCTGATCTTCTCTTTTTTGATCTGGCCCTCGGGTTCCGAGGCGCTGAAGAGCATGCGTTCCTCGTCGAGGCGGGTTTCGATGTGGACTGGGCGGCCCCAGATGGTGCGGAGGGCCTTGAGGACGTCGCCGGCTTTGGCGAGGTCGAGGTCGAGGCCGTTCCATTGGTGGCCGAGGTAGAGTTCGCCGCGGTTCTGGTAGTTGGCGTCGAGGACGTGGATGAAGGGCTGTCCCATGTTGGTGATCTGGAAGAGGAGACTCTGCTTCACCTGTTTCCAGTCGCGGCTGACGATGCGCATCTCGCCGGTCTGCGGGTCGCGCTTGTAGCGGTACATCTGGTGGCGTTCGACGAACTCCTCGGTGAGGAACTCGTCGATGAAGTTGACGTCGTTGTAGATGCGGCGGACCTCGAAGATCTTCTCCCGGCCGCGCATGGAGCGGTCGTCGAATCGTTCGCGTTCGCCGAGGTTTTCGAGGCGGTCCCAGGCGGGGCCGTGGCGTCCCTTGTCCCATCGGCGCTCGATGTCCTTGAACATCTCGATGCCGATTTTGTAGGGGTTGAAGCCTCCCGGGGGCATGTGGACGACGCCCGAGTGCTGCTCGGCGTAGTCCACGATCTCGGAGGCCTCGACGAAGTGCTCGGTCATGAGTTTCGAGTGCCAGTAGGAGGCCCAGCCCTCGTTCATGATCTTGGTCATTCCCTGCGGGGCGAAGTAGTAGGCCTCGTCGCGGATGATCGAGAGGATGTCGATCTGCCAGTCGTCGAGCGGGGCGTGGTGCATGAGGAAGTGCAGGACGTCGCGCGTGGGCTTCGCGGGGAGGCGGCCCTTGGAGGCCTTGCGTTTCTCTTCGTGCCTCTTGCGCTGTGTTTCCATCTCCGAGCGCGGGTTGACGAAGGGGTCCATGTAGTCCTTGGCGGGGAGTTTGGCGGGGGTGAAGACGGCGCTGTCGCCGCGGGGGGCGGGCTCGCCGGCGGCGCTGAAGACGCTGTAGGGGTCGATGAGGTGCTCGATGGTGAGGGCGGCGTCGATGAAGGCCTCGACGGTCTCGTGTCCCTGCTTGTTGATGTGGCGCTGCACGCGGGTGGCGTGGTTGGCCATGGTGTTCATCATCTTGCGGTCGGTTTTGCTGAACCAGTAGTTGTTCTGGAAGAAGTCCGCGTGGCCGTAGACGTGGGCCATGACGAGTTTCTGATCGCTGACGGCGTTGGACTCCTGGAGGTAGGCGTAGCAGGGGTCGTTGTTGATGACCAT
>CAZBDZ010000048.1:0-28285 GCA_964490785.1 uncultured Phycisphaeraceae bacterium
CGCACTGGCGGGCAAGCCGCCAGTGGCACTTGGAGGCCGTTTTGAATCCGAAGTTGTCGGAGTTCGGGTTCTTGTTGTCGCAGGTGGGGGCGAGTTGGCTTGTCGTGGCACGTGCGGCTGGGGTGCGCGGCGTATTGCGGGGGTCCGGTGGGAGCGTCGGGCTATTTTGCGCGGGCGGCGTCGGCATCGAGCAACAGGTTTTCGATGCGTTCGAGGGTCTGCTGATCGGCTTCGGCGCCTCCGGTTTCGCCGCGGAGGATGGCGGCGGTGAGTCGGGCCTCTTCGAGTGCGTCGCGCGCGCCGGCGGCGTCTCCGACGGCGAGTCGGGCTTCGGCGAGTCCCGTCAAGGCCCATGCGTGGCGTCGCCGGGCGTTCACATCCTGCGGGGCGGAGGCGAGGCTTGCGGCGAATGTTGCGGCGGCGGCGGCAAACTCCTCGGCGGCGAGCGAGAAATCGCGTTGTGCATGGGCCGCCATCGCCACGTGCCTTTGCGCCTCGCCGAGGGATCGGCGATGGCGCACGTCCATTGTTCCCATCTCGGCGTCGACGAGGGCTTTCATGATGTTGCGTGCTTCTTTCGCGGCGTTGAGGGCCTCGTCGTAGCGCTGGAGATTCAGGCTTGCCTCGCTCACGCCGAGGAGTCCTTGGGCGAGGTCGTGGTTTTCTCTGGCCTGCCCTTTGGCGGATCCCGCGAGTTCGCGCCGCAAGGCGACGGCCTCGACGAAGCGATCGAGGGCTTCGCCCGGCTTGTCTTCGTAGAGGAACAGGTATCCGACATCGATCAGGCCGACGGTGAGCAAGCGGCGATTCGAGCGGGTCGGTCGGGCCGAGGCGAGCGTGCGGCGGCGCTCCAGTTGTTCGAGCCTGATCGCGGTTGCTCCGGGCTGATCGCCGAGGTACTCGCGGGACCAGGCGAGCCCGGTCTCGGCGCTGAAGAGGCGCTGTGCGGCGGCGTCCCCGTTTGTCGGATCGTCGAGCGCCGGTTCGAGGAGAGGAATCGCGCGTCCGTATCGGCGGGCGGCTTCGCGGTATTCGCCGCGCGCGGAATCGAGATCGCCCAGGAGGACGAGCGACTCCGCGAGTCCGATGCGGAAGGGCATCGAGTTCGGGTTTTCGGCGTGGAGGCGTTCGCGGATTTCGAGGGCCTTGAGATGAAGGCGGAGCGCGGAGGGCGAATCGCCCTGGCTCGCGGCCCGCTTTCCGGAATAGGTTCCCGCGAGTTTGACGTAGGCGCGCGAGAGGTTGAAGGTCTCGGTCTGGGAGAGGGTTCGTTCGGCGGCGAGTTCCTCGAGGTGTTTCACCGCGCTCTCGGCCAGCAGCCGTCGCGCCTCGAGCCCGCCGGCCAGCGGCACGACGGCCTCGTACACGTCGCCGACGAGGAGCACGGACTGGGCCCATAGTTTCCGGGAGTTCTCTTCGGCGAGGCGCTGGTGCTCGAGGGCGATCCGCCTCGCGGCCTCCGCGCGTTCGTACTGCACCATGGTTGCGGCGAAGCCGGCGAGGAGCGTAGCGGCGAGCAGCACGCCGGCGGAGACGAGCGGCTTGTTCCGCTTCACGAATTTCGCGGCGCGGTACCAGGGGTTCGGCCGCCTGGCGAGCACGGCCTCGTCGGCGAGATGGCGTCGGAGGTCCTCGCTCAACTCGGCGGCCGAGTGGTACCGCAGGCGCGGGGCCTTGTCGAGCGCCTTGGTCAGGATGTTGTCGAGGTCCCCGCGGAGGCGGGCCCGGAGCCTTGATGGGATGCTTGCGCGGGCTCGCGCGGCGCCGGTGGGGTCGATCGGCCTGGTTGTCTCGCCCGGCGCGGGCGAGCCCGGGCGTTCCACGGCGGCGCTCGGATTCTCCGGCTCCGTTTCGCAGATGGCGTGCTCGACCGAGCGGACATCCGGGGCCGTGATCGGATAGGGCCAGCGTCCCGTGAGCAGTTCGTACAGCACCACGCCGAGGGAGTACACGTCGGTCGCCGTCGTGAGCGGGAGGCTCCGGATCTGCTCCGGGCTGGCGTATCGCGGCGTCAGGAACCGAAGGCCCGGGGCGGTGACGTCGATCGACGGGTCGAGGAGCGGGTTCACGAGTTTGGAGATGCCGAAGTCGAGGAGTTTCGGCTCGCCGTCCGGTGCAACGAGGATGTTTCCGGGTTTGATGTCGCGGTGGATGATCAGATTCTGATGGACGTATTGGATCGCGTCGCAGACCTTGCGGAACAGGTGCAGGCGTTCTTCGACGGTCAGGCGGTGCTCGTCGCAGTAGCGGTCGATGGGCTGTCCCCGGACGTACTCCATGACGAAGTACGGATGCCCGTCCTCGGTGGTTCCCGAGTCGAGCAGGCGGGCGATGTTCGGATGTTCGAGGATTCCCAGGAGGTGGCGTTCGCGCTCGAAGCGCTGTTTGTCATGTTCGGAGGCGAATGCGTTGCGGAGCAGTTTCAGGGCGACCAAACCGCCGGTGGCGCCCTTGTCTCCGCCGCGCTGCGCCAGGTAGACGACGCCCATGCCGCCCTCGCCGAGGGTTGTGATGACGCGGTAGCGGCCCGTGCCCGGAATCGTCGTTCCCGCGAGGTCGGCGCCGGCCCGCGGGATCGGCTTGGTCGCGTCGGCGACCGGCGTTGCTTCGACCGGTGGCGCGGGGTTCGCGGCTCTCGCCGATGATCCCTTTGGAGCCGGCGCCGCGGGAGGCGGGAGCGGCGTGGCTCCTTCTTCCGCGACCTCGAAGATTTCAATCGGCGTCGGTCGGCCCTTGAGCGTGAAGTCCCCGTGCGATCGCCACACCAGGCCGGCGGTCGGCGTCTCTTCCATCGTGATCGCCCGCAGGTTTTGCTCCGCCTCCTCGTAGACGGAGCGCGAGAGCAGTATCTGCGCCGGCTGTGCGAGGGCCATGATTCGTGCGGCGAGGTCCACCGGCAGGCCGACGATCTTGCCGGGCTTCGATGGGTCGGATCCGTCGGGTCTTACCTCGGCGACTTGTCCCATGTGCATGCCGATGCGCAGCATCAAGGCTGTGTCGGCCCCTTTCGATGCCCAGTCAAAGGCGCGCATTGCGCGCTGGATTCTGATGGCGGCCCGGACCGCGCGGTCCGCGGTGTTGAACCCCACGAGCAGGCCGTCGCCCGTATCGCCGAGGACGCGGGCGGACGAATCGTCGTTGATGACATGCCGGATCAGGCGTTCGTGCTCGGTGAGGAGGCGGCGGTAGACGGTGGCGCCGAGTCGGCTCTTCAACCCGGTCGACCCGACAAGGTCGGTGAACATCACGACCATCAGTTGCGACACGGTCGGATGGGACATCAGGAATCCCTCATTGGAACGGCTCAACGCAAGGGCGCCTACGAAAAGCCGGGCCGCGCGTGCGGCCGCGCCAATCAGGGTACCCGTATTCGTCTCGCGGCACTGGTTGCGGTTGAATTCAGCATGATCACCCTCCGTGCCTGGTCATCGTGGCCCATTTATTCCGCAGTTTTTCTTTCCCTCCGGCACAAACGCATGGTAGGTTTAATGGACTGGCTGCGGCCGTGAATCGGTGCTGTTTGGAGGTGGCGCGTGCCGCGCCCGGTCTCGTGAGGAGGCCTCCAATGCCGCCACGCTCACAATCGATTTTGCGCAACGCCCGGCCGTCGGGGCGCATCGGCGAGATGTCCCGCGTGCTGTTCTGGGCCAGCGCCGCGGTGCTGGTGGTGATGATCGAGGGGGTTGCAGGCGCGCAAGTGTGCCAGCCGGAGTGGCTGCCGGGCTTCGGTGGGTTGCCAGGCACGGACTGCTGTGTGCAAGCAACGACGGAATGGGATTCGGATGGGCCCGGACCGCAGAAACTGCTGCTCGTTGCGGGGGGAAGTTTCACGACGGCAGGCGCCGTGGCGGCGAACAGAGTCGGCGCGTGGGATGGATTCCAGTGGCAAGCCCTGGGCGCCGGCGTCAGTGGCACAGTCAATGCGCTCACGACATGGGAGGACGATGGTGAGGCGCCGCACGATCCCGTCCTAGTGGCGGCAGGCGTTTTCGAGACCGCTGGAGGTGTCACAGTCAACAACATTGCGGCTTGGAATGGCTTGTCTTGGACGCCGATGCAGACCGGCTTGACCGGATCGATCCAGATGGTCTACGCCCTCGTCACGTGGGACCCCGACGGCGCGGGGCCGCAGCAGGCGCTTCTCATCTCGGGGGGGCAATTCACCCAGGCCGGGAATGTGCCCGTGAATCGCATCGCCGCATGGAACGGCGCGTCTTGGCAGGCGCTTGGCGCGGGGATGGATCATTGGGTACGCGCCCTCACAACTTGGGACCCCGACGGCGCGGGGCCCGAGCAGGCGCTCCTGATCGCAGGTGGGAGTTTCGTCCAGGCGGAAGGGATGACCGTGAATCGCATCTCGGCATGGAATGCCTCATCCTGGCAGGCGCTTGGATCGGGTATGAACGATGTGGTCTATGCGCTCGCGTCCTGGGATCCGGATGGAGGCGGGCCGCAGAACCCGCTGCTTATCGCGGGCGGTTCTTTTACGGACGCGGGAGGAACCACGGCGAACCACATCGCGGCTTGGAACGGCGCTGCGTGGCAAGCGCTGGCAACGGGCACTGATCTCACGGTTTCCAGCTTGGCCCCTTGGGACCCGGACGGTGAGGGTCCTCAACCCTCTTCATTGATCGCTAGTGGCGAATTCACAAGTGCGGGAGGTGCGGCGGCCAGTTACATCGCGGCATGGAACGGCTCGTGGTGGCAAGCGCTGAGCACTGGAACCGACTCGCCGATTAGTAGCGTGACCCCTTGGGACTTCGATGGTCCGGGGCCTCAGCCTTCTCGATTGGTCGCGGGAGGCGCTTTCAGCGTTGCGGGAGGGGTGCCAGCTTCTCGCGTCGCTGCCTGGGATGGGATGCTGTGGGAATCGCTCGGCGATGGCACGAATATTCAGCCTATCCGCTCGACCGTCTGGGACATGGACGGGCCAGGACCCCAGCCGCCGCGCTTGATCGCGGGCGGAGGATTCACGAGCGTGCAAGGGGTTGCAGCAAACAGAATCGCTGCCTGGGACGGCACGTCCTGGCAAGCGTTCGGCGGCGGGACAAGTGGGACGGTTCAAGGAATCGCACCGTGGGACCCCGATGGCGCTGGTTCCGGGACCGACGCATTGATTGTCGGGGGATTGTTCACAAGCGCCGGCGGGGTCGCCGCGAACAACATCGCGTCATGGAACGGCGTCGCGTGGCAGCCCTTAGGGACCGGAACAAGCGGCCAGATCCTGTGGCTTACGACTTGGGACTCCGATGCATCGGGGCCAGTGAGTTCATTATTGATTGCGGCCGGCCTTTTCACGACCGCTGGCGCTGTTACGGCGAACAACATCGCCGGCTGGGATGGCGCCTCCTGGCAGGCATTCGGGACGGGAACCAACGGCCTGGTTCGCGGCGTCACCGCATGGGATCCCGACGGCGCTGGGCCGCAGAATGCGCTCCTCGTTGCGGGTGGCGCTTTCACGAGCGTCGACGGCATGCTGGCTCAGCGTCTTGCGGCATGGAATGGTGCTTCCTGGGAGACGTTGGGGACCGGGGTGGACAACACCGTGCAATGCATCACCACATGGGATCCCGATAGAGCCGGGCCGCAGAATGCGCTCCTCATTGCGGGTGGCTTTTTCGCGAACGCAGGAGGGGTCTCCGCGAACAGGATCGCAGCCTGGAATGGGTCAGCATGGCAACCATTTGGGACCGGGTTGGCCGGAACGAGCAGCCGGGTGAGCTGCTTTGCCGAGTGGGACCCGGATGGTGTGGGTCCCCAGAATACGCTCCTCGTTGCGGGCGGGGTTTTCACGAGCGCTGGCGGAGGCGCGGCCGGCAACATCGCCGGCTGGGATGGGGCGGCATGGCAGGCGCTCGGCACCGGAACGAACAATGAAGTTCGCGCCCTGTCCGCTTGGGACCCCGACGACAGCGGCCCGGGGCTTCCTCGCCTTTTCACGTGTGGGAGCTTCACGCAGGCCGGCGGGCTGGTCTCGGCGTTCATGTCAGAGTACGGGCGCGCCTCCTCCACGTGGCTCGCGCCCACCGGCGGTGTCTACAACGATCCCTTGCGCTGGCTGTGCGGCGTGGAGCCCTCGCGCTTCGACCGCATCTTCTTCGACGCCACCGAGTCGGGCTATACCCCGTCCGCCTTCACCGTCACCCTGCCCGACGGCGCGCCGACCGAGCCGGTCCGCGCCGAGGCCATGCGGGTGCGCACCGACACCGTGACGCTCAATCTGCGCTCGCGCCCGTTCATCCTCAACGAGGATCAGGGGCTGTCGGACCCGAGCCTGATCGTGGGCGACATCCCCGATCAGCCCGCGACGCTGCTCGTGCGGAACACGCTCGCCACACCGGTCGCATTCGAGGCGGGGAGCGTGCTCATCGCGGAGGCGCCGACGGCGTCGCTGCGCCTGAGTCAGCTGCGCGTGCAGGATCCGAGCGCGGAGGCGCTGATTGCCGGGGACCTCTACGTCGGCCGTCGTGGCAACAAGGGCGAGCTCGTCGTGCAGGGGGGCGGCGGCGCCGTGGTCGAGGGGCTCGTTTCCGTCGGCACCGTTCCCGGCGCCGTGGGCGAGATCCGCGTCATTAACTCGGGCAGCACGCTCTTCCACGGCCCGACGGGCACATCGCTTGGTGTCGGCGATCGGGGCTCGGGCACGCTCCGGATCGGCGGCACGGGGCTCCAGGCCGGAGCAGCGGTCGCCACAATCGATCGCATGGACACCATCACGGTGGGGCTCTTGCCGGGGGCATCGGGGACCGTGCTAATAAGCGGGGCGGGCTCCTCGTGGACGGTGCGAGCCCATCGGGTCTTCTTTGGCTACGCGGCTCCCACCTCCGTCATCGTCGAGGGCGGCGCGCTCCTCGACACCGACACCTTCGGTGAGGTCGTGATCGGCCAATACCCGGCGGCGGCGGCGGTGGTCGAGGTGCGCGGCAGCGGCTCGCGCTGGATCGAGCGCAGCCAAGCGATCACCGTCGGCGAAGGGGCGCGATTGGTAGTCGGAGCGGGCGCAACGGTTGAGGCTCTCGGCGTCAACATCCTCGCCGGGGGCATGCTCACGGGCAGCGGCACGGTCGGCTCGTTCGGGTTGCGCGACGGTGGACGCATCCTTACGGACCTCAACAACGCCGGCGAGATCGATCCCACGCTCATCGACGCTAACACCGGCGCGCCCCTTCCGGGGACAGCGACGCTCACGGTCCTCGGGAACTTCCGCCAATCCGGCCTCGCGACGAGCGGCGCCCCCGAGCGCTCGGGATCCCTGCGCCTGACGGTAACGGGCTCGCCGGGCTCGCCGCAGACCGATGCGCTGGCGGTGTCGGAGGAGGCGACGCTCGGGGGCGGCTTGATCGTCGAGCGCGACCCGGCTCTCTCCGGGGTCATATCGCAGGCGCTCCTGCTGCTAAGCGCCGATTCGGGAGTTGTCGGCTTCTTCGACGTGGCATTCCTGCCGCCGGCCGGCGAGCCGGGGAAGTTCCTTCGAGCCGAGGCCGCGGCGGGATTGAGCGCCGTGGGCGAGGCGCTCCGCGGGCCGTTCAACACGACCGTCGTATTGACGTCGCAGGATCTCGCCGCGCTCATCAACACGACCTCCGGCAGCACGGACACGCTTCCCGGCGAGCCGACGGCGGCGGTGGTCGCGGACTTTGACGGGGTCAACGGCGTGGATGTCGCCGTGGTCATCCCCGACGCGACGAATCCGACGGCGAACCCGGGGGAGCTGTTCATCCTGTTGAACCAGGGCGTCAGCGGCTCGTGGCAGGGGTGGGCGACGGCGCAGTACACCGATGCGGTGGGGCGAAACCCGCGCGGGATCGCGGCGGGGCAGATCGACGGACAGCCGGGGCCGGACCTCGTCGTCGCCGACGCCGGGGACGACACGGTCAGTGTGCTGGTGAACAGCGGGTCCGGCGTGTTTCTGCCGCGGACGACCTTCGCTGTCGGGGCCGAGCCTCGCGCCGTTGCGGCGGCGGATCTGGACGGCGACGGCTTCGCGGATGTCGCCACGGCGAACACGACGGGCGGCACGATCAGCCTGCTGCGCAACCAGGGTGTGAGCGGTCCGACATGGCAGGGGCTCGGGCAGTCGTTGGGCGACCAGCGCGTGGATATCAACGCCGATGCGACGAGCCTCGCGCCGAGGCCGGTGGACCTCATCGCCGTGCCTTTGAACGCCGAGGCGGGCGCGGAGATCGCGGCGGCGAACGAGGGGGCGAGCAGCGTCACGATCTTCGGGAACAGCGCGTCGCTGCGCACGTGGTACGCGCGGTGGAGCCTGCCGCCGGTGCGTGTCCCGACCTCCTCGCCACCGACGGCGATCGAGCCCGAGGACCTCGACGAGGACAAGTGGGACGACATCATTGTGGCGAGCGAGAGCGCGGGGACGGTCGGCGTCGTGCTGAACGATCGCCAGGCGAGCGACCCGGCCGAGCTTTTGACCTTCCGCCCGATCGTGGAGGTGCCGGCGGGGGCGTCGCCCTCCTCGCTCGCGGGGGCGGACCTCGACGGCGACGGCGACCGCGACCTGGCGGTGGCGACGACCGACGACTCGGCGCAGCGCGTCGTGCGGGTTCTGCGGAACGATTTGCCGGTCGACGGGACGGTTACGCTGTCGCCCGATCAGGACGCCGCCGCCGGCGCCGATCCGCGCCTCGTGCTGTCGGCGAACGTGGACGGCGACGCGCAGAACCGCGACGACCTCATCGTGCTCAACGTCGGCGGCGTGCTGCTCCGGAGCGGTGTTGAGCGCGGCCCGCAGCCGGCCGAGTCGCACGTCCTCCTCGGCGCCCCGCCCGCGCCACCGCCTTGCCCTGGCGACGCCGACGGCAACCGCGTCGTCAACTTCGGCGACATCACGAGCGTGCTCACGAACTGGGGCCGGACCGGCCCGCCTTACCGCCCCGGCGACGCCGACGGCTCGGGTGCGGTTACCTTTGCGGACATCACGGCCGTGCTGACGGCGTGGGGGACGGCGTGTTGATGGCCGGGCGCGCTGGGAGCGGATGCATGCGGATTCACGGAGTGGTTCGGGCTTTGCGGACCCCGGTTGAAACTCGGGTGTGAGGAGTGGAGCCTGAGGTGATTCGCACTGGCGGGCGAGCCGCCAGTGGCACGCGAAGCGCTTGGGTATTGGCCGCACGGACTGCGGTGATTGTCCTGCGGCTTCGCCGCAAGGTTGGTATTCGCCTCGGGGCCGCGAGGCTCCTGGGCGGCGCGTGGACTTCCAACGCGAACCGATAGCGCGAACATTGCCTCCCGCGTGGCTCTTCAGCGGGGTGCCACGGCCAGCGAAGCGGAGGCTCTGCGCAGCGCAATCGGCCGTGGCGGGAGCGGCGGTCGCGAGAGAGTTGTCGAAGATTCCCATCGGCGGCGGCTTCTTGTTCGGAGCGCCCTCGCCCCCCGCCCCCGCTCCCCGGTGTCCGCCACGGCCGACTCCGTCCGCCACGGCGGATCTTCGACTCGAAGACTCGCTGCGCTGGCCGTGGCACCCGGCTGAGGAGTTACCGTCCCGCGAATCCTGATCGCGCGATCGCGCCGCTCCCGGAAGGAAAGGCGATTGCAAAGCCCGCCCGCGCCCCCCCGGAGGGGCGCGGGCGGGCTGGGGGATTGTCGTTTCGCGAGGTAGCGACGGGTTGAAAGCGGGCGGAGGTCGGTCAGTAGGGGCAAACATCGTTGAAGTTCACGAGAATGACGGTGATATCGGCGAAGTTGACGGTGCCGTTGTGGTTTGCGTCGCCATAGCCGCAGAACACCCCGGAGGTGTAGGTTGCGCCCCAGTGCCCGAGGACTTCGGTGATGTCGCTGAAGTTGACAAGGAAGTTGCAGTTGGCATCGCCCATGCAGGGAATGGGCGGGGCGTCGTCGGCGTCGAGCGGTCGGCGGTAGTTGCTGAAGGCGTCGATGTCGGCGTCGAGCGCGACCTCTGTGATCTCGAATGGCGGGGAGATCGTCGGCGGGCCGAGGCCGCCACCTGGGCCGGCGATGAGGTGTGAGGCGTACAACTTTCGAGGGTCGAGTCCGCCCGACTCGTCGCCCGCGGTCGCCGGGTCATCCGGCGCGACGGAGAAGACGAGTGCGAGCATGTCCGGCGCGCCCGGCGCGGTGTGGAGCCACACGAACTCGAGCGCGCGGATGTCCACGGTAACCGGCAGGCCGAGGTGGATGATCGGGTCGATCAGCGGCGTCACGATTCCGCCCGGCTCGCGCAGCCAGACGACGCCGCCGGGCGGAAGGGTTGTGGGAGCGCTTCCCCATGCCTCATGGTCCACGGTGAAGATGACAAAGTGGGCGTTGGGGTCGGCGGCGGCGGGAAGGATGTCGATGGCGTCCACGTCGTCGTCGGCGGTGTCGTCGGCGTCGGGGTTGGGGGCGAGGTTGATATGAATGGATGATTCGTCGAAACCGGGGAACGAGCCGGTCAGGATTGGGAGCGGCGAGCCCAGTCCGCCGCGGGAGAGCCATGGGATCAGTTCGATCTCGTCGCGGCGGTCGGTCCTGCCGAAGGTGCCTCGATCGGCCGTGCCTCCGCCGGAGATCGACCCGACCGGCACGCTGCAGGTCAGGCCAAGGGGAGTGGGGACGAGAGTGAAGTAATGCTCCGGGCCATCGTCTTCGTAGGAGATGGCGCTGAACTCGAGCGTGTGGACGAAAGCGGAGGGGAAACGGGCGACCGGGGCGGGCATGGGAGCCGAGGACGGAATGAAGGCACGGGGGTCGAAGTCGATGACGTCGATGTCGTCCAGATCAAACGCGCCGATGACGACGGACGGGTCGAGGCCGGAGCATGAGAAGGCGGCATCCGGGAATCCCGGGGTGGGCGAGGGGTCGAACCCGTACATCGGCGCATCGTCGAAGATGCCGCTCGCGCCGCCCGGCGGGAGCGGCGGGCCGTGCCAGACGTAGGCATCTCCCGGATCAAAGACTTCGTTGCCGTCGGTCGAGGGGTCGAAGAGTTCGGCGTCGCCGCCGATATCCACGGAGAAGAGCACGTCCGGGTCAGGCTCCAGCGTCCAGTCGGGCGGGCCTTGGAGCGGCACGCCGATGCTCAGTTCGAGTTGCCCGGTCCATCCCACGGCCTCGTAATCGGTCTCCTTGTTGCAGCGGATTTCGCACGGGAAGGGGAACTGCGGCTCCGCGCGCGCGGGAGGCGTTACCGTGCTTTCAAGGAGGACATCGTTGAACACGTTGATCGTTGATCCCGCCGGCGCGATGAAGGAACCGACGGCGCCGGGGTTGAACAGCGCGCCCTTGGTGTTGGCCAGGTCGTAGTTCGTGTCGAAGAGGATGGTCGGAATGCCGGAGGTGATCCAGAGCGATCCGCCGAGGATCTTCGTATCCGTGTCGTCGAACACCGCCTCCGGCGAGAAGGAGTTCACTGAGACGTGGCTCCAGCGGTAGAAGACGGTTACAGGAGTACCCGTCGGCAGGTCCGCGACGATAAGGTCGACGCTGGCGGTGTAGTTCGCCTTCGCGTTGCCGAGGTACGCGCCGGGGGCGTTGTCGCAGCGTTCGATGGTCCGAGCCGCACCGTCCCAGCGGATGACCACCGTCGCCGTGCCCAGGCCTCGAATGCGGAAGTCCAGATCGGCCTTAGCCTTCATGAAGCCGCAGTTTGGGTCGTCCTTCAGGTCGATGTGCGAACCCCACCACCAATCCCATCCCAACAGATCCTGGAAGGCGACGGTGCCGGAGGTGGTCGGGCCGGCGGCCGAGATTTCAGAGCAACAGGGCGGGCTGGGTCCGCCGTTGCAGTTGTTCGAGTAGGTGGCGTTCGTCGTGGCGGTTACGGTGGTGGTCTGGGCCATCTCCCATGTTTGTCCATGCGCGCTCTGGGCGCTTTGCAGCAGGAGCAAGACGCCCAAGGGTAATGCCGCGCCCCCGGGGGGGCTGGAGATGAACTGCCTTGATCGAGTGCTGAGTCTCATTGCGTACGCTCCTTTCGCCGGCCCGGCGTGGTCAGCGGGACCGGTAAGGTGGTTGCCGAAGGCGACGCCACCGGCGGCATCGCCAATCGACCAATCGAGAGATTGACGTCGCATTCACGCGGCGGGGTGTCGGCTGTTGAGGGTGGATGCCGACCAACGGCGGAAATCGGGAGAGTTGAATCCTGGTTGATTCGCGGTAACTCTTCAGCCTTTTGCAAACCGAGGTTCGTCCTCTGTTGAACGCGTTCGACTCCGTCCGGCCCATGAAATGGGCCGTCGATGGTTGCCAGACGCGCCAGCGTCTGGTGCGGGGCCTTCCTGTTCCTCTCTCTTTCACCCATGAAACGGGTGAGCGAATGCCGCGTGTTCAACGCCTCGCTCACCCATTTCATGGGCGAGAAGAGGGCGATCAGGAGCGGATTCCAGCGGCTGCCGCCGCTGGCAACCAGCGCGTGCCCGTTCCACGGGCGAAGAAAAGGGCGCGCCAGGCCGCCGGACGCGTCGGCTGGATTGGAGTTGGCGGCCTTTGCATTCCGCTGAAGGGCCACCAACTCGCGATCCCCTTCCGGGTACAGAGGCTGAGAAACATGGCCCTTCCAGGCGCGCGCCGGAATATGGGTCCGGCGTCGCTCTCCTGTGGGACACCACGGTGCATTCCGCCGCCGTGGGTCCCGGGAGCCATGCCATGGACGAGACCATCTTGATCAATCGGGCCGTATCGGGTGATGCGGACGCGCTCGCCGCGTTGCTTGAGCGGCACGCGCCGCGGATGCGGGGCATCGCCGCGCGCGGGATTCCGTCTCGGCTGCGTCCGGTGCTTTCGGAGGACGATGTGCTCCAGGAGTCCTTTGCCGAGGCGTTCCGGAGCATCGCGCGGTTCGTGCCTCGCGGAGAGGGCTCGTTCGGATTCTGGCTTGGGACGCTGACTCAGCGGACCTTGCTCGACGCGCTGCGGATGCTCACGGCCGAGAAGCGCGGCGGAGGGCGCATCCAGGTTCACGCAGTTCGTGCGGTCGGCGCGGACGGATCGACCGTCGGCGGCGAGTGTCTCTTCGGTGCGGCAAGTTCGACGCCCAGTCGGGCGGCCGGTCGAGTCGAAGCCGCGCGGGCGCTGGATCGAGCCGTGCGCGAGTTGCCACCCGTGCAGCGGACCGTTGTGCGCATGTGCGACCTTGAACGGCGATCGGCGGCCGAAGTCGCGGCGGCGATCGGGCGGACTGTCGGCGCGGTGTACATGGTCCGTGCCCGCGCGCTCCGGCGTCTTCGGGAAATCATGGGCTCCGCGTCGAAATACCTGTCCACTGCGGCGTGAGAGAGGTATCATCTCTGCGTCGCGCCCGCTTCATGCCGGGGCGAAGGTCGGCGGAGATTCCGCCATGCCGAACGATGATCCTCAAGCCGCTGACCCGCGTGTGCGCGCCCTGATCGAGGCGGCTCGGGTCGAGGCTCGGGCTGAGGAGGAGGATCGGACGGCGGCGCGGGGTTCGGAGTCGGCGGGGCGACCCTCGGCCCTGCCGCACGCGGACTCGATCCCCGGGTACGAGATCATCCGCGAGATTCACCGCGGGGGACAAGGGGTCGTGTACGAGGCGGTGCAGAAGGCGACGAGCCGGCGCGTCGCGGTGAAGATCCTGCGCGAAGGCCTCTTCGCCGACGAGCGCGACCTGGCGCGATTCGAGCGCGAGGCGCAGGTCCTGGGCCAGTTGCAGCATCCCTCGATCGTCACGATCCACGACAGCGGGTGCGTCGGCGGGCTGCGCTACCTCGTCATGGACTATGTCCGCGGCGAGCCGCTGGACGCCTCCATGGAGGGGCGCGAACGCTCCGTCCGCGAGACGATGGATCTCTTCGGGAAGGTCTGCGCCGCGGTGAACGCCGCCCACCTCAAGGGGATCATCCACCGCGACCTTAAGCCGGGGAACATCCTCGTGGACGAGTCGGGGAACCCGCGCGTGCTGGACTTCGGGCTGGCGAAACTCGCGGGGTGGGACCTGGCCCCTCCCGGGGGGGGCGGGCCGGTGATGACGATCACGGGGCAGTTCGTGGGGAGCCTCCCTTGGGCCAGCCCGGAGCAGGTGGAGGGCCGACCGGAACGGATCGACCTGCGAACCGACGTGTATTCGCTGGGAGTGATCCTCTATCAGATGCTGACGGGGCGCTTCCCCTACGACGTGGAGGGGCCGATGCCGGAGGTGATGGAGCGGATCCGCGCATCGGCCCCAGCGCGCCCGAGCACGGTGCGTCGGCGTCTGGACGCCGACGCCGAGACGATCGCGCTCAAGTGCCTGGCCAAGGAGCCGGACCGCCGCTACCAGTCGGCGGGCGAACTGTCCCGGGATGTCGAACGCTTCCTCAAAGGAGAGGCCATCGAAGCGAGGCCGGCGTCGATGGTGTATCGGACGCGGAAGTTCGTGCAGCGGCACCAGTTGATGGTGGCGACCGGCGTGGGGGTGCTGCTGCTTTACACGGTGGCGTTTGTCTTGATCCTGGGGAGCCTGAGAGAAGCGGAGAGGCAGCGCGCTATTGCAGAGCGCGAGCGCCTGGTCGCGGTTGACGCGCGACGTGCCACCGAGTCGCAGAGGCTCATTGCCGAGGAACGCGCGATGACCATCGAGCAAGTCGCCAGATTCCAGACGTCGATGCTCTCCTGGCACGATATCGAACAAGCCGCAGCGGATCTGATGACGGCTATTCGCGACGAGGCTCAGGCCGCGATGATGCGCAGGGCGCTGCCGAGCGCGCAAATCACCGCAGATCTCGAGACGATGGACCGCATTATGACAGGTGCATCCGCGATTGACATCGCGTTTGTCGTCCTCGACAACAACATACTCGCCAAGGGCATCCTCGGCGCAAATGAGTTGTTCGCGGACCAGCCGCTCGTCAGGGCCTCGCTGCTCCAACATATCGCCATCGCTTATCGAGAGTTCTGGCAATGCGAGGCTGCGATGGCGCCGCAGCAGGAAGCGCTGCGTCTTCGAAGAGAGCGGCTCGGCGACCGCCACCCCGACACGCTTGAGTCAATCAGGGAAATGGGCGACCTGTTGCTCGAATGCGGGGAGTGGGAAAGGGCCGAGCCCTACCTTCGAGAAGCGGTCAACGTGAGCCGACAGATTCTCGGCGATGATGCTCTGAGCACGCTCCGATCGATTCGAAGTCTGGCGTTGTTACTCTCACAGACACTCAGACCTGATGAGGCAGAACCACTGATGACCGAAGCGCTCGCCGGTTATTGTGCAGCCTTCGGCGATGAATACCCGGATACTCGGTTCTTGGTCAAGCAGATGGGGTTGGTTTGTTTCGATTTGAAGAGATTCGATGAAGCCGAGTCCTTCTTTCTGCGAGCGCTCGACACACCACGCGGCGCTCAGGGTCGCTGGGACCCCGAAATGCTGGATCTGATGTTTCGAATTGGCCAACTCCACGAGGCGCGCGGGCATTTTGTGAAAGCGGCACAGTGCTACCGTGAGTACGTGAATGGCGTTCGCGACATTTGCGCGGACAATGTATTCCTGCTCGCAACGGCGTTGGACTCCCTTGCCAATGCCCTTGAGCGGCAAGGGACTCTCGCGGATGCCGAGCCTGTCCGCCGCGAATCCCTGGCTTCATTCGCCCGATCCACCGGATTCGACAGCCGCTACACGCGTGAGCAGTGCTCTAATCTTGCCGCCATTCTCCACGCAATGGGCCGGCTTGATGAAGCCGCGATCTACTATCGCCGCGCACTAGAACTCACGGATGACGGTGGTGTGTTGTCTGAGTGGCAGGCTGAATGCATGACCGGCCTCAGCCGCTTGCTCATTGAGACTGGTGAATCGGCGCATGCGGAACCATTGGCGCGGTGGGCCCTCATCTGGTTGTATCGCACTCCAGACTCTGATCCCGATTACTGGATGGTCGGTGATGCGCGCTTCGCCCTCGGCTCCGCTCTTTCCGAAATGTCGCGCTTTGCGGAAGCGGAGAGGGAACTCCTGGAGTCCCAGAAGATTCTCGCGACGGCTCAGTTTGTTCCGCCGGGCCGCCATCGAGAGTGCATCCGCATGCTCGTCAGGATGTATGACGCGTGGCATGCCGCCAACCCCGAACTTGGCCGCGCAACAGAGGCGGCCGCTTGGCACTCCAAACTCAACGCGCTGCCAAACGAACGACAAGTGCAAGACGATCAACACGCCGACGAGGCTCGGGGAGTTGAGTAGCGCCGATCCTCATGACGCGCTCTGTGCCCTTCACCCGCACGCCGCTCCCCATTCCACCAGCACGGCCGTGATGTCGGCGAAGTTCACGGACCCCGAGTGGTCGGCGTCGCCGGGGAGGGGCGCCCCCGGGAGGCCGGACGTGCCCCAGTTGACGACGACGCTCGTGATATCCGCGAAGTTCACGGCGTTGTCGCCGTTGGCGTCGCCGGCGCAGGGGGGCGTCGGCGACTTGGGTGGGATGTTGCGGAAGACGCGCGCGCCGTCGGGCTGGGGGACGCCGGTCAGCATGCCGAAGCCGCCCGCGTCCTTCGACGCGCGGCTCGCGATCACGCCCACGCCGAGCACGATCAGGTCGTCGCTGGGGTTGGGTTCGCCTTCCACGCCGTCCACGTTCCCGGCGAGGACGATGCGCGGGTCGGCCCCCGCCGAGATGTCCTGGTCCGGTGAGAGCGTGACCACGCCGTTGATCGGCGCGTCGTTGCGCAGCACGCGGACGACGCGGGCCGAGGATTCATCCGTCGTCGCGATGGCGAGATCGGTATCGAGGTCCTGATCGAGGTCCGCCCCCACGATCGACGTGGGGTTCGAACCGGTCGGCACCTCGACTGCGGGACGAAAACGGATGAGATCCGGAGGGTCCATCGGCTCGTCGGCGCCGGCTCGGTCGTTGAGGATGATCCCCGCCGTGCCGCCCGTCGCGCTGGCGTAGACGATGTCGTCCCACTTGTCCTCGTCCATGTTCTCCGGCTCGATGCTCGTCGGCGGCCTCGGCGTCGGCAGGCGCACCGGCGGCGGCAGGTACCACCGCGCGAACCACGAGCGCAGCGACGAGTCGTTGCGCAGCACGGTGATGCTGCTCGCCCCCTCGTTGGCGACCGCGAGTTCCTCGCCGGCATCGGAGTTCAGTTGCACCGCGGCGAGCGCCACGGGACGCGGGTCCGCGTGCGACGGCTCGACCGGCACGTCCACGCGCTGGTCGCCGAGCGTCTGCCCCAGGCCGGCCCATGTCCCGCCCGGCTCTTCCGCCTCCTGGTTGCGGAGCACGCTGACGCTGCCGCCCGACGTGTTCGCCGTCGCCACATCGAAGTAGCCGTCGGCGTCGAGGTCCGCCACCACGACGGCCCGCGGCTCATCGCCCACGCTAAACGTCGTCCGCGGCTGGAACGCGCCGGTGCCCGTGTTCAGCAGCACGCTGACCGTGTCGTCGGCCGCGTCGGCGATGACGAGGTCGAGCCCCGGCTGCCCGTCGAGGTCCGCCGCGGCGATCCCGCGCGGGTCGCGCCCGGTAACGCCGGTCAACTGCACCGCCGCGAAACCCTGCCATGCGCCCATGCTCAGCCCCTCGTTCCGCAGGATCACAACGTCGCCGTTGATCGGCTGGCTGTTCCCGTCAAGGCGCGGGACGACCGCGGCCACGTCGAGGTCGCCGTCGCCGTCGAGGTCGCCGGTGGCGGCGGCGGAGGGCGTGCCGTTGATCCCGGTCGGGCTCGCCGGATCGGTGTTGATGAAGGCGGTCAGCGGCAGCGACGTGATGACCACACTCTGCCCCACGCCGCGAAGACCCGCCTGCGTCTGCGCGCTGAGATACCGCTGGGAATCGCCCGCATGCGGCAGGAAGGCGACGTCGAAGAAGCCGTTGATCGAAGAGGCCGAGAGCACCTCCACATCCTGAGGCAACGGCCCGTCGAAGTTAGCCGCGCGCTCGACGATGAGGCCGCCGCCGAGGGTGGCGAGGCCGGAGACGGCGAGGTGATCCTGAAGCGCCGGCGTGTCGCCCGCGAGTTCAATGGTGAGCGAGCCGGCACCGTTGCCGAACTTGGGATCATCGGAGAATTGGATCAAGTCGCCGGTGATGGTGAGGGTGCCGGGGCTGCTGCCCGGCTCGATGCCGCCGATGTTGATGACGTCGCCCAGGACCGTGCCCGAGCCGGTGAGCATGCCCTGTCCCTGGATGAAGCAGCCGAAGCCCGTGCGGAAGGTTGCGTCCTGGCCGACGTTGACGATGCCGTTGTTGATCAGGCAGAACGCGAGGAACGAAAGCCTGGATGATGTGCCGGTGATATCAACGCTGCCGTAGGACCCGGGCAGCGACCCGACCGCGCCCGTGTTGGCGGTTACAAGCCCGCCGTCGTGGATGTTGAGCGCGCCGGTGCCGGCCGAGCCGACGAAGAGGTGCGGCCCGGCGCGGAGGATTGACCCCGCGCCCACGTCGATCAGGCCGTCGGCCAGTTCCTCGTGGCCGATGGTGATGCCCGTCGCGTTGACGGTGCCCTCCGTGATCCGCAGGGTCGCGGGGGTGGGGACCGATTCGCCCACAGTCAGGGCGCCCTCGGAAAAGGACCCGTTGAGCGTGTAGGTGAAACCGTTGAGGTCGAACGTGACTTCGCCGGCGCGAATGGTGGCGCGGGAGTTCGTCCGATTCGAGTTGAATGCGACCGTGTACACGAAGTTGATGAGGTTGAACGCGGCGGGTTGGCCCGGCGGAGGCACACCGAGGATCCAGTTTCGAAAGTCCTCGAAGCTGCCGCCATTCGGGTTGATCCACAGTCGCTCGCCAGGGCATGTGTCGCATGCGTTGTTCTCGAATGCCCCTCGGTCCACAGGCGGAGAACCAAGACCAGTATCTGGAATATTCGTAGTGTCGAAAAGCCTCAAGAAGCCGGAGAGGTCGAGCGGCAATCGCTCGGTGACGTTTAGGTCTCCATCAGTATCCAAAGCGTCGGCCGGCACAAGGTCCGAATCTGCCGAGTCAATGACCGCTGAACTCGGCAACAGCCGAAGGTCCCCATAGTCGTCGTCGTTGTTTCCTGTCACACCGTCCCACTGGCCGTCTGGCCCGAAGCTCGGAAGCCGTACCAATCCGGGATCGACGCCGTTGCACCCCAGGACGCCGAAAGTCCCGCTCCAGTTCTCAACCGTGGACCACCTGCAGTCGAGGTAGCCTCCAAGCGTCGCCTGGATCTGAGCCGATTCTACGTGCCAACTTGGCATGGGATTGGTCAGCTCGTAGTTGCGCCACACCAGACTATTCAAAAGGTAGACGCTGGCAGGTCTTACGGCTCGAACGGCAGAACTTGTCCAGGACACATTGCTCACAATGGAGCAGTTGACAATACTTACCTCCTGCGGTGCATCATCGGCGACCACACACCCATTGCCATTGAGAATTAACTGGCAGTTGGCGAGCAATGAAGGCACCGAGTTGCGCACAAAATAGATCGCCCCTCCAGCCCAGTTGCGAGAGTCATTTCCTACAAACGAGCAGTTCACGGCGCGAAGGTGGGCGGTATGGTACGCACCGTCCTCACCGCAATAGACGGCGCCGGCGTGATCCCCGGTGTTCCAGGTGAACGCAGACCATGCGGCCTCCACACCACCGTCTACGATGTGGATTGCGCCTCCCCATCCGAGGTCGACACCAAGCTGGGCTCGATTCCCGAGGAACGTACAACGGGAAAGCCGAACCGCGTGATCCTCCGGAAGCGACACAATCATCGCGCCGCCACTTCCGGCAAATGCCGCATTCGCGACGAACTCACAGTCGATGACATCCGGATGACTCGCTCCCGAAACCGCGGCGGCACCACCCGCTCGCGCACGATTCTCGGCAAACCGGCACGAGCGAATGCCCGGACTGGCCGATTGAATGAGCGCCCCGCCGCCGGTCGCGTCCGCGGCTGCGCCATCTGCGTTTCCGCCCGAGATTGTAAACCCATCAATCACGGCGGTGTCACCTACCCCTGCAGCCGTAACCACGTGAAGCGAGTTGTCGCCGAGATTCGAGTCGGCGGAGTCGTCTTCTGCCAGATCCCCGGAGAGAGTCGTCGGATGCGCGGCGATACCCCGCTGCGAAAGGTCGGTTTCGGTCCCCGCGAAACCGCCGTAGATCGCGACGTCGGTGATGAGGTTGAAGGAGGCGTTGCGGTCGCCCGTGCCCATCGGCGCGGCGGCGGTCTCGTCGGGGCGGTAGGTGCCCTCTGCGACCCAAATCTGTTCGACCCATTCGACTCCTGCGGTCGCGAGTGCGGACTGCAAGTCGTGGAATGCATCTGACCAACTGCGTCCGTCATTCGCGCCCGTCGTCAAACCCGCTCTTACATATGCAACAACGAGGGCCTGGTTTCGCAAGATGCGAACAACATCGGCGTTAAGATTCGTCACAGCAAGGTCGGCCCTTTGGTCGCCGTCTAAATCCCCGATGGCGACGGAATACGGTCCAACCCTCGTCGGGTAGTCGTACACCGGATCGTGTGTGAGCGGGAAGTCCCCTTCACCGAGGTTGGTCAGCACACTCACCGTATTGGCAACGCTGTTCGCTACTGCAAGGTCGGGCATGCCGTCGCCGTTCAGATCGCCGACTGCGACGAATCTGGGCCCACTGCCCGTTGGGTAATCCACCTTTGGCGCAAAGTCACCGTTTCCCAAGTTGCGCAGCGCGCTAACCGTGTCGCTCGCCAGGTTGGCCGCGACAAGATCGAGCGCCCCATCGGCATTCAGGTCGGATATGGCCACAGACCGGGGCGTGTCGCCGGTCGGGTAATCCGCGAGTGGATTGTGCGGCTCTGGGAAGACGCCGTTGCCGAGGTTTCGCAGGACGCTTACTGTATCACTGTCGCTGTTCGCCACGGCCAGGTCTGGCCAGCCGTCACCGTCTAGGTCGCCGATCGCCACGGAGAACGGCCGAGATCCGGAATCATAAGAAACTTGGCCCGAAAAGGCCCCATTCCCAAGATTGCTCAGCACGCTTACTGAGTTGCTTTGGCTGTTCGCCACAACCAGATCGGGCCATGTATCGCCGTTGAGATCCCCGATCGCGACAGCAAATGGCCCGTTCCCCGTCGAGTAGGACCCTTGCTGAGTGAAGGTCGCATCTCCATTGTTGAGCAGAACAGCCACATTCCCAGCCAGTTCGTGGGCAACCGCCACATCAAGCGAACCGTTACGGTCCAGGTCACCGATCGCCAAGGACCGGGGGCCGTCACCCGTAATCAGCGCGGGCCCTTGTTCGGCGAAGGTCCCATTGCCGAGATTGAGAAACACTCGCACCAAGTCGCTGTCCGCATTGGCCACCGCCAAGTCAAGATCACCGTCATTGTCCAAGTCGCCGACCGCCAGGTGGTAGGGGCCGAGAGTCGCCGGGTAGTCCACGCCCCAGGGAATAAACCAATCCTCAGGCCCCGCGCTCACGGGTGCCGCAAGCGCGATCCAGCCGAACGACCACACGACCCACAGCGCACTTGAAAGCCGACCCCGCTTCCACTTTCTCGGACTCAGATTCAAGCGATCTGCCCGGTGCTTCTGAGCATCGTTTCGGCTAGGCTCATTGGACCTGAGGGCAATCGCCAACCGATCGGGCGCGGGGATTGGTCGGTCTACCCGAGAGTTGTTGAGCGACATGATGTCTCCTTCGTAATCGTGGTTTAGTATGCCATCATTCTGGGCCCGTGCAAGGCCAAACCTGTCCAATCGCTCAGGAACAACACTCGCGGCTCAGTGGCCGCCCTGGCAGTTGCGTCCCTTTCATTCGCTCCGGCTCGCCAAAATCCGCCGGATGACGAGAAAGACACTTGCCGAAAGGGAATGGCGGAGCGATGGAGCCTCATTACCCCTCACTGCGCCGGCTGCAAGGTTGATGCGCGAGTTGAGTCGCAAAAAGAGAAGCCTGGGCGATTTGTGGGCAAGAGTGCGCCATCCCGGCGGGCGGCATCGATTCCCGTCCCTGTGCCACTGATTCCGGTACTCCAGAATCAGTGCGGCTTTCGCGAGTTTGGACGCTCCACGCATTGATTCCCCGCTGACGGGGAATCAATGGCACACGGATCAATGCCACCCGCCCGCAGTGAGTTCGGACGATGGCCTGGGCCCGGCACCGATTCCCTGCGGACAGGGAATCGGTGGCACGTGGCGCTGGTTTCAGATCCGACGCGCGGCTCGCGTTACTCTTGTTCGACGGCCTCCAGCCCTTGGCGCGCGTTTGATTTGATCTGCTCCGTCGTGGCGTCGTCGCCGGCGTGTTTGCAGGCGTCGATTGTCTGGCGGTACCAGTTCGCCGCGCTTTCTTTGGCGCGGGTGCGGGCGGGTTCGGGGCGGGTTGGGTCGGCGGCGAGGGCGGCGTCGGCGTGGGCGCGGAGGAGGCATGCGCGGGCGAGCAGGATTTGGTCGGCCGGGGCGTTGTTGGTCGCGCCGAGGAGGATCAGGGCGGATGCGTGGGCCTGGGCGCCCGATTCGCCCGCCGTCGCGGCGTCGTGCCGGGCGAGGGCGGCCTCGCCGGCGCCGACGAGCGAGAGGACGTGCCGACGGCGCGCGTGAGTGTCCTGCGACGCGGTGGCGAGGAGCGCGGCGAAGGTTTCCGCGGCGGTTTGGCACTCGCGCAGGGCCTCGGCGTGATCGCCGCCGGCGGCGTGCGCTTCCCCGAGCATCCGGTGCGTCTCGGCGAGCGTTCGGCGGTGGCGGAAGTCGGTTGATTCGCCTTCGCTCTCGACGAGTTGCCGCATGATCTGGTTCGCCTCCTTCGCCGAGGCGAGCGCGTCGGCGGGACGGTCCATTGCCACGAGCGTTCGGCAGCGGTCGATCAGCGCCGCCGCGAGGTCGTGCTCGGCCCGGGCCGTGCCCTCCGCCGAGGCGCGGAGTTCCCGGCGAATGGCGACGGCTTCGTCGATGCGCGGCAGCGCGGACTGCGCATCGCCCGCCCGCAGGGACCGCACGCCCGCGTCGAGCAGGCCGACCGTCAGGATTCGCCGATTCACCGGCGTCGGGTGCGATGTGGCGAGGGCGCGCCGGCGTTCAAGCATGGCGGCGTCCACCGCGCTCCCCGCGCCGATTTCGCCGAGGTTCTCCCGGCAGAGCGCGAGTCCTTCATCCGCGCTCAGCAGGCGCTGAAGAGCGTTCTTGCCGTTTCTTTCATCGTTCAGCGCTGATTCAAGGATCGGCACGGCCCGCTCGTACTTCGCCAGGGCGTCGCGGAACTGTCCCGCGTCGGCGTCGAGGTCCGCAAGGCGGACGAGCGAATCGGCGAGCGAGACCTGGGCGCTCGCGTCGTCGGGGTGCGCCGCCGCGAGACGCTCGCGCGTCGCGTAGGCCTTTGCGTGGAGGCGTCGGGCGGCGTCCGGATCGCCGGAGTTGGCGGCCCGCTTGCCTGAATAGGTCGCCGCGAGTTTCGAGTAGGCGTGCGCCAACTGAAGTTCCTGCCGAGGGGAGAGCGTGCGACCCTGGGACAGCGCTTCGAGTTGAGTTACGGCGGTTTCTACGATCAGCCTGCGAGCATCGAGATTGCCGGCGAGCGGGAGCACCGCTTCGTGAATCCGCTCGTTCATGGCGACGGCGAGGCTCCAGAGTTCCCTCGCGGACTCCTCGGCCCTGTTCCGCTGCTCCAAGGCTTCGCGTTCCGCAGCGACAGCGACCTGCCGGGCCGCCTCGGCGTTGCGATACTGCCACGCCGTCGCCGCGAAGCCGATCAGCACCGCGATCGAGACCAGCGCCATCGCGGCAACAAGCCCGCGATTCCGCCGGATAAACTTCCCGACGCGGTACTTCACGCTCGGCGGGCGCGCAATCACGGTTTCGTTGACGAGGTGGCGGCGCAGATCCTCCGCCAGTTCGGCGGCGGACTGGTACCGCCTGCGCGGCGCCTTGTCGAGCGCCTTGAGGAGCACGTTGTCGAGGTCGCCCTTGAGGTGGCTGCGGATTTTCGAGGGGACGCCGCCGCGGAGGCGCGCGATGTCGGTGGGGTCAGTGGCGCGCGTGCGCCCATCGGGCCCGAGGCCTTCGGTGCGGTTGACGGCGGTGCTCGGCCTTTCCGGCTCGAGGTCGCAGATCGCGTGCTCGATCTCGCGGACCTCCGTGGTCTTGACCTGGTAGGGCCAGTGGCCGGTCAGCAGTTCGTACAGCAGCACGCCGAGCGAATAGACGTCGGTCGCGGTCGTCAGGGCGAGGTTTCGGATCTGCTCGGGGCTTGCGTATCGCGGCGTGAGAAGCCGGAAGCCGGGGCTGGTGACTTCGATGGAGGGGTCGAGGGCGGGGTTCACGAGTTTCGAGATGCCGAAGTCGAGGAGTTTCGGCTCGCCGTCCTGGGTGACGAGGATGTTGCCGGGCTTGATGTCTCGATGGATGATCAGGTTCTGGTGGACATAATGAACGGCGTCGCAGACCTTGCGGAACAGGTCGAGGCGTTCCTCCGTCGTCAGGCGGTTCTCGTCGCAGTACTTGTCGATCTGCGTGCCGCGGACGTATTCCATGACGAAGTACGGGTGCCCGTCGTCGGTGGTGCCGGCGTCGAGGAGGCGCGCGACGTGCGGATGATCCAGCGCATTCAGCAGGCGGCGCTCGCGCTCGAAGCGCTGCTTTTCTTCGTCCGACACCACGGTGCTTCGCAGGAGTTTCAGGGCCACGAACGCGCCGGTTCCGCCGTTGTCGCCGTCGCGCTGAGCGAGGTAGACGACGCCCATGCCTCCCTCTCCGAGCCTTTGGCGCAGGGAGTAGCGCCCGATGCGTCTCGGCTCGGTGTCGCCGAGCCTCGCTTTCTGAACCGGAACGGAGGTTGGCGCGTCGTTGATGGATGAGCCGCCCTCGGCTCTTTCTGTGGATTTGTCCGCGTGGCGCAGGAGTTCGAGCACCTCGCGGACGAGCGAGGGCTCGTCTTCGCAGATGGCTTCGAGCCATCGCCGACGATCCTGTTGGGGAAGCCTTCGCGCCGCGTCGAAGAGCGCCGTCAACCGCTTGTGGCGTGCAGGGTCCATGTCATCCCACCTCCCCACTGTCGCTCATGTGTCGCTTGGGGGCGTGCCCCCTTCCAGTTCCTTGCGAAGCCACGCCTTGGCGAAGTTCCAATCGGCCGAGGCGGTGCGGCGCGACACGCCAAGCGCGCGCGAGGCCTGCTCTTCCGTCAGCCCGCCGAAGTATCGCAGTTCGACGAGCCTCGCCTGTCGCTCGTCGAGCGCTTCGAGTTTTCGAAGCGCACCGTCGAGGGCCAGCAGGTCCAGCCCTTGGAGCGACGGCGCGCCCACCGGGATTTCCCCGGTGTCGAGCGTGTCGACGCCGGCCCCCCCGCCGCGCTTCCGCGCCTTCCTTGCCCGCGCGTGGTCCACGAGGATCCGCCGCATCGCCTGGCTCGCGGCGTTCATGAAGTGCGCCCTGCTCTCCCATCCGATCTCCTGCTGCCCAACCATGCGGACGAACGCCTCGTTGACGAGGGCGGTCGCCTGGAGCGTATGGTTCACGCGCTCGGCGTTGAGGTGGTGCTGCGCGATCCGGCGGAGCGCCTCGTACACCGAGGCGAACACCTCCGCCGCCGCGGCCGAATCGCCTGAACGGGCCTTTTCAAGAAGTTGCGTCAATGAGAGAGACATTGCGCAGGGATTCCGGAGAACGCGCAGATCATACGGTCGGCCGCAATCGCGACGCCCAAGCCGCGCCACCGACGGCGGATCCGCAGGGGCATCCGCGGAAACTCCGGATTACGACGGGCTGCATCATTCGATCATCGATGTCGCACTGAGACACCGCGCGATCGCAGCGATCCGCGTCGCACGGCGCGCCGGGGTCAGGCCTACCGCCGGCAGCGCGACCTCGAACGATCCGGCGAGTCGTTCCCCCTCTACGCACGCCGCGTCGGCCTCGCGCCGTCGCGCGTGCGCGACCTCCTCGCCGCATCGAAGCGCCTCGACTGGCCGACGCAGTGCGCGATCACGCCGAGCATCCGCGCGTCTCAGATCGGACCCGCGCAGTGCGCCGCGAAAAACGCCGCGGATTCCACGAGAGAATCCGCGTGCAATGCGATGAGCCCGGAAGCCCGGGCTCACCCTCGCGGGTTGCAAGCGGAGTTGCTCAAGAGATAGGGGTTGGAGGCCGGGTTGGAATGCGTTCAGCGAGTGGCGTGCGTGTCATAGCCTGGCACCGCGGAAGTTGCGCAAGTGTCTGTGGCACCACGAGTTATGAATGGCAGCACACCCCCCTTATGACAGCACGAATCGCGGACTGTGGCTTGATGAGTTTGAACGGTGGGGCTGATCTCTTTCTTAGCAAATCCCGGTGCGGGCGTTGTGATCGGTGCTCGTTGCCCCACTCCCGTCGCCGCACGTGCTATCCTCTTGCGGGCTGCCTATCGGCGAGAAACCGGGGGATGCCGTGAACCATGACTGCTTCATCAGTTACGCCTCGCAGGACCTTCCAAAGGCGGAAGACCTTCACCGTCGGCTCGCGGCGGCGAAACTCAATGTGTGGTTCGACAAGGCCCGCCTGAAGCCCGGCTTCGATTGGTACGGGGAGATCAAGGCGGGCGCTGATTCGAGCCGCGTGATGCTCCCGCTCCTTACGCCGCGATGGAAGGCGTCGCCGTGGACGAAGTTCGAGACGTATGGCTGCGACATGGTGATCCCGCTGCTGTTCGAGGGGACGTGGCAAGACGTCGCCACGCCCCCGTTGCACAGGATTCAGAATCTCGCGATTGACCTGACTAAACCGGACGCGCAGACGTGGGACAGCCTGATCGAATCCATCCGGCGCATCCTCGCCGAGCCCGCGCCCGACCGGGTCGAGGTCATGGCGAAGGTCTCTTATCACCATAACCCTTTCTTCGTTGGCCGCGAGGCGGACCTGCTTCAGATTCACGAGACGCTCCACCCGGCGCCGACCGCCGCGCGGACGCAGGGCCGCGTGCAGGTCGTCACCGCGGGTGGCGGCTACGGCAAGACGACCCTGGCACGCGAGTACATCGAGCAGTTCTGGCGCTGCTACCGCCAGACTTTCTGGATCGATTGCCGCCTCGGCGTCGAGCCCGGCATGGCCGATGTCTTTGACCTCCTGTTCCCCGGCAGGGGCGCGGGGCTGCGCGTGCCGGAGAAAGCAAACGCCGCCCTCCTCGAACTCCAGAAGGACTTCATCCGCCTCCTGGTCTTCGACAACGCGGACAATTACGAAGCGGTGCGCGGCTGGATCCCCACGGTCGGCGGCTGCCGCACCATCATCACTTCGCGCTTCTCCGAGTGGGACCCGGGGCTCTCGCCGCTCACGCTTCAACTGCTTGAGCCCGAGCCTGCCCGACGGTTCCTGATCGCCCGCACCAAGCGCGCGGCGGACGGCGCGGAACTCGAAGCCTGCGACGGCCTGGCGAAGGAACTGGACTACCTTCCCCTCGCGCTGGAACAGGCGGGGGCCTACATGGCCCTGAACCGCGACTACTCATTCGCCGGATACCTCAGTCTCTTCAAGAAGGCCGCGAAGGACCTGCTGGTCCGGCGTGTTCTCGGTTCGACCGAGTATCCCGACGCCGTCGCCACGACCTGGAGCCTCTCGACGGCGAAGGTCTCCGGCCCGGCGCGGGCGATGCTCCGGGTAGCGAGCCTGCTGGCCTCGACGCCGATCCCCATGGGGCTGTTCCGCGCCGGCGTGGATTGCCTGCGGGCACTGGCCGCCCAGTTCCCCGGAAGCCTGCCGGGTCCTTCGGCGAGCGACCACGAGGTCTACGCGAACGAACTGGCGTCGGAACTCCGCCGCTACAGCCTCGCGGAGGGGTACGAAGGCGCCATCCGCATCCACGGCCTGCTGCAGAAGGTGGAGCGCCTCTGGATGCCGGAGGAACACTTCGCGCAGGCAGGCGAAGCCGCGTGGGAGATGTTCCGCGCCCACGCGCCGGCCCCGTCGATTGAGTTCAAGAACTGGCCCGTGTGGAGGACCCTCCTGCCGCATGCGACAAGCCTGATCGACGGCCCAACGGCCGAAGGCTCGCCGCATCTTTCGTGGACGCTGAACGAGGCCGCCAACTTCGAATACGTCGCGAACGCGGCCTTCGCACGAGCCGAGCCGCTCATGCGCCGCGCCCTCGCGATCGACGAGGCAAGTTACGGCAAGGACCATCCGAACGTCGCCATCCGCCTCAACAACCTGGCCGGGTTGCTCCAGGACACCAACCGTCTCGCGGAGGCCGAGCCGCTCATGCGCCGCGCCCTCGCAATCGACGAAGCGAGTTACGGCCGGGATCATCCGGACGTCGCCATCGACCTCAACAACCTGGCCGGGTTGCTCCACGCGACCAACCGCCTCGCGGAGGCCGAGCCGCTCATGCGCCGCGCCCTCGCGATCGACGAGGCAAGTTACGGCAAGGACCATCCGAACGTCGCCATCCGCCTCAACAACCTGGCCGGGTTGCTCCAGGCGACCAACCGCCTCGCGGAGGCCGAG
>CAZBDZ010000049.1:0-23167 GCA_964490785.1 uncultured Phycisphaeraceae bacterium
AGCGTGCATGCGATTGAGCGCGGATTGCCTTCATTCCTCGTCGCCCCGCAACTTCGCGACCACGCTGAAATCTTCGAGCGTGGTTGTGTCCTGGGTGATCTTTTCAACTCCATTGGCGACATCGCGCAGGAGGCGTCGCATGATCTTGCCGCTGCGGGTCTTCGGCAGGGCCTCGGCGAAGCGGATCTTGTCGGGCTTCGCCAGGGCGCCGACCTCCTTGGAGACGTGGGCCGTCAGTTCCGAGCGCAGGGAATCATCCGGCTTGCGCGAGTTCGCCCTCAGCCAGTGCGTCTTCAGGGAGACGAATGCGCAGATCGAGTTGCCCTTGATCTCGTGCGGCACGCCGACGACGGCGGCCTCCGCCACCGCCGGGTGGCTGACCAGCGCACTCTCGACCTCCATCGTGCCGAGCAGGTGCCCGCTGACCTTGATGACGTCATCGACGCGGCCCATGATCCAGAAGTAGCCGTCCTCGTCGCGGCGCGCGCCGTCCGCGGAGAAGTAGTAGGGGGTGCCCGTCTTCGGGTCCTTGATCCGGGACCAGTAGTTCGACACGAAGCGCTCGCGGTTCCCGTAGACGCCTCGGAGCATTCCCGGCCAGGGCTTGCGGATCGCGAACAGGCCGCCCGCGTTCGCCGGCAGTTCCTCGCCTCTTTCGTTCACGATGGCGGCGTCCACGCCGAGCATCGGCAGCGTGCATGATCCGGGCTTCGTCGGGATGGCCCCGGGCAGAGGCGTTGCGATGACGCCTCCGGTCTCCGTCTGCCAGTAGGTATCCACGATCGGGCACCGCCCCTTGCCGATGTGCGTCTGGTACCAGATCCACGCCTCCGGGTTGATCGGCTCGCCGACCGTTCCCAGCACTTTCAGCGAACTCAGGTCGTGCTTCGCGGGCAGGTCGTCGCCCCATTTCATGAAGGTGCGGATCGCCGTCGGCGCGGTGTAGAACTGGGTGACTCTGTGGCGCTCGATGATGTCCCAGAAGCGGTCGTTCGCGGGGAAGTTCGGCGCGCCCTCGTACATGAGCGTCGGCACGCGGTTCATCAGGATGCCGTAGAGCACGTAGGAGTGCCCCGTCACCCAGCCGATGTCCGCCGAGCACCAGAACTGCTGCGCCGAGTCCGGCGTCAGGTTGAACGCCAGGCGGGCGGTCATCTGCACGAACGCGAGATACCCGCCCGTGGTGTGCAGGATTCCCTTGGGTTTCCCGGTGGACCCGCTGGTGTAGAGCAGGTAGAGCATGTCCTCCGAGTCCATTTCGACGCAGGGGCAGGCGTCCGAGGCGGGGCCAACCGT
This sequence comes from uncultured Phycisphaeraceae bacterium, assembly GCA_964490785.1. Classification (GTDB taxonomy): domain Bacteria; phylum Planctomycetota; class Phycisphaerae; order Phycisphaerales; family UBA1924; genus JAEUIV01. Next base: position 1,297 of record CAZBDZ010000049.1, read on the forward strand.
GTCGTGCCACCAGTGCATCACGGTCGGGCCGCGCTTGTCGCCGGTCTTGAATCGTTGCGAAGGGGGGATGTGCCCGGTCCGGTGCAGCACCAGGACGTGGTTCATGATGTGCCCGTGGTTCACGAGGAGGTCCAGCGCGTCCTCGACGTTTTTCAGAAGGGGCACGATGTCCCCGCGCCGGAAGCCGCCGTCGGCGGTGATGATGACGCGCGAGTGCGCGTCCATCGCCCGCTCGCTGATAGCGGTGGGGGCGAACCCGCCGAAGATGACGGAGTGCGCCGCCCCGATCCTGGCGCACGCGAGCATGGCGATCGCGAGTTCGGGCGTCATGCCCATGTAGATCGTGACGACGTCGCCCTTCTTCACCCCCATCGCCTTGAGCGCGTTTGCCGTCTTCGACACGTGGATCTGGAGTTCGCGGTACGTCAGCCGGCGGACCTCCGGTTCGCTGGCGTACTTCGAGTCGCTCACGGCGTGGCTCGTCCGCGGCGAGACCGGCTCGCCTTCCCACACGATCGCCGTCTGCTCGCCGTGGCCCGCCTGCACGTGCCGATCGACGCAGTTGAAGCAGGCGTTGATCGTCCCGCCCACGAACCACTTCGCGTCCGGAGGCGACCACTCCAGCACCTTGTCCCATGTCCTGAACCACGACAGGCGCGACGCCTCCTCGGCCCAGAAGTTCTCCGGATCGTCGATGGAATAGCGGTACAGCGCGAGGTAGTCCTGCTTTGTCGGCACATGCCACTTCGAGAACCCCAACGCGTGGGCCGGCACGGGCTTGAAGACGCGGTTCTCCTGCAACACGCTGCTGATCGTCTCGCTCATCACCAGGACCTCCAAAGAGCGCCCGACAGGATGCCTGCAAACACGAGGTGGGACGGGCCACTCGCCCGTCTCGCAGAGTCGCCGTGGCGGCCCCACCAACTCTACTGTCTTCCCGGGGCCCGCCCCGGCGCGGGCAAGACGCCCCGGGCCGAGTGCTCGGCGTCGCGTGCAAAGCAAAAACGGGCGGGGTCCGGCGATCCCGCCCGTTCGATTCATTCTTCATCGGCGAGCCCCGAGGCTCACTGATACAGGTTCGTGGACTCGGTCTCCTCGATCGGCGTCGCGAACTGATCCGACGTGACCTTGATGCGGAAGCGGACGTCCGCGGCGGCGTTGGCCTTCACGGTGATCTTCCACTGCGCGGAGTCCTTCGGGGCGAGCGTGGCAACCGGGGCCATGGTGATGGCCTTGGCGTTGGCGGTGACGGCGGTGGTGCCGCTGCCGGAGACGAAGTCCTCCTGGGCGGGGATTTCGGCGACGACCTTGATGCCCGTGCCGGGGGCCGAGCCCTGGTTGGTGACGGTGATGGTGTAGACGGTGTTCCCGCCGACCTCGATCGGGTCGGGATCATCGACGCACTCGACGAGGATCGCCGGGATTCCCTGCAGGCTGGTCTTGCAGTCGGCGGTGGCGGGCGAGGCGCAGTCGCACTTGGCGGTCGCGCTGACGCTCGCCGTGCCGATGGCGCCGGAGCCGAGGGTGACGCTGACGGTCTTGGTGCCTCCAGCGGGGATGGCGCCGAGGTTCCACGACGCGCCGCCCGCGCCGGCGGTTCCGCCGTCGGAGGCGCTCTTGAAGGCGCCGCCCGCGATGGCGGCGGTCAGGGTGGTGTTGTTGCAGGTCGCATCGCCCTTGTTGGCGACGGTGATGTCATACTTCGCGTCCCGGCCGAGGAAGACGCGCTCCGGGCACTTCACGTTGATGGCCAGTTCGGGCTGCTTGACGACGACGGCGACGGTGTTCGAGTTGGCGCTCAGGCCGCCGGCGGCGCTGGCCGAGGCGTTGTTCTCAAACCGGCCCTTCTTCGAGGCTTTCAACTGCATCGTCCGCGTCGCGGACTTCCCGGCTTCGAGCGTGCCCACGGCGAGTTCGACGGCCTGCTTGCCGTCGGCGGTGGTCAGCCCTGCGGGGAGGTTGTCCTTGATGACGACGTTCTCGGCGGGGCCCGAGCCGGTGTTCTTCACTTCGAGCGTCGCGGTGATGGTGTCGCACATCATCGCCTCGCTGGTCATGGTTTTGGTCAACTGAAGGGCCGGCTGGACGACCTGCAGGGCCGAGCAGAGGACGTTGTTGTACGAGACGCTGAGGCAGTTGGAGCCGTTGCCCACCTTATCGGACTTGGCGACGACCTTGATGATCGCGGTCTTGCACGAGGCCAGGTCGCCGAGGACCCATTGGGCGTTGCCGGCGGCGCCGCGTCCGGCGGCCGGGTTCGACGAGACGATGGACATGTTGTCGATCGACTCGCCGTTGACGACGACGTTCTGGAGGGTTCCAGCGGTGATGTTGGTGACATGGATTTCCATGTCATAGTTCGCGCCGGCGCGGACCTGCTTGGGCAGGACCTGCTGGAGCATGACGGCGCTGGAGCGCTTTTCGCCGGTCGGGAAGCAGAGTTCCGCGAGACTCTGGTTGGCGGTCAGGGCCGGCCTGTAGTTCGCGCAGGTCCCGGTCGGCGCGGGTGCCGGGGTGGGGGCCGGGGCCTCCACCGGCTGCATCACCGGCTCGGACTTATGCGGGAAGTACCCCCCATACCAGGGGCGGCTGTAGGTGCTGCGGTCCGCAGACCCTTTGCCCTCGGCGCAACCCACGAGCAGGGCGGCGCCGGCAATCGCGGCCGACGAGGCCAGGATGCCGATACACGATGAAAGTTTCATGGCTTCTCCAAAGGATTGATGCTTGAGTTTCAGACTCGCGTGGCGATCACCCCAGCGACGACCGCCTGTCTCCTCCACCCAAGTTAGCATTTCTCGAAGGAACCGTCATCTCGGCAGCCAAAACGGCTACCTCACGCGGTGCTTCGTTTCCGAACAAACACCTTTCGTATCCGGAATATCAGCCGCACGACATTTGAATTCCGCCTGATTCACGGGCAATCAATCATAGGGCGATCGCATTATCGCTTCGATGTGCCTCACAGCCCGCGGAGCGGGCGTTGGTTCCTTGCCCCGGACGAAGTCCGGGGGTTCGGGAAGTCGCCGCCTCCGGAGCCCCGGATGGGGCGACGGCCGCACCGCAGTTCGCCGCGCAACGGCTTGCAACACGCCTCCTTCGCCCCGCTGGGGCTCTGCCCAAGTACCCGCGAACCCCGGACCCCCCGGACTTCGTCCGGGGCAAGGAACCGGCGCCCGCGTTGCGGGCTGAGTACCAATCCAGCCGCCCACGGCCTCGGAAGTGATCTTGCGATTGCCCTGCAATCAATCAGGTACGGGTGTCGTCAATCGGCGTCGGTTCACGCGTCGCTGAAGTCGTATGCCGCCGCGTACCGTCCGGTTCGTTGCTTGGCGATCTGCATGAGGATGTCGTTGGTCAGGGTGCTGGCGCCGAAACGGAAGCGATCGGGGTGGAGCCATTCGTCGCCGAGCGTTTCCTTGACCATGACGAGGTAGTGAAGCGACTGCTTCGCCGTGCGGATTCCCCCCGCCGGTTTCATCCCGATGCGCACGCCGGTTCTGAGGTAGTGGTCGCGGATCGATTCGAGCATGACGAGTGTTACCGGCATCGTCGCGGCGGGCTGGACCTTGCCGGTGCTGGTTTTGATGAAGTCCCCTTCCGTCAGCCCCGCCGCGATGGCCATGTCCGCCGCGGCACGGACGTTGTCGTACGTCTCGAGTTCGCCGGTTTCGAGGATGACCTTGAGCGAAACGCGGGCGGAGGTGTCAAGGTGCCGAGGTGTCGAGGTGTTCAAGGGAAGTCCATTGCGTTCCGGGTCCGCCTCCCTTGACACCTTGACACCTTGACACTTGGACGCCTCTCCGCATACCTCCTTCACCGCCGCGATTTCGTCGAACACCCGCGCCCGTTCGCCCGCGAGGAAGAGCCCGCGCGAGATGACCATGTCGATCTCATCGGCGCCGTCGTCGATCGCCCGCCGGGCGTCGTCCAGCCGGACCGCCAGCGGGAACTGCCCCGAGGGGAACCCCGTGGCGACGCTCGCCACATGCACCTTCGTCGGCGACGCTGCGTTGAACGCCGCCAGTTCGGCGACCGCCGTCGCCACCAGGTTCGGGTAGACGCACACGGCGCCGACGTGCGGCAGGGTCGGGTCCGCCGGATCGGGGCGGATCGCCTTTCGGCACAGGGATCGCACCTTCTCCGGCGAGTCCTTGCCCTCGAGGGTCGTCAGGTCCAGCATCGACAGCGCCAACTTCAGCCCGGCGACCTTTGAGGCGGTCTTGATCGACCGCTTCGTGAACGCCGCGGCCCGCTGCTCGACCATCACTTTGTCAACGGTGGGAGAGATCATCGGTTCGGCGTAAGTGTAGAACGCGACCCCGGCCCGTGCCGACCGTCGAAACTCGCCGGATGGCTTTCGAGTCGCGCGCCTCCATTCGCTGAATCAGCGCCCCACAGGCTCCGCTCACCCGCCCGGCAGGCCGCGCCGGAAGATCAGCATCGACCCGATGATGACGACGCCCGCGCCGATGACGGCGAGGCCCCATGGCGAGAGGGCCGGGATTCCGGCATCCGCGTGGTACTGGTACACGCCGAAGCGTGGCTCGCCGGTCGGTCCCTGGGCTGCGAACTGTACGAGGAGCACGCCGCCCACGGGGATCGGCGGGAGCGAGCCGAACACCGTCGAGCCTCCCGGCGCGAGGTTGAAGTTCTGAGGCGGGCCGAAGCCGGGGAGCGTGCCGTAGCGCAGCAGGTCGATTCCATACGGCGTGACCTGCGAGGCGAACTGCACGGTACCCTGCGTCGGGACGGTGTTTCCGTTCCTCCATTCAATCGTCCCCGAGCCCGGGTCGTAGTCCGGACCGACGGAAAGGATCGATCCGCCGCGGCCGCCGGCGTAGGTCCAGTAGGCGTCGTTGGGCGCGCACGCCGTGCCGTCCGCCTCGACCTTGAAGGTGACGGTCGTGCCGCGGGGGATTGCGGGGCTGAAGGTCCAGTCGATGGTGGCGGTGCGCTGACCCCCGGTCTCGGAGTACGTCGCCGTGCCCGTCGAGGTCTGCGAGCCGTCGCTCGCGGTGGCCGTGGTAACGGTCGCGCCCGCGTCGACGGGGATGACGAGGTGGAAATCGGTCGCGTTTTCGTGCCCGGTGACGCCGTCGTCTTCGTGCTTGATGTCGTGATTGAAGTCCCAGCCGGCGAAGGTTGCCGACGCCGCGCCGAGCACGGCGGCGAGTGCGAGGATGAAAGAAGCCTTGCGCATGGTCATCGCCTCCTCGGTCCTCGGCGGATCGCGTGCGCACGCCGATCACCGTGCCGGCGCGTCCGTGCCCGCCGATCCGATGCTCAATTGATACCCCGGAATCGGCTCCGCACAACCGCCAAGGCGCGAAAACCGCTGAGAAAGGGACAGGGTGCCGGGCGGTTCGTGTCGTGTTCGTCTTGGCGGTTTCCGGTGAATCGAATCACTCAATCGTCGCCTCGCTCCAGGGCGAACACCGGTCCGCTGCGCCAGAACTCGCGCCACGACGGGTCCGGCGCGAACTCCGATTCGTCGCGGAGGATGAGGATGTCGCCGGGCCCGGGCGTCGCCCCATCGGAGGCGATCGATCTGGGCCATCGCCCTGTATGCAGGTAGATGTTCGCACAGGTCGGCGCAATATCCGGCGCGCTCCAGATCGCCTGATCGGCGTGGGCGCGAACGAACTCGTAGAGCGCCTGCCAATGCGGCGTCGGCGGCGAGTGGACGCGCACGCCGAACGCCGTCAGCGCCATCGAGACGGCCAGCATCGCGGGCGCGAGCCACCGGATCATCGCGCGACGGACGAGGACGAGCCACCGCGGCGTCGCGGCTGCAAGGGCGAGCGCGGCCGCCCACGCCAACATGGGGTACATCGGCACGGCGTATCGACCCGATTTCCCCGCGAACGCCGACAGCGCGATCAGCCATACTCCCGCCCACGACAGCCCCATGAGCGCGGCGCGTCGATCGCGTGCGTCGAATCGCCCTCGAACGAGCAGGAAGGCCGTCGCCGCGACGCCGAACATCCAGGGCCAATAGGTTCCGCCCATCAGGCGGAGGTAGTACCACCACGGGTCCGCGCCGAAGGATTCGCCGGTGGCGCGTTCGACGGCCTGCCTCGTGAAATGCTGGTGGACAAAGGCATCGCCGAAACGAAGATACATGGGGACATACCAGAGCGCCGCGACCAAGAGGGCGATGATCGCGCTCCCCGCGAGCGCGCCGAGGCGTCGAAGCACGTCCTCTTTCCGCGATGCAATCCACAGGGCGAAGATCGGCAACGCCAGCAGCGGCGCGATCGGCTTGGTGAGGAGCGCAAGCCCCACCGGCACGCCGGCGCGCAGGATGAAGCCGATGCCCCCGCCCCGCGTGCGCAGCCCGCGCGCAACGCCGCAACATGCGAGCATCAGGAAAAGAGTCATCCATAGGTCAAGCGAGATGGCTCGCGTGTACCTGAAGAACTCGAGCGTAAGGGCGAGGATGCACGCCGCGAGAAGCCCGCCCCTCGGCCCGGTGATGTACCCGACGGCGCGGCGCGTCGCCATCACGCACGCCGCCGCGGCGAGGAGCGAGGGGAGGCGCGCGACCCACAGGTCCGTTCCGAGCGTCCACAGGAACACGCCGTGAATCCAGAGAACCATCGGCGGCTTGTTGAAGTATGGGGCGTCCCCCGCGAACAGGGGCCACATTGGGCCTTCGCGCCACGCGTGCAGACCAAGGGCGGCGTAGAGGCCTGTGTCAACCCTGTAGCCCCCTTGGTTGAACCCGGGGAGCCAGAGCGCGATCAGCAGCATGACCGGGAGGAGCGCAAGCCGAGTTGAAAGGAGCATGCGTGGTCGGCGCACGACGACAGAATACCTGCACGCCGCGGCGACGCCTCAGCGGGCGGCGATCACGAGAGGATTTCGACGATCTCGAAGCGCATGACCCTGCGCGGGGCGTCCACGCGGATGACCTCGCCGACGCGGGCCTTCATGAGCGCCTCGCCCATGGGGCTGGTCGCGGTGACTTCGACGTACTCCATCGAGACGCCGCCCGACGACTCGCCGACGATGCGGTAGACGTCTTCATCGCCCGAATCGACCTCGCGCAGGCGCACGGTCGCGCCGAGGAAGACCATCCCCTCGACCATGCTCCCGGCTTCGATGACCTTGGCGCCGGCGAGGCGCGCATCGAGGGCGCGCATCTCGGCCTCCTCCATCGCCTGGTCTTCACGGGCGGCGTGGTAGTCGGCGTTCTCGCGCAGGTCGCCGAGGGCGCGGGCGTCCGCGATCCTCTGGGCGAGGACCGGTCGGTTGGCTTTGAGTTGCGCCATGCGGGCATCGAGTTTGGCTTTTTCGTCCGGGGTCAGAAACTCCATGGGGCCGCTCCTGCAGAGTCGAATTCAAAAAGCCACCGGCCGCAGCGGGGCCGCGGCCGGCCTGGTTGGTCAATCCTGAACCGCGTCAACTGTACCCGCCTCCGCGTCGTCCGGCGAATCGACTCGCCCCGATCCATAGCACGACCCCGGCCATGCCGGGCGCGAGCGTCCACACCCACTCCATCGGCTGCATGACCGGCGCCAGGCCGTTGGGCGCCGCCGTCAAACCCCAGGCCACGGTATGCGGCGAGGCCAAGGCGAACGCCGGCTCCAACTCCTGGGCGATCGGCGCCGGGATCGCCCAGCACAGCACCGGCACAAGCGCCCCGAGCGCAAGACATGCGGCCATCCACGCCCACCGTCGCCCCGGGCCCGCCTCAACGTAGGCCCACGCCAGAACACCCGCCGACATCGTGGCCCACGAAACGACCGCGCCCATAAGCCCCGCGGCAACCTCCATCGGCCAATGGGTGAGCAGCGTCATCGGCCAAACGACGGCCTGCGCGGGGGTCAGGAGGACGATCAGGTCCGCGGCCAGCGATCGGTTCGGCCGCGAGGGAGATTGCTGGCTCAGCCTGAGCATGGGCCACAGCACCGCGACCCCGAGGAGCACCATCAGCACCATCGACCGGCATCCGAACGCGAACTGCGCCGTCGTCGGCAGCGTGAGGCTGCGCACGCGGAGGAGCGTCGCCAGCGCACTGACCATCAGGTAGAGCGACCAGAGGAGCGCAAGAGGCCGAGGCTCGCCCTTGCGGTGCGCCCACGGATCATTCGCTGAGGTGCGCAGGCCCGGCACCCATGCCACCGGGCCAAGCCGAAGGACGGAGGAAGGCGGCGTTTCGTCGGTCGGCGGCATGTGGAGGAGAGCGTAGCGCGGAGCGCTGACGAGTGGTTCGGATCGTTGGAGTAAATCGGATTCCCAATGGACCTCGCGCCGAATCATCACGGGATTCGCTGCGCGGAGCCTTCGCTCATCCCGCGCGTGGCGGGGCTCGAGGACGCATCGGTCTTCGAGTTTGCCGTAAGTTCCAGTGCTGTTCGTCAGTTCGCCGCGGCCGTCTTGTCCACGAGGACGACGGGCGTGTAGATCTCGATCAGTCTCTGCGACTGGTCGAAGCGGGTCTGGAGGATGTCGCGGAGCCTTGCGCGGCGGGTGTCGGCGGGGACTTCGCCCGGTCCCAGTTCGCTGAGGGCCGAACCCCACACGATCTTCGCGCCGGAGTCGGTGATGAGCGTGAGGTGGCCCGAGTCAGCGAACGAGGCGAGGTCAACGCCGGCGAGGCGCGTGTATTCGGGGATCTGTCGCAGGTGGCGGAGGAGTTCGATCGCCGCGACGACGTCGCCTCCGGGCCACGGCACGCCGTAGAGAATCCCGCGCGTGTCGCTCGGCGGGGGCGTGCGGGGACCTGTGATGACGGGCATCGACCCTTTCTGCACGGGCGTCCGCGACGGCAGCCGGAGCACTTCGCCCCCGACGGCGACGAGGTACTCCCGCCCGCGATGCTGGACCACGGCGGCGGGAAGGCGCCAGTTCGCGGTGATGTCCACATGCCCGCCCGCCGTTCGCTTCACCGACGGGATGCCGGCGAACCATCCGGTCGCGAGCAGGGCTTGCCGGGCGCGCTCGAGCGAGGCCTGATCGAACGGGTCGGCGCCGATCTCGGCGGCCGCGATGCGGGCCAAGTCCCGCTGCAGCGCTGGGGGGAGCCACGTTTGTGGTGAAGCGGGCTTCTTCTGCCCCGGCGCGAGCGCGATCGGCCAGTTGAAGCGCACGTCGCCGGCCCTGGCGGTCAGCGAAGCGACGTGCCGCTCCAGCGCCTCACGCCCGAAGACCCAGCCGCCGACCATGCCCAGGAGGACAAGTCCCGCGGCGAGATTGGCGAAGAGACGCCACATCCGACCGGCGCCGCCCGCCGCCGACTTCATGCCGGCGAAAAGTCGCGCGAAGTGACCCCGACCCCGGGAGTTCGTGTTTGATCCATTGCTCGCGGCCACGGGTTCCTGCTCGTGCCTCCGCACAATCAGGGCTGGAGCGCCCGATCAACGAGATGAGCGCAGAGTTTCGACATGTCCAGCCCGATCGACGCCGCGGCCTTGGGGACCAGCGAGTGCCCGGTGAACCCGGGCATCGTGTTGACCTCCAAGAACCACGCCCGGCTTTCATCGTCGAGAATGAAGTCCGCCCTGCAGAGATGGCGGATCCCCATCGACCGGGCCAGCCCTTCAACGAGTCTCGCGGTCTTTTCTTTGACCATCGCCGGCAGTTCGGGGTCGATTCGGTATGCGGTGTCGTCGCGCGTGTATTTGGCTTCGTAGTCGTACAGCCCCTCGGCAGGGACGATGTGAATCCAGGGCAGTGCTTTGAGCGACGCCCCCGGCACGCCGCGGTCGATCAGCCCCAGCGTGAGTTCCTCACCCTTCACATATGGCTCGATCATGTAGGGCTTGCCCGACGCGGCGGCGGCGTGGTGTGCCCGCTTCCATTCCGCGTCGGTCCGGCAGATGTACAGGCCGATGGTTGAGCCCTCGAAGACGGGCTTGAGGACGAGGGGGAGGGGCATCGGCAAGCCCGGCTCATCGGGCTTAAGGATGGCGGTCGGCTGGACATTCAGGCCCGCGGCGACGGCGTGGGACTTGCTTGCCACTTTGTCCATTGCGAGCCGCGCCGCCATCGGGGCGCTGCCGACATACGGCCGGGCGTCGGCTTCGAGGAGGTCCTGCATCGGCCCCCCCTCGCCGAACGGGCCGTGGAGCGCCGGCCAGATGACATCGCCCTTCATGCCTTTCAGTTGGGCGGGAGTCGGGGTATCGATAACCTGGAGGTTCACGGCGTAGCGACCCGAGGCGGCCACGCCGTCGGCGATGGCGCGGGCACTCTGAAGGCTGACATCGCGCTCGGCATCAGGACCACCGGCAAGGACAAGAACGGTCTTCATTCATGCACCACAACAGACATGTCGCCGTGAGGCGGCATGGGCTTTTCAGCCCATGATGGGAAAGGCGTTCCAACTCAAACTGAAGCATTTACCCAATCGGGCAGGGACCGGGGCGGACAAGAAACATCTCTCAACGACCTGGCGCAAGGCTTCTCCGCCTTACCCCTTGGCGACGCTGCTCTCACGGATCACGAGTTTTGTCGGGACGGTGAGGTGGGTCGGTGCGGCGTTGGGCTCTTTGATCCGCGCGACGAGCAGGCGCACCGCCGCGGCCCCGATCTCCGCGGCCGGGATGCGGACGGACGAGAACCGCGGGCGCACGAGCGATGCGAGCCTGGAGTCATCAAAGCCGATCAACTTCAAGTGATTCGGGATTGAGATTCCCGCGTCCTGGCACGTCTGCAGCACGCCGTAGGCGATCTCATCATTTCCCGCCAACACGCCGCAGCACCGCTTCCCGGGCGGGGTGGAGGCGATCCTGTCGGCGGCCCACTTCCGCCCCCACTCGGTCGTATAGGTGCCGAACGACATCTGCTCAGGCCTGACCTTGTGCCCGCGCTCCGCCAGCGCCGCGGAGAACGCTCGGGCGCGGTCCGAAGTATCGAAGTTCTCCCGCGGCCCGCCCACGAAGCAGCAGTGCGCGGGATCGACGCTTTCGAGCAGGTGCAGCACGGCCTCGCGGGTTCCGGTGTTGTTGTCCACCACGACCGAATCGAAACGCCCCCCCTGCACGTCCGTATCCAGGACGACCAGCGGCACGTTGCTCCGCTGGGCTTCCGGGAGGATGCGGCCGTCGGGTTCGGTGATCATCACCGCGAGCCCGTCGATCAGGCCGAACGCGAGCGCGCCGTCCGCGTGGTCGCCGTTGCGGATGCGTGCCTCGGAACTGACCAGCAGGTGGTATCCCGATTCGCGGGCCTGGTGGTCCGCGCCGCGCAGGAGTTCGGAATAGAACTCGCCGAAGATGTCCGGCAGGGCGATGCCGAGGACGCCGGTCTTCCGAGTCGAGAGCCCCTTGGCGAGGATGTTGGGGCGGTAGTCAAGTTCGGTGATGGCCTTCTGGACGCGGCGTGCGGTCTCCTGCGCGACGAGGGTGGGGTTATTGATGACCCGGCTGACCGTCGCGGTGGAAACCGACGCGGCGGACGCGACATCTTCGATCGAGACGGCTCGGCTGGGGGAGGAATGGGATCGCTTGCCTGTCATTCTCTGGATTGTGCCCTCCAAACGCGGCTGACGCCACTCGGTACCATGGAATTGATCCACAATGAAACCGATTTCCTGCTTGAGAATTGCCCTGCTTGCCCTTCTTGCCGCCGGAGCCGCCTGCGCGGGGGAGGGGGACGACGCGCTCCCGTCGATCATCCGCGATCCGGCGACGCCCCTCCCGCCGTATTCCTTCTCGGATGCGGACGCCGCGCTGCTGGAGGATGTCCAGCACGGCTGCTTCAACTTCTTCTGGAACGCGTGCGACCCCGCCACGGGAATGGTCCATGACCGCACAAGCAAGACGGTCATCAGCGTCGCGGGGGTCGGTTTTCAACTCACGGCGATCCCGATCGGTGTTGAGCACGGCTGGATCACGCGCGAGCAAGGGGCCGAGCGGGTCTCTCGGATCCTCAAGAGCCTCCTCGACAACCCGCGCAACCGGAAGGCTGGTCTTTACTTCCACTATCTCGAACCCGGCACGGCGGGGCTGTCTGAGGCCGGGTACGAGCATGTGGTCAGCACGATCGACTCGGCGATCCTCTTCGCCGGCGTCATCACGACGGGCGAGTATTTCGGCGGCGAGATCGGCGCGAGCGCCGAGCGGATGTTCGCCGAAGCGGATTGGCGCTTCTTCGTGCCGAAGGATGAAGAGGTGGAGAAGCCCTCCGAGCGCGGGTGCGTCAGCCTCGGCTGGAAACCCGATCGTTCGGAAGATCCGACCGGCCCGGGAAGACTCCTGCCCTTCTACTGGGTGGACAGCGGCGATGAGCACCGGCTTGTGGCTTTCCTCGGCGCGTGTGCCCCGAAGGCGGAGCACCGCCTGCCGCCGGAGATGTACTATCGCCTTCGCCGGGCGCTGGGGCGCGACGGGAATTCCGAGCCGTTTGTCTGGTTCCCGTGGTCCGGGGCGCTCTTCACGGCGTTCTTCGCGCATTGCTGGATCGACCACGCCCACATGGGCGCCGATGATCCCGGCGCGTTCGGGCGCTCGTGTCGCCCCCGCGTCGATTGGTGGGAGAACTCGCGCCGGATCGTCGCCATGCACCGCCGGAAGGCACTCGAGAATCCCATGAACCTGCCGACGTTCGGCGAGCATGCCTGGGGCCTCTCCGCGTGCGACGGGCCGAGCGGGTACATCGTCCCCGGACTCTTCCCGACGCTGATGCCGATGCCCGGCTGCACGCCGGAGATGGACTTCAGCGCCTATCAGCCCCAGGACAACTTCGGCGACGGCACGGTCGCGCCCTACGCGGCGGGGAGCGCGATCATCTTCGAGCCCGCGGCGGCGACGGCGGCGCTCCGGCATTACCGGAGTTTGAATCGCGCCGAAGGCGAGCCGATGCTGTGGCGCGATCCTGACACGGGAGGCTACGGCTTCCAGGATTCGTTTCGTAGCGACGGATGGGTCGCACCTGATTGTGTGGCGATCGATCAAGGGCCGTTGATCGCGCTGATCGAAAACGCGCGGAGCGGGAAGGTGTGGCGGTGGTTCAATGGAGCCGGGGCTGTGAAACGGGGTAAGGAGCGGCTGAAAGTGCGTTAGGACTCTGGAAGGCGAGAAGCCGTCAAGTCGTCGGGAAACCCCGATCAAGTCTCGCCGGCAATGGGGGAATGGTGTCGAGAATCGGTGGAATTTGGTTGACAACGCCCCGAGTTGTGCCATATTGAAAGCGGTTACATAACGGGTTCGAGGCATGTTTCCGAAACCTCCGGCACAGCGCTTGTGCCGGTCGGGACCATGAGAGATGAGCCCGCCAATCCGCAGGAGGACAGAAGATGAAGACAGATCGGCTTTCCTTGGCTGTGTTGGTTGCGGCTGGCGCTGCGGGCTCGGCGTCGGCGGCGGTGACGGACATCAACGGGATGAACCTCATCACCCGCAACTTCAACGACTATCCGAGCAGCGTCGGACGGTATTACCACAACGCGGACCCCGGTACGCTCTTCGCGCCGGGCAACAACGGGCATATCGCCATCGGGACCCTCCCGGGCGATCATCACGTGGACGAGATGCTTCCCTTCACCGACTTCGGCAACTTTGCGAATCGGCACTTGGCGTTCTTCTCCGCTGATAACGGCGCGACGTCGTACTCCTTCGACTACACGCAGGGCTTCTGCGCCGCCGCCCGCATCGAGGTGAAGACGAAGAACGTTGCGTGGCAGATCGCGACGCGGAGCGTTGAGGCCGGGTTCTGGGCCCATGTGCCGCGGCAGGATGACAACTCCGGCGCGCCCTACACCGATGAGGGCGGCACGTTCATCGCCACCAACGGGACGACGTTCCTCGGCGGGGCCGGCCTGCCGTTCGCCATCTTCGGCGAGGGCGGCTGGAACAACCCGAACCTCGGCCCGTTCTTCACCGGCGTGCCGGACGGCAACGGGTATACCGTCGGCGCGATGGACCTCCGCCTCGAGTATTTCCCCCCCTCGATGGGCAGCGACGCCCACGTCCGCTTCACCGCGACGGACGTGAACTCCGGCGTGGCGAAGGACACCGGGTATCTCGTCTGGGGCAACAGCGTGGATCAGTTCGGCGACAACAGCGGATGGTGGAACCCAGGCACGCAGTTCGGCTTCCGCTTCCAGAACGCTCCGCAGAACTACGACTTCGACACCGAGGTCAATCACACGATCTCGGGGATCAAGATCATTCCCGCGCCCGGCATGGCGGGCTTGATCGGGCTGGTTGGGCTGGCGGGTCTGCGTCGCCGGCGTTGAACGGGCGTTTGTATTCTTTTCGGAAACGGCCCCGGCCCGGTTGCCGGGGCCGTTTTTCGTGAAACGGAATCGAGGGGCGCGAGTTGACTTCGGCGGGGGAGGGTGCGATACTGATGTAAGCGGTTTCATTGCCGCAATCGGCGGATGTTCCCGGCCCCGACGCCGGGGTCGCCGAGCAACCAAGGATCATGGGAGCCGACATGCTCTCGAACCGTTTCGGCCGATTCGACGCTGCTGGATCGACCTTCACCATCACGGACCACCGCACGCCCATGCCCTGGGCCAACGTGGTCTGCAACGGACGGTACGGGTTTGTCATATCTCAATGCGGCGGCGGGTTCTCCTGGCTCGACAACAGCGTCCTCAACGTCCTGACCCGGTGGGATATGGACATGGTCCGCGATGACCGCGGGCGCTTCCTGTACCTCGCGGACCTGGATTCGGGAGACGTGTGGTCGCTCAGCCCCTCGCCGTGCCGGCCGGAGTATCGGGATTACCGCTGCGACCATCGGCCGGGATCGACGTCGTTCATGACCGAAGCGCACGGCGTGCGCGCGGAGTGGACGCTGGCCGTGCCGCCGGGGGAGACGCTGGAGGTGTGGCGCATCGCGCTGGCCGACGTGAGCGGGCGGGCGCGTCGGCTGCGGATCGCGTCGTACATGGAGTGGTGCTGCGGCGTGGCGCCGGACGTGAAGCGGGAGTTTCATCGCCTGTTCATCACCGTGGCCCACGACGCCGGGAGACGGATGATCGTGGCCACCAAGAACATGTGGGACATGCCGAAGAAGAGCGAGAAGGATCACTGGAACAACGGCTGGCCCTACGCCGCGGCCCATGCGCTCGTCGGGCCTCCGATGACGCGCGACCTCGCCATCGGGGACAAGGCGAAGTTTCTCGGCCGCTACGGCGAGCCGAGGAGCCCGGCCGCGATGAAGGGCGACGCGGTGGCGGGGGGATTCGGGCGCTTCGGCGACGGCGCGGCGGCGCTCGGGGGCGACTTCGACCTCCCGGCAAGCGGCAAGGCGGAGTTCGGCTACGTGCTGGCGATCGATTCGACGCCGGCGGGCGTGGCGCGGCTCGTTGACCGATACAGGTCGATCGAGGCCGTCAAGTCCGCCATCGTTTCGGCGAACAAGGATTGGGACGATCGACTCGGGAAGACGAGCATCGACACCGGCTCGGCGGACTTCGACGTGTTGAATACGACCTGGCTGCCGTACCAGGCGATCTCCGGCCGAATCTGGGGACGCACGGGGTATTACCAGCAATCGGGGGCCTACGGCTTCCGCGACCAGTTGCAGGATTCGCAGGTATGGCTGCCGATTGACCCGGCGCGAACGCGGGAGCAGATCCTGCTCCATGCCGCCCACCAGTTCGCCGACGGCAGCGTGTACCACTGGTGGCACCCGCTCGCGGAAACGGGGCCTCGCACGGCGTGCAGCGACGATTACCTGTGGCTGCCTTTCGTCGTCTGCTCGTATGTGCGCGAGACGGGGGACTCGGCAATCCTGGGCGAGAAGGCGCCCTTTGTTGACGATTCGAATCCGGTTCCGGTGCTCGAGCATTGCCTCCGTTCCTTCGCACGATCGTTCAAGCGCACAAGCCCGCGGGGCCTGCCGCTCATCGGATCCTGCGACTGGAACGACGGCTTGTCGGCGCTGGGAGTCGAGGAGCGGGGCGAATCGGTGTGGCTGGCGTTCTTCCTTGCTGATCTGATGCGCGAGTTCGCGCGTGTCCTTCGGATGGTCGGAGATGAGAAACTGGCCGGGGTATACGAAGAGCGCCGGGCCGGGCTTGCGAAGGCGGTGAACGAGTTCGCGTGGGACGGGCAGTGGTTCCGGCGCGCGACGAATGACCGCGGCGAGTGGATCGGCGCGAAGACCAACGCCGCGGGACGGATCTACCTCAACGCGCAGACGTGGGCGATTCTCGCGGACGCGACCGACCCGTCGCGGGCCTCGTCGGCGTGGCAATCGGTGAAGGACCACCTGCTGGGCGAGATGGGGCCGCTGCTGCTCGCCCCGGCGTACACCGAGCCGGACGGGGAGATCGGCTACATCACCCGCTACTGCCCCGGCACGCGCGAGAACGGCGGGGTCTACATGCATGCGGCGACGTGGGCGCTCATGGCGGCATGCAAGATGAAGGACTCGGCGAGCGTGGGACGGATCTGGAAGTCGATCTCGCCGCCGGTGCGGGCGCAAGACGCCGAGCGCTACCGCGCCGAGCCGTATGTCACTCCTGGGAATGTGGACGGCCCGCTGTCGGATACGCCGGGCAAGGCGGGGTGGACGTGGTACACGGGTTCGGCGGCGTGGCTGAACCGTGTGAGTCTGGAGTGGGTGCTGGGGATTCGCCCGACGTGGGAGGGGCTGGTGATTGACCCTTGCCCGTTCGTCGAACTGGGGCGCGTCGACGCGACGCGGACATGGCGCGGGCGGCGGGTGCGCCTACGGTTCGACGCCGCGGAGCACGCGAGGGCCGAGGGAGGGAACCCTCGCGTGCTGGTGCACGGAATGGAACGCGAAACGCGCATGATTACGATCGACGACGCGCGCGAAGGCGGCGTGATCGAGGTTGAGGTGAAGTGGGGCCCCCTTCCGGGGGCGGGGGCGGGGGAGGCGCAAGGCGTCGCCAGGACGCCGAAGGAGATCGCCCGATGAAAGGCTCAGGGACTCGGAATGCGATGCGGCGGGGTCGCGGGCGCGGGACACCGTTCACCCGCGGACTGATGATCAGTGGCGCGGCGTTCACGCTGATCGAGTTGCTCGTGGTGGTGGCGATCATCGCGGTGCTGATCGGCATCCTGCTGCCGGCGCTGGGTAAGGCGCGGGAGTCGTCGTTCGACCTGAAGTGCAAGAACAACGTGAGGCAGATCGGGCTGGCGATCCAGGGGTACTGGAATGACCAGAAGGACCCGATTTTCCTGCCAGTTTCACGCTGGGTCGGCGGGCGCACGCTGATCTTCGAGCATTGGAAGGCCGTTCAGATTCTCTCGCCGTACATCGACAACGCGAAGGAGATTTTCATTTGCCCGTCGGCCCAAGGCGCGACCAGCTCGCTGGATAACATGGATGAAAACGGTGCGCTGGTCAATCTTCGCTCGGGGTCAACCCGGCCCACGTTTGTCGCCAAGGATGCGAACGGCGACATGGAGTTCAAGGTAGCGGACGACTACCTGACCGAGTACTGGTTCAACGATTATGTCGGATCGGCCACGGGGTCCGATCCATCGCCAACTAGCAGGACGGCCGGCGTTTCCGGACGGCGCGTTCGCGTGGTCGCGAAGCCGGACGAGGTCGTGATGGCTGTAGATGGCCAAGACTGGATTCCGCGCCATTTCGGGAGCAAGAACAGGGACCAAGAGTACTCAAACGAATATCTGAACACCGGCAAATGCAACGCGCTCATGGGCGATCTTCGTGTGATGGCGTTCTCGCGCGTGGACCTTTACAAGCCCGATCGGTACGGCTCGAATACGCCGTTCTGGTGTTGGGGGAATGCCTATCGGTCCGGGTTGTACGGCTTCGGCCCGTAAGTCTCCCTCGGAGGCGCCACGATGCTGACCAAGATTCAAGAGCGGAGTCCGGTCGTCGCGTGGGCGGTCGTCGGCAGCCTCCTCCTGGCGGGGGCGTGGCTCGTCGTGCGGAGCCTGACTAAGAGCTCGATGCATGCGGACCTTGCGGGGCCGTTGATCATCCGGTTTGAGGACACGGGCGAGCAGATCGAGATGATCCGCGGGATGTTCGAGCAGGACATGCTCGGGCGCGCGAGCGCGGGGCCGGTGGACCCGGCGGTGGGCGTGTTCAATCCGAAGACGGGGAAACCGACGGGGTTTCCGGTGGATCGCGAGTATTGGATCAGCCTCGTCGAATCGCTCAATAAGGCGTTTGGGCATGGCGGAGCGGTCACTCAAGGCGGCCGCGCCGGTGAATAATGCGGGCGCGAAGGGCCATTGGGTTTGACACGCCTCATGCATCGGGCCGACACTTCCTCAGCAGTGGGCTCGCTAAGTCCCAGAATCGCTTTGCTCTGGGGGCGGATCCGAGACGGATGACAGGTCATCTGCGGGTCAACATCCGCTGCATCGCCCGCCATGGCGGATTTTCGACTCGGAGGCTCGCCCAGACGCGGCTTCTCTCACGCCTGGAAACCCCGTGGAATCGGTATGAGACCTCAAGACGTACAGGCCGTTTCCCGCCGGGCCGCCCTCGGCGTGCTCGGGGCCGCCGGCCTCGGCTTCGCGCTCTTCGGCCCGCGCCCGGCGCGTGAGCGGGCCGACGGGCGCATCGTTCTCGATTATTGGGAGAAATGGACCGGGCACGAGGGGGAGGCGATGCGCCGCGTCGTCGGAGAGTTCAACCGATCGCAGGACCGCCTGTGGGTGCGGTACTTCGCGATGGGGGGGATCGATCAGAAGGCGATGATCGCCATCGCCGGGGGCAACCCGCCGGATGTCATCGGGATGGGCAACTTCTCGATCCCGGCGTACGCGGAGTGCAACGCGCTCGAGCCGCTGGATGAACTCGCCGACGCCGCGGGCATCCGGCGCGAGCGCTACGCCAGGGCCGTGTGGCCCATGCTCACGCATCGTGGCCGGCTGTGGGGGATCGTGAACACGTGCGGCTCACTGGCGCTCTTCTACAACAAGACGCTCTTCCGCGAGGCGGGATTGGACCCCGATCGCCCGCCTCGGACCATTGGTGAACTGGATGAATATGCCCTGCGCCTGACGAAGACCGACGGCCGGGGCAACCTCGACGGGCGCGACCTGACGCAGGCCGGGTTCCTGCACATGGAGCCGGACTGGTGGACGTGGTTCTGGGGCGCCTACTTCGGCGGCGCGCTCTACGACGAGGCGAGCGAGCGGGCGCTCGCGGACTCCGAGGCGAACGTGCGCGCGTACACGTGGGTCCAGTCCTACCCGCGCCGCCTTGGCGTCGAGCGCGTGGTGCGGTTTCAGTCGGGCTTCGGGTTCTACGGCACGCCGGAGAACCCTTTCCTCGCGGGCAAGGTCGCGATGACGAACCAGGGGCCTTGGCTGGCGAACATGGTGAAGCAGTATCGTCCCGATATGGACTACGGCGTGGCGCCATTCCCGGTTGAGGCGTCGATGTACGACGAGGCCGCGCCCGTGGGGCTGCTGGATTCCGACGTGCTGGTGATCCCGCGCGGCGCGCGGCACCCGCGCGAGTCGATGGAGTTCATCGCCTATACCCAGCGGCCGGAGGTCGTTGAGTACCTGAGCGCGGTCCACTGCAAAAACTCCCCGCTGGCGACAACATCGGAGCCGTTCGTCCGGGAGCACCCGAACCGGTACGTCGGGGTCCACGCGGCGATCGCCGACAGTTCGCGGGCGTACCTCTTCCCGCGAACGCGGACGTGGGAGCAGTACGTCGCGGAGTTCAACGCGGCGATGCAGCGCATGTGGACGCTGAAGGAGGATGCCCCCGTCGCGCTCGCGCGGGTGCAGGAGGCGGCGCAGGCGGAACTGGACCTTGTCGCTGAGCGGCGGCGAAGGCGCCAGATCGTGGCACGCCCTTTCCAGGGCGCGTCTGAAGTGGCACGCCCTTTCCAGGGCGTGTCTGAGGTGGCATGCTCTATCCAGGGCGCGTCTGAAGTGGCACGCCCTTTCCAGGGCGTGTCTGAAGTGGCATGCCCTATCCAGGGCGCGTCTGAAGTGGCACGCCCTTTCCAAGGCATGTCTGAAGTGGCACGCCCTATCCAAGGCATGCTCGGAGGGGCATGGGCTGGGTCGCCGCGGCGACTCTGCGAGAAGCCCATGCCACGGAACGCATGACCCGCGCCGTCTCTGACCGTGCTCCCGCCCTCACGGGATTGGCCTGGATCAGCCCGTGGTTGCTGGGCTTCGTGATCTTCATGGCCGTTCCGATCGGCATGAGCCTTTGGTACAGCCTGACGGACTTCCCTCTCCTCGAGCCGCCGCTGTACGTAGGGCTGGAGAACTACCAGGGGCTCCTCTCCGACGCAGTGTTCGGCAAGGCCCTTTGGAACACCGCCGTCTATTGCATCCTCTTTATCCCCGCGGCGTCGGCCCTCTCGCTCCTTTTCGCCGCGGCGCTCAATCAACGCCTCAAGGGACTCTGGGTCTACCGCACGGCGGTGTTCATTCCGTCGCTCGTGCCCATCGTTGCGGCGGCGATGATCTGGCTCTGGCTCTTCAACGCCGATCAAGGGCTGATCAACGTGGCGCTGCGTGTCGTGGGGATCGAGGGGCCGAACTGGCTGGGGGACCGCGACTGGGCGCTCATCGCGCTGGTGCTGATGGGCCTGTGGAACATCGGGCAGCCGGTGGTGATCTACCTCGCCGCGCTGCAGGACGTGCCCGAGAGTCTCTACGAGGCGGCGTCGATCGACGGCATGGGGCCGTGGCGGCGGCTGTGGCACGTCACCATGCCGATGATCTCGCCGGTGATCCTCTTCAATGTGATCATCATGACGATCAACACGCTGCAGGTCTTCGCCGTGCCCTACATCATGACCGAGGGCGGCCCGGACCGGGCGACCTACCTCTTCACGCATTACCTCTACGACAACGCATTCGTGTTCCGCAAGATGGGCTATGCCTGCGCGATCGCGTGGGTGCAGTTCGTGGTGATCCTCGCGCTGACCGGCGCGATGTTCGCCGCGAGCAGGAAGTTGGTGCATTACAGAGCCGGATGACGCCGAACGCACACATCACGGGTGCCACGACCAGCGAAGCGAGTCTTCGAGGTCGCCGCGGCGACTCGGCCGTGGCGGGCGGCGACCGACGCGCGCGAAGACCAAAGGCGCCGGGCGTCGGCACGCCGATGGGAGTCAGGATCGCGTGAGAAAAGCCCTTTCTCCATCTCGGCTCCTCTCTCGGTCGGCCCTCTATGGTCTCATGGCCGCCGTCGCGCTCTTCTACGCCGCACCGCTCGTATGGATGATGAGCACCTCGATCAAGCCCGAGGCGCAGGCCATCAGCCGGGACCTTCGGCTGCTTCCCGATCCGCCCTCGCTCGCCGTTTCACAGGGAGTCGAGAACTACACATCCGTCTGGACGGACCCGGCCATCGACTTCCCGCTTTACTTCCGCAACAGCCTGGTCGTCGCGATCCTCGGCGTCATCGGGATGACGGCCTCGACGGCGGTCGTCGCGTACGGATTCTCGCGCATCCGCTGGCGCGGGCGCGGCGTGTTCTTCGCGCTGGTGCTGGCGACGATGATGGTCCCCTTCCCCGTGCTCATGTCGCCGCTCTACGTGATGTTCTCCAAGATGGGGTTGATCGGGACGCTCGTGCCGCTCTGGCTGCCCGCGTGGTTCGGCGGGGCGTTCCACGGCGGGTTCAACATCTTCCTGCTGCGGCAGTTCTTCATGGGCCTGCCGAGGGAGTTGGACGAGGCCGCGAAACTCGACGGCTGCGGGCACGTGCGGACCTTCCTCTTCATCATCCTGCCGCTGTCGAAACCCGCGCTGGCGGTCGTCGCGCTCTTCTACTTCACCTACATCTGGAACGACTTCCTCGCGCCGCTGATCTTCCTGACCGACCGCGAGCATTTCACGCTCGCGCTGGGGTTGCAGCTGTACCAGTCCAAGGCCGGGAACACCCCCTGGAACCTCCTCATGGCGGCGAGCACGATGGTCATCGCCCCGGTTCTGGGGCTTTTCCTGCTGACGCAAAGGACGTTTGTTCAGGGGGC
>CAZBDZ010000049.1:23267-28097 GCA_964490785.1 uncultured Phycisphaeraceae bacterium
TCGATGGCCGTCCCCGACGGCGGGCCGGACTTCAACTTCTCCGGCTTCGACTGCGACAACTTCAACTCCGGCACGCTCGTGTACGACATGCCCCTCTACCAATACGGCTGCGGGCCCGCGACCTTCAGCATCTGGTTCAACGTTCCCGCCGCGTATCCGTATCTCTACAAACGCCTCGGCGCCAAGTGGGAGATCAAGCGCGACAACTTCTCCGTCTATGACTACTTCGAGATCCTCGAGTTCGGCCCGGAGTCCAACGGCGGGACAGGGCACACCAACGGCCAGTGGCAGCAGTTCTCCACCACCGTCACCAACGCCGACTACGAGTACAAGTTCAACTTCTTCAACGACACCCTCCCCCACGACGGCGTCGGCGAGCCGTGGCCTGATTCGAACCTCATCGTCATGACGAACCTCGTCGGCGTGGTGTACGCGCCGCTCCAGGGCGGGCAGGTTGAGACCGGCCTGTCCTTCTGGGACGACGCCTTCTACGAGCAGCATCTCGACGTCCTCGGCGACACGATCGAAATCTGGGACGACACCTTCACCAAGGCCAACGCCGGCCCGGGCACCGGCATCGCCGAAGCCGCGATCCCGGTCTATCTCAACGGCACGCGCATCGGGTACCGCTGCCTCGCCGGAGAGGAGAGTTTCAAGCAGATCGACTTCTACGACGCCGTGGGACCGACCACGCCCTTCAAGTACTACGGCAACTTCCCGCTCGCATGGCGCGACACCGTCGCCAACGGGCGCGTGAAGCCCTACGTCCGTTTCGAGGACGAGAGCGCGGGCGGCGGTTCATCGATCCTGTCCGGCCCCTCGTACAAAGCCTCGGGGCAGCCTCTCAAACTCGCCCCCACATACTCGCGCGCCGACATCACCGCCGGCATCTCCGCCACCGGCCGCGACCTCCTCGCCGATCCCGTTCAACTGGGCACGCCGATCCGCACCAACAACTTCAAGATCACAGGCACGGGCAACTACGGCCCGGCCACGCTTGTCAGCCGGCGCGACTACGGCACCGACCCGACCACCGGCGTAACCACCTTCGCCCTTGACTACACCTTCACCACCACCGCGTCCATCATCCTTGATGCGACATCCACCGGGCGCGGGTTCGACGCCTTCCGACTCGTCACCATCTCATCCATGCTCGCGAATCTCGGCCTGGGGCAGTATGACGCACGGTTCATCGCCGTCGAGGACCCCAGCGGCAACGTCCGCACCCTGGCGATCGACGACGCGCCCCGCGGCGTGTACCTCTTCAGCGCCCCGCAGCCGACCGCCGTGGGTCGCTCGTTCTGGCTTTACCAGGACACCGGCGCGACGACGAACCCGCTCAGCCCGACCATCGAGGTTGAACTCACCTCGCTCAGCGGCGCGGCCGGCGCGCTCGGCGTCAACGCCTACCTCGATGCCTCGACCAGCACGAGCGTCAACTCGCTCAGCGCGTGGCTCGAATGGGTCGGCGCCCCGGCGACGATCCCCTCAGGCACCGTCATCACCGCGACCTTCACCGTCCGCGCCCTCGAAGCCACCGATGTCGGCGACGCGAACCACGACGGCGTGAAGGACTGCAACGACGCCGCCATCCTCGTCGCCCTCTGCGGGCAGACCGAGGCCGACCCGACCTTCAACGCCTACGCCGACATGAACGGCGACGGCGAGATCACCGGCGACGACGAGGCCCTGCTCGAAGCGATCACCGGCGTCTGCCCCGGCCAGTGCAGCACCACCCCGCCGCCCTGCCCCGGCGACGCCAACGGCGACCGCGTCGTTGATTTCAGCGACATCACCGCCGTCCTGACCAACTGGGGCGGCCCTGGCCCGACCGGCGATGCCGACCACGACGGCGACGTCGAGTTTTCCGACATCACTTCCGTCCTGACCAGTTTCAACGTCCCCTGCCCCTGATGTGCGGGAAACAACACCCGCGCGCCACCATCAACAAGACTGCCGCTCCGAGGAGTGTCAGTTGGTCCTGGCCGCGTGAACCATCACGGCCCCTTCGGCGGGTCCGGCTTCTCCAGTTCGATCGACGCCGAGTTGATGCAATAGCGCAGGCCCGTCTCCGTCGGCCCGTCGTCGAAGAGGTGGCCGAGGTGCCCGCCGCAGCGGGTGCAGGTGGCTTCGGTGCGGACCATGCCGTGGCTCGTGTCGGTGTGCTCGGTGATGGTCCCCTCGGCGACGGCTCGGTCGAACGACGGCCAGCCGCAGTGGGCATCGAACTTGGATTCTGAGGTGAAGAGAACCTGCCCGCAACCGGCGCAGCGGTACACGCCGGGCTCCTTGGTGTCCCAATATTTGCCTGTGAAGGCGCGCTCGGTGCCTTTCTCGCGCAGGATGCGGAACTGCTCCGGCGAGAGCGTCTTGCGCCATTCGTCCTCGGACTTCACGACGCGGTCGGTCTTGATCTCGATGGTCATGGGTTGTCCGGCTTCCTTGGGTGATCCCGGCGCCGCGACGACCGACGGCACCGTCGCGGCCTTCTCATTCGGATCGGGCGGCGTCCTCCGGCAGCCCACCGACAGCATCGCCAGCGATACAAGGAGCACGCCTTGCATGGTGTTCATGGGCAGGTCTCGAAGTCAGGGCGGTCGCGCACGCCGTGCCGAGGTATTAAACCCCGGGGTGGCGAACGCGGTTGCAACCCGTTCTTCGCGGTTGATGAGGCGCTCAGCATCGGGCGCGGCGCCCTGGTTGGATTATTGAAGACCACTCACACGAATCACCTGGTCAATCGTCCCCCCGGCGCGAGGTCCGCGACGATCTGGGCCAGCCCCTTGATGTCTCGGGCCGACACGACCTGCGCGGCCTTTTCCGGCGGGACCGGCGATTTGGCAAGGGCCGCCTCGACGCTCCTCCAGAGTTTCTCCTGCTGCTTCGTCCCCGTGGCGAGGTAGACCTCGCTGACGAGTTCCGACAGTTTCTGCGCCACGAGCGAATCCATGTGCTCGTAGTACCGCTTGACGATGCCCCGCTGGTGCGCGGACAGATGTTGACCCTTCGCCATATTCACAGGGTACGCAAACGGTTCGGCTTCCGCCCGCCGAACGGGGGGGTCGGGTCGGCGAAATGGGTGAAAAGTCCCCGTCGGCCGAACCTTGTGCCGCGGGCCGACGTATCCGAGAATAGAGTTGTCGAGCCGCCCGCCCGCGCCCGGACGCGCGTGGCCGACGGCCGCACAGGAGGCATGTATGACCCTACGTCTGCATGACGGTCCGGCCGATTCGAGCCCTGCTCTTCTCGACCGGGTGAATCGCCGCATCGATCAGGCGCTGCGCCACGTCGCCCAACGAATCGGCGACGTCCACGTCTGGTTCAGCGACCTCAACGCGGGCAAGGGCGGCGTGGACAAACGCTGCCGGATCGTGGCCCACGTCGCACGCCACGGTCCGATCGTGGTGGAATCGCGCGACGCGGATTATTACCGGGCCGTGGACGCCGCCGCCGCCAAACTCAGCCGGGCCGCGGAGCACCGCTTCACACGGCGCTGAGCCGGCTCAGTCAAACACACGCCGGGCCCCGCTCGCGAGGCGTTCCGCCGCGACGCCGACGCGCCGCGCGCGGGTCTCGTCCTTCTTCGCCGAGGCGATCCACTCGACCCATTCCTCCTTGGCGCGCGGCGTGATGGTGAGCCAGATCTTCTTCGCCGCGGTGTTGGCGTCGAGGGCCTTCTTGAACTCAGGGGGGATCAGCGGCGTGCGCTCCTTCGAGTCCACTTCAACCTCGACGAGTACCGTGTCGCCCACGTCGGCCTTGGCGCCGTCCCGCATGGCCTTGTTGACCATGATGTGATGCGTTCCGTCGCCGTTTGGGAACGCCGAAGTCCGGATCTCGAACCCGTTCAGCGAGCCTTTCACCGCGACTCTGGCCTTGGTCCCGAGGCGTTTGCTGACATTGAGGGGGAAGCGGACCACGGCCCAGGACCCCTTGTCGGCCATGGCTTCGACCTGTGCTTTGAACTTGATGGCGGGCATGGGGGATCATATGCGCGCCGTTACCAGCCGCACAGGCCTCCCAGACGGAACCTTCAGGCCCGAATGAACCCCGGATAACCCGCCCCGGACCGGGACGATCGGCGAATGGTCATGCAAGGCCCTTGCACCCCGGCCTGACACCATGACCGTCCCGGCTCCAAATCAGTCCACCCTGCTCGTCGCCGTGGCCCACGCGGAAAACACGGGGACCATGCTGCGCGTGGTCGACGAGTCGGTTCGCCGAGCCGCCGAACTCCGCGAGGCCCGCGAGGCCCGTCGGCAGGAAGAGCGCCTTGAAGAGCAGCGCCGCGCCCGGGCCGAGGAGTTCGAACGCCGGGAGCGCGAACACGCCGAACGCCTTGCCGAACGGCACCGTCTCGAAGCCGAGCGGATCGTCGAAGAGCGCGACGCGCTCAACGCCCTCCGGCGCCACGCCGAGGCCCGCACGGGCGAGCAATCGCCGACCATCGACCTCCGGGCGTAAGGCGCGGGATTCCTGAGGGCAATCCCATGATCTCGCTCCTTGGATGCCGAGGCTGAGGAGTCTGCGACGAAGCCTCGGTTTCAGCGCTCATTGACCCGAGGCTTCGCGGACTCATGTCGCCACGGCGACTCTTCGACCTCGGCGTACACCGATCGGTCGTGTCGCAGTTTGAATGTGGCACGCCCTTTCCAGGGCGTGGCGCGGGGCAAACGCATTATCCAACTCTCGACCCTTTTCAGGCCCTTCTTGTCGCGCCGGAGGGTCGCTCGACAGTAGAACAGGGGCAAGGAATGGATCATGCGATTGCCCTGGGGCGTGGCGCGGGGGACATGGGCTGGAAAGCCCATGCCACATTCAAACTGCGAC
>CAZBDZ010000050.1:0-2369 GCA_964490785.1 uncultured Phycisphaeraceae bacterium
CCGACGGGTTACAAACCCGTCCCACCGACGGGTTACAAACCCGTCCCACCGACGGATTGCAAACCCGTCCCACCAACAGTTGCGAAGTGTCATCTCCCCGATGGATCGTCCGACTTCTGCGCTGCAAGGGAGTGCAGCCTTCGACGGAGGCGCCGAGGCGGTGGGCCTTGGCGATGGACCATGCGACGAGCGCTCTCGCTGTATCTGCCGGGGTGGGCGATCGACCTGGTGAGGAGGACGGTTGCCCCGGTCTCGCCGTCCGCGGCGAGGCCGGGCGCCGTGGCGGGACCGCCCGGCCTCGCTGCAAAGCCAGCGAGACCGGGGCACCCAATCCCTGCGTTCTCGGAGAATGCGATGGCCCTGAAAGGGGAAGCCATGGGCTGGAAAGCCCATGCCACGGTCCTGCTCGTGCGGCGTGATGGGCAGCGGGAACTCGTCGCCTGCTGTTGTGAGGCGAGCCTGGCGGCGGGGGTTCGTGTCGGCATGACCCTCGCCCATGCGCGGGCCCTGCTCCCGTGCCACCGATCACCGCCTTCGGTGGTCGGTGCGGC
This sequence comes from uncultured Phycisphaeraceae bacterium, assembly GCA_964490785.1. Taxonomy (GTDB): domain Bacteria; phylum Planctomycetota; class Phycisphaerae; order Phycisphaerales; family UBA1924; genus JAEUIV01. The sequence continues at coordinate 552 of CAZBDZ010000050.1, forward strand.
GGATGCCCACGACCCTCTCGTCCTTCCCTTCGACGAACCCGCGAACAACGCCGCCCTCGCGCGTCTCGCCGCGTGGGCGACGCGATTCACCCCCGTCGTCGCCCCCGATCCGCCCGACGGCCTGCTCATGGACATCACCGGCTGTCAGCGGCTGTACGGCGGGGACGCGGCGCTGGTCCGCCGCGTGCTCTCGGCGGTCGCGGCGCTCGACTTCACCGCGCGGGCCGCCGCCGCCCCGACCTTCGGCTGCGCATGGGGCGTCGCACGCTTCGCCCCCTCGGCGTGGACGGTCGTGCCCGACGACGGCGCGCGGGCGGCGCTGAACCCGCTGCCGATCGGCGCGCTGCGCCTGTCGCCGGAGACCGTCGCGGGCCTGCGCGAAGTCGGCGTCGAGCGGGTCGATGAACTTCTCGCCATCCCGCGTCGTTCGCTGGGCGCGCGATTCGCCCGCGAAGCCCTCCTCCGCATCGACCAGGCCCTCGGCGACGCGATCGAGTTCATCAATCCCGTCCGCCCGAAGCGCGCCGTCATCGCGGAGCGCGTCTTCACCGGCCCGACCGATCGCGCCGAGAGCGTCGAACTCGCCGTCCGCGAACTGCTCGACGAACTTCGCGCCGACCTCCACCGCCGCGAGAGCGGGGCGCGGCTCGTCGAAATCACGCTGAAACGCTCGGACCTCCCTCCGGTCGCCGTCGAAGCGGTCCTGAGCAGGCCGGCGCGGGACGCGAAGCACCTCTGGTTGCTCCTGAGGCCGAAGATTGAACGCGTGAACCTCGGGTTCGGCGTGGAAGCGGTCCGCGTCGCGGCCCGGCGCGTCGTGCCGATGGCGCACGAACAGATGGAGCGCTGGACCGAACCGGCCCACGCCGACGACCGCCGGAGCGAGCAGGAACTCGGACGCCTTGTGGACACCCTCGCCGCCCGTCTCGGCCCCGACGCCGTTCGCCGCATCGAGGCCGTGGAATCCCACCTCCCCGAGCGTGCCTTCCGCACGGTCTCGATGCTCGCCGAGCGTTCGGCCTCGCGGGCGCGTGTAACCGCCGCGGCGCGCCCGACGATTCTGTTCTCGCCGCCCGAGCGCATCGACGTTGTTGAATGCGATCTCGAAGGGCTGCCCGTTGTCTTTCGCTGGCGCGCCGCTCTGCACCGGGCGACGCAGTTCCTCGGCCCGGAGCGCATCGAGCCTGAATGGTGGCGCGAGGAAGCCGCGCCGACACGCGACTACTACCGCGTCCGGCTCTCCTGCGGCCGGTGGGTGTGGGGGAGACGGGAATCTCAATCCTGGTTCATGCATGGAGAGTGGGCATGAACGCGTCGCTCGTCATTCACAAGGGATGCCCCGGTCTCGCTGGCTTTGCAGCGAGGCCGGGCGCACCGGGCGCGCCCTCCCGGCCTCGCCGCGGACGGCGAGACCGGGGCATCCATCAACTTCCTCAACAGGCTGCGACCCATGCCTGAACTCCCCGATCCCAAAGCCCGGCCTCATCCGCTGCGAGCGCCGCACGACGCGCCGCCCCGTCCGCGACGCGCTCCCGTTCGCTACGCCGAACTCCAGGTCGCAACCAACTTCACCTTCCTCGACGGCGCGAGTCATCCCGACGAACTCGTCCGCCGGGCCGGGGAACTGGGGCACGCCGCCATCGGCATCACCGATCGCGCCTCCCTCGCCGGCATCGTCCGCGCCCACGTCGCGGCAAAGGAGATCGGCCTGCCGCTGGTCGTCGGAGCGCGGGTGGACGTGGAAGAAGAGGTGTCAACGTGCCAAGGTGTCAAGGTGTCGAGGGAAGAAGAAGCGCACCCCGTGGCTGCCTTTCCCCT
>CAZBDZ010000050.1:2469-27514 GCA_964490785.1 uncultured Phycisphaeraceae bacterium
AAGGTGTCAAGGTGTCGAGGGAAGAAGAAGCGCACCCCGTGGCTGCCTTTCCCCTTGACACCTCGACACCTCGGCACCTCGACACCCTTCCCCCTCTTCCCCTCCTCCTCTACCCCACGTCAAAGTCCGCCTACGGCCTGCTCTGCCGGTTGCTCACGCTGGGCAAACGCCGCGCGTCGAAGGGCGAGTGCCGCCTCGCCATCCACGATGTCATCGAGCATTCCGAGGGCATGCTCGCGGTCGTCGTTCCGCCGCGCGTGCTCGATTCGCGCTTCATCGAGACTCTCCGCGGGCTGCGCGATGTCTTCGACGATGATCGGCTGTCGCTCGCGCTCACGCCGCGGTTTGAGGAGGACGACACGGACCGTCTCTGGCAGGTCGGGACGCTGGGGGCGCACCTCGGCGTGCCGCTGGTCGCCACCAACGACGTGCGTTGCCATGTCCCCGAGCGCCGCCCGCTCCAGGACGTGCTCACCTGCATCCGCCACGGCTGCACGCTCGACTCGGCGGGCTTCCGCCTGCATCCCAACGCCGAGCGCCACCTGAAGCCGCCCGAGGAGATGGCGCGCCTGCTCGCACGTTTCCCCGGCGCGGTCGAGCGCGCCGCGGAGATCGCGGGCCGCTGCGCCGGCTTCTCCCTCGACCAGATCCGCTACGAATACCCCGACGAGGTCGTCCCGGCGGGCGAAACAGCGATGTCGCACCTCACGAGCCTCGCCTGGCGCGGCGCGGCCGAGCGATACCCGCAAGGGACGCCCGCGAAAGTCCGCGCCCAGATCGAGCACGAACTCCGCCTCATCGACGAACTCAACTACGCCCCCTATTTCCTCACCGTCCACGACCTTGTCGTCTTCGCGCGCTCGCGCGGCATCCTCTGCCAGGGCCGCGGCGCCGCCGCGAACTCCGCCGTGTGCTACATGCTCGGCGTCACCTCGGTGGACCCGAGCCGGATCGACGTTCTTTTCGAGCGTTTCATCAGCCGGGAGCGCAACGAGCCGCCGGACATCGACATTGATTTCGAGCATGAGCGCCGCGAGGAGGTGATCCAGTACCTCTACGCGAAGTACGGCCGCGACCGCGCCGCGCTCACCGCCGAGGTCATCACCTACCGCGGACGCAGCGCCATCCGCGAGGTGGGCAAGGCGCTCGGCCTGTCGCTCGACGCCGTGGACCGCCTCGCCAAGAGCCTCGACTGGTGGGACAAGGGGATCGTGCGCGATGAGCGCTTCCGCGAACTGGGCCTCAACCCCGAGGACCGCACGCTCCGGCTCTTCTCTCGCCTCGCCACCGAAATCCTCGGGTTTCCAAGGCATTTATCGCAGCACGTCGGCGGGTTCGTGATCACGCGCACGCCGCTGTGCGAACTCGTGCCGATCGAGAACGCCGCGATGGAAGGCCGAACCGTCATCGAGTGGGACAAGGACGACATCGACGCGCTCGGCATGCTGAAGGTGGACGTGCTGGGGCTGGGAATGCTGACGTGCCTGCGGCGGGGGTTTGAGATGGTGAACGCGTGGGGAGGGACAAAGGGCAAGAAGGACAGTGGGACAGTGGACAGTGGACAGTGGAAAGTGGACATTGTGACAGGAGGACCGACGCCTTTATTTCCACTGTCCACTGTCCACTGTCCACTGTCCCCATGTCCCTCTGTCTCTTTATCCCTTTGCCCCCCTCTCTCCCTCTCCACCCTCCCCCTCGAAGACCCCGCCGTGTACGACATGATCTGCGAGGCGGATACGATCGGCGTGTTCCAGGTCGAGTCGCGGGCGCAGATGGCGATGTCGCCGAGGCTTCGGCCGCGGTGTTACTACGATCTTGTCATCGAAGTGGCGATCGTGCGGCCGGGGCCGATCCAGGGGGGCATGGTGCATCCGTACCTTCGGCGGCGCGCGGGGATCGAGGCGGTTGTGTATCCCGATGAGCGAGTGAAGGGCGTGCTCGGGAAGACGCTGGGCGTGCCGCTGTTCCAGGAGCAGGCGATGGCGCTGGCGATGGTCGCCGCGGGATTCACCGCCGGCGAGGCCGACCAACTCCGCCGCGCCATGGCCGCATGGAAGGGCACGCCCAACGCGATCCTGAAGTTCGAGAGGAGGCTGATCGACGGCATGCTGGCCCGCGGGTACACGCGCGAGTACGCCGAGACGGTCTTCAGGCAGATTCAGGGGTTCAGCGGCTACGGGTTCCCCGAGTCCCACGCCGCGAGTTTCGCGCACCTCGTCTACGCCTCCGCGTGGATGAAGCGGTATCACCCCGCCGCTTTCGCCGCCGCCCTCATCAACAGCCAGCCGATGGGCTTCTACGCCCCCGCGCAGATCGTCCGCGACGCCGCGTCCCACGGCGTGGAGGTCCGCCCGGTGGACGTGAACCGGAGCGCGTGGGAGTGTTCGTTGGAAGAGGTGTCAAGGTGCCGAGGTGTCAAGGTGTCGAGGGAAGAAGAAGAAGAAGCGCACCCCGTGGCTGCCTTTCCCCTTGACACCTCGACACCTCGACACCTTGACACCTCTTCCCCCGCGCTCCGCCTCGGCCTCTGCCTCGTGAGCGGCTTGGCGCGCGAGGAGGGGGAGCGGATCGTCGCCGCGGTGCGCCGCGACGGGGCGTTTGGAGCGATCGCCGCGCTTTGGCGGGCGTCGGGCGTGCGCGTTTCAACGCTCCAGCGCCTCGCACGCGCCGACGCCTTCGCGTCGATGGGCCTCACACGGCAGCACGCCCTGTGGGAGGTCCGGGCGTTGACGGATGAGGAGATGCCGTTGTTTGATGAGAAGGTGTCAATGTGTCGAGGTGCGGGTGAAGAGGTGTCGAGGTGTCGAGGTGTCAAGGTGTCGAGGGAAGACAAGACACTTGGCGCGGATGTTGAGGACTGCTCTTCTTCTTCCACCCTCGACACCTTGACACCTCGACACCTTGACACCACTTTTCCCGATCCCCTTCCCCCGATCCCGCCCATGCGCGTCATTGCGCAGGATTACGCCTCGATCGGCCTTTCGCTCAAGCAGCACCCGGTCGCCCTTATCCGCGAACGCCTTGCGGCGGCGGGGGCGGTGCCGGCGTTCGATCTGCGCGACGCGGCACGACTACCTCACGGCTCGCGGGCGAAGGTCGCGGGCATCGTCCTCGTCCGGCAGCGTCCGAGCACGGCCTCGGGCATCGTCTTCATCACGCTTGAGGACGAGACCGGCGTCGCCAACCTGATCCTCCGGCCTGAGGTCTACCAGCGCTTCCGCCGGGCGGCGAGGCACAGCGTCGTCCTGCTCGCGAACGGGCGCGTCGAGCGGCAGGGGGTGGTCGTGCATGTCATCGTTGATCGAATGTGGTCGGTCGATCACGCCGTGGAAGCGCTGAGCGCCCACAGCCGAGACTTCCATTGAAACGAGGCCTTCACGGATTTCGCTAAACCCATCCGCCTCTTGGGGGGCACCGCGGATCTTCGCCCCATGCACTCGCTCAACATTGATTCTCCCGAAGGAGGATCATGAGTTCGGCGCCCCGAATGGGATGCCACCATGTGTGCCGCTGATGCGCGGCCCTTCAGCGCTTCGGCTCTGGTGCTGCTTTTGAGCCGTCTTCAATGCTGAACCGCAGATTCTTTGCGCCTCACCGAGGCTTTCAACGCCACGCCGCCCCAACGGGGTTCGCGAGTCTCAGGCGCGGCGGCGCCGGCCGAGGCCGAACGCTGCAAGCACCGCGAGCGCGAGCGAACCCGGGGTCGGAACCGGGGCCATGCCGTCGTACCCGATCGCGGTCTCCGCGGCACGGGGGAGCACCACGAAGTCCCTTGCGATTTCAGGGATATCAACGTGGCCCCACAGGTTGCCGCCGGGGGCGAGGGCATCGGGCAGTTCCGGATCCTGAGGAACCGTCCCGAACGGGTCGATCAGAAGGTCGCCGCCGAATTCATCGGCGATGCCGGCGAACTGATCCCCGCCCGACGAGGTTACCTTTCCACCGCCGGTCCGCGCGATTTCGGGAATGTCGACGATGGCCTTCAAGCCGTTCAGATTCGCCGCTTGCGCTGACGAAACCAAGCCGGACAAGGCGATCGCGAGGCCGACTCCGAACGCGCCCTTCAGCCAGAGGTTGTTGCCCATCTGTTGCTCTCCTTGGCGCCCTGCACCACACGGGCTGTTTCGAGAATCTTCCACCCGGTCGACCTGAACGAGGGAAACCGCCCCATCGTCGCGCTGATGAGGCTTCGTTCCTGGTCGTCGATGGTGAAAGCGAGATCGAGGCCTGTCGAGTCCACCATCGCGTTGTGCAGTGCAAACTGGATGGTGAAGACACGTTCGCGCATCGCCCAGTTGTCGAGCCTGTCGGCGATCGCGAGGGCCTTGGACATGAACACGGTCATCGCCTGCTGCAGTTCCCGCCCCTTGAGGTGGCGGAGGGCGATGTTGCTGCCGTAGATGCACCACCACCCATGGCTTTCGAGCCAATATCCCGTTTCGGTCGAATGGGCGGGGTCCACGGCATCAAGGGCGGTGAGCATCTCCGTGACTGCCGACCTGGGATCGCGCTGACCCAGTTCGACTTCGGATTCGATGATCCCGCCACGGCACGCGTTGGCGTTGCCGTTCAGAGACTCATCCCCCAGTTCACGAGCGAGGGACGACCACATCTCAAACGCACGCTCGAGATCCGCCTTGGCTGCGGCGGCGTGTGCGTCGTGGTTTTCGGGTTCCATCGCCATCAGGCGGCGACGGGTGTTGCCGCGGACGTAATAGACGTACGCGACGCGCTTCCAGTCGTGCTGCCTGGTGGGCGGGTTGGATTCGTACCAGTCGGCAAGAACCTCCGCCGTGCCGAGCGCCGGGGTAAGGTCCCAGAGCGTGTACTGGGCGTTGGCGAGAGTCGCCTGGAGCACGAGCCTCAGCCGGACCGAGAGCGGCCCCTGCTGCAGGCCGAGGCGAGCAGCCTCGAGGACTTTCGGATATCGCCCCATGCCGTCCCACCCGGCCGCTTCACGAATGAGTGCGTGGGCCCGCTCGTCGCCGCTGCGGGCGACGTTGAACATCGCCTGAGATTGTTCGACGATGCGGCGATAGTCCGCGGCCCTGGCGGCCTCGGTGATGAGGTCGTTGTATTCCTCGAACGACGTGGTCGGGGCCGGTGCCGCACACGCGGTCGCCGCTCCACCATTCCAGATCGCTTCCACCACCTCACCGACCGGCCACTCCAGAACCTCCGCGAGACGGACCAAATAATCCATCTTTGGGTTCGCGCTCTCAGGGACGATCTTGGTCGGATCTCGGTCCAGCGCCCGCGCGAGCTGGGAACGGCTCCAGCCTCGCGCGACCCGCGCAAGGTTCAGGAGCATCTCCAGTCGTTGACGCCTTGGATCTGTCGCGTCCATTGGGTTCTCCCTCGACCGTTGCCGGAATCGGCTTCCTTGCCCTGTCTCCGAGGCTACACCATTGAGCCACGGGCTCTCTCCGGGACGCTTGCCGTTCTCTATTGTCTCGGTCTCCATGGCCGAAACAACCCTTTATCGAAAAATGTGCAACCCAACCCTTACAGACATTCGGGCCTGGATTGCATCGGGTTCCCGAATCACTTGAGCGATTCCCTTGACTTTGGCCCGAGCAGGCTCGCCCTGAACGGACCGGACCACGAATATTCCCTAATCTACCAGATTACCCTAGGTGGGCAAGCCCCAACCTCTTGACAATTTCAAAAAAAAACAGGGGATAGCGGACGCTTTGTATCTGTATGCCTTACAACATCCTAACTCACGCGGCCTCAAGCATGGCGCTGAGCCTTCCTTCGATCCTCTCCCGCAGAACATCGACCTGAGAGACGGCCAAATCAAGGACGGCGGCGATCTCGGTCCGGCTCATTCCCTCGGCGTAGGTCAGTACAAGCAGCAGCCGCTCCTGCATGGACAGGTCCTTGACGATAGCGCGGCGGAGGGCGTCGCGGGCCGGCTCGCAGCGAGCCTCGCTCGTCGTCGCGGGACGCTGGATTTGCTTACCCCGGGCCTGGCTCTGAGCGCGTTGCGGCATGTGCGGGTCCTTCCTTGACCAGTCGGCCCGGAAATCGCCGCCATCCGATGGCGGCAACGGGCATCGTACATTCGGACAACCGCGGGGCACAAGTGAGGGCAAACTCCTCAGCGCCGCGCCGAGGCCGATAACATGGTCCGACGACGATTCTCATCGACTATCGAAACGGAAAGGGAACAACCTTGGCTCTGACTCCTTCGTCCATGCTCCTGCCGATCGGCGCGTCGGCGCCGGATTTCCGCCTGCGTGCGTGCGACGGGCGGATCGTGTCGCTCTCCGATTTCAAGGAGAGCCGGGCGCTGCTGGTCATGTTCATCTGCAACCACTGCCCCTACGTGAAGCACGTCCGGGCCGAACTGGCGCGACTCGGGCGCGATTACGGTCCCAAAGGCGTCGGCATCGTCGCGATCAACTCCAACGATATCGCCAACTACCCCGAAGACAGCCCCGCGAAAATGGCCGAGGAGGCCCGCGACGCCGGGTACACATTCCCCTATCTCTTCGATGAGACCCAGGAAGTCGCCAAGGCGTATTCCGCGGCATGTACGCCTGACTTCTTCGTCTTCGACGGGACGAAGCGCCTCGTGTACCGCGGGCAACTCGACGACAGCCGACCGACCTCGTCCTCCGGCGGGAACGCATTGCCCTTGAACGGGGCGGATGTACGCCGAGCGCTCAACGCCGTGCTCGAGGGCCGGGCTGTCGCCGGGCAGCAGAAGCCGAGCATCGGGTGCAATATCAAGTGGAAGCGTGGGAATGAGCCGGGGTATTGACGCGAATCATCCGACTCTTTGCTCGAAGACTCGCGGCAGAGTCGGCTTCTCTGGTCACGCGATATGCACCACGATTTGCCGCTCGTGCCGTGCGGCCCGGTGCTCCCATACATAGACGCCCTGCCAGGTCCCCAGCGCCAGGCGCCCGCCGAGGATCGGGATACTCAGGCTCACGTTCATCATCGCGGCCTTGATGTGCGCGGGCATATCGTCCGGGCCTTCGACGGTGTGGGTGTAGAGCGGGTCGTTCTCGGGAACGAGCCGGCGGAAGAACTGCTCCAGGTCGCGGCGGACGCTTGGGTCGGCGTTTTCCTGGATCACGAGGCTCGCGGAGGTGTGGCGGACGAAGAGGGTGCAGAGGCCGCCATTGATCCCTGCCTCACCGACGGCCCGCGCGACCTCCGCCGTGATGTCGTGCAGCCCCGCGCCGCCCGTTCGGATCGTCAGCGTCTTGATGAAGGGCGTCATCCGCTAACGGTACCGCGCCGGGCTGCGGGTTTTCCAGCCTCATCCCCATCCATGTTTCGGCGTCGAGGCCAAGGCCTTGGCCTCACTCCTTGTCGAGGCTGAAAGCCTCGGATTTCATAGCCGTGGGCAGAGCGAGTCCGCGAGCGCCGCCCACGGGAATCGCCCATTCCATGATCTCCGCGAGCCTGAAAGGCTCGAATCGGCTCGGCGCTGCGGGTTCGAGCCCTTCAGGCTCGCAGAGGTGACAAGACGCCGCAACCGTGGGCGGCGCTCGCGGACTCGCTCTGCCCACGGCTATTGAGTGTGAGCCTTTCAGGCTCCTCTTTGCGGTCGGGTCCAGTGGCGCTGAGCCGGGGATGCACCGGTGCATGCGAGTGAGGCTTTCCAGCCCGCGGTTCGGTGAGCCGAAACTCTCGTGCGAACCTGGCTCCGCCACGCCTTGGAGAGGGCGTGCCACGAGGGCGCAGGCTCCTTGACACCGCGCGCTCCTGCCCTCTAGCCTCGACTCCATGAGCGCCGAAACCGTGCGCGGCGAGCCGCGCCTTCAGGATGTGAAGATGCACCTGCTCAAGCCCGTCGCCCCGGGCGTCGGCATCGTCGCGCGCAACGAGCGCTGCACCGCGAGCAAGAAGGCGGCCGGATACGTCCGGCACATCGAGATCGACGTCTCGGGCACGCCGCTGGCCGGCGAGTGCTGGCCGGGGCAATCGCTCGGCGTGATCCCGGAAGGCGTGGACCAGCACGGCAAGCCGCACAAGGTCCGCCTGTATTCGCTCTCGTCGCCTCGCGGCGGGTGCGACGGAGAGGGCAAGATCCAGGCGATCACCGTCAAGCGTGTGATCGACGAGCACTGGGACGATCATCGCCTGTTCCTCGGCGCCGCATCCAACTACCTCTGCGACCGCAAACCCGGCGACAAGATCGCCATCACCGGCCCCGCGGGAAAGCGATTCGTCCTGCCCGCGGAGCCGGGCGCGCACGACTATCTGTTCATCGCCACGGGCACGGGCATCGCCCCCTATCGCGGAATGGTGATCGACCTTTTGGAGAAGGGCTGTCCCAGCACGATCACGCTCATCATGGGGTCGCCCTACTCGTCGGACCTGATCTATCACGATTTCTTCCTCGACATGGCCGCGAAACACCGCAACTTCACCTATCTCACGGCGATCAGCCGGGAGCGATGCGAGGGCTCTTCGGGCATGTACGTGCAGGACCGTCTGCGCGCCGGCCGCGAACAACTCCTGCCTCAACTTGCGAGCGAGCGGAACCTCATCTACATCTGCGGGCTCGCGGGGATGGAACTGGGGATACTCCAGCAACTCGCGACGATCCTGCAGGGCGACGCGCTCGAGCAGTACCTCCGCGTCGATCCCGCGGCGAGCGGCGACCCAAAGCAATGGGACCGCCGCATGATCCACAAAGGAATCAACCCGACGCGGCGGATCATGATGGAGGTCTACGACTGACGCCCGCGTCGCGGCACGGTTTGAAGGTGGCATTGGCTTTTCGGAGAGTCGCTGTGGCGACCCAGCCCATGTCCCCCCCGGGGGCCACGCCCTGGAAAGGGCGTGCCACATTGAACCCGCGACACGGCCGGCGCTCGCATCGCGCGCGATTCCGATCGGCATGCGCGCGGAAAACCGAGAAGAAATCGGCTACACTCTCCGTCCTTGAATCGGCCACGGAGAGGTGTCCGAGTGGTTGAAGGAGCAGCACTGGAAATGCTGTAATGGCGTAAGTCATTCGAGGGTTCGAATCCCTCCCTCTCCGCTTGCAACCCGCAAGGGTGAGCCCGGGCTTCCGGGCTCATCGCATTGCACGCGGATTCTCTCGTGGAATCCGCGGTGTCTTTCGCGGCGCACTGCGCGGGTCCAATCTGAGACGCGCGGATGCTCGGCGTGATCGCGCTCAGGTCTCAATCGCGGACATTCCGAGTGGACCCGGAGATGTTCGTGCGCCGAAGTGCGCCGCGGCGTCTACTCGTCGCGATCGGCGATCCGCAGCATGGCGCACTGCGTCGGCCAGTCGAGGCGCTTCGACGCGGCGAGGAGGTCGCGGATCGAGAGGGTCGAGGGGTGGCGGCCGGTCAGGACGGCGCGGATCACGGACGGGCCGAGGTTCGTGAGCGCGAGCAGCGCATGTACCCGCGACGGCGCGAGGCCGACGCGGCGTGCGTACTCGCGGAACGACTCGCCGGAGCGTTCAAGGTCGCGTTGCCAGCGATAGGCCTGGCCCAGCGCCGCGACGAGTCCTGCGCGCGCGGCGGGGCCGTCGACGGAGCCGTTGAGGGCGAGGAGGTCGTGGCCGTCGGGGCTCAAGAGCAATCGCCGCCCGTCGAGGCGTTTGATGGCGACGGGGACGCGGAGCACGGCGAGGCCGCCACGCTCCGCCACCTCGGGGGTGAAGCGGCACAGGCGCTCGGCGGGCGTGCGGGCGCTCGCCTTCTTCGTCCCCTCGGGGATTGAGGCCAGCGCCTCGCGGCGCACCTCGATGGTCAGGATGTCCGTGGCGACGACGACGCGCTCGATCGCGCCGCGGAGCCAGGCGTCCCGCGCGCCGTTGTCGTCGAACCGCGGCGCGGCGCCGAGCGAGTCCCGCGCGTAGTCGAGGACGACTCCCCGGACGAGATTGTCGAGGTGGCCCGCGTTGAGGCTGCGGATGGCGCAGGCCGCGTAGCCGTGCTTGAGCGCCTTCTGGCTGACGTAGTACCCGACGCTGGTGCGCTCCCCTGATGTGCGGCTCTTGCGCGTGTGGCTGGGGCTGAGGGCCCAGCCGTCGCTGGTACGGACCTTGCCTTTGAGGAGGTGCGTGTGGGCCCAGCGCGTGCCCTCGGCGCGCCGCGCGACGCGGATCGCCGCGTTCACGCGGTCCCACAGGGCGCGGTCGATGATCGGCTCGTGCAGGCCGTCGAAGACCAGCGTCTCCTTGGCCCCGCCCGCGGCTCCGCCGTCGGCGGCGCGGCGCTTGGTGTGTGTGATCTTGCCGACGTAGAGCGGGTTGGTCAGGACGCGGTAGAGGTAGGACGTCTGGAAGGGGAGGCCGGTCCTGGTTCCTTCCCAGCCCGGGGCCCAGCGCCTGGTCGTGTGCCCGGCGGCGTTGAGGCGCGCGGCGAGGGCGACGAGGGAGCGGCACTTGAGGTAGCCCTCGAAGATGGCGCGCACGATCGCAGCCTCCCTCGGCACCACGCGCAGCACCCGCTCCTCGCCCTCCTTCGGCAGGCGGTAGCCCAAGGGCGGTCGTCCCCCGATCCACATCCCTTTGCGCTTGGTGGCGGCGATCTTGTCGCGGATGCGCTCGCCGGTGACCTCGCGCTCGAACTGCGCGAAGGAGAGGAGCATGTTCAGGGTGAGGCGGCCCATCGAGGTCGTGGTGTTGAACTGCTGCGTCACGGCGACGAAGGAGACGCTCCGCTCGTCGAAGCGCTGCATGAGGCGCGCGAAGTCCGCGAGCGAGCGCGAGAGGCGGTCCACCGTGTAGACCACGACGATGTCGATCCGCCCGGCGTCGATGTCGGCGAGCAGGCGCTGGAGCGCGGGGCGCTCGACGTTCCCCCCGGAGTAGCCCCCGTCGTCGTAGCCCGCCCCGCCGGGGAGGCACGCGGGGACGGGCGTCCAGCCCTGGTGCTTCTGGCTCCTGATGTAGTCGAGCCCGGCTTCGCGCTGGGCGTCGAGGGAGTTGAAGGCCTGCTCGAGCCCCTCCTCGCTCGACTTGCGGGTGTACACGGCGCAGCGGATGTCGCGTGCGCTCATGGCAGGTCCTCCTTCATGCGACCCGCGCGGCGCGGGCATGAGGCGAGGCCGAAGAACCGTGGGCCGGAGCGCGCCCCGCCGGTGATCTCGCGCGCGATGGCGGTCAGGCTCCGGTAGGCCTTCCCCCGGTAGATGAAGGACGGCGCGCCCTTGGGCCCGCGGACGATCTTCACTTCGTGCTCTGTTGCCCGGAAGGTGCGCACGAGCAACGAACCGGGGGGCGGCAGCCCGCCGAGTCGCCGCACCGATGGACGATTCGGCGCGGTCCCGTTGGATCGACTTCGAACCTCGGCCGCGCGGGCTCCCTCGTCGGGCGGGCGCTCGGCCCTTCCGTGGGGAGCCGCGCGGACGGCGGCGTTGAGGAGGCGCTGGGTTTCCGCGTCGAGCGGGCACGCGCCGGGGCGCTGCTCCTGGATTCGCCACGCGAGCGTGCGGACCAGGAGCCAGCGCTGCCGGGCTGGGCAGGGCATCGGCGCGCGGCCCATGACTCGGGGCCAGAGCGCGACGAGCGCCGCGCGGTTCATCCGCCGCAGATCTTCGACGTCGAAGTCGGCGTCGTGCGGCCGCCGGATCATGAGGCGGCCTTGCTCGCGGCGAACCGGCCGGGCGACACGCGGACAAAGCGGGATGCCTTCCCCTTCTTCGCGGCCTCGCGGATCATTGCGGCGTAGAGCGTGGCGGCGGGGGTCCTGCCGCCGGGGCTCGTCCACAGCCGGGCCTTGGCCATGCGCTCGATCAAGTCGGGCGCGCCGATGCCGGTCCTGGACTCGCTCTTCGAGAGCCGCGCCAGCACCTGCGCCGCCGCGTCGAGAGCGCTCACGCGCTTGATCCCCTGCTCTTTCTCGACCAGCCGCTTGCGCGTCCCTGGAGAGGCGTTCGACAAGGCCTTGACGGGCCGTTGAACGCGCGTTGAATGCCCGGGCGAGGCGGGCCGCGCGCGGGGAGGTGCGACGACATTTGGAGTTGGAGCGGGATGCGCCGGCTTCGCGGCTGCGGATCGCGCGGCGTCGCGCTTTGCGGGCCTCTTTGCGGGCTTGGCCGGGCCGACATCAATGCGAGCCGGGCGGCGCACCCGCGAGGGCGGACTGGAGAGTACGGTGTCGGACTTCTTGATCGTGGTCGGCTTTGACATGGCGGCCTCCTTGTGCGCCTCGCCCCGCCTCGGAGCATCGCGCCGCCCACACGGGCGGCCCGCGATGCTCCGGTGGGGATGGCGCGGCGCGGACGCCATGAGGGCAACTGCTCACGGGAAGATCAAGGGCCGGAAGGATGCCCACAAACCGCGCAAGTGGGCGGGGGCCCGCTTGCGCCGGGGTTGGCAGCCGGCGAGTGTGCGGGAAGGACCGACGCGAGATGAGCCGACCGGACCATCGCGTGCGACCGGCCCAAGGGCTTATCGCGACGCACATGCCCGAGATCTACGAAGGGCCGGCTGGTCACGCGAATGTCACGCAAGCGCAACGATACTCGGGGTTCTCGTTGGGATGCGTGGATTGCGGGCCCTTTACGCCTGGGCCGCGTCGGCTTTCGGCATTTCGGCGGAAGCCAGGAATGCGAGCTCCTTGTCTAGTGTGTGGGGATCGCGGCACACATGAAGGGACCGCTCGCCGTGTTCCCGAGCAATGGTGACGGATGCGGTATCATCGGGTATCCGCCCTCCCCCTGCCCCCCGGAAGCCGGCGGCGGCGCGCTCCGCGTGCCCCGCCGGTTTTGTTTTGGGGTTGCGTTGTGGCGTTCGGGTTCAGGCCATGGCGCCCCATTTGGGTCTGGCGGGGAGGTAGCCGCAGGTGGGGGCGGTTCGGAGGGCGAGTTCGAGGGCGTCCGGGGCGTCGTCGTGGGGGGCGGCGGGGAACTGGCGGAGTTGTTCGAGGAGGAGGGTGTGTCGGCGGGAGAAGCGCACGCCGCCGGCGGCGATGATGGGGGCGATGGACTGGATGCGGGCGACTTTGTCCTGGGTCTGCTTGACGCCGCGGAGATTGAACCATCGCCCGCGTTCGCGTGCGCGGCGTTCGAGTTCGGCGCGGAGCATCTCCTGGAACTGCACGGTCTCGACGGCGAAGGTGGAGTAGGAGAAGAGGCGGTCGTTGTCGAGGATGGCCTCGATGATCCGGTCGGGGCGGAGGCGTCGGATGTCGGCGCCGACGACGTAGGCGATCCTCGCGCGGTGGGCGTGGAGGAGGGTGATGATGGCGGTGAAGTCGCCCGCGATGCCGCTCCGTCCGAGGGAGGGGTCGCAGGCGCCGACGATCGAGACGTGGTCGTCGGCGCGCAGGCGTTCGAGGAGGGCGCGCCAGTCCTCGGCGCCGCCGGCCTTGAGGTCGTCCCAGTAGTGGAGGTCCTCGTCGCGGAAGACCATGGCGCGCGGGTCCATCGGCTCGTTCTGCATCTCGGTGGCGAAGGCGGCCCGCCCCTCGCGGACGCGCATCTGCATGAGGCGGAGGTAGGAGTGCTGGGCGTCCCAGAGGACGGCGGCGCCCCCGAGCATGGCGTCGCGACGGGCCTCGAAGAAGGCGACGGCGGCGGCGGGGCCGGCGCGTCCCTCGAACTCCTCGCGGTGGGTGTCGATGGCCTCCCAGCGGTCCCAGAGGTCCCCGCGGTCGGCCCACGAGACGACGGCGGGGTAGCGCCGGCCGAGCCAGCCCGTCCCTTGCACGGGATCGACGAGGCGCGCGAGGATCGAGTCGTGGTGGAGGATGGTGCCGGCGACGACGGCGTTCATCTCGACCGAGCCCGCCTTCATGAGCGTGCCGTGGAACCAGTGGCGGCGTTTCTCGCGGCGCTCGGCGCGGCGGACGATCTCCTCGTTCTCGAGGTCGTCGCCGATGATGAGCGAGGGGCGTTCGGCGCGGTTCCGCCGACCGCGGACCTTCTGCTCGGCCCCGAGGGCCAGCGCGCGGACGCCGCCGGGCTGCCGCTCCGTCGGCCGCGTCTGGAGGTCGTTTCGTCGCCACCGCCTCGGGGTCCCGGCGCGGGGGCCGTCGCCGCGGCCGCGGTCGAGTCCGAGTTCGGGGAAGTCCTCCCTGAGGCGCTCGTTCTCCTCGAGTTCGCGTCTGATCTGGGCGAGGTGGTCCTGGGCCTGGTCGGCGGTGTCCGAGACGAGCACGATGAATGGCTCGCGCTGCGTGGCGACGCACCACAGCGCGAAGGCGAGGCTCACGATGGTGCTCTTGGCGTGGTTCCGCGGGGCGGCGATCGCCACGCGCAGGCCGCGCTCCCCGGCCATCCGCTCCAGGAGCGCGAACATCTCCTGGTGCATGACGCAGGGGGCCCCCCGGACGCGGAAGTGGTGCGGCAGGTAGGTCTGCGCGAAGGCCTCGAGCGAGCGCTCGCCCAGCGCCCGCCGCACGCTCGACACTGTTCCGTCGGGGTCCACGCGCGCGGGCCGGGCCGCGCCGTCCGCCGGGCGCGCCGCCGCGCCGCGCGTCCGCGCCGTCCGCCGCTGGGTGTGCGCGTCCGTTCCCGGTCCTCTTGAGCCGCTGGTCATGCGTCCGCCTCCGTGCCCCCGTGCGCCGCGGCGCCGGGCGACAGGCCCGACGCGATCTCCTTCAGCCGCTTCCCCGCCGACAGGCGCGCGAGGATGTCGCGCGTCTCGCGGAGCCGTTCCGCCAGCGCCGGGTCCGCGATGCGGCAGCCGGCGCGGATCGACTCGAGACGCTCGATCTCCTCGCGCAGCGCCTCGACCTCCGGCACCTCCTCGAGCCGGTGCGTGAGATCGGCCCGCACCTCGACCACCGCCGTGGGGAGATAGCCCAGACGCTGCAGGCTCTGGACCAGCTCCCGCGCAGCCGACCAGGCGCCGCGCTCCGCCTCTACCCGCGCCACGGCGGGCGACTCCCGGTCGCGCCCGATCCGCCGCAGACGCCCGATCGTCGCGTCCGCCTCGGCGATCAGCCGGCCCACCATGCGCGGCAAGAGATCGGGGGCCGCCTCGACGGCGTTCTCCTCGCGCACCCGCGCCCGGTCCCGCGCGATGGTGCGGTCGCTGGTCCTGAGAACCCCCGCGATCTCGGCGACCGAGTACCCCTCCATCGACAGGTACCCCACGCAGGCGCGCCGGTCCTCGGGCGAGATTGACCTGCCTCGCTTTTCCGTACCAGTGTGAGTGAGAGTTGGTTGAATGAAGTCTACCGTGGACGGGGTTCCCGCGTGGTGCGTCGGAGCGGAGGCGAGTCCCGACGAAGTCGGGACGAGCCGGAGCGGAGACGCACCACGCGGCGCGGCGGCGGGGGGCCCCTCCCCCCCCGGCTCGGCAGGCCGCCGCGAAGGCCGCGGGGGGCGTGTAGGCGAGCGACGAGTGCGGCCGGCGGTGGTTGTAGTCGAGCATGAAGTCGCCGATCACCACCCGCGCCTCCGCGAGGCTCCCGAAGAGCTCGAGGTTCAGGCACTCGTCGCGCAGTTTCCCGTTGAAGGACTCGCCGAAGGCGTTCTCCCACGGGCTGCCCGGGGCGATGTAGAGCGGCCCGACGGCGTGCGCCTCCAGCCACGAGCGCAGCCGCCGCGCGATGAACTCCGGCCCGTTGTCCGAGCGGATGTGCCCCGGCAGCCCGCGCACCACGAAGAGTTCTTCGAGCACCTGGATCAACTCCCCGCTCGTCAGGCTCCGCGCCGCCTCGCACGCCAGGCACTCACGCGTGAACTCGTCCACGATCGTCAGCACCTTGAGCGGCCGCCCGTCGGCCGTCTGGTCCTTCACGAAGTCCCACGTCCACACGTGGTCGATCCCCTCGGCACGCTTCCGGGGGACGCCGTTCTCGCTGCATCCCAGCCTTCTCCGCTTGATCGTCCGCCGCGGCACCTTCAAGCCGTGCAGGCGCCACAGCCGGTGCACGCGGCCCGCGCTCACCCTGAATCCCTCCCGCCTCAGCATCGCGTGGATCCTCCGGTACCCGAAACGCGGACGCCGCCGCGCCAGCGCCAGCATCGCCGCCACCAGCGGCTTGTCCGTCTCCCGTTTCGTCGCCTCGTACCGCTGCGTGGACCTGGGCTGCCCGACGGCCTTGCACACACGGCGCTCGGGAAGATCGAGCGTGCGCGCGGCACGCTCGACCCCCTCGCGCACGGCCGCCCCCCGGGGGGCTCAGTCTTTTCCCTTGAGCACCTCCTCGATGATCTGCTTGTCGAGCACGAGCTCCGCCTCCGCCTTCTTCAGACGGCGGTTCTCCTCCTCCAGCGCCTTCAGACGCTTGATCCGCCCGTCGTCCATCCCGCGGAACTGCTTCCGCCAGCGGAAGAGCCTCTGCTCGCTGATCTCCAGCCTCTGACATACCTGCCCGATCGTCTGCCCCGAGCCCTCCATCGCCTCGGCCTCCCGCAGATTGCGGATGATCTCGTCGGTCCCGTGACGCTTCCGTTTCATCGAGAGCCTCCCTGGGTACGTGGTACCCGAAAGACCCTCACTCGGCCCGGATCGGGTTTTCAGGGGCAGGTCAGCATGTATGCGATCATTGGACCGCCAAGTGCGCGCTGGTGAGCGCGCACTCGCGGAGCCGCTATCTTTCCCGAAAGCCCCGCTGACAGGGCGGCATTGCTTTGCGCTGGTCGAAGCAGACCCTGTAACCGGGGGTCGCCATTCCGCCACTCTGAAGGTGAGGCCGCTTAACGGCGGTGAAACCCCTCATTCTGGAGTTGCCCATGCGAAAGACTTTCTGGTGCGTGACCCTGGTCGTGTCGGGAGTGGTGGCTGGTGGCGCCGTGCTTCACGCTTCAGCCCAGCCGGGCGGGCACGGGCACACGCCTCCCGCGGGTGTTCACGGATTGCACCGCCCCCACGGGCCGCAGGACGGCCATTGCGAACTGGCGGCCGCATTCCACGCTCACATGGCGCAGTTGCACGCGGAACTGAACCTGACGGACGCGCAACACGATGCGGTGCATGCGGCCCTCCGGGCACGCCATATCGATCTGGCGGCCGCAATCCGGCCCGTTCTTCAGGCCAAGCGGACCCTGATCAACGCTGTGCATGCGGACACGCCCGACGAGGCCGCGATCCGCGCGGCGGGCGAGTCACTCGGGCGTTCGGTCGGCGAAGCCGCCGTGGTGATCTCGCGGGTCAAGGCGGAGGTTCTTCAAGTTGCGGCACTGTCGCTCGAGCAATCGCGCACGCTGGATGCGATCAAGGCTAGGATCGATGCCTCGGTCGAGCACATGCTGGACACGCTCCATCCCCCTGCGGAGAATCCGCGCTGATGACCGCACTTGCATCACCCGCGTTCCCCGCCCGCCCCGCACTCCGGTCGTGGCTTGCCGCCTTGACCGAGCGGGGCGGCGCCGTGCTCTCGATTGATTCGGAGCACCCGGCGGGGACGGCAGAAGTCACAAGCGAGTTGGTGATCGATCTCGACATCCATGACGTGATGCAGGCACGCGGAGGGGACGAGCAGGCGTTCGAGCGCATCGTCAGGCGGCACCAGCACGAGGTCTCCCGTCGCTTGCGACGGTTCTCGCGTGACCCATTGGTACATGAAGAACTCGTCCAAGAGACCTTCGTCCAAGCCTTCATCGGCCTGAGGAACTATCGGGCGGATGCGCCGCTCATCCATTGGCTCCACCGCATAGCCGTGCGAGTGGGATATCGCTTCTGGCGGGAGCAGCGGTCCCGTCCAGTCCACGCGCCGCTCGACGCGGTGACGCTGGCTGCGCCTGCCACGCGCGAGGATGTGCAACTCGGTCACGTTCTGGGACGGCTCTCACCGCGTGACAGGCTGGTGCTCACGCTCATGTACCTGGAGGAACGAGGAGTCGACGAGACCGCAGCGCTCACCGGGTGGAGCCGTGCGATGGTCAAGGTGCAGGCGTTCAGGGCTCGCCGCCGGCTGCGGAATCTCATGGAGGAGATGTCACCGGGAGAACCACCATGAACGAGGTCGAATGGCTCCATTCCCTGGACCGAGACGATCCGCCGCCGGTCGTCGATGTGACGGCCGGCGTGATGCACGCGGTGCGCTCGCGGTCGATGGCACGGAAGGAGGACTGCATCTTCCCGATCGCGGCCGCGGTCGCCGCGATCGTGGGCATCGTGTCTATGGCGTTTGTCGCTCCAACATGGTTTGAACCGGCGCCATCCAGCCCGTTCGCAGGGTTCGGCGAGGCCGTCAATCTGGTGCTCCGATGAGCAGCACACCTCCTTCGGACCTATCGCGTGTGACGCCGCCCCTCCAGGCGACAGGACGCCGGCCCTGGCAACGCGTCTTGATGGTCGTGCTCATCTTCCTGGGTGGGGCCGCGTGCGGAGCCGCCATCGCAACGATGACGCTCACGCACATGGCGCATCATGCCATCCAGAATCCCCAAGCCATTTCGGCGCACATCACCGGGCGCTTGGCAGACTTGCTCGACCTCACCGATGAGCAATCGGATCAGGTCCGCGAGATCATCCTGCGTCGGCACGACGCGTTGATCGACATCCGTCGCGACATCCAGCCCCGCTTGGAGGTGGAGTTGTCGGTGCTGGAGGAAGAGATCGCTGGAGTTCTAAACGAGCAGCAGCGGGCGAAATGGCACGCGCACGCGGCGAGCGTACGTGCTCACTGGCTGCCACCGATTCCCGAAACACCCTCGGAGAAGTAGACTCCTGCAAGTGGCTGGGGCCGTTTTCCAGGTCATAAACGCTCCGTGTCTGGCCGATATGCTCCCCACCGGGGCTCGTCCGTGGAACGCCAGGGACCACACAATGCACTGCTCTGTTGGACATTCTGGCAGAGTCCCGCGGGTTTGAGCCACGCCTTCGGCGGTCGTCATAGCTGGCTACCGCTACTTGGACAGCGGGAGACATTGATCTGCTGGCCGGCCGTGTGGCAGGCTGTTTCGTGATTCCACATGACACATCCGGGTAGATGACTCGACCTTGTGGCGAGACGCCGGTGGACTCCCCCGTCCCGCTGCAATGTCGTACGTTCCAAGGTTCCGCGCGATGGCGCTCCGCGCCGCCGCGTTCGTTGAGGTACATCATCCACTGCGCCACGGTGCCTGTCCATCCCGGCGGTGGCTTTCAGGAGGTTCACCACGTCGCCTCTCCAGTTCTGGCAATAGTAGGCGCGTTCCTCGCGGGTGCCGTCGGTGGCGCTGCCCTAGGACGTGTTCGCATCCTTGTCCCTGAGTATGACGCCGTCAAGGGCCGAGGAGCCGCCCCGGCCGTTGGCCCCGGCCATGTGGGCGGCGAAGGCCTCCTTGGCGTTGGTGTCTTTCTCGCATTGATTCCCCGCGGCCGGGGAATCAATGGCACGAGGCGGAATTGATGCCACCCGCCCTCGTCCGCTTCATCGAGAGTCTCCTGGACGCACCCGGGGTCCATCGGGACTCTCATAGAACCTGGATCAGTTTTCGGGGGGCAGGTCACGTGAGCGACCACACGGAGAGACAATGGATGCCGTGTGTTAATTTCGAGTAGCGCGCCCCTTTCGGGTCAGGCCCGCTCACGGCGTTCCCGACGATTCTGGGACGAAGCGAATTGGAGTCTTGTCGACCGGCGGAAGAATTAAATAGACCGACGTTTTTGTTGATTGACGCAGGGTGGCGCCCTCGAAGGCCATTTCACTCGCAAACGAGCCGTCGTCTGATATCCGAGCAATGGATATCACGGATTGCGGCGAGTTTGGGGCACGGTAAGAGTACCCACCGGGCTCTGAGCCAGGAACTACGAGAAGCAGTAGAGCAAAGCGCGCATCGCCCGATGGAATCACGCTCATACGCATATTCTGCCATGTGGCCAGCAATCGTTCGCCTTCGGGGGTCGCCAGAACCTTCGCATACCTTGTACGATTCTCCGAGGTACCGCCCTCGCGAGCAAGGAGGTACTCCCGGACCGAAGCCCTGACGGGCCGCCACACGCCGAAGAAAGTCGCGCCAACGAGATTCTCGGTCGAGAGCGGAGCCGGCTTCGCCGGTGCCGCTTGGCCAGTGCTCGGGCGTTCGAAGCCGAACTGCCGTCGAAAATCCTTGGTATAGACTTCCAGCCCCCCCCGGCTGCTTAAGGTCATCCGGTCGCCATGCTCCGTGGTCATCGAATAGCCCCTGTCGCTCGCGATGGCCGTCCCAGGTCGAAGAGTGAGCACCGGATCCGCGAGTTCGAGAAGTGGAAGCCCCCGAGTGATTCGGAGCGTGAAGCGGTCGGTCCCGGGATCCTCGCGGCTAATGCTGAGCCGATAGGCGAGCAGAATCTCCTTCCAGGCGTCGGCGGCCTGCCTGCCCTCGTCGGATGCCAGCCACGCTAGATAGCCAGTCTCGTGGGAGCGCCGCCCGGAGAGGCGCTCATCGAGGAAACTCTTGGTTGAGTCGTGATTGAGATCGAGCATCCACTCTCCCTCCCATTTGGAAGCCGCGATCTCCTCCGCCGACCTGACCGTGCAGCCGATTGAATCGCCCGGCGACACTGAGTCCATGGGCCGTATCCACTCGAGGTGAGTGGCGTATTGGTTGGACTCGCCCGCGGGGCGCAGTCCGCGAACACACAGGATGACCTCGCGCCCCGGCGAGAGGCTCTCTTCGATGTTCTTGAGCAGCGCTGGATCTGGCTTGGGATCAAAGACAATGGTGAGTGAGCGGACAACCGTTGTGCGGAATGGCTCTTCAAGAACAAGCCGGGAATCTGTGAGCGTTCCTTTGATTCTCCCGATGACGACCAGTTCGCCCGCATAGGACGTGGCGTTCACCGCCGCCTGCCATGCATCCCAGAATGGCTTGAGATCCCATGGAGGCGTGGCCCGGCCCTCCGGCGTGACGGCGGATGCCGCATTGCCTGATGCTTGTAATCTTGTGCCGGCGATGACGAGCCGTTCTCCCGTTGGATCGCTGACCTTCCCATCGATTTCCACAAGTTGCCCTTGCCGGAAATCAGCGAAGTCGCCGCTTGTCCGACCTGGCATGAGCACGATGGCCCCCATAGTTTGCCGGAATGACTCGCCAACCGGAACAATAGCGATTGAAGTGTAGTCCTCCCGGCTGGATGGTCCGACGTAGCGAGCCAAAGTTGAAACGCGCGAGCCTGTCGGCGGCCTGTACCTCATGAGCCACTCAAGGGATCCCTCTCGGGCCCAGCGGCCGAAGGCGAGCATGCGGGGGTCTCGAGCCTGTCCTGCGACGATCCGCGATGTGGCGTCGCCTTGCCGCTCGATTTCAAGTAAACGAACGACAGGAACAAGTGCAGCCCGAGACTCGGGTGAAACCACAATCCTCCCTGGAACCAGAGTGCCCTTCGGCGCGGAGATCGAGCTCGTCGGCTCAAGGACTCCTCTTACCAATACGACGTCGCCATTAGCGATCGTCTGAGTGTCGCGATAGTCTGCCAGTCCATTGGCAAATCCGTCATCCCGAGAGAACGCGAAGAACGTCATCGTGCGACGGCGGGACGCAAGACCAGCCTCCAGGTCCTGTTGAAGAAACTGCTCCATTGGACTCGAAGGCCAAAGGCGCGGGGGCATCTGATACTGGGCCATCGGCTGCTTCATCCGCAGGAGCTTCTCGATGGCTGCGGCGTTCACAGGAGAATCCGGGGGGAGACTCTCCGGAGGTGGGATTGCCGTTGAAGCACCAGGCGGGATTGGCTTCGCATCGGCAGGGATTGAATCCGGGGGCTGGGCAGGCTTTGGCTCGGGATTGTCAACGGCAATCGTCAGTTTGGTGAGGCCGCCCACGACCACGGCGGACTCTAACCGTCCGACCCATTCCACAGGTCGCTGCACCACCGCCAACTCTCTCCCGTCGCGGTAGGCCTCAAATGCCTCGGCAATCGACACTAACGGGCCGAGAGCGGAGGCGCCCGGCTGCTTATTGGCGGAGCCGCCGTCGTCGGGCGGCATCGCGCGCGAGGATTGTTCAGGAGCATTCTGGTCAGCGCCACGCAGGTAGGACCGCGTCGCTAATGTTGCAATCGAGGCAAGACCCACAACGGTGCCGACAGCCACGGCAGCTGCGCGGCGCGAGAATCGGGCCGGGCGGGCACGTCGTGGAACTGTCGTGGACTGCGACGTCAAACCGCCTTCTCGACGGGCCCTCAAAAGGGCGAGGACCGCCCGCCGCAGCGGACGGAGATGGCTCTCGAGTGGCGGCGTGACGGCGTCCATCCAGTGGGCGATCTTGATGAAGAACTCGAGACTCTCGGCGGGCGTCGCGGAGTCCACGCGCATTGGAAGCACATCGACGCCCTTGTTGATCGCTGCTTCAACCTCCCTCACGACGTGCTTCGAGGTATTGGCGTTGCTTGAGAAAACCAGGATCATCACATCGACATCGTTGATGGCGCTCATGATGGCCTGGCCCCAGTTGGTGCCCGGAATGATGTCACGCGGAGCGATCCAGCACCGAATGTGCTTCCGCTCGAGATACGCGACAACCGCATCGGCAACGTGCTTGTCCTTCTTTGAGTGGCTGACGAAGACGTCGAAATCCGGGACGCGCTCGCCCTCAATCAACATTTCAAGGCCGCAGTGCGTACAGCCAACTGACTTCCCCTTGAGAGTCTCGAGGGCTCGAAACTCATGCCCGCACGCGCACTTGACCCTGATGGCCATCGAAACGGCTCCGAAGCGTTGATCGGCGTTTGGATGATATCCGACCAGGTCAAGCCGAACAAGAGGGCGTCCAAGCCGGAGCGCTCCACTTGACTGCGCTGCAACTTCGGAGTGCGATCAAAGGTCCGCGCGTCACGGAGCGACTGCATGAATCTATGGCTGGACACGGCTTCGGCCCAGGAGGCGACAATAATGAAGGGTCAACGGAGGATTCGTCAATGCGCCGTGGGATCATGGCATCCGATGCGGGCCACTACTTCCAGTTGCGGGATTCCTGTTCCGAGTGTTGGCGGCTTGCTTCCATCGATCTTTATGCGACAATCCGGAGCGGCATGGGCGATCTTACCTTTCAGGCCGAGGACGTCACGGCGCGGGACGTTGTTGCGCAATCCAGTCGGGCTCCGAGGCCGCCGCTGGTCTTCAGGGTCGGCGTGGTCGGGCACCGTCCGGACAGGCTGAAGGCCGCGGAACTCGATGGGCTCAAGCAGGCGCTCGGTCTGGTGCTGAGCTCCGTCGCCCGCGCCGTCGGTGAGTTCCATGGGGCGCATCTCCGACTCTTCGGCGATGCCCCGCCTGAACTGCGCGCGATCTCTCCTCTCGCCGAGGGGACAGACCGGATGTTTGCGGAGGAAGCGCTCGACCGCGAGTACTCGCTCTGCTGCCCGATGCCGTTCTTCCAGGAGGAGTATGAGAAGGACTTCGCACCGGGGCCCGCGCTCGAAGAGCGGTCGCTCGAGCGGTTTCGCGGGATTCTGAGGAGCGCGCGCGAGCAGGGCCGCCTGACGACCTTCGAGTTGGATGGTGATCGCGAGCAAGAAACGACCGCCTACAGCGCCGTCGGTCGGGTGGTCGTCAATCAGTCCGACCTGCTCGTCGTCGTCTGGGACGGCGTGCGGCTCGACCGCGGCGGCGGGACCGAGGAGAAGTTCGACGAGGCGCTGGTGCTGGGGAAGCCGGTCGTCTGGATCGATGCTCATCGACCGCACACGTTCCAGGTCATCGAGCGGGCCGCGCCGATCCCGCGGCTCCCGGCGGGGCAACGCGCCCGGCCCCGCGAAGGGGCGTCGCTCGAGGATCTGAAGGCCTTGGTGCGCGACTCGCTGGCCTTGCCGGAGAATGCGGGCGGGCCGACCGAGGGCCGGGAGATCACACTCGATGACTTCTGCAAAGAGACCAAGCCAATCCTGAACTTCGGCGTCCCGTGGCGGCTGTTCCGGGATGCGATCGGCGATTTCACACTCAGGCGGCCGCGGCTCTTTGTCCCCGACTTTGAGGCCGCGGCGGAGGGCGAGTGGCCGCGGGGTGATTCCACGGGACCGGGCCGGATGATCGATCGTCTGCGGCCGTACTACGCCTGGACGGACGGGCCGGCGGTGTGGTACTCCGATGCGTACCGGAGCGTGTCGGTGTTGTCCTTCGTGCTGGCGGCGTTGGCGGTGATCCTCGCGCTCGTGCCGATCGCCGCCGGTTGGACGGGTGCGGCCCATGCACATCTCGAGATCGCCTTCGTCTCGGCGGAGTTGTTGGCGATCGTGTTGGTATTGGCGCTTGTCTTCTTCTGCCGCGAGCGCCGCTGGCATGACAAGTGGATCGACTACCGCCTCACGTCGGAGTTGCTGCGGCATGTCCGGCTGGTCGGGCCGCTCGCGGGCGCGAGGTCGGTCCCGCCGGCGCACGCGCACCTCGCGTCGTACCGGCACCCTGGGGCGACGTGGGCGGCGTGGTACGCGCGGGCGGTGGAGCGCTCGCTGGAATTGCCGACGGCGCGGGTGGACACGCCCTACCTTCGGGCGGCGGCGGCCGACCTTCGTTCCATCATCGGTGGGCAGCGGGACTATCACGAGGCGACGGCGGCGCGGGCCCACCGGATCGAGAAGCGGCTGCACTGGCTCGGGATGGGGCTTTTCGGCGCGACGCTTCTGTGCTGCGTGGTCCATTTGCTGCCCCATGCCTCCGCGTGGTTCGGGCACGTCCACCTCAGCCCGGAGTTCATGGGCTCGCTGTGCGCGATCCTGCCGGCGCTGGGGGCGGCGTGCGCGGGGATCAACAACTTCGGGGAGTTCCGCCGCGTCGGCAAGCAGTCGGAGGCGATGGTGCGGCGGCTCGACACCCTGCACGAACGGTCCAAAGTATTGGAGAAGGCCGTCGGCGGGCCTCCCCCGGCGAAGGACGAGTCGCCGCTGAGCGCGCAACTGGCGGACCTGGCGACGGAGGCGTCGCAGGTGATGGTCAACGAAGTGCTGGGGTGGCGCATCGTCTTTCTTGATCGCCCGCCGGTGCTGCCGACGTGAGGCGCGCCGGGAAGGTCGCTCGATCACCATCCGCCGCTTCGGCGGCCCTCAGCGGCGGCTTCCATGTAGAACCGTCCGACCGCGGCCGCAACACTACCGCCCTCCCGGCGCGTCGGGAGGGGAAAGGGAGGGAACATCACCGATTGAAGAGTTCGCCGAGGCGGCGCTCGATCTCGTCTTGCGACAGGCCCATCTTCTGAAGGATCGCCGCGTAGTTGCCGACCGCCGCCCACAGGTGCGGATGCTCGTGCCCGGTCCGGC
>CAZBDZ010000051.1:0-26941 GCA_964490785.1 uncultured Phycisphaeraceae bacterium
GCCCAAACTCATTCCGTGCCACCGATTCCCTCAAGGAATCGGTGCTCCCCGGGTGCCACGGCCAGCGCAGTCGGCCGTGGCGGAGGCCGAGGGCGCACCGCCACGGCCGACTTCGTCCGCCACGGCGGATTTTCGACTCGAAGACTCGGTGCGCTGGCCGTGGCACCCGCGGTGCTGCTCGGCGCGCCGGTGCTCGGGCAGTACGCCCCGCACCCGATCCCGGAGAATGAGCGCTGGGCGACGATCACGCATGCGGGGAATGCGCCGTTTGCCTACACCGATAGCGGCGGGTTCACGCGCTCCGTCGGCCGGGTGGACCACGAGTACCAGATCGGCCGTACTGAAATAACCGTCGCGGAGTGGTACGAGTTTGTGCAGGCGTACGCGCCGTATGTCGCGCCGGAATGGGCGAGCACTCCCGCGTTCACGAGCCTGGCCATCGTGCGGACGGGGCCGCAGACGTACTACTTCAACCCCACGGCGGCGAATCGAGTTGTCGGCGTCGGCTGGCGCTTTGCGGCCCGGTATGCTAACTGGCTCCATAACAACAAGGCGTCGAATGCCGACGCTTTCGAGAACGGGGCCTACGACACCTCGACGTTTCACACGAACCCCGACGGCTCGATCACCGATCAGGCGGAGCACAATCCGGGCGCGCGCTATTGGATTCCGACGAGCGACGAGTGGGTCAAGGCCGGGTTCTTTGACCCCGACAAACACGGCCCGGGACAGCCGGGCTACTGGACCTACCCGACGAGCAGCGATACGCAGCTGGTCATAGGGCCACCGGGGACCGGGCAAACAAGCGGCGCTGGCGACCAGTCAATACCGAGTTTTCCGTGTCTTCCGGACGTGGCCGCGTACCGCAGCGTCGTGTCGCCGTGGGGGCTTTGGGATATGTCAGGCGGGTTCAGCGAATGGACCGAGTTGATTGATTCCGACCCGGTCTTCCAGCCGTTGCCGCACGCAAGGCAGGTTCGCGGCTCCGGGTGGTACGACACGCCGTACACGTTTGCTGTCGACGACTCCATTCTGGGTCTTGGTTACTTTGGGCCGGACCGCTTCTCCGGCGTTGGCTTTCGCCTTTCACGCAGCATCCCGAGCCCCGGTCTCATGTGGACAGGGGTCTGCTCGTTGAGTTTCCTTTTGCGAAGAAGGAGATCGTTCTATGATGCGAATCGATCGAATCGTGCGCGCCCTTTGTGTCTTGGCGTGCTTGGGCCCCGTTCTTCAAACTCGTGCCGATGACGCGCCGCCCGGCGGGCTCAGGATTCGGGTCGAACCGACGCAATACTCTCCGATCTACGCATCCGCAATCGAAGTCGCTCCGGGTGTCTGGGAGATTCTCGGTCTTGAAGGTGTGACGTCCGGCGGCGGCGCAACGTACTTCATCGAGTGGGAAACGAGCGTGGATCCGTCCCACCGTCCCGTCATTCAGAAGCTGACGATCAAACGCCCGTCAGATTCTGCCAAGACAATGACAGTCGTTTTGGGCGCCAACAACCCCGGCAATCGACTTGAGCGCGCGGACGAAATTGTAGTTGATCCGGGTGTCTTTCCACAGGGCGGATCCGTGTTCGTGAAGCCGAATCTCCGCAGCAATCTCGGCATCGTCAGCGAGGTGACCGAGTTGACGGCGGTGCTTGATGTTGGCGATGCTGTCGGTCCGATCACATGCACAAGCCGCGAGGACCGGCCCGCCAAGGTGGACATCATTTCAACCTCGGGAAGTCTCACTGGTCCCGTGGCGTGTCTTCCCGCGACGGGCGACTTCGGCAGCATGCTCGGCGAGGTTTACCGGTTGGACTTCCAGGCGGGCACCATCGGCGATGTGCAGTCCCCGACTCCGGTGCCCATCCTCGCGGACGGGGCGGTCCAGCGCGTGTACGCGCGCCAGATTCACGCGAAGATCGTCGGCACGGAGTCCGTCACTCCGCCGACTGACTCGTTCGTCGGTATCGTCGGCGACATCGTTGCGCTCGGAACGTCGGGCAGCGACGGCATCTTCAAGGGTGAAATCCGCGCCGTGGAGGTGGGCGAGGACCCCCTCTACGACCTCACCGGCCCGCTGCGCTTCGAGCGCGTCTTGGAAGGGCGCATCTGGTTGCAACGCCTCGAATTCCCGGCTTTCTCGATCCACATGGACAATCCGAATCCCGGGCTCAAGGGGACCATCTCGGCGGCAGTGCTTGATCATTCGGAGTCCCCGTCGACAGTCCTTGCGGGATCCGTAACTATCGGCCCCAATGGTCCAAGTCAGATCATCATCGATGCCGACGGAGCGGACGGCTACACCCTCCCCGCCATCAACCTCGGCGGCGGGGCCGTGGGGTTGGTGCCGTTCCTTCTGCATCGAGATGATTGCTGGCCGCTTCAGCCTTCGGCGACCGAACCCGCCATCATCACGAACCTTGGTGAGCGGCCGGCCCCGAACAAGCCGATCAAAGTACGTTTCTTCGGGCCGGTAACGTGGGACACGTCCGGTGCGTACCCGCCGTTCAAGATCGAGCGCCGCCGCATCGGCGGTTGCTCGCCGACCGAGTGCTGGACCGATGAGACCTGCGGCTTCACGCCTTCGCTGGAATCGCAGGTCGGCACGGTGGTGCTGCTCACCCCCGCCGTGCCGCTCGTCCGCGGGTACGAGTACAGGATCACGCTCCAGACCGATCCGGCCACGCAGAAGCGCGTCCTGCGCTGCGCCCTGCCGCACAAGTCGCTCGCCGACGCCGACGAGGTTGCGGATTTCAATGGGCAACCCATTTTGTTCCAAGTCTGCGATACGCCGTGCTGGGGCGACGCGGACGATGACGGCGATGTGGAGTTTGCGGACATCACGCGAGTGCTCGTCACGTTCGGCAAGGTCGGATGCCCGCTCACGGAGCAGAACCCGACCTACTTTGCCGACGGCGACGCCGACCGCGACGGGGACCGCGATTTCACCGATGTAACGACTGTGCTGGTCAACTTCAACGTCCCGCAACACTGCGGCCCGGGCGGCCAGTCCCTCCTCGCCAAGTCCGACGGCTTCGCCACGATGGACCTCGAACAGGAAGCCCCCATGTCGGCCCTCGACGCCTTCGCGTGCCTCGGGGCGGCCATCGCGCAGATGGGGTACGCCGACGTTGACGCCTTCAGCCGAGCCCTCGACGCCATGACCCCCGAAGAGCGCGCCGCCGAGATCCGCATCTTCGGCGAACTCCTGAACTGCGATGGGCAGCCGTAGGAGAACCTGATTCATGGGAAGGCGCGGAGTTGGCGGGGACTGCGGGAGTTGACGAAGTGTCCGCAATCCCGGCGTTTTCGGCTGCGGTGCGATTGGCATCGGCGTTGCGAACCGTCGTGCATGCGATTCAGATTCCCGCGATGTGAGCCGTGTCTTGCGCTGTTGTCGGCCTTGATGGCACTTGTTGCGCCGGTCGGGCCTGCTTCTGCGCTGAGCCTTCAGGAGATGTCCCGGCTTGAGGGGCAGGGGGAGACGACGCTGTGGGGGCTGGGGTTTGTGGTGGGGTTGACGGGGACGGGGGATCCGTCGGAGGTCATGCCTTTGGCGCGGCAGTTGGCGAAGGTGCTGGAGCACGGAGGGAATCCGGTGCCGGAGTTGGAGGACCTTGCCAAGGGGAAGAACATCGCGATGGTGATGGTGACGATGACCGTGCCGAAGGAGGGCGCTCGGCGGGGGGACAAGATTGATGTGGCGGTGCAGGCGTGGCACCGGGCGCAGTCGCTGGATGGGGGCCAGTTGTTCATCACGCCGTTGCAGGGGCCGCTGCCGGGGCAGGGGGTGTTCGCGTTCGCGGATGGGCCGATGACGTTTGACGGGGAGTCGAGGACGTCAGGCCGGGTGCGTGGCGGGGGGCGGATCAGCCGGGATATCACGATGACGACGGTTGGGCGGGACGGGAGCATCACGCTGATCATCGAGCCGGCGTACGCCGGGTGGGCGACGTCGCAACTCGTTGCGTCGGTGATCAACTCCGAACGGCAGGGGCTGGACGAGTCGGCGGGGGAGATCGCGTTCGCGCTGGACGAGCGGTCGGTGCGGGTGGATATCCCGGACGAGGAGCGGGGCGACCCGGCGTATTTCATCTCGAGTATCCAGGAAATCAGGCTGGATCCGTCGCTCTTGTCGCTGCCGGCGCGGGTGATCGTGAACGAGAAGCGGGGGACGATCGTGGTGACGGGCAACGTGCAGATCAGCCCCTCGGTGATCTCGCACAAGGACCTGATTGTTACGACGGTGTTTCCGTCCCGGGAGCCGACGGCGGCCAGCCCGCGGATCGACCGCTCGCGCTGGGCGCCCGTGGACACGGTGAAGAACGAGCGCGAGGCGACGCGGGTGCAGGACCTGCTGGAGGCGCTGAAACAACTGGATGTTCCGGTGGGGGACCAGATCGCGATCCTGCAGAAACTGCACAAGATCGGGCGGCTGCATTGCGAGTTCGTGGTGGAGTGAGGAGTATTCACCGCGGAGGCGCAGAGGGCGCGGAGAAGAGAAGAAGGGAGTGGGTGAATGGTTGGCGGCGAATGGAACAATCTGATTCCCCCCCGCTCGCCGATCGCGAGTCGCCATCTCGGGTCTCTGTCCGACGGGCCGCCGAGGCCGATCGCCACCGAGTTTGATTCGATCCTTCGCCGCGCCCGGGCCTCCGACGATCCGCGGGAGCAGGCTCGGCACGCGGCGGAGGAGTTTGTGGCGCAGGTGCTGGTGCTGCCTGTTTTGAAGTCGATTCGGGAGCAGAACCAGGCGGCGCCGCCGTTCGCGCCCGGACCCTATGAGCGGAGCATCGGGTCGCTGTTCGATATGGAAGTGGCGTCGCGGATGGTGCGGGCGCAGCGGCTGGGGATCGTTGATGCGGTGGCACGGAATCTGCTGAGGGAGGGGAAGACCAGCCCCGCCGCAACGGGCGCTGAGGAGCAAGGAGGCTCGGATGTCGGCCCAAACGGCACTGCGCAAGGCACCATCGTCGATGAAGCCCGCCGAGGCTCCGCCGGTTGAGGCGCTTGCAGGGGAGGTGGAGCGCATTCTCTGCGACCTTGATGCGCAGTTCCAGCGCCTGGGTGCGTTGGCGAAGGAGCGGCTTGAGGCGATGCGGTCGGCCGACACGGCTCGGCTCGCGCGGTGCATCGCGTCGGAGAACGACGCCGTGCAAGCGGTCGCGGAAATCGAAAGGAGGCGGATCGTGGCGGTGGGGAGGCTTGCGGCCCGGTTTGAGTCGCAGGCGGGGGCGCAGACGCGGGTGTCGTGGCTCGCGGAACGCGTCGGGGGTTCGATCGGGGAGCGCATCGGGCGGCGGGCGGACGAGTTGAAGCAGGGCATCGCCGGGCTGCGGAAGGCGAATGAGGTCGCCCGGCTCGCGGCGCTCAATCTCTCGGCTCACATGGAAGGGCTGTGGCGGCAGGCGGCGCAGGCTCTGAATCACTCGAAGACCTACGGCCGGCAGGGGCTGGTGGCGCCCGGGGCCGCCGTGGTGTCGGCGATCGACATGAAGACGTGAAAGGCAGCCCGCACTCAGCACCCAGCACTCAGCACTTCTCTCCTCCTCATGGGCCTCACCTCCTCGCTCATCATCGGCCAATCGGCGCTTGCGGCGAGTCAACTTGCGCTGCAGGTTACGGGCAACAACATCGCCAACGTCGGTGCGCCGGGGTATCACCGCCAGAACGTCAACCTCGCGCCGAGCCGGAGTTCGCAGGAGTCGGCGTCGATATTCGTGGGGCGGGGCGTCGGGGTGCAGGACATCCGGCGCGCGATCGATCCGGGGCTTCAGACGAGGCTGCGGAACTCGCTCTCGGATGAGCAATCCGCGGTGATCGACCGCTCGGTCCTGGGGCAGATCGAGTCGATCCTGAATGAACTCTCGGGGTCGGACCTGTCGAGCGAACTGGCCAAGTTCTTCAATGCGTTCAGCGAACTGGCGAACAACCCGGCGTCGACGGTCAACCGAGCGTCGGTCGTTGAGCAGGGGGCGTCGCTGGCGGGGTTCATCCGGCGGATGCGGTCGGATCTGCTGGGGACGCGGACGCAGATCGACGATCAACTGGCGAGCGACGTTTCGCGTGCCGACGGACTCCTGAACGAGATCGCGTCGCTGAACCTCGCGGTTGTGTCGGCGGAACTTGGGGGCGGGACCGACGGCGGGCTGCGCGACCAGCGCGACGCGCTTGTCGCCGAGTTGGCGACGATGATCGACCTGACGGTGATCGAGCGCGACTCAGGCTCGGTCGATCTGCTCGTGGGATCGACGCCGGTGCTTCTGGGGACGGAGAGCCGCGGGCTGACGTTCGACCTTCGCACCGAGAACGACGAACTGGTCGCGAGCGTGCGCATCACGGCGACGAACGAGCCGGTGCGCATCGATTCCGGCGCGATCGGCGCCCGGTTGGCGCAGCGCGACGCGACGATTGAGCAGACGATCGACGACCTTGACGCGCTCGCGTCGAACGTCATCTTCGAGGTGAACAAACTCCACGTCTCCGGGAGGCCGACGCGGCCGATCACGGATGTCATCGGGTGGCAGGTCGTGGCGCCGGCGGATCAGACGCTGGCGTTCAATGATCCGACGAACGAGACCTTCGCGGACCTGCCCTTCTCGCCGCGGAACGGGGGGTTCGACGTGGTCATCACGGATTCGGCGGGGAACCAGTCGGCGACGCGAATCAATGTCGACCTCGACGGCGTGGACAACACCGGCGCGGCGGGCTATGCGGACGATACGAGCCTTTCGGATCTGGTTGCGTCGCTGAACGCCATAACGAACCTGAACGCCAGCATTACGCCCAACGGGCAGTTGAGGCTGACGACCGACGCCGGGTTTGACGTGTCGTTCAAGAACGATTCCTCCGGCATCGTGGCGGTGTTGGGGGTGAACACGTACTTCGAGGGAAAGGACGCGGTCGACATCGCGGTTCGCTCGGACATCCAGGCCGACCCGTTGAAACTGATCGTCGGGCTGGCGTCGGGGACGAACGAGACGGCGATGGCGATCACGGGCCTGCGCGACCGGGCGCTCGACGCGCTCGGGGGCGACACGATCTCGAACTCGTGGCTGAAGACGGTGGAGCGGCAGGCGGTGCAGGCGACCGCGGCCGAGACCCGGCTCGAAGCGGCGTCCACGGTGCGGTCGAGCCTGGAGGCGCAGTACGCCGGCGTCAGCGGGGTGAGCCTCGACGAGGAGTCCATCAACCTCATCAACTACCAGCAGTCGTACCAGGGGGCCGCGAGGTTCATCAGCGTTGTGAACGAGTTGATGCAGGTGCTGCTGGACCTAGTTTAATTTGGAGCGGGTGAACGAGGACGGCGGACAGTCGACAGTGGACAGCGGACAGTGAACAGTGGACAGCAAGAAGCGACAAGCGAAAGGCGAACAACAGACATGAAGACGGCGATTCCGGAGCGACGATCGAGTGTGGATGTGTGCCTCGTCGCTGTCCACTGTCCGCTGTCCACTGTCCACTGTTGGCCCATCGCGCGATGAACCAATGACGACCATCCCAGCCAACTTCGATCGCGTTCCCACTCGGCTTTCGAGCCAGTTGACCCAGCAGGGGATTCAATCGGCGAATGCGCAGATTCTCCGGGCGCAGGTGGAGTTGTCGTCGTCGAAGCGGATTCTGAAGCCGAGCGACGATCCGATCGCGGCGTCGCTGATCAATGTGGTGGACCAGCGGCTGCAACTGGCGGGGCAGCGGGAGCGGAACCTGGCACACGCATCGAGCGTTCTGGGCACGCTGGATCAGGCGCTGGGGCATCTTGCCGACGCGGTGCAGGATGCGAAGGAGGTGGCGTCGTCGCAGGTCGGCGTGCTGAGCGATGCGGGGACTCGCCGACAGCAGGCGGTGGTGGCGCAATCGCTGATCGATTCCGTGGTCGGGACGCTGAACCGGGACTACGCGGGGCTGCACCTGTTCGCCGGGGAGCGGACGGGCGCTCGGCCGATGGAGGCGTTCTTCGGTGGGTACCGGTATGTCGGTGCGGGTGAGGGGCTTGTAACAGACCTTGGGGATGGGGCCGCGTTCCCGATCACCGTCGGGGCGGATCAGGCGATCGGCGCGCTCTCGGCGAGGCACGTGGGCGAGGTTGACCTCAACCCGAGGCTCACGCTCAGCACGCGATTGCAGGACCTGCGCGGGCCGAACGGGCCGATCCCCGCGGAGGGGCTGGGTTCGGTGAGCGTCGCCATCGATAACGGCACCCCGACGACGATCACGGTGGACCTCTCGCAGGCTGATACGGTGGGCGATGTGGCGAATATCCTCGAATCCGCGATTCGTGCGGCGGACCCGGCGGCGCTCACGGGGGCGTATCCCACGGCGATCGGCGTTTCGGGGGAGAGCATGTCGATCGGCAGCATCGCGGTCGGGTACACGATCACAATCGCCGACGGCACGACCGGGCAATCGGCGACTCAACTGGGGCTTGCCGGGTTTACCTATGACAATGCCAATGCGGTCAACACGGACCCCCTCTCGATCCTGAATCCGAAGATCACCAACGACACGACCCTCGGCAGCCTGGCCCCCGCGACGCCCATCTCGTATGGAACGGTCGTCTTTCGCAACGGCGGGCGCAGCGGGTCGGTGGTAACGAGCGCGGGGATGACCGTGGGCCAGTTCAGGGAAGCGGTGGCTCGGCTCGACCTTGGGGTGCGGGCGGAGATCGACGCCTCGGGCGACACAATCGACATCCTTAACGAGGTGTCGGGGTTCCGGATGTCGGTGGAAGAGACGGGCGGCGGGCAGGCGGCGACGACGCTGGGATTGCGGACCTACTCGGCACAAACTGCGCTGTCGACATTCAACGCAGGCAGGGGCGTCGCAATTGCCGACGGGCAGATCAACCCAACGACTGGGCTGCCGGACGCCAACCGAAACGTCGATTTCAGGATCACGCTGACCAGCGGGTCGTCGTTCACGGTTGACCTGGTTCCGGCGGACCTGGCGAGCGTGCAGGACTTGCTCAGCAAGATCAACGCCGAGGCGGCGGGGGCGGGTTTCGGCGCGGTGTTCACCGCGGGGCTGACGGGCACGGGGAATGGAATCGAGCTCCAGGACACCTCGGGCGGGGCGGGACAGACGACTGTCACGAGCCTGAACGGTTACGCGGCGGCGGACCTTGGGCTGCTCGACGGGACGTTCACGGCGGGGGCGCCCGCTCGGCTGGTCGCGAGCGACCGGGCGACGGTGCGGGTGGACAGCCTGCTGAGCACGCTGATCGACCTGAGGGATTCGCTGCAGAACGACGACACGATTGGCATCACGTTTGCGGGGGAGGAACTCGAAGACCGCGTGGAACTCGCGATCCAGACGCGCGCGCTCGTGGGCGGGCGTGCGCAGAGGGTCGAGGGCGCCAAGGACAGGCTTGAGGACACGAATCTCTTGGACCAGACGATCAAGTCAAACCTGCAGGACCTGGACTACATCGAAGCGGCGACGCGGTTCTCGCTGCTGCAGACGCAGTTGCAGGCGGGTCTTCAGTCGGCGGCGGCGATCCGCTCGCTGACGCTGCTCAACTACCTCGGCTGACGCCGGGGATTGGGATTTGGGAGTCGCGTCCCCCGGCCGGGGCGCGGCGAGGCCTCGATGTGAGGCCAACGCCTTCAGGATGGAGGCGGCCCTGGACCGGACACCGGCCGAGGAATCGGAGCATTCCGATGGAAGTGCCAACGACGCGCTTCGGAACGGTGGAGATCGCGGAGGACCGCGTGATCACCTTCCCGCGGGGGTTGCTGGGGTTCCAGCAGCACCGGCGATACTGTCTCCTGCAGCCGAACGACGACGCCTGTTTCTTCTGGCTTCAGAGCCTGGACGACCCGGCGCTGGCGTTCGTGGTCACGGACCCCGCGCAGTTCTTCCCCGACTACTCGGTGCCGGTGCGGCCCGAGCAGATGGAGGACCTGCGGCTGTCGTCGCTCGACGACAGCCAGGTGTTCGTGATTGTGAACAAGGTCGGGTCGGCCCTGACCGGGAACCTGCAGGGGCCGCTCGTGATTAACACTCTCGAGCGCCTCGGCGAGCAACTGGTGATCGCCGAGAAGAAATGGACCACGAGGCACGAACTTCTGCGTCTGGAGCAACCGGCGCAGGCGGTCTCGGCCTGAGTCGGGGCGTGCTCTCCGTTGCGGGAGCGCGCGGGATGCGTTTGTGGTGCGGCGGTGCGCGCTCGCGGGCGGGCCAGGGATGGTCTCGTCCTCTCCGGGGAGCGCCGGGCCGCGCGGGTCGGATTCGGGAGCAAGACTCCAAGGAAGGAGCCACCGTTCATGCTGGTGCTCTCCCGTCAGAGAGACGAGACAATCATGATCGGCGACGAAGTGGAGATCACCGTCGTCGATGTGAGGGGCGACAAGGTGAGGCTCGGCATCACCGCCCCGCCGAGGATCGCGGTGCACCGCAAGGAGGTGTACGAGGCGATCCGCGCGGAGAACGAGCAGGCGGCGATGGCGGCGGGCGTGCCGCTGGCGAGCCTGAAGAAGCCCATGAGCCCGGGCCCGCCTCGGATCAAGAGCGCGGCGGCGCGGCTGGTGACGCCCCAGGCCCCCGCCCATGAACCCATGCGGAAGCGGGCGTAGATCAGGTCGAACTCAGCGGAGATACGGAACGGCAGGTCGGATGAGCGGGGCAGGGAACAGGCCCCGGCGGCAGAGCAAGGACGCGCGAGCAATCACGGAGGATTGTCATGGCGAGAATCAACACCAACGTCTCCAGCCTCATCGCCCAGAACAACCTGGCGCGGTCGAACGTGGACCTGCAGACGAGGCTTCAGCGGCTGGCGACGGGGCTTCGGATCAATCGAGGCGCCGACGATCCCGCCGGCCTGATCACCTCCGAGCGGCTGAGGACCGAACTCCGTGGGCTCGAGCAGGGAATCAGGAACGCGGAGCGCGCCAGTTCGGTCATCTCGACGACGGAAGGCGCGCTGGTCGAGGTGTCGGACCTGCTGAACTCGATCAAGGCATTGACCGTCGAGGCGGCGAACACGGGCGCCATCTCGCGGGAGGAAATCCAGGCGAACCAGTTGCAGATCGACTCGGCGATCGAGTCCATCACGCGGATCGCGAACACGGCGTCGTTCGCGGGGCTGAAACTGCTGAACGGGTCGCTGGGGTACAACCTCAGCGGCGTGGTCGCGGCCGACATCGCGAAGTCCCGCGTGTTCGGCGTGCAGTTGATCGACCGCGAGACCGTGGACGTGGATGTCGAGGTGATCGGTTCGGCGCAGAACGCGGCCCTGTATCTCCGCGGGGAGGCCGACGGCGCCGTCTCCGCGGTCACCCTCGAGGTCACCGGTCCCGACGGCGTGATCGAACTGACGTTTCAGTCGGGGACCACGTTTGACAACGTCATCGCCGCGATCAACTCGCGCACCGTCATCACCGGCATCGCGGCGGAGCGGGTCAGCGCGACGAACGCAACCTCGGGCATCCGGTTCTACAGCAGCGCCTACGGGAGCGACGCGTTCGTGTCGGTGAAGCGGATCACGGGCGGGTCGTCGATGCAGATCGGGCGCATCGACAACGACGATCCGGAGCCGATCGTGTGGTCCGGCGGGAGCGCCAACGCCGTGCTCGCCGACCGGGATGCGGGGAAGGACGTCGTGGCGCTCGTCAACGGGGCGGTGGCGATCGGGCGCGGGCTTGAGTTGAACGTTCGCGGCTCCGAACTGGACATGGACCTGCTGCTCACGCCGACGTTCGCCACGACGGTGAGCCCGTCGAACGCGACGGCGTTCGTCGTGACGGGCGGCGGGGCGAAGTTCCAACTCGGGCCGCAGGTGACGCCGCTCCAGCAGACGAACATCGGCCTCGACTCCATCGCGGCGACGCGGCTGGGCGGGGCGCTCATCACAACCCTGACGGGGGACGAGTTGCAGTTCCTCTCGAGCCTCAAGTCAGGCGGGACGAACGAACTGGCGAGCCGGAACTTCAGCGCCGCAAGCAGGATTCTCGAGACGGCGATCGACGAGATCTCGCAGATCCGAGGTCGGCTCGGTGCGTTCGAGCGGAACGTCCTTGCGACGAACGCCCGTTCGCTTCAGACGGGCGTTGAGAACATCACGGCGTCGGACTCCGTGATCCGGGACGCGGATTTCGCCAAGGAAACAAGCGCGTTGACGCGGGCGCAGATTCTTCAGACGGCGGGGACGTCGGTCCTTGCGGCGGCGAACTCCAGCGCCCAATCGGTGCTGCAACTCCTCGGGTAGTCCCCAGGGCAATCGCATTATCAAAAGAGTGCCACGGTCTTGCCGTCCGCGGCAAGGCCGGGACGAACTTCCAACCCCGCCCGGCCTCGCCGCAAAGCCGGCGAGACCGGGGCAGCCACAATAATGCGATTGCCCTCGGGTAGTCCCCGAGGTCATCGCGATATCTGAGAGGGCGGCGGCCGCCCCGGTCCCGGCTCGGCGGGTTCGGGCGATATCGCTAGGCCGCCCGTTCTCGCCGCGGTCGGCGGCGCCGGGACCGGCGTCGTTGCGGGCGTGCATGGTTTTCGGGCCGGGGATGGCCTCGCGACCTTCCGGAGCGGTCCGGTAGGCCTCGGCCCGCTAATTCACACAAGTTGACGAGGGTGAGCGCGACGCTACCGGACTCGGCGGTCCGGGAGGCGGCGTGGGCGTTCTTATCGCGCGTGCGCGGAATCGACCTTGCCGGATGCGCGGGCTCATGGGTGGGGGGCCGCGGCGTGAACATCAATTCGTCCTTGCTCCATTCCGATTCGTTGAACCGCGTCGTGCCAAGTGCGCGATGCGAAAGACCGGCGAACGCATCGGATGCGGCGCGCGGTCGCGGGCGCCGGCGTTCGGCGACCGGGAGTGGAAGGCGGCCGTGGAAGCCGCGGCGAGTGTGTGGAGCCGGCCCGTTCGCGGCCGCAGTTCACGGAGGACCTCAGATGAGTCGCATCAACACGAACGTCAACTCGTTGATCGCGCAGCGCGTGCTGGGATCGAACAACAAGGCCCTGAACCAGTCGCTCGAGCGCCTGAGCACCGGTCTGCGGATCACCCGCGGCAAGGATGATCCCGCCGGCCTCATCGCGTCGCAGAACCTGCGAGCCGAGAAGAGCGCCCTGGGCCAGGCGATCTCGAACGCCGAGCGCGCCGACCAGGTCGTGAATATCGCCGAGGGCGGCCTGGACGAAGTCTCCAGCCTCCTCTCCGACCTGCAGGCCCTCATTACCCAGACCGCCAACGAGCAGGGCCTCTCCCGCGAGGAGAAGGAAGCGAACCAGTTGCAGATCGACTCGATCATC
Source organism: uncultured Phycisphaeraceae bacterium (assembly GCA_964490785.1). Classification (GTDB taxonomy): domain Bacteria; phylum Planctomycetota; class Phycisphaerae; order Phycisphaerales; family UBA1924; genus JAEUIV01. The sequence goes on from CAZBDZ010000051.1 coordinate 13,240, forward strand.
CAGACGATCGACCGCGTCGCCTCCTCGACCTCGTTCCAGGGGACCAAACTCCTCAACGGCAACCTCGACTTCAACACGGGCAGCGTCCACGCCAACCTCCGCTCGTTCAAGGTGAACAGCGCGAAACTGGACTTCGGCGGATCGCGCGATGTCGATGTCGTTGTTACCGGCTCGGCCCAGGTCGCCGGCTACTTCCTCTCCTTCGGCGGGTCGAACATCAACCTGACCTCCGCCTCCGAGCGGTTCGTCATCGAGATCACGGGCAGCAAGGGTTCTCGCGAACTCTCCTTCGCCTCGGGCACGACCATCAGCGACATCAAGGACGCCATCAACTCGTTCACCGACGTGACCGGGCTCAGCGCCGCGACCTCGGGCACCGGCATCGGGCTCAAGAGCGTCAACTTCGGCTCCGAGGAGTTCGTCTCCGTCCGCCTCATCAACTCCGGCAGCATCAACACGGCGGCGGCGACCGCGGGCGTGTACAACTACCAGACCCAGAACAACAAGGCGGCCCTGACCTCCGGCTCGACGACCTTCGCAAGCGCCACCAACAAGATGACGGACTACGGCCAGAACGTCTCGGCGACGGTCAACGGCATCGTCGCGACGACCAACGGCACGGTCGCCCGCATCAACACCGACTTCCTCGATGTCGAGATCGACCTCAAGACCGGCACGAGCAGCAACGCCGAGGCTCAGCGCCTCGGGGCCCTCGCCGCGTTCCAGATCACCGGCGGCGGCGCCGACTTCCAGTTGGCGGGCCACGTGGACATCGCCGGCAAGGTCAGCCTCGGCATCCAGAACATCCAGGCCAACGCCGTCGGACGCTACCGGACCGGCTCCAGCACCTACTTCCTCCAGGACGTGGGCGCAGGCCGATCGCTGAACGTGGTGAACGGCGACCTCGACTCCGCCCAGGCGGTCGTCGAGCGGGCGATCCGCGAGGTCTCGTCTCTCCGCGGTCGTCTCGGTGCGTTCCAGAAGAACACGATCGGTGCGACCATCCGGTCGCTGGGCGTCGCGGTCGAGAACACTGCCGCCGCCGAGTCGGTTGTCCGCGACGCGGACTTCGCGAGCGAGACCGCCTCGCTCACCCGCGCCCAGATCCTTTCGACCTCTGCGTCGCAGGTTCTGACGCTGGCCAACTCTCAGCCTCAGGCCGCCCTGCAGTTGCTGGGGTAAAACAGGGATCACCCTGAAGGGCCGATAATCATCCGAGTCCCGTCGCTTCGGCGGCGGGACTCGTTTCTTTTTGCCGGTCGGCGCGCGTTATCGGAACAGGGTGTTCCCGGTCCATGGCGGTCCCCGATATCGGAATCGGGCCGCGAGTCGGCGGCTCGCCCGGAGTTTGGCGCCCATGAGCCGCATCAACACCAACGTCGCGTCCCTCATCTCGCAGCGGGTCCTCGGCCAGAACAACCTTGGCTTGAACCAGGCGCTGGAGCGGCTGAGCACCGGCCTGCGCATCAACCGGGGGAAGGACGACCCCGCCGGCCTGATCGCCTCGCAGAACCTTCGGGCGGAGAAGGGGGCCGTCAACCAGGCCATCGCCAACTCGGAACGCGCCGACCAGGTCGTGAACATCGCCGAGGGCGGGCTTCAGGAGATCGCGGACCTCCTCAGCGAACTCCAGGCGCTCATCACTCAGACGGCCAACAGCGGCGGAATCTCGGCCGAGGAAAAGAACGCCAACCAACTTCAGATCGACTCGATCCTCCAGACCATCGACCGCGTGGCCTCCGCGACGAGTTTCCAGGGCCTCAAACTGCTCAACGGGAACCTCGACTACGCCACGGACAACATCAGCGCCAACATCGCTTCGTACAAGGTCAACGGCGCGAAACTGAACTACGGCGACACGCGGGACGTGGACGTGCTTGTGACGGGCTCGGCGCAGACGGCCGGGTTCTTCCTGTCCTTCGGGGCGACGAGCCTGAATCTCTCGGCGGCGACGGCGCGGTTCGTCATCGAGATCACCGGGAACAAGGGGTCGCGCGAGATGTCGTTCGCGTCGGGCACGCGCGTCAGCGCGATCGTCAACGCGATCAACACGTTCACCGACGTTACCGGCGTGACGGCGGACCTCTCGGGCACGGGCGGCACGCCGTCGTCGGGCATCACGCTGCGGAGCGTCGAGTTCGGGAACAACGAGTTCGTGTCCGTGCGCGTGGTGGACTCGGGCGGCATCAATACGGCCCAGACTCAGTCGGGGATCTACCGATTCCAGACCCAGAACAGCAAGGCGGCATCGACCTCCGGGCCGGTGCTCTTCAGCGCGGCGACCGTCAAGACCACCGACTTCGGGCAGGACGTTTCCGCGATCGTCAACGGGATCACGGCGACCACCACGGGGACCGTCGCGCGGATCAACACCGACTTCCTCGATGTCGAGATCGACATCAAGACGGGCACGTCCAGCGGGGCCGAGGCGCAGCGCCTCGGGTCGATCAGCGCCTTCCGCATCACGGGGGGCGGGGCCGACTTCCAACTTGCAGGCCGCGTCGATATCGGCGGGAAGGTGAGCATCGGGATCCCCAACTTCGCCGTCCGCAATGTCGGGCGAATCGACTTTACGGCGGCGGGGGCGACTTCGACGTACTTCCTGAGCGATCTCTCGGCGGGCAAGCCGCTGAGCGTCGTCGACGGCAACCTCACCGCGGCCCAGGAGGTCGTGGCCCAGGCGATCAAGGATGTAACAAGTCTCCGCGGGCGGCTGGGCGCCTTCCAGAAGAACACCATCGGCGCGACCATCCGCAGCCTCGGCGTCTCCCTCGAAAACACCACCGCCGCCGAGAGCGTCATCCGCGACACCGACTTCGCCCAGGAAACCTCGCAACTCACGCGCTCGCAGGTCCTCCTCTCCGCCTCGACACAGGTCCTCACGATCGCCAACGCCGCGCCGCAAACGGCGCTGCAGTTGCTGGGTTGATCCCTCGCACGCGCTAACGAGTCCCGCGCGCCAGCAAGGGGTATCCTCAGCGCTGAATGATCGCGCCGCTCCCATTGCACATCGTCCTGCTGGGGGATCGTTCCGCCCCGCCCCTCCTCTTCGTCCACGGCTTCCCGATCTCGCACGAAATGTGGCTTCCCTCGGCGGACCTTCTGTGCGAGCGGTTTTTCTGCATCATGCCCGACCTCCCCGGCTATGGGCGGACGCCGCCGCGGCGCGACTGCAACATCGCCTCCTACGCCGACGACCTTGCCGCGCTGCTCGGCGCGATAGGCGAAACAAGGCCCGTGATCCTCATCGGCCTTTCGATGGGCGGGATCATCGCGCTCGAGTTCTTCCGACGCCACCGCCCGCGCCTTCGCGCTCTTGTTCTCTGCGACACGCGCTACAACGCCGAGACCTCCGCGGGCATCGAGCAGCGCGAGCAGGCCGCGCTCCTCGCCCTGAAGCGCGGCACGCGGGCCGTCGCCGAGACCATGATCGACCGCGCGCTGGCTCCGAACCCCGCCCCGGAGGTTCGCGTTCGGCTCCTTGAGTTGATGTGCGCCACGCCGCCCGAGGGTGTCGCCGCGGGGTCGCGGGCCCTCGCCGGCCGCATCGATTCACTGCCGACGCTGGCGTCGATCGACGTGCCCACGCTCCTCGTCTGGGGGCGGGAGGACCAGATCACGGGGCTGGAGATCGCGGAGGTCTTCCACCGCGAGATCCGTGGCTCACGGCTGGAGGTGATCGAGGGCGCCGGGCACGTGCCGCCGATGGAGAGACCGGGGAAGTTCGCGCGTGTGGTGCGGGAGTTCGCGGTGTCGAACTCAGTCGGTTGAGGCCGCGCGCACGCCACACTTCTCCGCGGCGCGAACGAGTGCCCGATCGTGCGACATGATGGAGTGATCGTCGATCAACGCGGATGCGAGCAGGTGGGCATCGGTCCAGCCGAGGCCGATGTTGCCGAGCCCGCGTTCGATCACGAGCGCGACCACCTCGCTGTTGGACACCGTGGAGGCTCGCGGAAGCCGGCTGATCAGTTCGAACTCATCGTGTCGCGGCGTCAAGCCGCCGCAGACCAGCTCGCCGAGGACAAAGTCATGCATCGCGACGGCTTCGACGGCGAGCGCGCGGCCGAGCGGGTGGTTGGCATGCTTGAAGGACTCGATCCACGCGGATGTATCGGCGAGGATCACGCCGCCCGCCGTTTCTTCTTGTGCAGCGAGAAGCGACGACGCGGCGGGGCCTTGAGGTGAGGGCCCTTCCCCGCCAGCGCTGCAAGGCGGCGAGCCGCCGCCCGCTGCACGAGTTCCGTGAGCCCGGCGTGGATCAGCGCCGTCTTTTCCTTGATCCCAGTGAGACGCTGGGCGTCGGCGAGGAGTTTGTCGTCGATATTGAGGGTCGTCCGCATCTGCATCAGTCTAGACGATTGATGCAGATGGGGCAAGGTACGCCAAGGCAATCGCATGGTCGCGGCTGCCCCGGTCTCGCTGGCTTTGCAGCGAGGCCGGGCGGCGTTGCAGGTACGTCCCGGCCTTGCCGCGGACGGCAAGACCGGGGCACCCGGATCACGCGGTCGCCCTGCACGCCCTGGAAAGGGCGTGCCACTCCTTCAGATCCGATGCCCGCTCTGCCCCAGCGCCTTTTCGACCTTCTCCTTCCACTCCGCGTAGCCCGTGCGGCCCATGAGGCCGAAGGTGGCGACCTTGCCGGTTTCGACCGCCGGCTGGTCGTAGGCGTCGATGTTGAGCATCAGGCCGCAGTAGGCGGTGACGATCTCCCAGAGAGCGATGAACTGGCCGACGTGGTGTGCGTCGATCCTGGGGAACTCGATGGTGAAGTTGGGGCGCTGCGATTCGACGAAGGCGAACTCGGTGGCGCGTTTCTCGGCGTTGAGGAGCGTGCCGAACTTCGCGCCTTCGAGGTACTTGATGGCGTCCACGCCGAGGCCCGTGGGGATCGTCATCTCGTCCGTGCCGAAGTCCTTCACCTCGAGGAGGCCGAAGACCTTGTCGTTCGGCCCCTCGCGGTACAACTGGACTTGCGAGTGTTGATCGGTGGTGCCGAGGGCCTTCACGGGGGTGAAGCCCGTGAAGACCTCCTTGCCCTGCTTGTCGAAGCGCTTGCCGAGCGATTCGGCCCACAACTGGCGGTACCAGTCGGCGAGGAGGTAGAGCGCGTTCGCATAGGGCATCATCACATGCACAACTTTGCCCTTCTCGCGGCCGAGGCGCGTGAGGAGGGTGGCGAGCATGGCGGCGGGGTTCCTGGTGATGTCGGGGACGGAGCAGCGTTTGTCCATCTCCGCGGCTCCGTCGAGGAGGGCGTTGATGTCGATCCCGCACATGGCGGCGGAGAAGAGGCCTACCGGCGAGAGCACGCTGAAGCGTCCGCCCACGCCGTCGGGCACGGGCATAGTGGCGTACTTGTTGTCGTTGCAGATCTGGCGCATGGTGCCCTTGGCGGGATCGGTAACGGCGACGATGTTCTCGCCGTGCTTGTCGCGGCCGAGGCGTTCGATGAGCAGGGCGCGGATGGTCATGAACTGGGCGGCGGTCTCGGCGGTCTCACCGGACTTGGAGATGACGTTGAAGAGCGTGCGGCGGAGGCCGGGGTCGGTCTGCTCGCAGAACTTCATGACGGAGCCGAAGTAGGCGGGATCGACATTGTCAACGACGAACATGCGCGGCCCGCGGCGTTTGTCGTTCGGCAGGAGGTTGTAGGTGGAGGAGTTGAGGGCGGCCTGCAGGGCGATGTTGCCGAGCGCGCTGCCGCCGATGCCGAGGACGATGAGGTTGTCGTATCGGCCGCGGCATCGCTCGACGACGTTGCATACGGCTGAGACGTGCTCGCGGCGCATCGGGTCGAAGGGCAGGCCCCGCCACCGTTCCCAGCCGGTGTTGCGGGTCTTTTCGAGGGAAGCGGTGAGATCCGCCGCGGCGCGCGCGCCGGGCGAGCCGGCGGCGACGGAGGCAGCGTCAAGCCCGTGCGAACCGACGCGGTCGGAGAAGCAGTTGGCGTAATGGAGAGTCAGCATGGTCATGGCCTTTCCGAGAAACTCGGCGTTCGACGAGGGAACGACTCGGCCGCGCATCAACCGCAAGGCCGATGGCGACGTTGAGTTTATCGGGCGTTTCAGAGCGGGACTTCGGTGCCTCGGCAAGGTCGCGCGGGGCAATCGCATTATCAAGAGGATGCCCCGGTCCTGCCGCGGCGGGGGCCGGGACGCACTTGCAACGCCGCCCGGCCTCGCCGCAAAGCCGCCGAGACCGGGGCAGCCACAATAATGGGGCAGGTATCAGCACTCGTCGGTCGCGGGGCAGGGGGTCAGGCGCTCAAGAGGAACGAGTCGATCGCCTCGGCCGAAGCCTTCGACGCGGGGATCGCTCCGGCGTCGAGGTACATGCGGAGCATGGCGGCGTAGGAGCGATGGATGGCGGAGTTGCGGTAGCGCGTCTCCGCCTTGGCGAGTCTGAAGTGGGGGAAGGGGTTGGCTTCCCAGACGAAGGGGCGGCCGTCCGCGGCTCGGCCGTAGTCGAAGGCGACGAAGTCAAGCCCCATGGCGCGGGCCGCCTTCTGAAATAGCGGGGCGAGCGGATCGGATGAGTTGATGTAGGCGAGTTCCTCATCGCGGGTGCGGCGCGAGATGACGCGGCCTTCGCCTCGCGTGATCCAGGATTCGGAGACCTGCAGGTGTTGCGGCACACCGACGCGGCCGGCGACGAGGAAGCGGTACTTGCGGTACAGGCCGTCGCGTGGGTCGCGGGCGTCAATGATCTCCTTGGCGACGGGGCGCGTGTAGCGAGTGAGGTCGATGGATCGGGCTTCGTCGGCGGTCTCGGCGCGGGCCATGGGGCCCCAATGGGCCCAGTCCTCGCGGATGAGCAGCGGCGGGCGAAGGCCCATGAGCGTCCGGCGGAACTCGTCCGCGTCGGTGATCAGCGCTGAGGCGGGGGCATTCAGGCCGACGGAACGCATGATCTCCGCGGCGCGGTGTTTCCCGGCGTTGGTGAGACGTTCGACACGGTTGAGGATGGGAATACCCATGCGGTCGCACGCGGCGGCGATGCGCAGTTCGTGCTCGTAGGTCTCACGCGACCATGCCTGCACGGGATCTTGAAGCCACGCTGTGTGAAGAGCGATCTGAGGCCAAGGGATGAGGCGGGCGGGGAGGTCTGCGATGTAGAAGAGACGCGCGAACTCCGGGACGTGGTCGGCGGTCCACTGGATGAGTTCGCCGTAGAAGCGCGGATGATCGGTGGGATGCTGTGTAACAAGGATGCGCGGCTCGTACGGGCCGGTGAGGGGGATGATTCGGCCGGGATGCATGGGCAGGGGCGGCATGATTCAGCCGTCTTCGCGGCGCGAGGCAAGGTAGTCGCGGGCGTGGTTGTGCAACGCGGGGAAATCGGTGCTCCAGTTCCACGCGCCGTGGGCGTTGATGCTGATGTCGCGGCGTGGATCGAAGCCGAGGCGGGCGAGTGTGATATGGCGGGCGGAGGCGTGGCGGTCGCCCAGGTCGCCATGCCAGAGGTGAGAGATTCGGCCGGGAAGGTGTGCGACGGACGAGTTGACGGCCCGCGCGAATGGGTCGGCCCACGAAGAGTAGGCGTCGCGCTGAGCGGGGTTCATGGCGTGGCGGTCCATCGCGGCATCGGGGCAGTTGAACGCGGCGGCAAGAATGGCGGTGTCGCCCCCGCCGAGGATGGAGCGGTCGTACAGCGCGAAGCGTTCGAGAAGCGAGCGGTGTGCGGCCCAGGCGAAGCCGTTGGCGGTCGTCCCGGGCGCTCGCTCGATGGTGTGGGCGAGGCGTGCCGCGGCGTCGGCGGGGTGCGTGATGACGCTGACGGTGGAGGGTTGTCGAAGGATCGCGAGCGGTTGAGTCTGGCCGGCATCAACTATTTCGGGGGGCATGTGGCGGACTTCGTCGAAGAGCTGGACAAGGGCGGTGTTGGCGAGAAGTTCAATGGCGCGCCCCGGCCAATCGTCGCGCTCGAAGACGATGTCGCAGTCGATCCATGCGACGTGCGTGCAGGCGGCCGGCAGGTGGCGCACGCCGACGTTGATGAGGCGCTCCTTCTGCCAGAGAGTGGCGCCGCTCGGAATGCGGACGAGGACCTCGGCGTCGCTCTCGGCGAGGTCGTATTCGCCGTCGCGGCCGAGTTCAACGGTGAGGAGCGGGGCCGCGAGTCGCCGGCGGAAGACGCGGTAGTTTTCCCGTCGGCGGCGCCAGCGCATGGGATTGAAATAGGGAGTGATGACCCAGAGCGAAGCGCCGGCGGTCATGGCATGGGCTCCGCCGGGGCGATCCGCCGGACGAGGGTGACTCCGTCGGCGATCGGGATGTCGAAGACCTGGAATTGCGGGTCGCGTTTGAGTTCGTCGATGTAGCGGACGACCTCTTGGCGGTAGGGCTTGTCCGGGCCGTAGATGCGCGAAAAGCGCTCGCGGATGCTGTCGTGGAAGAGTACAAAGGCGTCGGGGGCGAGCCTGGGGATGAAGGCACCATGGTCGAATCGCGCCTGCTCGGCGGAATGGTAACCGTCGATGAACAGCAGGCCGACGGGGGGAAGTCGGCGGTACGTTTCGGTTTCGACGAACTGCTGCGTTGTGAGGAGGTGGTGGCGAATGTTGTGGACGCCGAGGGACGCGAAGTGCTCGCGGACGCGTGCCGGGTCCTTCCAGAAGTCATCGACGAGGGCGGGGTCGATGAAATGGACTTCGCCCTTCTCTTCGTTGTCGGAAAGCGCGCGGGCGATGAGGATGGGGACGTAGCCGCGATAGGAGCCGATGACGACGGCGCAGGTTGGGCGGCACGCCCTGGCGAGCGCGTAATAGACCCACCCGAGGCCGAGGTTTGCATCGGACTTGCGCTGGGCATGCCCCATGCCGTCAAGGCCCGGCGAGGCGAGGAGGCGGTCGATCCAATCGCGCATGGTGCGAATGTAGCAACGGATGCCCCGGTCTCGCCGTCCTCGGCGAGGCCGGGGCGGTCGATGTGGTGAAGCCACCCGGCCTCGCTGCAAGGCCAGCGAGACCGGGGCAGCCGTCTGCGCAGTTACGGGCAACCGCTCCCGAAGTTGGCGAGGACGACGGTGGCGTCGGCGAAGTTGACGGCGAGGTCGGCGTTGGCGTCGCCGGGGGCGAGCCCGCCGGGGGAGGTCGTGCCGAAGTTGGCGAGAACGGCAGTGATGTCGGCGAAGTTGACGCTGAGGTCGCCGTCGGCGTCGCCGGGGCAGAACGTGACGGGTGCGACGCTTGCAGGGTTCACGGCGCGGAGCACCCATTCGCCGTTGCCTGGGATGCCCGCGATGAGCAGCCCGGCGGGGGAGCCGCCGTTGCTGGTGTCGAAGACGGCGGTTCCCGCGCCTTCTTCAAAGCGATAGGCGGCGACCAGCCCGAGCGCGTGCGGCGAGCCGCGGACGAGCGCGCGGTTGTGGACGCGCACGATCTCCGTGGGCGTGAGCGCCCGGCTCCAGATGCGCACTTCGTCGATCAGGCCGGTGAAGGACGGATACGCGGGCCCGGCGTCGTGCTTCTCCGCGGCGATGACGATGTACGGGCCCCAGGGCGTGAACTGGCCCGGCGCGCCGCTGTCGGGATACGAGATGTCGGCGGCGTTGACGCCGAGCGAGCCGGCGAAGTCGAGCGAGGCGTCGATGTAGATGCGCAGTTGGCCGAGCGACGCGTCGCGCACGCAGGCGACGTGGCGCCACGTTGAGTCGAGGATCGCGGCGCCGCCTTCGATGGTGTTTTCGGAGGCGCCGCCCGCGTCGCCCATGCCGACGCCGAAGCGGACGAAGCCCCCGGCGATGGAGATTCCCCAGTCGCGCTCGCTCCCGCCGAAGATGTCGCGATCGATGATGATGTTCCCGTCGATCCAGTTGAAGCAGTAGCACTCGGCGTTGCCGCCCGCGTTGGAGGTGGCGTTGTCGGCGAGGGTGCCCCGAACCCAGAAGTCAATCGTGAACGAACCGCCGCCGACATCGCACGGGGCGGATGCGTCCGGGCCGGGTGCGTCGTCGTCGATGGGGATGCGGATTCGGTCCTGCTGCCCCGGCGGCGCTGAGCCCGTGCCGAAGAACCGGAGCGCGGCGGAAGAGGCCGGCGTTTGCGCGTGAGCCGCGACGGTCAGGCTTGCGAGGATGACGGGGAAGACGATGAGTGAGCGCACGGCGGGGTTCTCCGCGAGTGGATGAAGTATGAAGCACGAATTGGGGACGGGCCAATGAAACGGAGTGGTGTTTTTCTTCTTCGCCCGTGACACGGGCGCGCGTTGGTTGCCAGACGCGGCAGCGTCTGGCCAGCCAGTTGCATATTCCCACTGCCGACCATGCTCCCGGGGGGCGGGTGAATCGCCGGTTCCGCCCGCCCATTCCATGGGCGAAGAGCAGAGGAACATCGGGCCGCGATCCAGACGCTGGCGCGTCTGGCAACCATCGGCGGCCCATTTCATGGGCCGGCGTAGCCGCGGATCGCTCGGCACGAAGCGTCAACTCCCTCCCGCCCCTGCCTGCATCCCTCTTCTCTCACACGCTCTCATGCAAGCCCCTTCCGAGCGAGTCCGCGAGTTGAAGATCCGCCGTGCCGGGCGGCCGGGGACGCCCGCCACGGCCGACTATTCCAGGCAGGCGACCTCTTGCTGGTCGTAGTGCTCATCGAGGACGCGGCGCCAATCCTCGGCGGTGGTGCAGGCGATGAACCGGCGACGGACGTCGTCGGTTCGCGGGTGGTGGGCGGCGAAGCGGATGCCGAACTTGCGCATCGTCAGCCCGGCGCCGATTTCGCCGTGGAGCGCGGCGGCGAGATCGAAATGCTCGCGGAGGACGGCCCGCTGCTCGGCGATAGTGGGGGCGGCGGGGGTTTCGCCTGCGATCAGTTGACGCGCCTGCCGGAAAACCCAGGGGTTGCCGATGCAGCCCCGCGCGACGCTGACGGCGTGGACCCCCGTGTACGCGATCATGCGGAAGATGTCGCCCGCCGACCAGATGTCGCCCGAGCCGAGGATTACGCGGTCGGGTCGCGCGCGGATGAGGTCGCGGAGAAAGGTCCAGCGCGACGGGCCGACGTAGTTCTGATCAACCGTGCGGGCGTGGACGGTGGCCCAGGAATAGCCGAGGTCGTACGCGGCGTCGAAGATGCGGAGGAAGTTCCGCCGGGCGTCGTCGGAATCGTCGCTGCCCATGCGAATCTTGAGCGTCGTTGGGATCGCACGCGGCAGGGCGTCGCGGACGGCGCGGAGGATGTTGATCGCGCCTTCGGGATCGCGGAGCCAGTGCCCGCCACGGGCCTTGTTTCGGATCTTCTTGACGGGGCACGCGAGGTTGACATCGATCGCGGCGAAGGTCTTGGGTGGGACGGACGGGTGAGAGACGCGCGGCGTCGCGGAACGATGGCTGCCAATGAGTCGGCGGGCCTGCCCGACCATTTTGATGGCGGCGGCGGCCAGTTCGTCGGGCTCGGAGCCGATCAGTTGACCGATCAGGGGGTGGTCTTCATCGGCGGCGGGGACGTTGTCGGCGATCAGGGCCAGGTCGGCCTTGGCGAAGCCCCGCCCGCCCGAAAGAAGGGTGCGGTCGAGGAGGGCTTCTGTGACGCAAAGAGGGCAGCCGTGGCGGCGGGCGAGGATCCGCATGGCGGGGTCCGAATACCCTGCCAGCCCGGCCTGAAAAAACGGGGCGTCCATGCCGGGGACGGCGGCGGAAAGCCGCGGATCGACCCGGAACCCGCGTGCGACGCCCGCCGGGTCGATCAGGTCCGCACCGGGGGCGATGGCGGGGCAGGGTGGTGTAGCGTTGTTGCCTGAGCAGCCCATTGAGGCGAGTATAGGAGTGTGATCACGAAAGCAGCCCCCATCGTTCTGTACGTCGGCGTCGCGTCGCTTCTGATCGGTTGCGGCGGGGCGGCGCGATTCGATTACGCCCGGCCCTTCCCCGACGCGCTGAAGCAGGAAGAGACGCTCGACGTCCAGGTGCTCCGGCGCGAGACAATGCTCACGCTGACGAACACCTCGGCCCGGCCGATGCCCGCGGGAACGATGTGGATCAATCGGCAGTTCTCAAAGCCGGTGGACGCGCTTGCAATCGGCGAATCCGCGACGCTGCCGCTCGCCGAGTTCGTGAACGAGCATTCGGAGGCGTTCCGCGCCGGCGGGTTCTTCGCGACGGAGAAGCCGGACTCGATTGCGCAGGTTCACTGGGAGATCGAAGGCCGGTTGATTGGTCTCGTCGTTGTCGGGGATCGGTAAAAAGAAAACGCCCGGCGGCACGCGCGGGCGTTTGCATTAAAAGCCAAAACCCACCATACCGGGGGAAGTACGGTGGGCTAGGAGGGAAGAAACACGTCAACAGACAGTCTACCAGATTTGCGAAGAGAGGCAAGGGTGCGAGTGAGGATTTTTGAAGATTGCTGCGACGTTCAGGGGGGTATCGTGCGTCAAAGGGGGCAAAGGGCGTACGCGGAATCGAGGATGGAACTTGGCCGTAAGCGATTGCCATGAAAGCATTTACAACCCAGTGCGCCGCGATATGTTTGGTGTGTGTTTGGTCTTTGTCTGTTTCAGGCCAATCGGGGGAGCCAACAGGTGCGGGCGGGGACCAGCCGCCTGAAGCCGAGAAAGAGTCGCCTGTTCTGCCGGAGGAGCGGGGCGCGACAAGGCGCGAGCCGCGGGGCGGGGATGAGGTTCTGGTGCGGCTGAAGGATGCGCCTTCGCTGGAGGGGGAGTTCGTATCGGGGGATGAAGGGGTCATCCGGATCAAGATCAGCGGCGTGGTGGTGTCATTCGAGCGGTCGAGGGTCGAGAATCTGCAGGTCCTGCCGCCGCCGGCGGAGCGGTACGAGAAGATGCGCCGGCAGATCGCGGACGACGACGCGGATCGGCTGGTGATGCTGGCGGAATGGCTGCACCGGAAGCGCATGTACGCGGAAGCGTTGGTTGAGGTGGATCGAGCGCTCAAGGCCGACCCGACGCACGCGGAGGCGCTCCGGCTGAGAAAGGTTGTCGAGCAACTGGCGGCCCTCGCGGAGCGCAAGGCGACGGAGGCGAAGTCCGAGGAGGCGAGGCGGCGGCAGTCGGAGGAAGCGAGGCGGTTCCCGGATCGTCCGAAGCCTTCGGAGTTTCCGCTGCTGACGGAGGAGCAAGTCAACCTGGTGAAGGTGTACGAGGTGGATCTTCACGATCCGCCGAAGATGGTGATCCCGCGGGACGTCGTGGAGAAGTTGATGGTGCAATACGGGGAAGACCCGCTGATTCCGGAAACGCGGGAAGCGCGTGAGGCGTTTCTGCGAAAGCCGCCGGAGGAGATCCTGGATGTGATGTTCCGGCTGCGGGCGAGGGAGGTGTATGGCCAGGTTCGTATCACGGACCAGCCGCGGAGCATGAGGCTCTTCCGGGACCACGTGCATGCGGGCTGGCTGGTGTCCTCGTGCGCCAGCACGGCGTGCCACGGCGGATCGGAGGCGGGGCGGTTGCAGTTGTTCAACTATCGGCCGACGAGCGACGCGAGCGTGTACACGAACTTCCTGATCCTGGAGCGGTTCGAGACGCGGGATGGAAAACGGCTGATCGACTACGACGAGCCGGAGAGGTCGCTCCTGGTGCAGATGGCCCTGCCGCGGGACGACGTGCGGAATCCCCATCCGCATATCCCCGGTTGGCAGCCGGCGTTCCGGAACCGCGAGGCGAGGCGGTACATGCAGACCGTTGAGTGGATCCGTTCGATGTACCGTCCGAGGCCGGAGTATCCCGTGGAATACACGCCGCCGGGGTCC
>CAZBDZ010000052.1:0-2579 GCA_964490785.1 uncultured Phycisphaeraceae bacterium
CGCCCGCTCCGCGGGCTGTGAGGCACATCGAAGCGATAATGCGATCGCCCTGGGATGGTCGGTCGTGTCGCAGTTTGAATGTGGCACGCCCTTTCCAGGGCGTGGCGCGGGGGACATGGGCTGGAAAGCCCATGCCACATTCAAACTGCGACACGACCGGATGGTCGCGGGGCAATCGCATTCTCCAGGGACGCCGAGGCTGCGATGGCGAACCCTTGGATCAGGGAATCACCACTCGTAGCCCATGTCCTCGGCGATACGGTAGAGGGCTGTCAACACAATCGCGTGTTGACGGAGGGTGAACGCCGTTTGGGAATCTCCCGATTCCTCGGCATGCACCGCGCCGATCCGAGCCTGCGGAATCGCCGGAATGGCCCGTCCTGCCTCAAGGTAAGTGGCAACCTGTTCCTGGCGATGCCCGGGATTCGCAATCGCATGAAATACCTCGGCGAGCGCGTGAATATCAATCCGCGCCAGAAACTCACGCAACTCCATGCGAGTCTTCTCGTGGCAGTTGTTCTTCAACCACGCCGTGAGGTCTTCCTTCGACATCTCACTCGACGCGACTCGAAGAATCGCCGGCTCGGCGGTATCGGCATCCGCGTCGAACGCCCAGCCGTTGTCAGAGAGGAAGGCGATCATCGCCGCCGTGGCAGCGCGCTTGTTGCCGTCGAGGAAAGGGTGATTCTTGCAGATATGGAAGCAGTAGGCGGCCGCTTGCGAGGGGATGTCGGGGTGCAGAAACTCGCCACCGAACTGCTGCTGCGGCATGGCGATCGCCGATTCGAGCAGGCCTCGGTCGCGCAATGACGGATCGCCGCCTTGATCCTCGATGGCGAGGGCGTGAAGGCGGAGGACGTCGTCGATCGACAGAAACCGCGGCTCGCCGGGCATTACTTGGCGAGCCTCCGCATGAGTTCGCCGCTCTTGCCAAAGACCTCTTTGACCTGGCGGTCGAATCGGGCGGCTTCATCGGGCGGGAGCGCCGCTCGATTCAGCAGGTACATCAGGAGCGCTGAGGGAGACAACTGCAGACGCCCGGCCAGTTGCTCAAACCGGTGCCTGACTTCCGGCGTGGTTGGGATTTGCAGAATGTCCTGAGGCGAGTTGCTCATGGCTTGGCTCATCGACTCAAATGATAGGGAGGATCAACCTGGCGGGGCGTTGTCTCGCGCCGTAGGCGGGCGATCACATTATCGCTTCGATGTGCCTCACAGCCCGCGTTGCGGGCTGAGTACCAATCCAGCCGCCCACGGCCTCGGAAGTGATCTTGCGATTGCCCCAGCGTCCCAGCCACGGCAATCGCAAGATCGGTGGACGCCGAGGCTGAGGAGTCCGCGAGGAAGCCTCGGATTCGTCGCCAGTGGAAACCGAGGATCGGGATGATGCGATCGCCCGTGCGTCCCGGCCTCGCCGAGGACGGCGGGGCCGGGGCAGCCTCATCCCTTTTTCGCCTCACGCCGTTCGCACCTCGGCTCCGGTCGCCGCGGCGAGGCGGGCGACGATGCTCGCCATCTGCGGATCGACTTCCTCGTGGCGGAGCGTGCGATCGGGGTCGCGGAAGGTGATGCGGAGGGTGATCGACTTCCTGCCGGCGCCGATCTGCCTGCCGCGATAGACGCCGACGAAGTCGAGGCGCTCCATGAGCGCGGGCTTCAGCGATTCGATCTCGCCTGCGATCCGCGCCCAGGGGGTTTCCTCGGCGACGATGGCCGAGAGGTCGCGCTCGATGCTCGGGAATCGCGGGAGCGCGGCGGCGGTCGCCTTGGGCGGGAAGAGGCTGATGAGCAGGTCGAGGTTGATCTCGCCGACGACCACGGGGGTCTCCAGGCCCCAATGCCGGAGCGCCGTGCCGGTGATCGTGGCGAAATATCCGGCGTGCTGGTTGTTGATCTTCACGGCGGCGATGGACTCGCCCTCCAGCGCGGGTGCGAACGGCTCGGCGAGTTCGAGGGCGACGCGCGTGTTCGGCCCGCCGACGGCGAGCGCCAGCGCGTCCACCTCGCCGCGAGCGGCGCGGAGGAGGGCCTGCCGCGTCTCGGCGGCGGACAGGCCGGGCGGGGCGTCGGCCATCAAGGCGAGGTTGCGGGTCTCGCGCGTTCGGCGTGCGAAAGTCCGCCCGTCGTCCTCCTCGGCGAAGACGCTGGCGAACTCGAAGAAGCGCAGGCCGCCGGTCTGGCGGACTTGGCCGTCCTGATTCGCGCGGCGGCAGGTGAGCAGGCTTGGGACGACGCTCGGGCGGAGGTAGGGCGCGCCCTTGCGGCGTTCCTCGTCCACTTTCAGGAGGCGCAGGCCGCGGGGGCGGAACAGTTCGGCTTCCTTCTGCGTGATGAAGGAGAAGGTGACGGTCTCGAAGAACCCCGCGCCGGTGAGGATGCCGGAGAGGAGCGACATGGCCCGCTCGCGCTTGCTCCACTCGTCGGGGTGTTGAAACTCGAGGTGAACGTCGAGGGTGGGGGAGAGGCCGACTTTGTCGAACCCGTTGAGGCGGCAGACCTCCTCGATGAGATCGACTTCGCGGGTGAGGTCGTGGCGGTGATGGGGGATGGTGCAGCGGAGTGTGTCGCCCTGTGGCACGC
>CAZBDZ010000052.1:2679-20850 GCA_964490785.1 uncultured Phycisphaeraceae bacterium
CCTTTCCAGGGCGTGTCTCTTCGGCCCGCAGTGGCACGCCCTTTCCAGGGCGTGTCTCTTCGGCCCGCAGTGGCACGCCCTTTCCAGGGCGTGTGGCTTCGCCGGAATCACGGGCTAGAAAGCCCGTGCCACGGACGACGGCGATCCCGATGGATCGGAGCAGCGCCGCCATGCGGTCGGTGGGGATCGTGATGCCGAGGAGGTGCTCGCAGCGCGCGGCGCGGAGCGAGATCTCGGTGCGCGGCTTCAGCGGCCCGGCCGCGTCGATCATGCCGTCGAGCAGTTCGCCGCCGGCAAGTTCGACGATGAGGGCGCAGGCGCGGAGCGAGGCCCAGTCGAGATCGCGGGCATCGACGTAGCGCTCGAAGCGGTGGGATGCATCGGTGCGGATGTCGAGGCGGCGCGCGGCCCGGCGGACGGCGATCGGATCCCACGTCGCCATCTCGACGAGCACGTCGGTGGTGCGCTCGGCGACGCCCGTGTCGAGCCCCCCGATGACGCCCGCGATCGAGACCGCCTTCTCCGCGTCGGCGACGACGATCTCGTCCGGGTTCATCTGGTGCTTCCGCCCGTCGAGCGCGGCGACGGACTCGCCCTTCTTTGCATGGCGGACGACGAGGCGCTTGCCCGCGAGGGTGTTGAGGTCGAAGACGTGGCAGGGGTGGCCGAGTTCGAGGTTGATGAAGTTGGTGATGTCCACGACGTTGTTGATGGGTCGCAGGCCGACGGATTCGAGGGCGTCGCGGAGCCACGTAGGGCTTGGGCCGATCTTCACGCCGCGGATGACGCGGGCGACGAATCGGGGGCAGCCGCCGGACGATGCGACCTGATTGTCAACGCTGGTGACGCTTTGGGCTTTCGTGGTGGAGGGCTTGATCGTGCCCGGCTTCGGCGCGACGAGCGTGCGGCCGGTGGCGGCGGCGATCTCGCGGGCGAGGCCGAGGTGGCAGAGGCAATCGCCGCGGTTGCTGGTGAGTTCGACATCGAGCCGGGTGTCCCCCGAGGGGAGCGATTCGCGGGACTCGATGGGGAAGCCGACGTTGGTGAGGACGTGCTCGGCCTCGTCGGCGGTGAGCGTCGCGGGGGAGAGGTAGCGGTTGAGCCAGGCGACGGAGGTGAGCATGGGCCGGAGAAGATACCTTGGCCCCCCCCGGAAGCCCGATGGAGTCCCGGTTCATGTCATACGACCGCCGAAAGTTGATGCAGGCGCTGCAACTGCGGGGCTTCACTGTCCTTCGTGAGGGCGGCAGCCATACGATTGTGGGCAAACCCGGCCACAAGCCGGAGCCGATCCCGAGGCACCGCGAGATCAACCGCATCACCGCCCGGAAGATCGCCAAGAACCTCGGTCTCGACTGGGACCCGTTCGAGCAGGAGATCCGATGAAGACCTACCACATCCTGGTTCGGCAAGCCGAGGACGGGTGGCTCGCGGCACACGCGCTCGAGGACGACAGCGTCCACACACAGGGGCGGACGCTCGACGAGATCACGCGGAACATCCGCGAGGTCGCGGACCTGTTGCACGGCGAGGCGCAGGTGCAGGTCGAGTTGGTGGTCCCCTCGGACCTGAAGGTGGCGTAGAATCAGGCGATGGAAGGCCTCCGCATCCAGATCGATCGGGCGAAACTCGAGGCGTTCTGCCGCGAGAACAAGATCCGCCGGCTGGCGTTCTTCGGGTCGGTGCTGCGCGACGACTTCGGGCCGGAGTCGGATGTGGACGTGCTGGTCGAGTTCGAGCCGGGGACGCGGCTCGGATATTCCTTCATCAGGATTCAGAACCAGTTGGGCAGCCTGATCGGTCGGCGCGTAGACCTTTTGACGCCCAGTTCGATTCGGCCTGCGTATCGCGACGAAATCCTCTCTTCGGCTCGGAACTATTATGTCGCGGCATGAGGATCGTCAACGGTTGCGCGACATGGTGGATCATGCGCGATTCGCCATCGCGACTGCGCGAGGGAGGAGCCGCGCGGACCTGGACCGCGATCGCGCGTTCCGCGCCGCGTGTGAGCGGTTCATAGAGATCGTGGGCGAAGCCGCGGCGCACGTTTCGGAGCCGACCCGTGAGCAACTTCCGTTCATCCCGTGGCATGAAGTTGTCGGGATGCGGAACATCCTTGCCCATGGCTACTCGGTGATCGATCTCGATGCGGTCTGGGGTGTCGTGACCAGCGATCTCCCTGAGATCATCACCATGATCGAGGCCTATGCCGGCCGCATGCCCGAGACTCAATGAATCCAGCGGGCCCCATCGTCGGCATCGATCTCGGCACGACGAACTCGCTCGTCGCGTGGGCCGATCCTGCGCGCGGGCTTTCGCCGGCGGTGCTGGCGGATGATCTCGGGCGGGCGCTCGTGCCGAGCGTTGTGCGGTACGCGGAGACGGGGGCGGTCGAGGCGGTTGGCGTCGAAGCGCGCGAGCGGGCCGCGGAGTTCCCGGAGCGGACGATCTCGAGCGTGAAGCGTCTGATGGGTCGTTCGGCCCACGACGCGGCGGGGGACGTGCCCTACCTGGCGTATGAGATCGTCGAGGGACCGAACGAGACGGCGCGGGTGCGGCTGCCGGGCGGGAGGTTGCTCTCGCCGCAGGAGGTTTCGGCGGCGATCCTTCGCGCCCTGCGTGCCCAAGCGTCCGCCCGGCTCGGCACGCCCGTTTCGCGCGCCGTCATCACCGTCCCCGCGTATTTCGACGATGCCCAGCGGCAGGCGACGCGCGACGCGGCACGTCTGGCGGGGCTTGACGCCGTGCGCATCATCAACGAGCCCACCGCCGCCGCGCTCGCCTATGGCATCGGCGTGACGACGAAGCAGGCGGAGACGATCGCGGTGTTTGATCTGGGAGGCGGGACGTTTGACGTCTCCATCCTCAATGTGATTCCGTCCGCCGACGCGGAGGCCGGGGCGGATTTCTTCCAGGTGCTCGCCACCGCGGGGGACACGCATCTCGGGGGCGACGACGTGGATCAGATGATCGTTCGGCACCTGCTGGATCCCCGTGCCACTGGCGGCTTGCCCGCCAGTGCGGCCTTTCGTGCCACTGGCGGCTTGCCCGCCAGTGCGTCCTTTCGTGCCACTGGCGGCTTGCCCGCCAGTGCGTTCGTCCGCACGTTGCCAACGACGAATCCGGAGCCATTGGCGCCCGACACTGGCGGACAAGCCGCCAGTGGCACACAAGGCGCGAGCGCCGGCGATCTCGCCCGCCTCCGCGCCGCCGCGGAGCGCGCGAAGATCACTCTCTCCGATTCCGAATCCGCGACAATCGACTGTTTCGGGTCCACCCGCACGCTGACGCGCGCCGAACTTGAATCCCTGATCACCCCCTGGCTCGACCGCGCACTCGCGTGCTGTCGGCGGGCATTGCGGGACTCCAAACTCGCCCCCGGCGACATTTCCAAGGTCATCATGGTCGGCGGCTCGACGCGCATCCCGCTGGTCCGTCAGCGCGTCGGCGAGTTCTTCGGCACGACGCCGTATGTCGCGCTGAATCCCGACGAAGTCGTGGCGCTCGGCGCGGCGGTGCAGGCCTCCATCATGGCCGGGCTGCGCTCGGATGCGCTGCTGCTGGATGTCATCCCGCTCTCGCTCGGCATCGAGACGGTCGGCGGGGCGGTCGCCAAACTCATCGTGCGGAACACGACCGTGCCGGCGCGGGCCACCGAGATGTTCTCCACGAGCATCGACGGCCAGACCTCGATCAAACTCCACGTCCTCCAGGGCGAGCGCGAGATGGTCGCCGACTGCCGATCCCTCGGCACGTTCCACCTCCGCGGCATCCCGCCCATGCCCGCCGGCATCCCGCAGGTCCAAGTCGAGTTCCTCGTGGACGCCAGCGGCGTGCTGACTGTCTCCGCCGTGGAACGACGTTCGGGCAAACGCGCGGACCTCCAGATCGTCCCCAACCACGGCCTGACGCGCGAGGAGGTGGACCGCATCGAGCGCGAGAGCCTCGAGCACGCCCGCGAGGACATGACGCGGCACCGCATCGTGGACCTGATCGCGAACTCGAAACTCGACCTGAAGTGGATCGGGGACCGCCTGAACAAGTTGGGCCCGCAGGTCCCGACCGATTACGCCGCCGAACTCCGCCGACAAATCAAGACTCTCGCGGCCCTCGTATCCGCCGCCGAGAATGACTGGTCGAGCGTGAACGCCGACACCTTCCACACAGCGAAGGAAGACATGGATCGGGCGAGCGTCCGGCTGCACGAGATCAGCATCGCGGAGAGCCTGCGGGCGGACGGGTCCGAATAACTCAACTCACGCTCAGCATCGGCCCCCCGCCGCGCATCGCCGCGATCGCCGCCTCCTGCTCCACGCGCTGCGTGAACCGCGTCAGCGCGTCGTACAGCCCGCGGCTCCCCGCGAAGTTCTTCAACGGCGTCCCCGCGTCGCTGTTCACGCGGAGTTCCATCTGGATCGGGATCGCCCCCAGGAACGGCAGCCCCAGCCGCTGCGCCATCTGCTCGGCCCCGCCCCGGCCGAAGAGGTCGTACTCCTTCCCGTCGTCGCCGATGAAGTAACTCATGTTCTCGACCACCCCCAGCACCGGGATGTTCAGCGCCTGGAACATCCGGGCCGCACGCACCGCGTCGTCCTGCGCCACCTTCTGCGGCGTGCAGACGACAATCGCCCCCGTCAGCGAGAACAACTGCGCCATCGTCAAAGGCACATCCCCCGTCCCCGGCGGCAGATCGATGATCAGGTAATCCAACTCCCCCCACTCCGTCTGCTCCGCGAGTTGCTTGAACGCCCCGTGCGCCATCGGCCCGCGCCAGATGAGCGGCTTCTCCGCGTCCACCAACTTGCCGATCGTCATCGTCTTCACGCCGTGGACGAAGAACGGCTGCAGCATGTTCCGCTGCATCAGGACCTCGAGCGTCGAAAGCCCCATCAGCGTCGGCACGCTCGGCCCGTAGATGTCGCCGTCGAGCAGCCCGATCGCGTGCCCCTCTCGCGCGAGTCCCACCGCGAGGTTCACCGCCACCGTGCTCTTGCCCACGCCCCCCTTGCCCGCGCCGACCGCGATCACATGCTTCACGCCGGGCATGCCCGCGCCCGCCGACCCCGAATCGTGCGCGACGACCTGAATCGTCAACTGACGTACCTCCGCGCCGACCTCGTGCGCCTTCCGGCGGATCGCGGCGTCCGCCTCGGCCTGCGCGCGCTGCCGCGCCGTTTCATCGCCCGCGCACGCCAGCGTAACCGTCGCAACCCCGTCGCACGCCGCCGCCTGACGGATCGAGACGCCCTCCAACCCCGCGAGAGCCTGCACAACCGTTTCCTTCGTAAGTGTTGCCATCACCCGCAAGGGTAGCCGACGAGCAGTTGGGTGCCACGGCTTGTCCCGAAGGGCAAGCCGTGCCGAGCACGCGGGCGCCACGGCCAGCGAAGTCCGCCTTGGCGGACGCAGTCGGCCGTTGCCGGACGTCGCTTGGGCACCGATATTTCGCCGGCATTCACAGACCCTCCAGCCGGAATAACCGCTCCCCACCGGCAGGCGTCAGCGGCAATACCCGGCCCGCTTCCTCGTTCTGCTCATGGACGAGGACAAGGAGATGCCCCGATGCAGCACCGTATGCGTACCGCCCTTCTGACCGCCGCCACGCTCCTCGCGTCGGCCGGGATTGCCCTCGCCCAGCCGCACGATCCTCCCCCACCGCCGCTCGGCGGGCCGCCGATCCACGACCGAGCCGTCCCGGGCGCGGGCGACACGTTCATCGACCCCGTGCCCGGCGAAAAGGCCAAGGCCACGCCGCGCGTCGCCCCGCGCGTCTTCTTCGACGCCGTGCGCGCCCTCGGGGCCGAGGACACACCGCCCGAACTCCACCCGACGCCCGAACAGCGCGAGGCCTTCCGCGCCATCGTGGACGACTTCCGCGCCGAAGCCCGCGGCCAGATGGAGCAGCGCCGCGGCGAGCAACCCCCACCTCCCGGCGAACGCCGCCGCCGCCACCGCGATCGTGCCGACGGCGGGCCCCCGCCGCCTCCCGGCGAAGGTCCCCCTCCGCCCCCCGATGGCGAACGCCGCCGACCGCCTCAGCGCCGGCCCGACGTTCAAGCCAACGAACTGCCGCCTCCGCCGCCGCCGGGCGAGGCCCCGCCGCCCCACGAGCGCCGTCGCCAAGGCCCCCCGCCGGATCACGCCGACGCCCCCCGCGGCCCGCGGCCCGACGGCTACTACGCCCGCATCTGGCAACTCCTCGACGATGACCAGCGCGCCTTCGTCAAGCATCGAATCGACGAAGCCCGTCGCGAACGCCTGATGGAGCGCGAGGAACCGATCGTCCGCGAGGGCGTCCGCCGCGAACTCGCCGAAGACCGCGATCCCGCCGGCCCCCGGTTCCGCGACCGCGGCGGACGCCGCCGCATCGAAGACCGCCCGCCGCCCCCGCCGGAAGAGGTGGACGTGCCGAGACCGGAGTAGGCGAGTGAGTCAGGGCAATCGCATTATTGTGGCTGCCCCGGTCTCGCCGGCTTTGCGGCGAGGCCGGGCGGCGTTGCAAGTGCGACCCGGCCTTGCCGCAGACGGCAAGACCGGGGCACCCTTTTGATAATGCGATTGCCCTGGCAAGTGAGTGCCGCGGCACGCCGTGTTCACCGTGCCGCTTACAATCTCGGCAGCGTGTGCTTTGGCACGTGTTTGAGAAGCCGATCAAGGCGCCGCGGCATGCTGCGACGAATCAAGGATTCGTCGGCCTTTCGCCCGCAGGGCGCACAAACGTTGCAAGTGGCGCGGCGAGGCTCGGCGAGCAAGCCACTCGTCGCGGGCCATCAAGACTCTCTCTGTCTATCTCCCCGCAATATCAATTGGGTGCCCCGGTCTCGCCGGCTTTGCGGCGAGGCCGGGCGGCGTTGCAAGTGCGACCCGGCCTTGCCGCAGACGGCAAGACCGGGGCACCCTTTTGATAATGCGATTGCCCTGCTTGTTCATTCCGCCACTCCGATGGAGTGCTCGAAACGGCCGACCATTTCAACAGAGCCAAACTTGCTCTGAGACCCCATCCGGCGATGCCTGAGCCCGCTTCGCAGGCTGTGGGCCCGGTCCCCGGGGTCTGGCGCCGCGCCGCGACTGAACGGCAAGGGTTCCCACAGTAACGCGCATGAGTATGAACGGTTGGGGGCGTCGCACTGGCGGGCGAGCCGCCAGTGGCACAGGGCAAGGCATGGGCTTTCCAGCCCATGAGGACGGCACCCGCCCACGGCCGACTGCGCTGGCCGTGGCACCCGGGGCGCAGTTTCTAACCTGTCGGCCCCCGCACCACCAACTCCGGCGGGCGCTGCCTGACCACCGTCCCCGCCGGGACGCTCTCGGTCAGGAACACGCCACCGCCGATGATGCAGTCGTCGCCGATGATGGTGTCGCCGCCGAGAATCACCGCCCCGGCGTAGATCGTGACGCGGTCGCCGATGGTCGGGTGGCGCTTCTTCCCCTTCACCGCGCGCCCATGGGCGTCCTGCTCAATGCTCTTGGCGCCGAGTGTTACGCCCTGGTACAGGCGCGCGTGGCGTCCGATCACCGTCGTCTCGCCGACGACCGCCGCCCCGCCGTGGTCGATGAAGAACGACTCGCCGATGGTTGCGCCCGGATGGATGTCGATGCCCGTGCGCCCATGCGCCATCTCCTGGATGATCCGCGGCAGGAGCGGCACACCCATGGAGTAGAACTCGTGGGCCACTCGATGGGCGAAGATCGCGTCGATGCCGGGGTAGCAGAAGATGGTCTCGTCCGGGTGCAGCGCCGCCGGGTCGCCGTCGTACGCCGCCTGCACGTCGAGCGACAGCAGCCGCCTCAACTCCGGCAGGCGCTCGACGAATCGTTCCGCGACCTCCTTCGCGCGCTCCTCGCAGGTCCGCTCCGCCGTGGGGCTGACCGCCATCACGCCGCGCACCGCCCCGCCGCGCAGCCCCTCGACATAGCGCAAGGCCGCCCGCGACTCCTGCTCGGCGTGGGCATGCACTTCGTTCACCAGCCCCGCGACGTGCCCCTCAAGCCCCTCCCGCCGAAGCCCGCGCTGGCCGAAGAACCCAGGGAACACCAGTCGGCGGATCCGCTCCACCAGTTCCCCCACCGCCTCCCGGCTCGGCAGAACCGGCTCGCCGAGGTGGCACGTCCGTGGATCGCCCAGCATCGATTCCGTCAGCCGGGCGACCAACTCACGTCGCCCGCCGCCGCCTGAACCGCACCCCGCCGCATTCGGATCGCCCTTGGTCACGCTGGAATCCTATCGGCCAGCCCGCCGGGAACCGGGGAAACCCCCGTGGATCGAATCTGAAGCGGCATGGGCTGGGTCGCCACGGGCGACTCTGCGAAAAGCCCGTGCCACATTCAACCCCGTGGGGTATGCTCTTTGACTCCCGGCCTGCGGACCCGGTACAACCCTTGTTCACGAGGAAACCAGCCATGCTCCAACGCACCCTTCGACTTCGTCCTGCCCTCTTCTTCTGCGCCGGGTCCGCCGCCATGCTCCTCGCCGGATGCGCCGACGGCGGACGTACCTGGGCCTACCGGAATAACCCCTCGCCCGAAACCGACACCCTCGGCATCGCGCGCGAGGAAGATACAAACCGCAACGTCGTCCTCCACGACACCAACGGCCGAGCGCTCAACGGCGACCTCTCCCGCCTCTTCCTCACCGACCGCCCAAGCCGCCTCGCGCCGCAGCGCGTCCCCTATTGATCCCGCTCCCCCACCGGGTGCCACGACCAGCGGAGCGAGGTCGCCGCGGCGACTCCGCCGTGGCGGGCGCCATCGGCGCTCGGTGCCGACTCCCGCGCGAACACGGACTCGGTACCACACAGCGCCAAGAACTGAGAGCGTGTTTGAGAGGCCGATAAAGAAGCCACGGCATCGCGCGGCGACTCGAGGATTCGCCGGCCTTTCCGCCCGCAGGGCGCACGGCCTTTGCGAGCGCCTTGCGCGAAGTACCGGTTCCGCGCGCCCGTTTCGTGGGCCGGTGAACCCCCCCGCGGGGATCGTTCGGCACGAGGCGTCAATTCTCGCCCGCCCCCGCCGGCATCCCATTCTTTGAACGAATCGTCGGCCAATCGTGCGCACGCTCGGGATGAGCGGAGGGTCGCCGCGCGAATCCCGTGGTCGCCCCGCGCGAGAATGAAGAATGATCCGTATCGCACAGGCTCGGAAGGACCGGGGCTCGTGGGGGTTTGCACCCTACCGCTTACCGGCCCCACGCCGGCCCTTTCAATCCGGCTCGCGGACGGCCTTGCCCGATTTCACAGGCTTCCCGAGCCGATATCGCTTGAACCCCGCGCACGCCGCGGGCGTACCATCCGGGCCACGGCATGACGCTGCGCAAGCGCCTCATCTTCTGGATTTCGCTCTGGGCAGCCGTGTCGGCCGCTGCTGTCTCGCTTCAACTCACCACCCGTCAGGGCGGCGGCTCGCGCGGCCCGGTCGCGGACGCGCTCGTCCCGCTCGCCAATGCCCTGCATCTCGCCTCCGTCCCGGTGCGCTCGACGATCCGCAAGGCGGGGCTTGAACGATCCCTGCCGCCCGCGGTGCTGAGCGCCGTCGCGGTGTCGGCGGGATGGCTCTTGCTGGTCGGTCTCGCGGCGGGGATCAACGAAGGGAGGCTGGCGCTCGTCCGCCGGAGCGTGCGGCCGGTGGAGGACGGCGTGCCGGTTGACCTGGCGCGTCGTCGGTTCCTCATCAATGCGGGGTGCGGCGCGGCGGGATTCTCGGCGACCACCGCCGCCGCCAAGGCCGCCGTCGTCGATCCCGGCGATATCGTCGTCCGACGATACGCCGTTCCGATCCGCGACCTGCCGCCGGCGCTCGTCGGCCTGCGCATCGTCCAGATCTCCGATACGCACCTCGGCCCCGCCGTCTCCGCTTCGCACGTCCGCCGGGCGGTGGACATGACCCTCGCGCTCAAGCCCGACCTCGTCGTCCTCACCGGCGACTACATCGAAGCGGGCGACTCCTTCATCCAGCCCGCCGCCGACCTCTTCATGCCCCTCCTCGCGCGCGGCGGGCCCCCGCTCGGCGTGCTCGCCGTGCTCGGCAACCACGACTTCTACGGCGACGCCGCGGTGCTTCGCTCCGCGCTCGAGCGCGTCGGCGTACGCCTCATCGACAACACCCGCGTCTTCCTCGACGCCAACACACGCACCTGGCGCGACCAACCGCCCCCCGGTGCCACTGGCGGCTTGTCCGCCAGTGCTACCCCCACTCCACCACCTGCTCCCGCCGGTGCCGCCCTCTGCTTCGCCGGCCTGGGCGACCTCGACATGGACCGCACCGACGCCGACGCCGCTTTCCGCGGCGTGCCGGACCACATGCCGCGCATCCTCCTCTGCCACCAGCCCGACACCGTCGAACACCAGGACGCCCGCCGCCATCGCGCCGACCTCGCGCTCTGCGGCCACACGCACGGCGGGCAGATCTCGCTCCCGATCATCGGCCCGCCCGTCATCCCCTCGCAGTTCGGCTTGAAATACGCCGGCGGCCTGAATCAGGGACCACAAGGCCCGGTCATCACGTCCCGCGGCATCGGCATGTCCGTCCTGCCTGTGCGATGGAACGTCCCGCCGGAGGTCGTGGAGGCGACGCTCAACGCATCCGATGGACGCCGAGCCTGAGTCCGCGAAGCCAGGGGTCGCACGTTCACGCTACACATCCAGGCTCTTCACCTCGAGCGCATGCTCCTCGATATACGTCCGCCTCTGCTCGACGTTTTCGCCCATGAGGATCGAGAACAGTTCGTCCGCCGCCTGCGCGTCCTCCATGTTCACGCGGAGGAGCGTTCGCCGGGACATGTCCATCGTCGTCTCCCACAACTGCTCTGGGTCCATCTCGCCCAGACCTTTGAACCGCTTGATCTCCATGCCCCGCCGGCCCACGTCGAGCAGCGCCGACAGGATGGACGGGATGTTCGGCGCGGGGACGATGTGCGAGTGAGGCCTGTCCGCGGGAGACGCCGGCTCCGCAGACTCACTCTCCGCTTCTTCGCCGGCCTCAACAGCGGCTTCCTGCGACGCGGGCTTCTTCACCCCGCCCCGGTGCGGCGTCACCCACGCGTACTTCGTCGGCAGCCGCTCGCCTGTAACCGCTTCCTCGAATATCAGCCCCCAGTCGTCGATATCCACCCCGAGGTCGCTCAGATGCTCGAAGATCAGCGCCAGTTCGCGGTTCTCGTGCAGCTCGCGCACCGTCGCCACACGCCGCGTATCGCCCGCCTGCTGCGGTGCCGCCGCCGAGCCGTCGGCCATCTCGCTCGCCAGATCGGGCAGCCTCAGATCATTCTTCAACAGGATCGCCTGCATCTGCGCCTCCGACCACGCGAACTCCGATCCCCCCGCCCATGTCACCCGGTGCGTCGGCAGCGACCCGCCCGCCGAGCCGCCCCTGCCCGGCGTCGGGTCGTCGGCCCGTGATTCGAGCAACTCCTCAAACCGGATCCCGCGCCGCTCGACGATCTCCGACAACTCCTTCAGCCGACGCAGCAACTTCACGGCACGGCGCAGGTCGTCCCCCTCGATCGTCCGCACGACCGAAGCCTCGCCGCCGAGCCCCGGCTCCACCGCCGAGATGTCCCGCACCACCAGTTTCGCCCCATCCAGCCCCAGGTCGATCAGCACGTCGCTCATCTTCGACTCGTTCAGCACGTACTGGCTCTTCTTGCCCCGCGTGATGAGGTACAGCGGCGGCTGCGCGATGTACACCTTCCCCCGCTCGATGAGTTCGCACATCTGCCGGTAGAAGAACGTCAGCAGCAGCGTGCGGATGTGCGAGCCGTCGACGTCGGCGTCGGTCATGATGATGACGCGCCCATACCGGAGTTTCGAGATGTCGAAGTCCTCGCCGATGCCGCACTTGAGCGCGCTGATGAGGGTGCGGATTTCCTCGAACCCCAGCACCTTGTCCAGCCGGGCCTTTTCGACGTTGATGAGTTTCCCGCGCAGCGGCAGGATGGCCTGGGTCTCGACGTCGCGCCCCTGCGTCGCGGAGCCGCCCGCGGAGTCGCCCTCGACGATGAACATCTCGGAGCGGTCCACGTCCTTGGTGGTGCAGTCGCGGAGTTTCGCGGGCATCGAGCCCGACTCCAGCGCCGACTTCCGCCGCGTGAGTTCCCGAGCCTTGCGGGCGGCCTCGCGCGCCTGCGCCGCGATCACGCCCTTCAGGCAGATCTTCTTCGCCTCCGACGGGTGCTCATCCAGCCACGTCTGGAGCCGCTCGCCCACGATCGCGGAGACGAACCCCTCGATGTCCGTGTTCCGCAGTTTCCCCTTCGTCTGCCCCTCGAACTGCGGGTCCGGGAGTTTCACGCTGATGACCGCCGCCAGCCCCTCGCGCAGGTCTTCGCCCGACGGGACGGGATCCTTCTCCTTCAGAATCCCGCTCTGCTTCGCGTAGGCGTTGAGCACGCGGGTCAGCGCCGTCTTGAAACCCGAGAGGTGCGTCCCGCCGTCCACCGTGCGGATGTTGTTGGCGAAAGTCAGCAGCAGTTCGTTGTACGAATCGTTGTACTGGAACGCGACCTCGCACGTCATGCTCAGCGACGGCTCGCCCCCCTTGAGCGAGATCACCTCGTGCAGCACACCCTTGCTGTGGTTCAGGTGCCCGACGAACTCGATGAGGCCGTGGTCGAAGCGGAAGGTCTCGTCCTTGATGTTGCCGTCGGGGCCGACGCGCTCGTCGGTGATGCGGATGGCGACGCCGGGATTCAGGTACGCGAGTTCCCGCAGGCGCGTGGAAAGCGTGGCGAAGGCGAAATCCGTCTCCGGGAAAATCTCGTGATCGGGCTTGAAAGTCACCTTGGTGCCGGTCTTGCGGATCGCGCTCGCGGGCACGTCGCCGATGACGTGCAGCGGCACGGCGGTCTTCCCACGCTCGAAGCGTATCTTGTGGATCTTCCCGTCGCGGTGGACCTCGACCTCCAGCCATTCGGAGAGCGCGTTGACGCACGAGATGCCGACCCCGTGCAGCCCGCCGGAGACCTTGTACGCCGAGCCC
This sequence comes from uncultured Phycisphaeraceae bacterium, assembly GCA_964490785.1. Lineage (GTDB taxonomy): Bacteria > Planctomycetota > Phycisphaerae > Phycisphaerales > UBA1924 > JAEUIV01. The sequence continues at coordinate 15,652 of CAZBDZ010000052.1, forward strand.
TCTTCGCCGAACTTGCCGCCGGCGTGCAGCACGGTCATCACGATCTCGACGGCGGGCTTCCCGTCGTACATCGGGTTCTCGTGGCGCTTGACCTCGACCGGGATGCCCGAGCCGTCGTCCGCCACCGAGAGCGACCCATCCGCATGGATCCGCACCGCGACCATCGTCGCGCGCCCCGCCATGCATTCATCGATCGAGTTGTCCACGGCCTCGTAGACGAGGTGGTGCAGACCCGCCGGCCCCGTGTCGCCGATGTACATCCCGGGGCGCTTCCGCACCGCCTCGAGACCCTCCAGAATCTTGATCTGGTCCGCCCCATAGGCCTGCGGTTTGGCATCAGCGTTCAGCCCTGCGGGCTGCGCGAATGGCGTGGGATCGCCTGGCGGGACGCTCGTGTAGCCAACGGAATCACCTTGGACTACAACAGGTTTGCTCATCGCGGGGGTGCCGGGTTTGGACAAGGCGCAATCCTCTGACATGCGCGCCGCACCCGAACGGACGATCGGACACAATTCGCGCGCACGCGCGTTCATTATAGGCAAAAACGACGACGCCCGCGTGGCAGACGCGGGCGTCGCGATCGAGAATCGGGCAGCGAGGGAGGAGAGTCGGCTCGTTGCCGGTGTGAGTGGCTCAGCAGGAAAGAACGACCGTCTCCTCGAGGTAATCCGCATCCTCGGTCGCCAGCGTCCCCCGGCTCTGGAGCAGCGCGGTGTAGAGGCCCAAGCCGAGGAGGATCGGAAGTTCGGGCACGCTCGCCGCGTCGTTGGCCAGGAACACGGGCACCGGCCCGCCCCCCCCGCCCAGCGGCTTGCACACGTCGGCGATCGGGCCGCCCTTCAGCGTGACGATCGACGCCGGTTTGACGCTCGACGCCGGGCGCCGCCAGCGGAAAATCGTCCCCGACGCGAAGTGCGTCGTGCCGTGCCCGGTCGTCGCGGGGCGGAACACGGCGATCTCGTCATCTCCCTCCAGAGGCCGGACGGCGACGCGCGGGAACATCCCGCCGGACGTCTCGCTGATTTCGAACGCCCCGCTCGCCGTCCGCAGCACGCCTCGGGTCTGCTCCGCGTTGAGGAACGTGAACGTCGCGTACGCCCGCCCGCGGCAGACCAGGCGCCAGGTATTCATCGAATAGCCGGCACGGGTCCACACCATCGCGGAGGCGTTCGTCGAGGCGGTCATGGGTTCGAGGTGATTGAACATGGCTCTTTCTCGCTGTCAGGGTTCGTTTCGTCCCCCCCATAGAGAAGCGACATCGCCGACGGCAAGGAACACCCAAAAAACGAGAAAAAACACCCATCAAACTCCGCCAATCACGTTTGCCTCACGTTCGGTTGAAAATGGAGAACCCCAGCCGCCACAGTCGGCCCCGCCTCGATGCCTCGTTGCCTCCTCCCTCCTGCCTCTCTTCCCATCACACCCCGGGCGCATATCCACTTTTGCGCGCGCGCCGGCGGCGCGCGCCGCCTCAATTCCGGCCCCTCCCCAACAATTTCTACAACCCCAGCCCCCGCAACCACTTACGCCGATTCCCGCGACGCGCATGTCCACCTTTGCGCGCGCGCCGACGGTCGCGACCGGGAATTACAGCGGGCCACCTCGCCGGGAGAGGACCCGCCGCGTCGCCGCGATCGACCTGCAGGCGAATCCGAACGACGCACATCTCCCGGCATCCCGCGGCGGGGACTTCCGCCGACCGCGCTCAGCGGACACTGAGCACACCCCGCGGCCGGGTCAGCCGGGCTTACCCCCCGGCGGCCGCACGTTTCGAGCCCATGCATGGGTCTTCGCCTTCCTCTGCCTCTTCCTACCGCTTCTACTGCCTTCGGTGGGACGGATTTGCAATCCGTCTCTACTCCTTACTACTGCCTTGGGTGGGACGGATTCGCAATCCGTCTCTACTCCTTCTACTGCCTTTGGTGGGACGGATTTGCAATCCGTCTCTGCCGTCTCCACTCCGCCTGCCGCTATCACGCTGTCAAAAACTCTCAATACACCTTCTCAAGCCTCGCGCCGGGGTAGTAGTGCCGCACAATCTGCTCGGCCGTCTCGCCGGCTCGCGCGCGGCCTTCCGCGCCGTATTGGCACAACCCCACCCCATGCCCAAACCCCCTCCCCTCGATGATGAAGTCCGTGCCTCTCGTCGTCATCGTCAGGTCGCCGCTGAGGACGCGCGTCTGGGCTGTAACCGGAGGCCGGCCGCTTGTCCCGATCCAGTTGCACCCCGTGCGCACCTGCTCCGCCGAGAGCATGTACCACGCGCCGTCGGAATCAAAGAGGCGATAGGAGGTCGGCCGACCGTCGTTCGTGCAGTTCAGCGGCTCGATCCGGACCAGCAGGCGCAAGCCTCGAACGGCGAGGTTCTGATCCCGACCGTAGGCGGCGAGCCGCTTGGAAATATCCTCACGCGAGCGCGCCACGCTCCACGTGCTCCGTGGCGAATAGCCGCACGCCGTCTCCGGCCCCTGGACGCCCTGGATCGGCGCATCGAGGTTGAACTCGAAGCCGCGCGTCGTCGGCCAAACGTCCTTCGCCGCTGCGGGACGCCCGCCGCAGGTGCTCGAGTAATAAGCGCGGAGGACGTGCCCCTGGAACGTGAGGATCATGCCGCGCGTCTCCGCGACCGCGCGGTTCGCCACGGCGTGGTCCACCGCCCCGCCGTAGACCTGATCGAGTTGCGAGGACTCGAGGTCGAACGCCTCGCCCGCCTTCAGGCTGCGCTCGCGCTCGTGCATCGCGTAGGAACGCGCCGCGATCGCCTGCGCCTTGAACGCCGTGAGCGACCAGTTGGGCAGGAGTTCCCGGCTGATCACGCCGGGAAGATAGGTTTCGAGAGCGACGTGCTCAACAAGATCGAAGGGAAGCACATTCGACGGCCCAGGCGGGGGCGTGCCGGGCGCACCCGTCGTGCCGACGGCGGGAGCGGGGGAAGTGGGTTGGGACGCGGCGCGCGGCGCCTTGGGCAGGAGCGTGAACTCCCCGGGATACGGCGCATCGTTGACCTTGATCAGTCCGGGGACCGCCGGGCGCACGCTCAGTGCCTCGGCCGCGCCCTGCGCCGGATTGCCGAACGCGACCGGCCGGTCCGCGCCGTCGCGCAGCAGCCAGCCGGTCTCCAGCCGCAACACCTTCACCGGCGTCGCCAGGCTCCGCGCCGCCGTCGGCTTCCCCTCCGGCCCGATGGTCAGAGACTTCGGCCCCGAGAGAACCACGTCGCGCACGTCGCCGAGCAGCCGCACGCGAAGGATCGGCTCCCCCTCCGCCCGGGCGGGCTCGGCGGGCCTCGTCTCGATCTCGCGCGGCGTCGGCTTCGCCACCGGCGCGCCGCGGTACGACGACGTACACGACCCCACGCCGACCGAGCAGAGCATCGCAAACAGAATCGCCGCCGCCGCCGCGGGACTGTCCGCGACTTCGAGCCAGCGCGTGGGGATGAAACGGGCTCTCTTTCTCACACCACCATTATCGGCGCGGCCAAGCCAATTGGAAGAGCCTCTAGACCGCATCAATCGAGCGTAGCACCTCGACCGTCTGCAATGGCCGGCAAAGGCAGCGGAGGAGCGGTTCATTCTTCGCCCGGAGGGCGCGCGGGCGTTGCGAGGGGCGCCGCGAGGCTCGGCGAGCAAGCCCCTCGGAAGCGGCCTTCATTCGCACTCTGGCTTTTCAGCCCCTTGAGCGGGTGCCGGAGCAGACCGTCCTCCCCGGGGGTGGGGAGGCCGACAGAATGTGAAAGATTCTCAAGAGTCGGCTTCGAGTGGCTTGCTCGCAAAGCCTCGCCGCGCCACTCGCAACGAACGCGCGCCCAAGGGGCGAAAAGACATTGCACACGCTTACAGAGTTGTAATCGACCAATCAGGGTCCGATCGATCCTGGGCGTCAGTCCATGCCCAGATCCGACTGGGTTCAATCGTGCCGCAACAAGTGATCCGACTTCAGAACTCCAGCCGTCGCAACTTCAGCCCGTGCTCCGACAGCCGCTGCTTGACCTCGTCGAGCGACGTCGCGCCGAAGTTCTTGACGCCCATGAGTTCCGCCTCGGTCCGGGCCGCAAGATCGCCGAGGGACGAGATTCCCAGCAGTTGCAAGGCCTTGCGGGCGCGGACGGAGAGTTTGAGGTCGGAGACCGGCTTGCTGAGCGAGGCCTCGCCGCCGCTGCCCTTGAGCGAGTCGTAGACCTCCTTGCGGATGCGGCGGTGCGCGTCGTCGAGCCCCTGCCCGAGCCGCAGACCCTTCGCGGTCAGCATGCTCTTGATCTCGGTGAGGGAGGCCTCGCCGAAATTCTTGTACGCCATCAGTTCCGCCTCGGTGATGCGGAGCAGATCGCCGAGCGTGCGGATGTTCATCTTCTTGAGGCAGTTGCGGGCGCGGACGGAGAGTTCAAAGTCGGTCACCGGCGTATCAAGCAGCGCATTGCGCTTGGCGATGTCGCGGTCATGCTCCTCGTCCATCACCATCTCGCGCGAGCCGGTGACGTCCTTCATGTACATCCGGGCCCGCGGATGGATCGGGTCGGTATCGAGCACCTGGCGGAGGCACTTCTCGGCCCGCTGGAAGTCGCCGTTGTCCTCGTACATCACGGCGAGGTTGATGAGCGCATTCACCGGCGCGGGGGTGCGCTCCGTGCAGCGCTCGTAGAGGCTCATCGCCTCGGTCTCCTCGCCCACGAGGTCGAGGGCGTAGGCGAGATAGAACATCGCGTCGGGGTTCGCCGGGTCGGCGGCGACGGCCTTTCGCATCTCGGCGAACATCCTCTCCTTGTCGCCCGCGATTCGGGCCTTCTCGGCGGCGTCGAGGTGAGCGGCGCACGCCTTGGGGTCGCCGCTGACGGCTTCCCCGGCGCCGATGATGATGTCCATCGGATTCGTCGGCATTCGGTGCTCCTGAAATGGCCCGACGGGACGGTGAGGCCGCCGACGGGGGCCGGAGAGTGTACGGGGGGTGGGGGCGGGACTCAATTGGGCCGTGGCACGCCCTTTTCGCAGAGTCGCCGTGCCACCGACCGTTGTCCGCAACGGTCGGTGCGGGTGTGCCGGGGGACACCGACCGTGCAGAGCCACGGTCGGTGGCACGATCCGGCGCTGCTCGGTGCCACCCGCCCGTGCCACCGACCGTTGTCCTCAACGGTCGGTGTGGGTGTACCGGGGGGACACCGACCGTGCAGAGCCACGGTCGGTGGCACAATCCGGCGCTGCTCGG
>CAZBDZ010000052.1:20950-26542 GCA_964490785.1 uncultured Phycisphaeraceae bacterium
GGGGGACACCGACCGTGCAGAGCCACGGTCGGTGGCACAATCCGGCGCTGCTCGGTGCCACCCGCCCGCACTAATTCCGGCGGACCGGAATCAATGGCACAGGGACGGGAATCGATGCCACCCTCCCGCAACGCACCAGCGCTCAGATCACATCATCTACAGGATGCGCAACTTGGTGATTTGACTATTCGAGTCAACAGTCGCAATCCCGCCCCCTCGGGCTTCGATTTCACGTACGAGCTCCAGCAGGTGAATTGCCTTTCGGACGACCTCCGCTTTCGTGGCCGCCTTCAAATGGGCACGAAGCCTCCCGATGGTCTCATCAGTATCTCGGTCGAACTTGAAGGAGCTCTGGACGTACCCTGAGGCTTCACATTCGGTTTTTGTTTGGTGACGACTGCCGCTTTCCATGCACTAATCATCGGCATTTTGATCGAAAACCATGAACTAAATGCTGAATTTTGCCACTTTGTCTGCTTTCGGTAGTACAAATCGAGTAGGATGCGCAGTTGAGGCAACTACGGCCTGTACAGCTCGAAGACCTCCCAAGGAGTCCGAGAATGCTGCGCATCCCCGAACCTTTTGACCTGAGAAACCAGCTGGCCAACGCGGCCCAGATGTTCATGATGGCGAGCTCACCTGAAGAGAAAGTCCGTGCGGCCTTTGTTTTCGGAAATCGCCTGCTCGATGCAATCGACGAGTCGAAGGGTTGGGTCAATGGAGCGCGAGAGGATCGCGAGCTGCTCTGTTGGGCGGATTCGATCGTCACCCAGATGGTGGCCAGCCTGAAGGAGCTTCTGGATGAAATGGACCACGGCTCATGACAACTGCAACAGGACGCACCCAAGAGCAGCAGATGGATATCTGCGTCAGGCCGATTAGGCCGGCAAGCGTCCCGAATTTGGAAGCTGCGAGTCGAGACTATCTCGATTCGCTCCCAATTCGGACGATCTGGGAGATGTACAAAGAGCGGCAGACGGAAGAGATTCGCAACTACTTGATGGAGAAGTTCCTCCACCTCGTGCGCTACAACGCCGAGCGCATCTACACGCGCCTGCCCGATGAAGTGGACATCGAAGACCTCGTGTCCGCCGGCTTGTTCGGACTAATGGACGCGATCGACGCCTACGACCTCGATCGGCAGGTGAAGTTTGAGACCTACTGCGCCCCCCGTATCCGCGGCGCGATCCTCGACGAGCTCCGCGCCATGGACTGGGTGCCCCGCCTTGTTCGCCACCGCACCGCGAAGGTCGAACAGGCCCGGATCAGCCTTGAGATGGAACTCGGCCGGGCGCCGACCATCGAGGAGATCTCGACCCGACTCGGCGTGGAGGAGGAAGAACTCAAGAAGATCCTGAAGGACGGCGCGGCAGTCTCCATTGCAAGCCTGTCGCAGTGCATTAGCTCCAAAGACCGCCGAGAACATGGCCTCAGACCCAGTCGAATCGAAGACGACCGTCAGGTTAACCCTCTGCGTGAGGTCGAGCGACATGACCTCAAAGACCTTTTGACCAATGGACTCTCGCGAATAGAACGACTAATTATTGTCTATTATTATTATTGCGAAATGACAATGAAGGACATTGGCATTGCTTTGGATCTCTCGGAATCCCGGGTGAGCCAAATGCATTCTTCAATTCTCGCCAGGCTGAAAGCACAGATGCGGCATCGATTTCGGGAGTTTGAACCGGCGGACTGAAGATCCTCAGCCAACCGATTGTGCATGGCGGGCGGCACAGTCGGCGTCGGAAGCCTCTTCCGGTCGGTGCCACGGTCGAGTTGTTCGAGACTCGACCGTGCTACCTCTCCTGCTCCCCGTCCGTCCGCGGAAACGGTCCAACTGAAGACAGTTGGACCGTGGCACCCGAGGTCGCGGGTCACGGCGTTTCCCCCTCCGGCCCATCCAGCACCGGCACATCGAGTGCCGGGGCCATGGCGATGTCGCCGGGGCCGGGGGCGCTGGCGAGGACTGGGGTGCCGCCTTCGATCGCCTCGGCGGTCGGCGTTCGCAGCACCTTCATCGCTTTCCAGTGTCCGGCGCGGAAGCGCCAGAGGAAGAAGAGGGAGAGGACGATGATGTAGAGGCTCGCCGCGGCCCAGGGGCCGAAGGAACTAAGTTGCGGCAGGTAGTTCACGGCGAGCCATCCGCCGCCGACGATGAGGGACCACGAGAGGAAGATCGTGGCGATGCCGGGCCAGACGGTGTCGCCCGCCCCCCGGAGCGCGCCCGAAATCGTAATCGCCAGTCCGTCGAACAACTGGAAGGTCGCGGCGAGGATGAGCATCCACTTGGCGAGGTGGACGATCTGCTCCGCCTGCTCGGGGGTAACGCCCTCGGGGATGAAGACGCGGGCCATGCTCGGGCCGAAGAGGAGGAAGCACAGGGCGCACAGGCCCATGTAGGTCATCGTGACCTTCACGGCGAGCCACGTCCGCGCCTGCGCGAGGTCGGGCCGTCCCGCGCCCATGCACTTGCCGACGATGGCGGTCGCGGCGATCGAGATGCCCACGGCGGGCATGAAGGAGAGCATCAGGTATTGATGCGTGATCCAGCCCGCGGGGTTGTGGACGGCGAGGGGCCGGCCCTCGTCGAAAGAGGCGACGAAGCCGCCCATGAAGATCCACCAGCAGATCATCTCGTTGCCGAACATGAGGCCGCCGGGCCAGCCGATGCGGAGGAGGTCCTTGATGTGCGTCCACGAAGGCCGCCACGAGTCGCGCGTGCGGTAGAGCGCGTGGTACTTGCTGGACAGGAAGAGCGAGAGGGGGATGATGTACTCTACGGCGGCGCCGACGACGGTGCCGATCGCCGCGCCGCGGATGGCGTTGCGTGCGACGGTCTCGGCACCTAGTTCGGGGAAGAGTTGGGCCCACTTGATGAGGGAGTAAGAGACGCCGAGGTTCACGGCGTTGCCCGCGAGGGTGCTGATCATGACGATCCACGGGCGGTGCATGCCGTAGAAGTAATGGCCGACGGATCGTGCGGAGAGTGTGAGGATGAGGCCGAGGAGGAGCGTTCGGCCGTAGATGGTTTCCATTGCCTGGACATGCGCGGAGACGGTGGGGACGCCGACGGCGTGGCGCATAGCCTCAAAGACCTGCGGGAAGAAGATCGAGTAGGGGACGAGGACACCGGCCCAGAGTGCGGCGCTGATCCAGATGCCGGCCCAGGCGTAGGCCGGCCCGCGCTCGGGCTTGCCCGCGCCGAGGTTCTGGGCGACGAAGGTATTGACGACGCCGAGGACGCCCATCGCGACCGAGGCGGGCACCCATGAGGCGATCCCGCCGTTGCCCGCGGCGGCGAGGGCCTCGGGTCCGATGAGCCGCGCGGTGAGGAGGCGGTCCACGAACTGCATGAGCGAGAACGAGAGCATCGAGACGACCGCGGGGAGCGCGATGCGGGCCATCTCGCGGAGAGCGGATCGCTCGTCGAGCGCGAGCGGGGAGTTGAGCGTGCCGGGTTCTGTCATGCGGGGGAGGCGGGGGCGAGTCTATATGGAGCCGATTGAGGGGAACCGCACGGCCCGGAAGCCCCGGGGCGACGGCGTAGTGAACCCGTGGCCGGGAGGCGCCCGACTTGCCTGAGAGGCGATTCCTCGCTAGGGTGCCCAGTCCGATTCCACATCGGTGTGCGGGCGTAGCTCAACTGGATAGAGCACCTGACTACGGATCAGGAGGTTGAGGGTTCGACTCCTTCCGCCCGTGCTTTCGAGACAAGGCCGACAGGCGCCGAGTCCCCGCGCGCTCCCTCCGCGCTCTCCATCCGCGCCCTCTCCCCGAGTCCGCCCGGGCCTGACCCCAGTTCTTGATGATCCGATCGCCATCCCAAGGCGCTGGCGCCGTCGATCCAAGGCAGGTCACAAAAAGCACCCCCGCCCGGCCCCAACCCACGCGGCCGCGACGGGGAGGAGCCCGCCGCGGCCGCGGAGTTGAGAAGTCTTGCACCCCGTTTCGCACCACCGCCCGCCGGGTCACGGGCACACGGCGTTGAAGTTGGAGAGGACCGCGGTGATGTCGGCGAAGTTCACTTGGTAGTTCCGATCGGCATCGCCTCCAAGACGGCAGATCCCCGGCTCGCACTCGTCGGGCACAAGATTGTCGTTCACATCCGTCGCGTCGCCCGCGGCGATCTCGTCGCGGTCATCGATCAGGTTGCCGTTGCAGTCGGGAAGCGCGAGGCAATCAATGGTGTTGAAGATGTAAACCGACCCAGCCTGATTGAATCCCGCGTGGGTGTCCCACGTTGCGCCCAGCGCCAGGAATGGTCCGGACAGCGCCGCGGCATTCCCGAGCAGGTCGCCGGCGGCCAGATCGCTCGAAGTAAGGGTTGCCACCTCAGCCCAGCGATCTCCGATGCGCTGGAACAGGTGGCCGGAGCCCGACTGGGCGCCCGCCAAGGATGATTCACTCGCGCCGATGAGGAGCCGGTCTCCTTCCATCAGAACTCGGGCACCGAAGTCTCTCGACAGTCCGCCGATGCACGCGTACAAGGTGGACTGGTACTGCCACTGTCCGGCTCCCTCGTTCCAGGCCCATCGCTCAACTGAGCCGGCATTGGTCCCCCGATCATCGTCGCCACGCTTTCCAATGAGGGCCCGGTCGCCCTCCAGAATCAGCCCATTTCGCGTCCCTCCGAAGATGTCGTTCGCCGCGGCGGTTGGCGAGACGAGACGCTGCCGGAAAGTCCACATCGTACCGGTCCATTCGTAGTAGCAGACGGTTCCGTTGTCAGCCGACACATGATCATCGAGATACGCTGAGATCATGAGCCGGTCACCGTTCAGCCCGATGGCGTACCCGAACTGGTCGTTGGCCATGCCGCTCGGATCGGTCAGCTTGGGCTGAGTAGGGTGGGGCACGAACGGACTGGAATCGTCCGGCCGATCAAAGAGGTACACCGATCCCGAGTCGAGCCCGTTGTCGTCGTCGAGCCCGGCGCCGATGAGCAGCCGATTCCCTTCGATGGCGACTCCGAAGCCGAATCCATCACTCATCGCCGCGTCAAACGCGGTCAGCCGCTGCGTGAACGCCCACGCGCCGCCCGATCGCGTGAAGACATACGCCGCCCCAGCCTGCGCCGCCGCTGAGGAGTCAAAGCGGGCGCCGACGAGGAGCGTATCCCCCTTGACGACGATGTACCCCCCGAACTGCGCGCCGGGCGACGGGTTCGTCGGCATGAGTTTCTGCGAGAAGGTCCATACGCCGCCGAGACGCTCGAAAACCCACGCGGCCCCCGCGTTCGCGCCCGCCTCATCGTCCCCCGTCCCGCCGATGACGAGCGTGTCCCCTTCGATCGCGACCGTCTCGCCGAACCAGTCCATGGCAGCCGGGTCGGGCGAGGTGATCTTCTGCACGTCGTAGCAGGGCTGGGCGGCGGCGTGGCGCACTGGGACTGCACAGCAGGCAATCGACACAATGACGGTAGCGAGCAGGCACTTCATGGAATCCCTCTCTGAGTTCTCGTGTTCAGCAAACGAAGGCGCAATGCCCTCACGGGCAAACCGCGTTGAAGTTCGCCAGCACCGCCGTCACGTCGGCGAAGGTGACCTGCCGATCACCGTTCGCGTCGATCGGGCAGTCGCCCCCGGCGAT
>CAZBDZ010000053.1:0-25923 GCA_964490785.1 uncultured Phycisphaeraceae bacterium
TTCCGAATCTTGCGAATCCGGGCATTTCGGCCCAGTTCACGCCTATTCAACATGGCAACTCAGGCAAAGTCGGCTGCGGAGGTTGCTCATCACCAGGAGTTGATCCTGCCGGGAGTACACGCTGTGGCAGGACCCGCACCCAACGGAATCGCCGAAAAGCCGGACCCGCGGGTCCAGCCGGAACTCCTCAACAAGACGGATTTCCGAGTCGCGTCCGCGCCTGTCCCGATAGGGCACGCCGATCGGATGGTCCGTGCCGCCATCGGAATAATGGCCCCCAACGTCGCGGGCGGCGGAGCCGTCGTGGCAGGCGAGACATTGACTGCTTTCAACGTCGAGGGCCGCGCGAGATGTTTGCTTCGATGGCAGGAGATGGGCGCGAAGCGGCTCTCGGCCGTGGGGGGATCCCCGACTCGCGTGGCACACCGAGCACGAACCGGCGTCGAGTTCAGGGCGGAGCATCGGTCCATCGCCTTGGCGATGTGTGGCCCGATCTTCGTGGCACGTCGTGCAAGCGAGCCTGCCCTGATCCAGCGGCAAGGCCGAGGGAATCGCCATCCTCGGCTGCACGCCGACCGGATGCGAGAAGAGCGGGTCCATCCGATGGCACGCCGCGCAGTCTGAGTCGCCGGCCGCCGGAACACCACCGAACGCCGAAAAGAGTCCCGCCAATGCGACGACAACGAAACCGCAAGGTTGACGTCTTCTTCCCCGCATGCACAGGCTCATCGGGCAAAAACGCAAGGGAATCCGGCGTGTCGGGGCAAACCGGGTGATTCAGCCTGTGGGAGCATCGCAGAACCGGCTTTTCCTGCCAATGAGAAATGGGCCGGAATTGCGTGGGTTCGATCCCCCGCCGTGCGGCGGTAGGGCATCATCGGCCGGAATCCGCCGCTGGCACGGCCCTTGCAACCTATGGGGCGTGCGAGCCAGTCAGCGACGGACAAGGGGTTCGGGTGTCCCGGCCCCATCCTGAAAGCCTCTGACGGATTGCTGAGGGCTTGCGAGGAAGCGAGGTACGCCATGAGGACCCATAAGACAACCTGGTTCGGCGCGGCAGCCCTTCTCGCCTTGGTCGCGAGCGCCAACGGCCAGATCGTGAACACCGCACACAACTTCTCGTCGTATGCATGGTCGGGAGGCGAGATCTGCAAGCCCTGCCACACGCCGCACTTCGCCATGGCCGGGCAGCCCCGGCTCTGGAATCACGAGTTGACCACCGCGACCTACCAGATGCACGAGGGCACCGGCACCGCCGTCGATGACTTCGACTATCGCAGCCGCATGTGCCTCTCCTGCCACGACGGAACGGTCGCGCTGGACTCCTTCGGCGGACAGACCGGCGTGAACTTCATCCCGAATCCTGAGAACCTCGGCACCGACCTCACCAACGATCACCCCGTCGGGTCTGACGGGCAGTATCCGCCCACGCCTCAGCCGTCATGGTGGGCGAACGCATTCAAGCCCGAATCCAGCCTGCCGAGCGCTCTGCGCCTCCGCGACTGGACCGATTCGGGCGGGACGGCTCACAAGGTCGTCTCCTGCACAACCTGCCACAACCCGCACGGCAAAGGGTTCCCGGATCTTCTGACCATGAGCAACAGCGCCTCCGCTGTGTGCCTTGGCTGCCACATCAAATAAGGCGCCCCGGGAACACCAGAAGCAGCCGCCCCGGGCCTGTCCACCAGATGGATGGGGCCGGGGCGGGTGGCTTTTTGAAAGCGGAAAGCGGAAAGCGGAAAGCGGAAAGTCGGAGGTCCGCCGCGGCGACCGATACATCCTGCGGCCGGGGGGAATTCCGGATATTGGCACCGCGTTTGTTATTTTTCCGATGGTCAATGACCAAGGAGGCCGTATGGTCCGAACGAATCGACGGCGTAGCATCGCGGCAGGGCTGGGGGTCATCGCGTGTGTGCTCGCGGGATGCAGTTCCGGTCCCAAGGCCGAGCCGAAGCCGACCGGCGCAGGCGGGTCGTACGCGTTCTGGCCCCAGTTCCCGGACGAGCCGAGGATCCAGTTCCTTCGCTCCTTCTCCGGCAGCGGCGACGTGGCCCCGACGCCCTCCGGCGGCTTCCAGAAGTTGATCTTCGGCTCGGAAGGGGCCGGGGAGGAGGGGATCCAGAAGCCCTACGGCGTGGCGGCGAAGGATGGGCGCGTTTATGTCTGCGACATCCGCAACGCGAGCGTTACGGTGCTGGACATCCAGAAGCGCCAAACGCGCCTGATCGGCACGACCGGCGCGAACGCGCTCGGCCACCCGGTGGACGTCGCGGTGTCGGACGACGACATGCTGTACGTCGCCGACAACGAGCGCGGGGCCGTGCTTGTGTACGACGCCTCGGAGCGCTTCGCCAAGATTTTCGGGTACGCGGGGATGAAGCCCGTCGCCCTCGCGGTGCATGACGATCGCCTCTACGTCTGCGACATGAATGCTCACGCCGTGGAAGTCTTCGACCGGCGCGACGGGAAGCGCATCGGAACCATCGGCAGCGTGGGCGACGAGGACGGCCAGTTCCGCGTGCCTCTGGGCGTGGATACGGATGCGGCGGGCAACGTCTACGTGTCCGACATGATGCGCTGCCGCGTGCAGAAGTTTTCGCCGGACGGGAAGTTCATCTCGGCGATGGGGACGCTCGGGGACTACGCCGGCTCGTTCGCCCGCCCGAAGCAGGTCGCCGTGGACCGTGAGGGGATTCAATACGTCGTCGATGCGGCATTCCAGAACATCCAGATGTTCGACGATCAGAGCCGCCTGCTGATGTCGTTCGGAGCCGCGGGAGACTTCCCCGGCGCCATGAACCTGCCCGTGGGCGTGTGCGTGGCGGATACGGGGCTGGACTATTTCAAGCAGGACTACCACCCCGGGTTCCAGCCCAGGCGGCTGATCTTCGTCACCAACCAGTTCGGCCCGAACAAGGTCTCGGTCTATGCGCTGGGGGACCGCAAAAAGGAGTACGCGCTGGCGGACCTGGCGTCGTCAACCGTCGCGGTGTCGCAGGGGGTCGGCGCGACCGAGGAGCGGCTGAACCTGGCCAGCCCGGGCGGCGTGGAGCCGGGGGGGCCGGTCGATGAACCCGCCGCGGAGGAGGGGGCCCTTCAACCGGAACCGAAGGAGCAGCCGAAGCCATAACGGGTAGTCTCACGCTCCGGCTCCTCACGGAACGAAGGCCTCGGCATGAAGACGCGGCGTCGGCGGAACACAGGCGAACGCTCCCGGACAAGGGTCGGCGTCGGGCTCGTCGCCGCAGCCGCGGGACTCGCCGCCCTCTGGACCGGATGCACCGTTACCGAGAGCAACTACAAGGTCCTCAGTTACTTCTTCGACGGCGTGCCCGATCCCAACGCCCCCGCCCTGCCCACCGGAGTGACGCTCAGTGAGCAGGACCTACGGCGGAGCCCCACCTACATCGCCCACAAGCCCTACGCCGAGGACAACTGCGCCGAGTGCCACAAGTCGCGCTTCCGCCTGACGATGAACGACTCGGCGATCTGCATGAAGTGCCACGCGGAGGAGGTGTCGAAGCACCCGCGGATGCACGGCCCGGTGGCGGCGGGCGCCTGCCTGTGGTGCCACTCGCCGCACGAGTCGGCCTACGCCCACCTGATGCGAGACCGCGACCGCCCCGTGTGCATGCAGTGCCACTCGCAGGAGATGCTGACCACGCAGCGCGTGCCCGAGCACGCGGACGAGGCGCGAGGCTGCCTCGAGTGCCACTACGGTCACGGGGGCCCGGCGGCGATGTTCCTGCGGAGCGGCGCGGCGGCGCCGCCGGCGGGGGATGGGTCCAAAGGATGACGCGACGCCCGGCCGAGTGCGTGGCGTCGGTGCTCGCGCTGGCGACGGCGGGATCGGGCATCGCGCTCGGACAAGGGCGCGGGCCGACCGCGCCGGACGAAGGGCCGATCATCGTCGGAGAGGATCGCGGGAAACTCAAGGCGTTTGAACTCCACTCGTTCGGGGCGGCGCTCGACTTCTACGGACGCCTGCGCGAGGACCGCATCGACGAGCGCGGGCAGCCGAACGCCACGGACAAGGAGCAGTTCTACCGCGGAACGCTCGACCTCTTCACACGCTCGTTCATCGGGCACAAGAACCTCCTCGATCTCACCGCCGACGTGAAACTCGGGCTCGACGACGAGGAAGTGCAGAGCGACACCGTCGGCGAGGAACGCAGCGACCTCACGTTCACGAACCTCTACAACGTCAGCGGCCTGATCCTCGCCGAGAGCGACACGCCCCTCACCGTCTACACCCGCCGCGACGAGACGAACCTCGAACGCGAGTTCTCAGGCTCGGTGCGGAACACGACGAGCGAGACCGGCGCGGTCCTCCAGTGGCGCTCGAAGATCGCCCCGACCACCTTCCGCTACTTCCACCGCGAAGAGCACGAAGACGATCAACTGGACACCTACGAATCCGACCTGACGCAGGACAGCGCCTCGGTCCATTCGGACATCCGCCTCGACTCCGACCAGCGCATCGAGTTCGACTACACCTTCGATCACATCGACGAAACCCAGGGCTTCGGCTTCTCCAACTCCTACGACCGCCACGATTCAACCGTCACGCACACGATCTCCTTCGGCCCGGAAAAGCGCCACGACCTGCGCTCCAACTTCAGGTTCTACGACGAAACCGGCAAGTTCCCCAACCGGACGCTGCGCCTCGACGAGCAGTTGACCCTCCGCCACACGGACCGCTTCGAGACACGCTACAACCTGACGGCGGAGAACCGCGAGGTCGGGTCCATCGAGCAGCAACTGGTCCTCGGCAGCGCGGAAGCAAGGCACCGCCTCTTCGAGAGCCTCACCAGCAGCGCCACGGCGGGAGGCAGTTACCTCGCCCTGCCTGACGACGACTTCACCAGCACCGGCTACTTCGCGACCGGGACCCTGGACTACACCAAGAAAGTCCCCATGGGCAGGCTCGACGCCGGAACGACCCTCGGCTTCAACGTGCAGGACAACAGCGACCGCGGCGGAACGCTCTCGGTCATCGACCAGGCCGCGACATTCAACGACCCCTTCCCGATCATCATCAGCCGATCGGGCATCATCGCCTCGTCGGTCGTTGTCACAAACCTGACCGGCCTGCGGACCTACATCGAGGGCGTCGATTACACCCAGAGCGACTTCCCCGACAGGATCGAACTCGACCGTGTCGTCGGCGGGGCCATCGTCGACGGCGAAACGGTCCTCATCTCCTACGACATCGGGCCGGAGCCCGCGAACCAGGTCGATTCGATCGTCGCGAACTTCACGATCCGGTACACCTTCGAGCGTGGCTGGGCGCGGGGCCTGGCCCTTTACATGAGGTTTCTTAATACCGATCATTCTCTCTCCACGGACGATCCGAGCCTGTTCGTCCTCGACGATGTAACCTCTCTTCTCTTCGGCGCGGAGTACCGGGTCGGGGATTTCACCTTCACCGCCGAGCGCGAAGACCGCGACAGCACCGTCTCCCCCTACGACTCCACGAGGCTGGAGGCGAGGTTCGACCGGCGTTTCGGCCGCAAATCCACGCTGACCCTGGCCGCGTATCACGAACTCATCGAATACACGGACGAGAACAACGAACTCGAACTCCTGCGATTCACCGGCCGATGGACCACGCGCCTGCTCTCGCACCTCGACCTCAACCTCTGGGTGCAGTACCGCGACGAGCACGAAACCGTCGGCGGCGACACGACGGGCTTCGAGCAGTCGATCGAGCTGAACTGGCGCTACCGCCAGACCAGCGTCTTCGCCGGGTTTCGCAACGCCATGTTGGAGAGTGATACCGTTGACCGGACATCGCAGACCTTCACGTTCGGGTTTCGGAGGACGTTTTAGTTCACCACGCAGCGCACGGAGGACGCGGAGTGATCACGATGATGATGCAGGGTCCGGATTGGGTGGGGCGAAGGGGCGCGGCGTGCGGGCTCGCCTTGTCGGGCCTTCTCGTCGGCTGCTCGAGCAAGCCCGGCATCCTGCTTGAGGAGGCCGACGCCCAGCGCTTCTGGCCCCCGCCGCCGGACGAGCCGAGGATCAGGTACGTCGGCCAGATCCGATCGAGCGAGGACCTGCGCGCCGGCAAGACCGGCCTGGAATCGCTGGGCGAAGCGATCTTCGGCAAGGAGACGAAGCCCGGCCTGCTCAGCCCGATCGCCGTCTGTTCCGACGGCGCCGACCGCGTGTTCATCGCCGACAGCAGCGCCGCCGTCGTCCACGTCTTCAACCTCAGGACGAGGCGCTACGAGCGCTGGTCGCCCGGCAAAGGCAGGATGAAGGAAGGCGGATTCTCGCAGCCGGTCGCCGTCGCATGGGACCCGATCGGAAGGCTCCTCGTCGCCGACTCGGTCGAGGGCGTGATCTTCGTCTTCGATTCCGGGGGGACATCCCTCGGGACGTTCGGCGAGGGCGTCGTGCAGCGCCCGTGCGGAATCGCCGTGGACGCCGACGCGGGCCGGCTGTTCGTCGCGGACGTCGCGGCGCACCAGGTCGTGGTGCTCGGCCGCGACGGCGAGGCGACGGCCCGCTTCGGCGCGCGCGGCTCGGCGCCGGGGCAGTTCAACTTCCCGACCAATGTTGCATTGGGACCCGACGGCCGCGTCTACGTCAGCGACTCGCTCAACTTCCGCGTGCAGGTCTTCGGCCCGGACCTCGCGCCGATCACGCAGGTCGGCAGGCAGGGCGACATGCCAGGGTATTTCTCACAGCCCAAGGGAGTCGCGGTGGACGGGGAGGGACACCTGTACGTCGTCGACGCGAACTTCGAGGCGGTGCAGTTGTTCGATGCGAACGGGTCGCTCCTGATGGCCTTCGGCCGCGAGGGCCGCGGACCGGGAGAGTTCTGGCTCCCCGCGGGCATCCACATTGATTCAAAGGGACGCATCTGGGTCGCCGATGGGTACAACAAGAGGGTGCAGGTCTTCGAGCGCGTGCATGCGGAGGCGTTGCCATGAAGCGAATGATGGCGGCATGGGCGATCGTCGTGGTGGAATCGGCGGCGGTCGCGCAGGTCGAGAGCGTCGTGAACAGCCCGCACAACCTCTCGGCCGGCGGCCCGGGAAGCGTCCGCGCCGCCGCGGAGGATCAGGTCTGCATCTTCTGCCACACCCCTCACAACGCCACGCCGGTCCGGCCCCTCTGGAACCGCGCCATGCCGGTCGACGCCTACACGATCTACGCCAGCCGATCGCTCGACGCGCTCCCGGGACAGCCGACGGGAACGTCGAAGATGTGCCTGTCGTGCCACGACGGAACGATCGCGCTGGGGAGCGTGCAGTCGCGGGCCACGCCGATCATGATGGCCGGGGGTGTAACAACAATCCCGAACGATCGGCGGTCGAATCTCACGACCGACCTCGCGGACGATCACCCGATTTCCTTCCGGTACGACTCGACGCTCTCGTCGCGGGATTCGAGGATCAAGGACCCGGTGGTGATCCCGCGCGAGGTGGTGCTCGACATGAACTCGGAGTTGCAATGCACGACCTGCCACAACGCGCACGACAACTCGCGGGGCCGGTTCCTCGTGCTGGCGAACGACCGTTCGCAGTTGTGCGTCTCGTGCCACCAGGTGGGGACGACCTCGATCGCCGCCCATTCGGACTGCTCCGCGTGCCACCAGCCGCACGGCGCCCCGAGCGGGCCCTATCTGTTGAAAGGCCCGACCATCGGCGAGACCTGCAACGCATGCCACAATGGGTTGCAGTTGCGTGCGGCGAACATCGCGGCGGAGATCCGCAAGATCTCCGCGCACGACACGGGGAGCCAGGTGGACCCGCCGCCCCCCGCCGCGGACCATGCGTCGTGCGCCGACTGCCACGAGCCTCACACCATGAGCGCCGGCCTCGGCTCCCCGCCCGTGATGCACCCCTCGTTCGGCCGGATCGACGGCGTGAGCGCCTCGGGCGCGCCCATCGCCTCGGCTCAATCGGAGGAGGAGGTGTGCTTCAAGTGCCACGCCGACTCGACGACGCAGAACCCCTTTGTGTCAAGGCGGATCGTGCAGGCGAACACGCGGCTGGAGTTCAGTCCAGGGGCCGTCTCGTACCACCCGGTCGCCGCGCCGGGGCGAAACTCGAACGTCCCGAGCCTGAGGCCCGGCTGGACCACGGCGAGCCGCGTGTACTGCTCGAGTTGCCACAACTCGGAATCGGGCCGCACCGCCGGGGGCGCGGGAGCCGACGGCGTCCACGGGTCGATGCACGAGCCGTTGCTCGTCGCACGCTACGAGACCGCGGACTTCACGACCGAGAGCGCGCAGTCCTACGCCCTGTGCTACCGCTGCCACGACCGGGCGAACATCCTCGATGATCGGTCGTTCAAGGAGCACAGCAAGCACATCGTCGATGAACGCACCCCCTGCGCCGCATGCCACGACGCCCACGGCATCGCGTCAAGCCAGGGAACCACAAACGGAAACTCCAATCTCATCAACTTCGCGTCGGGCATCGTGTTCCCGAACGCCGCCGGGCGGCTGGAGTTCAGAGACACCGGCACCTTCAGCGGCGAGTGCTTCCTGCGCTGCCACGACGCGAACCACTCGCCGGAGCGGTACCCGTGAAGGATTCGCCAGCGGTGCCGCGGCGAGCCCCCGCCGCGCCGCCTGAATCAACCCGATTTACGGACCCCAGGCGACTCTCGAGTGCCACTGGCGGCTTGCCCGCCAGTGCCGCCCTTCAGCCGCCGCCACTCAGAGCGTGCTTTGCTCTGTTGAAATGCCTTCTCTTCAGCCTGAAAGGCTGGTATTCAACAGGCAAGGGTCGCGGCCGCCTTGGGCCGCGCACCCCGGAAACAGGTCGCTTGTTCACTCTGCCACTCCGATGGAGTGATTGAAACACCCGACCATTTCAACTGAGCCAGCATGTTTGAGAGGCCGATTCCGGTCGAGCGGCGCATCGTATGAGGCGCTCGTGGCAGAAGATCCGACGCGGCGGGCGGTCGGGGGTCCGATCTCGAAGGCCTTTCGCCCCTTGGGCGCTCGGACGATTCGAGTAGCGCGGCGATGGTGCGCGCCCGAGGGACCAGGACAATCGCTGATCGCTTTGGTGTGTTTCACAGCCCGCGATGCGGGCTGAGGACCAATCCAGCCGCCCACGGCCTCGGAAGTGACCATGCGATTGCCCTGCGGGCGCCCCGGCGGGTGCCCCGGTCTCGCTGGCTTTGCAGCGAGGCCGGGCGGAGTTGCAAGTGCGTCCCGGCCTTGCCGCGGACGGCAAGACCGGGGCACCCGATTGATAATTCGGGGAGGGGGCAGAGAGAATTCCAATGACCCGCGACGAGTGGCTTGCTCGCCGAGCCTCGCCGCGCCACTCGCAACGTTCGTGCGCCCTGCGGGCGGAAAGGCCGACTAATCCTTGATGCGCCGCAACATGCCGCGGCACCTTGATCGGCTTCTCAAGCACGCTCTCACGCCCGAGTTCCAACTGGGATCAGCATCGTGCGAAGCCCCGCCATCATCCTCGCGCCGCCGCCCGCGCGGCGGCCTTCGGCTTCATCCATTCCGCTGTCGGTCGGCGCGGACGATCGGGAAACCCAATCACCCGCCGAAGGCTTTTCTGTAGTCCGCGACGAACTTCTCCAGGCCGCTGTCGGTCAGAGGGTGCTTCATCATCTGCTGGATGACGTTGAAGGGGACGGTGCAGACGTCGGCTCCCGCGAGGGCGCAGTCGACGATGTGCTTGGGGTGGCGGATGCTGGCGGCGAGGAGTTTGGTCTCGTAGCCGAAGTTGTCGTAGATCTGCCGGATCTTGCGGATGAGGTCCATGCCGTCCTCGGCGATGTCGTCCACGCGCCCGATGAAGGGGCTGACGAGGAACGCGCCCGCCTTCGCCACCAGCAGCGCCTGCAGAGGCTGGAAGCAGAGCGTGAGGTTGGTGCGGATGCCCTCCTCGGCGAAGGCCTTGCACGCCCTCAGCCCGTCGATCGTGCTGGGGAGTTTCACGACGATGTTGTCGGCGATCTTGGCGCGTTCGCGGCCTTCCTTCATCATCCCGTCGAAGTCCGTCGCGATCACCTCCGCCGACACGGGACCTTCGACAACCTCGCAGATCTGGGAGAGACGCTTCCCGTAGTCGATCTTCTCCTTCGCGATGAGCGACGGGTTGGTTGTTACGCCGTCGAGCACCCCCATGGCGTTCGCCTGCTTGATCTCGTCCAGGTTCGCGGTGTCGATGTACAGTTCCATGGGAGCCTCCAATGTAATGCCGCCGAGGGGATCTATCGGGCGGATTCATTGTATGAGTGAGCCCCGTTCTTGATGCCGCCGGCAGAACTCGGCATACCGGCTCGTCCGGGAAGGCGTCCGGGCGCAGTCCCCTCGAGAAAACGCCCCTGATTGACCATCGCGGCCTGGAGCCCGGGGAACGGTGCCGCGCACCGCTCCCTTGCCCCCCTTGATGGACGCTCGTCGATGCCGGAGGCGAGGAACACCGCGGCCCGATGCGTCCGGAGGCAGGCGATCAACTCCAAATGCCCGAGCACCACGCCGTTCGTCCGCGCGTGGGTCGGGCATGGGAGGAGAATGGTGAAAAGAACAAGGAACCGCCACGCCGCCGCGGGATCAGTAGCGCCGGTTTCTGCGATGGAAGCATGCCACCGCGATACCCGCCGCGGACGCGACGCCCGGAGCCGGAACACTGTAGTTGTAGGTCAAGTCCATGTCGACATAGAGACGGAGAATGCTGAGTTCATACAGATTCGGATCCCATACGCCGAAAGGCGGCGGTCGATCGGTCGCGAATGACACAGTGAAGATGCTCTGCGAGGGAATCGGCGCGGCACCGGAGACACGGGCAAGAAACGCCGGATCAGCCACCGATTCCGCATTGCCGACGCCGAACCCCGTGATGGAATACGTGCCGGCGCCTTCGTTCGGCATGGCGTCGTAGCCGGCAAACGTGTTGCCCGAATGAAGCGACCCTCCGTACGGAAGCAACGGGCCAATCCCGTCGAACGCCTCCCATTCGAATGTGAATGCAGTCTCGTTGCCGACATAGTTGTCGGTTGGATTCCCGGCCACGACCAGGCGCAGGTCGATGAGCAACGAGTACGTGATGCTCACGCTGTCGAGTACGCGAGACCCGCCTTGGTCATCGAACTGCGGCAGGTCGAACGGGACGAACGTTTGCGTCCCAAACTCCGGGTTGAGCAACTCGGTGTGAACGCCATACGACTCCTGGCCGGCAAAGGCTGGCGAAGCCGTGAAGGCAGCAACCAGCGCCGCCGCCAAAGTGAGGGGTGGGCGATACCCAACGGATACGGATTGCTTCTCGGGACCCATCGTGTTTCCTTCCTGCTCGTGCTCGACGGGCCAAACCACTGCTCAGCCGAGCCTGCCCGTCTTGGCTCGGAAACGTCATATGCAGCCCCGAGCGACTCGGAACCACAGTGCGCCGCCGCTGCCAATCCTGGGCCTCCGGCTCCCCACCGGAGACCCTTTGGCCGATCGCGGCTTCGCCTTGGGAATCTACACCAAGTACGTTGCCAGTCAAGCGCATCCTGAGAAATTTCAGAGAAATTTCCGACAATCGGCACAATAGAGCGCACGGACGCTGGAGTTTTGCTATAATCCTGTGAACGACGGTCATGCGAAGCGGCTTGCAACGGATGTTTCAGATTCCGGCGTCACATGGCCCGGAGCAGATCGGACATGGGACGTTTCTGAGTAACTGACCATGCAACAAAGCCCGGATGCGACAGTTTCGCAATCTGGAGAGGGCGGGAGGACACGCACTCGCCTCGGCCACATCGGCCTCGACCTTGGCGGGTCATTCGGGGCCTTGCTGGGAGCGCTGCCCGGAATGCCCATGGGCCAGCGCCAAATGGCGGACCTGCTCGGTATCAGCACGGTCATCGTCCACCGGCTGGTCAACGCGATACAAGGCAAGGATCCATTGGCGACGGCCCACATGATCCCCGGGCCGCAGCCGTTGCGCAAAGTGATAAAGGCGGCGCGAAGGCACGGGGTTCCGGTTCGGCTGGCCAGGGACGCCGAGCATGCCGTCAAGGCCTTTGAAGCCATCATTCGTGAGGAAGGCGGTGATCGAAGTGGACTGGACGCGATCGCCGGCGATGTGATCCCAGAGGTGCGCGCGCGATACGAATCTTTGGCCAAACAATCCGTCTACCGAGGCATGCGGCAAATCAAGGGTGTATGCGCCGAGTTGACGTTCAACTCCGTGATTCTGCACCCGTCCGATGACGAAAGATGGTGGGATCAGATCCTCGTGACCGGGATTCTCGGCGTGCGCCGCGTCCGCCCCGGCGCAAGACTCGTGCTGGGACGGATGAGTCGAATGAGCGCGTCCACCACGAACCACAACCGCCCGCGCACCTTGGAAGGCGCTCCCGTGGAGGACCAAGGCGGCGTTGTGTTGCACTCGTTCTGCGCCGGGCCGGCCGTTGAACTCTCGGTGCTGCGCCGCGGTGAAGACGCCGTCTATCTGCTCGAGTGGGGCGACGCGGTCGGCGAAACATCAGCACGCGACGTCGTCCTGTGTGAACGCCGTCGCCACGCGCTGCGCCGCTGGCGGACCGCGGACGACAGCCGAACCAAATCCGGGTTCATTGATGATATCTGCATTCCATCCAAGAAACACATCTGCGACATCTTCCTGCATCGCGACGCATATCCGCTCTGGCGCCCCGGCGTTCGCGTGCTGGAATGTGGAGCGTACGGCTACGCCGAGGTGAATGACGCGTCGCGCGACGCCGACGTGCTCGACGTGGACGAGCGCGTCGACTCGCTCGGCACCGGGCTGGAGCGAGCACGCGCCGTCAATGTTCCGAGGTATCACGACCTGATGGTGTACGTGTTTCGCAAGGCGGTCTGCGATCCTCAGGAGTTTCGGCTCTGCCGGACTCTCGTTGATTATCCGATTGTCGGATCACAACTTCAGTACGCATTCGATGTGCCGCTCTGCACCGAAGATCCGCGCGATCCGGCGCCAGCGCGCGGAAGGTGAAGGTGGGCGGCTGTCCCGGATCAATCTGGGCCGGGCGAGTTGCAAGTGCGTCCCGGCCCCGTCGCAAGGCCAGTTGACCCGGGGCACCCGCAGGGAAACCGTAAGGTCGATGGACGCCGAGGCTGAGTCCGCGAAGCCTCGGGTCAATGAGCGCTGAAACCGAGGCTTCGTCGCAGACTCCTCAGCCTCGGCGTCCGAGGATCGAGATCATGCGATTGCCCCCCGGGCACCCATCGCGCCGCCTTGGTTCCCCTACTTGATCAGCCCGTAGATCAGGATGATCGTCAGCACCATCGCGTACGAGACCACCCCGATCAGCGCGTAGATGATGATGGGGTTCGTGCGCTCGATGACCTTCTGCGAGCGGTCTTCGGGGATCGCAGCGGGGAGCGCTTCGGAGGTCTTCAGCGCTTCGAGCACCGCCGAAGCGGGGGTTTCCTTGTGCGCGATCGGAGGCGACTCGCCGCGCTTGACGGCCCGGAGGTCGGTCAGCAACTCCTGGCAGTTCTTGTAGCGGTCCTTCCGGCTCTTGGCCATCATCCGCTCGATGACCTCGCTGATCCCCGCCTTGAGTTTCGGGTTCGCGTGGTCCGGCGGGATGAGCGGGGCCTTGAGGTGCTTCTGCATCACCTCGGTGGGGTTCTTGCCGTTGAAGGGGACGCTGCCCGTCAGCATGTGATAGAGCGTCGCGCCGAGCGAATAGATGTCGGCCTGGGGCCCGATGTTCATCTCGCCCCGGATCTGCTCGGGCGAGATGTAGTACGGCGTGCCATAGGCCTTGCCCTGCTCCGCCTCGGCGGCCTCCTTGTCGCCGATGGCCCGCGCGAGGCCGAGGTCGGCGACCTTCACCACGCCCTGGGGCGTGAACATGATGTTCTTGGGCTTGATGTCGCGGTGGATCAGCCCCTTCTGGTGCGCGTGATCGAGAGCCTCCGTCACGCTGATGGCGATATCCACGGCCTCTTGCTCGTTGAACCGCTTGTTGGCGACGATGAGGTCGTGGACCGTCTGCCCCTCCACGTACTCCATCACGAAATAGTGGAACTCCCCGGCCTGGCCTACGTCGAACGCCTGCACGATGTTGGGGTGATTCAGTTGGGCGGCGGCGCGGCCCTCGGCGTAGAAACGCTCGATGAACTGCGGGTTGCTCGAAAACTTCCGCGGAAGAATCTTGATCGCCACCATCCGGTCAAGGCTCAACTGCCGCGCCTTGAACACCGTCGCCATCGCCCCGGCGCCCAGTTTCTCGATGATCTTGTAGCCGGGGATCGTGGACCCGGAACGCTCCTGCTCGATCATCGACCGCAGACGCGCGATCTGGCGCTCCGTCACAAGGCGCTCGTCGATCAGCGCCTGCGTGAAGGACCTCCCGCTCGGGTCCTCCGGCTTCTGGCGGCGACGGATCGTCTCGACCTCGTCCCGCGTGGCCAGACCCTGCTCGACCACCAGCCGGCCGACGATGCTGTCGAGCATCGATCCGCCGTTGGACCCGGCCGAGCGGTCCTCCCGCGGCTTGCCGGTCACAATCTCCGCGGTATCGCCGGGCTTGGTGATCCGGCCTCCCGCGCCAGGCACCGCCGATGCCGCCGCCGCGGAATCTCCGGGCAAGGGCAACCTCGACTCCTCGCTCTGCGATGGGCCGTTCCAACCTGCTCTCGATGGGGTTGAGGACTCGCTCACTGCACCGTTCCGAGGGGTCAAACTAGACCCCCCTGCTCCCCCTGTCAACGCAGAGGAATCGGCGAGGTCCGGGGATTGGCTTTTCAGGGTGCTCATGCGCGCATTCAGGCCATCCTGCGGAAAGGCAGCAGCGAACGACCGGCCCGGTGAGCACACGCCTCACGACGCCGCGATCCCCAACAGACCGGGGCCGCCTGCATCAGGTCTTTTCGCCTCCCGCAAAGCCCCTGTTCCCAGGGACCCGGTGCTTCCCCCGAAAAACCGCCGAATCAGGCCCGAGAACCCGTATGGAATCCCTACCTTCCAGTAGCGGCGGCGCAATCCCGGCCCGCCCCGGACTCGAATAACCGGAATGTGGACACTCCCGCATCCTCCGCTCGCCAGAGCGTCGCGGCAATCGCAATACCCCGCTCCTTGGACGCCAATCGTGCGATTGCCCTGCGCCTGTCGCAATACCATGCCCATCGCCGCGTTTGAGCCGGAGTGGGCGGGTCCGCCGCCGTCAGCATGCTCGGGGGAAGTTGACTGAGAGGAGAGATCGGATGACCATGCCCATCGCCCTGCGCCGGACCCCGGCCCTTTGCGCTTTTCTTACATCCGCGGCGTTGGCGGGCGGGACGTCCACCGGCCTCGTGCCGATCACCGAACTGCCGCCGGCGCTCTATCAGGGATTCGAGGCCGGCCTCTACCCCGCCGGCTCGAACACCCCGCCGACGGCGCACGCCGACGCCGCGATTGACGCCTCGCTCCAGGTCGTCCCGCGCAACGCCGCGGGCGACCCCGACGCCGCCGAGGGAAAGATCGTGATGATCTCGATCGGCATGTCGAACACCACGCACGAGTTCTCCCTCTTCGAGCGCGGCGAGGACCAGAACGCCGGACGCAACGCCCGGATGCTCATTCTCAACACGGGCTTCGGCGGGCAGACGGCGTCCACGATCGCCAATCCCGCCGCGCCCTATTGGACCACCGTAACCGGAAGAGTGGCGGCGGCAGGCGCCTCCAATGCTCAGGTCCAGGTCGCGTGGCTCAAGGAGGCCAACTCCAATCCCACCGACCCCTTCCCGGGGCACGCGCTCACGCTCGAATCGAATCTGAAGGACATCGCCCGCAACCTCCACGATCTCTTCCCGAATCTCAGGATCGTCTATCTCTCCTCGCGCATCTACGGCGGGTACGCGACGGGGACGCTGAACCCCGAGCCTTACGCCTACGAATCCGCCTATTCGGTCAAGTGGGCGATCGAGGACCAGATCAACGGGGATCCGGGGCTGAACTTCGACCCCGATCTCGGTCCGGTCGAAGCGCCGGTGATGCTGTGGGGGCCTTACTTGTGGGCCGACGGCCTGACGCCGCGGGGGGACGGGCTGACCTGGCAACTCTCGGATTTCGAGGCCGACGGCGTGCATCCGGCGGCTTCGGGCGAAGCGAAAGTGGGGCTGCTCCTCTCGCAGTTTTTCGCGGCCGACCCGAGCGCGCGGGCGTGGTTCGACGCCAGGCCGGGCGCGACGCTGCGCACGATCGACGCCGACGCCGATGCGCATGTGGACTCAACCGCGCCCGACGCCAACTTCGGCTCGGCGCTCCAACTCCAGGCCGCGGCGGGCGCCGCCACGCGGCGCATCTACCTGCGATTCGACGCATCGTCGATCAGCCGACCGGTCCGGCACGCGAAACTCTCGCTGCGGATCATGCAGTCCGGGGGCGGGCCGGTTTCGGTGGCGTCCGATACGTCGTGGAGTGAATCCGCGATCACCTGGAGCAACGCGCCGCCGATCGACGGCGGGATGGTCGTCAACGTGCCGCAGTCCTCGCGCGACGGCACGCTCGCCGCGGATGTAACGACCGCCGTCAACAGCGATGCCGACGGCGTGGTGTCCTTCGTCATCAGCGTGCCCGGCGCGGCCCAGGCGTCCTACGTGAGCAAGGAGGGAGGCCAGCCGCCGAGGCTCGTCCTCGCGCTCGCCGTCCCGCCCGATTGCCCGGGGAACGCGAACCTCGACGGCGAGGTCAACTTCGCCGACATCACCTTCATCCTCGTGAACTTCGGCAACGTCTACCCCGAAGGCAACGGCCCGGGCGACGCGGACCACAACGGCGTGGTCGACTTCGCCGACCTCACCGCCGCCCTGGCGAACTTCGGCGATCCCTGCCCGTGAGCGCATGCGCCGCCCCGACATCGAGCGACTGGAGTCCCGACGCGTGAGCCTTTCCTGGTTCCTCTTTACTCCCCCTTCATCGGCGCCGTCAACGCCGGCGCATCCTCCGCCGGGTATCCCCCCGCGGCGACCGTGTCGTAGATCTCCTGGAAGCGCTCGGGCGTGAAATCCTCGAGCGACTTGCCGGACCACAACTTGACGATTCGACCCGCGTGAACAACGAAAAGCGTCGGCGTCTCCCAGCGCCATTGATCGATCTTCAGGTCCCTCTCCATCTCCGGGATGGAAAACTCGCGGACCTGGAGCACCGGGTCGCCGGTCTCGGACAGTTCATCGCGCTTGAAGTCGATGATCGGCTTCATCGCCTCGCAGATGTGGCACGTCGGATCGAACGCGAAGATCAGCCACGCCGGTCCGTCCGCGGGTTGCTCACGGATGTCCTTCATCGCCTCGGAATCAAGGAGCAGAGCATGAGCGAGACGCTTGTCGGGCCCGGGCGGCTCCTCCCGCCGCGGCGGCGTCGTTGCATCCGACACCGCCCACCCCGCCCCCGCCGCCGCGATCACGCCGAACATGACGAGCGCCAGCAGCCCCCGCGGCGAGCGCAGCCCCGCCGCAAGACTCAGCGCCGCGCCCACGATCACGACATCCACCGCGACCATCGAGTACGGCGGAGGATCGAACATCTTCGCAAAGCAGCCGCACGCCTCCCCGTGCCAACTCTTGAACAGCCCATATCCCGCGAGCGCCCCGAAAAAGAGCGCCGACAGCAGCCACGCCCCCCACGCACGCCGCAATGTCAGCAATCCCACCGCCACGACCACCTCCAGCGCCGCGATCGACCGCTCGAACGTCGGCCCCGGAATCCTCCAGCCGAGGCCTTCGACGGTGATCTCCTTCGGATTCGGGTATGCCGCCTTGGCAAACGCCGTGAACAGCAGCAGCCCCGCGATCAACGCCGCCGCGGCCAGCGCAACGGCACGAATCGCCCGGATCGTCTCCGGGCGACGATACGCGGCTTCAGGTTGAACAGAGTCTTTCGCTTGCATCTCCATGCCTCAATATAGATCGACCGAAGCAGCCGGTTGCATTCGGAGTCCCTCCGAGGGTGCCACGGCCAGCGGAGCGAGTCTTCGAGTCGGAGATCCGCCGTGGCGGGCGCAGTCGGCCGTGGCGGACGCCGGCATGGGCGATACTCATCGCCAAGCGCCTGTTTGATACGGATCCCACATGGTTTCCGGGCATCAGAGAAGCCGCTTCTGAGCGAGTCTTCGAGCGAAGAGGCGGATGTCCCCGCTCGGAAGTCTTGCGGGATTCGTATGAGAAGGGTATTGGGCCTTTCCCTGCCCGTGAAACGGGCACGCAATGGTTGCCAGACGCGGCAGCGTCTGGAGAACGCGGAATGGGCGCAAAGGAACCTCTCTTCTCAAACGGGCTCGCAGATCGAAAAGCCGTCGTGGCTTTGCGCGGTCGGTGTCTCTTGCGCAAAGGACACCGACCGCTCAGGGCAGCGGTCGGTGGCACGCATTGGGTACGTTGTTTGCCGTCTTCAATCCCGCCCGGCCCCATCGGTCGATGAACCAAGGGACTCCGAACGCTCATCCCCCTGTCGTCCCGCCTGCATGACTCTCGCAACCTCTTTCGGCCTGCTCAACTGGATCGTCCTCGGGCTGTACTTCGTCATCCTGATCGGCACCGGCGCGTGGTTTTCGCGGCGGGTGAAGGACTCGCGGACCTATTTTCTCGCGTCGCGGGCCATGCCGGGGTGGGCGGTGGCGATCTCGGTCCTCGCGACTTCGCTCTCCGCCGCGACATTCATCGGCGGGCCTCAACAGGCCTACGAAGGCGACCTCACCTATCTCTCGGCGACGATCGGCACGATCCTCGCCGCCGTCATCGTCGCCCTCTTCTTCATCCCCGCCTTCTATCGGCGCAACGTCGTCACCGTGTACGAACTGCTCGAGGCCCGCTTCGGCCCGGCCTCGCGGCGCGCCGCGAGCGCGATGTTCATGCTCGGCCGGGTCTTCGCCAGCGGCGCACGCGTCTACATCGCCGCACATGCCCT
Organism: uncultured Phycisphaeraceae bacterium; assembly: GCA_964490785.1. Classification (GTDB taxonomy): domain Bacteria; phylum Planctomycetota; class Phycisphaerae; order Phycisphaerales; family UBA1924; genus JAEUIV01. The sequence goes on from CAZBDZ010000053.1 coordinate 18,858, forward strand.
TGCCTTCATCCTCTGGGGCGATGTCCAGCCGGCGCATCTCCTCGCGGGAATCCTCGTGCTCTCCACCGCGGGGGTCCTCTACACGATCGCGGGCGGAATCGAGAGCGTCATCTGGGCCGACGTCGTGCAGACCGTCATCTTCGTCGCCGCCATCGCCACCGCGCTGGTCGTCCTTCTCATCCGGATCCCCGCGCCCCTCGGCGAGGTCGCCGCCGTGTTGCAGCACGCCGCCGAGGACGGGCATTCGAAACTCGCCGTCATCCGCGCGACCCTCGACCCCGCCGCCCCGTTCACGCTCTGGACCGCGCTCACCGGATTCACGCTCCTCAACCTCGCCGCCCTCGGCACGGACCAGGACCTCGTCCAGCGCATGCTCACCTGCCGATCCGCACTGCGCGGCTCGTGGTCGGTCGTTCAGTCGCAACTCATCGCGATTCCCGTCGTCCTCGTCTTCATGCTCCTGGGCCTGCTTCTCTTCGTCTTCCACAAACGCCCCGACCTCATGGGCCCCGTCGCACCGATCGGCCCCGCTCCCGCGGGAAAGGAGGTCTTCCTTAACTTCATCACCACCCACATGCCCCCGGGCCTCTCCGGCCTGATGATCGCAGGCCTCTTCGCCATCGGCCTCACGAGCCTGAACTCCGCCCTCAACGCCATGGCCTCGACGTTTGTTACGGACTTCTACCGTCGCCTCGCCCCCGCACGCGACGAGGCGCACTATCTCCGCGCCTCGCGATGCGCCGTCGTCGGCTGGGGCGGCATCCTCGCCGGCTTCGCCGCCCTCTGCATCCTCTGGCAAACACGGACAACCCTTCTCGAGTTCGCCCTCGGCGTGATGGTCTACGCCTACACGGGCCTGCTCGCCGTCTTCGCCTGCGCCCTCTTCACGCGTCGCGGCAGCACGCCCAGCGTCCTCGCCGCCCTCGCCACCGGGTTCCTCGTTACGCTCGCCCTTGAACCCGCGATCTTCGACCAATGGAAATCCGCCGTCGGCCTCGACTCCCTGCGCCTCGCCTTCCCCTGGCGCATGGTCATCGCCACCGCCGCCGCATTCACCGTGTGCCTCGCGGGGGGAGGGGGCGAACGCAGAGGAAGACAGAGCAAGACGGAGTGAAAAAGGCGGATGCCCCGGTCTCGCTGGCTTTGCAGCGAGGCCGGGCGGGGTTGCCAATGCGTCCCGGCCTTGCCGCAGACGGCAAGACCGGGGCACCCGATTGACAATGCGATTGCCCTGGAGAGCTGACGCTTCGCGCCGAACGACCCGCGGATACGCCGGCCCATGAAATGAGCCGCCGATGGTTGCCCGACGCGCCAGCGTCTGGATCGCGGCGGGCGAAGAAGAAAGGCACCACCCCATCTCTCACAGGCTCTCGAAGATCCTGGGTCAAGGAGTGCCGATCGACCCGATCACCTGATCCCTTTTTCCCTCCTTTCCCCTCCGTTTTCCTCCGCATTCACAACCCAACGGCCCCTTTGCCGCATAATGGAGGCGCATGACCACCCGCACCGCAGACCTCGCTCTCGACCTCCGCCGGGTCGCCAAGACCTATCGCGGAAAGGTCCACGCCCTCCGCGGGATCGAGATGCACGTCGGCAGGGGCGAGATCTTCGGGTTGCTCGGCCCGAACGGCGCGGGCAAGAGCACCCTCGTCAAAATCCTCATGACCGTCATCTCGCCGACGTCGTGCGAAGGGCACATGCTCGGCTCGCCCGTCGGGCACAAGCCCACCCTCGCCCGCGTCGGCTATCTCCCCGAGCATCACCGCTTCCCCGACTACCTCAGCGGCGCGCAGGTCCTCGACTTCTTCGCCGCCATGACGAATGTCCCCCGCGCCGAGCGCCGCCGACGCACGCCCGAACTGCTCGACCTCGTCGGCATGCGCGATTGGGCGAACAAGAAGGTGCGGGGCTACTCCAAGGGCATGAGGCAGCGCATCGGCATCGCGCAGGCCCTCACGAACGACCCGGACCTCGTCCTCCTCGACGAGCCGACCGACGGCGTGGACCCCGTCGGCCGACGCGACATCCGCAACATCATGATCGAGATGAAACGCCGGGGGAAGACCGTCTTCATCAACAGCCACCTCCTCTCCGAACTCGAAATGGTCTGCGACCGCGTCGCCATCCTCGTGCAAGGCGTCGTCGCGTCGCAAGGGACCATCGACAATCTCACCAGCCACCAGGAACGCTACGAGATCGAACTCGCCGGCACAGGCCTCCAGCCTGTGCCGCCCCCGAAACTCCCCACGGGCGAGGAGGTCTCCCTCTCCGGCTCCATGCTCACGGTCAAGACCGCCGACCCGGTCCGTGTGCAGCCGATCGTCGACGCCCTGCGCGCGCAGGGGGCCGTCATCCGCTCGATGAAGCCCGTCCGCCCCTCGCTCGAAGACCTTTTCATGCAGGCCGTAACAGACCCGGCCACCGGCGAAATCCTCAAACCCGGAGCCCCGAAACAACCCCCCCGCGCCTCGTGACGCGCCCCTCCCCATGCGCCAAACCCTCGCCATCCTCCTCGACGCCTACCGCGAGTTGAACGCCAGGCGGCTTTTCTGGTTCACGCTGGTGATCTCCGGTCTGGTCGTCGTCGTGTTCGCAATGATCGGCAACAACGACCGCGGGCTCACCATCCTCACGTGGACCATCGAAATCCCCGTGCTGGCGACCAGCGTCATCCCGAAGGAGGAGTTCCACAAACTCCTCTTCGTCAACCTCGGTATCGAGTTCTGGCTCACCTGGCTCGCCAACATCCTCGCCCTCGTCTCGACCGCGAGCATCTTCCCCGACTTCCTCGCCGGCGGGGCCATCGAACTCACGCTCTCGAAACCCATAAGCCGGCTGCGCCTCTTCCTCACCAAATACGCCGCGGCACTGCTCTTCGTCGCGCTGCAGGTCGGCATCTTCACGGGCGCATCCTTCCTCGTCATCGGGCTCCGCGGCGGGGGATGGATCCCCGCCCTCTTCCTCGCCATTCCCATCGTCGTCCTCGTCTTCTCGTACCTCTTTTCCATCTGCGTCTACCTCGGCACGCTCTGGCGCTCCACGATCGCGGCCCTGTTGCTCACGCTGCTCGTCTGGGGCTTCATCTTCCTCGTCAGCGGGGCCGAGATCGCGCTCCTGTTGGTCAAGATCGGCTTCGACGAACGAGTGGAAAAGCAGACGCAGCGCATCGACGCGCTCAAGGCCGCCATCGCCCAATCCGAAGCCGGCGCCCCCGAGGCGACGACGCCCCCTGCCGAGCGACCCACCGAAGGCGGCCTCGCCGCGGGACTCAAATGGGCCCTCGAACAGACCAAAGACCAGGGACGATCCGTGGACGCCAAAGCCGCACAGCAGCAGGAACTCCTCGGACGTTTCGAGAAACGACGCGGCGAGATGGCGGGAACGCGCGACAAGATCCGCTGGTGGTACCGCCTGGTCTACGGCGCGAAATCCGTCCTCCCCAAGACCGCCGAGACCACGGGCCTCCTCGAACGCTACGTCATCGACCTCGGCAAACTCGACCAGTTGCAGGCCGCCGCCCAGCCTCCCGAAAACCAGAACATCCGCCTCGATTCCGATCAACCGGACGACCCGCACATCGACGAGAACGAAATGGGAAAGCGCGTCCAGCAGACGATCCTCGGCCGATCCGAATGGTGGGTCGTCGGGACCTCGCTCGCGTTCGAGGTCATCATCCTCGCCCTCGCCGCGCGGTCCTTCTGCACGCGCGACTTCTGACGCGGAGCCCCGCGAAGCCCCTTGCGCCGCGCCACCGCCGCGGACCGAAAGGTGTGCGGCTCACTCCTCGAGGTACGTGTACCCCTCAAGCCCGTCGTCATAAAACTGCATCAGGCTCTTCCCCTCGGCGATGGTCAGCCGACCTTGCTTGCACGCCGCCTCGATGTCGAGACGCATCGCCCGCTTCATGTCGGGGATGTCGTACTGCACGTACGCCAGCACTTCCTCGACCGTGTCCCCCTCGATCACCTCGTCGATGTCCCACTGCCCCGTCTCGTTCACCGAGATATGCACGGCGTGGGTATCGCCCAGCAGGTTGTGCAGGTCGCCCAGGATCTCCTGGTACGCCCCGAGCAGGAACACCCCGAGGTAATAAGGCTCGATCGTCATCAGCCCGGACCCGTTGAGGGGAACCTCCCGCGTCTCGTGCAACTCGAGAATCTTCTTGTCGATCCGCTTGTCCACGAAGTGGTCGATCTTCCCGTCCGAATCGCACGTGATGTCCGCCAGCACCCCGCGACGCGTCGGCTCCTCGTTCAGCCGGTGGATCGGCACGATCGGGAACAACTGATCGATCGCCCACGAGTCCGGCATGCTCTGAAACAGCGAGAAGTTGCAGAAATAAATGTCGCTCAACGCCACGGGCAGGTCCTCGAACTCCTCCGGCAGTTCGCCCCGCTTCGCCGACTTCTCCAGCAACTTGTGCCCGATCGCCCAGAACAACTGCTCCGCCGCCGCACGCATCGGCAGGCTCATGTACCCCAGCGAGAACAGGCTCATCACCTCGTCCCGCGCCTGCGTCGCGTCGTGGTACGACTCCACGAGGTTCCGGTCGGTCAGATTCCGGAACGTCTCCAGCAGATCCAGGATCGGCTGCGGCGTCTCCGCCTCGCGCTTCACGGCGCCCTCGATCGCGGGGATGTCCGGGTTCGCCTCGAACCGGCTCGTCCCCAGCACGTCAAGCACCAGAACGCTCGAATACGCCACCATCGCGCGACCCGACTCCGTGATGATCATCGGGTGCGGCACATTCGCCGCGTCGCACACCCCCTTGATCCGGTACACCACGTCCGCCGCGTACTCCGGAACCGAATAGTTGATCGACGACGACCATGCCGACTGCGACCCGTCGTAGTCCACCCCCATCCCCCCGCCGATGTCGAGCATCGTCAGCCCCGCCCCGAGCCGGTGCAACTCCGTGTAGATGTGCGTCAACTCGTTCACCGCGTTCTTCAGCACGCGGATGTCGTACAACTGGCTCCCCACGTGGCAGTGCAGGAGATTCAGGCACTCCAGCATCTCGTGCGCCTTTAAAAACTCCACCGCCCGGAGCACCTCGCTCACGAACAACCCGAACTTCGACCGCGCACCCGCCGACGACTCCCACCGCCCCGTCCCCCGGCTCGACAACTTCACCCGCAGACCGATCTTCGGCCGAACGCCGTAGGTCTTCGCGTGCTTCACGATCAACTCGAGCTCGCTGAACTTCTCCACCACCGGGATGATGTTCCGTCCCAGTTTCGTCGCCAGGATCACCGTCTCGATGAACTCCGAATCCTTGAACCCGTTGCAGATGATCGGCATCCCGTTGACCCCAGGCCCGCCCGCCGCCGCCGACAGCCCCAGCACCGCCAGCAACTCCGGCTTGCTCCCCGCCTCCAGCCCGAAGTTCAACGCCACGCACGCGCTCGCGATCTGCTCGCACACATGCCTCTGCTGATTCACCTTGATCGGGTACACGCAGCAATACGCGCCGGTGTACCCCTGCTCCGCCATCGTGTCGTCAAACGCCTTGCGGACCTCCCGCAGCCGATGATCGAGCAGATCGTTGAACCGCAGCAGCACCGGCGTGTGAATCCCGCGCTCCTTCAGCCCCAGCACCACCTCGTGCAGATCCACCTGCTGGTCGAGGGACTTCCGCGGCATCACCACCGCGTGCCCCTGCGCATTCACGCCGACGTATCCCTTGCCCCAATCGCCGACGCCATACAGGCGCGCGGCATCTTCAGGCGTCCACTTGCCATGGAGGAACTCGGTCTTCGACCGGGGAAGCGAAATGGTTGTCATCAGAGGCGATTCCGAACCGCGAGGCGAACAGAAACGCGCGAACAAATCAGCGCGACGTGGCACGAGTCAGCAAGGCGACTCCGTTCGCCTCCGTCGGCACGCCGCCGCGCCGACTTGCAAAACAATAGCGGAAGTTTTGGCGAGGGCAAGGGAAAAGGCGAGGAAGACTCGCCGGGCGGGTGCCCCGGTCTCGCTGTCTTCAGCGAGGCCGGGAGTCCGCGCCCGGCCTTGGCGAAGACGCCAAGACCGGGGCATCCGTCGCAAATGCCCTCACTCCCTCAGCAACGCCGCCGTGAACGCCTTCCCCGTCGTCCGAGGCTCCCACGTCCACGCCGGCCCCTGCTTCGACTCGTAGAACATCCACACCTCAAACCAGTACGACCGGAACTTGTGCCGACCGAACGGCTCGTAATGATCGTGCAACGCCTTCGCGATCCGCCGATCCGGACCGCTCAGCCCCAACGCCGTCTTCCCGTGCCGGATCGTCTCCGTATCCACCGCCAGCCGGGAATACCGCCCCAGCAACTGCATCAGATTCCCCGCGCCATACGGCCCGATCCCCGGCAACGCCAACAACGCCTTGAACACCGCTTCGTCCGCGTTCGCCGGATCCTCGAACCACTCCGCATCGATCCCGCCGCCTCGACACATCCGCGCCAACTCCACGATCCGCGCGTCCCGATAACCCACCCCGCACCGCGCACGCAGCATCGCCGGACGCCTCCGCGCCAACTGCCCCGCCGTCGGGAACGCAGGGTTGATCACCTCGCACAGCCGACGGTTCATGTTCACCGTGCTCGGCCACGTCACGTTGCAACTGGTCACCGTCTTGATCAGATCCTCAAAGAACGTCGGCGACCGGAAGAGCCGTCCCCGCCCCGACCGCTTCCACCGCGGATCGACCTTGTAAAACTCCTCGACCCCATCGTCATCCAGATTCAGCATCCGCCGGATCAAAGGCTCCGCCGCCGCCTTGTCCCGCCGCGACAACGCCCGATCCGCACGAACCGCAATCGCCCTTCCCCGCCCCCCAGGCTGCCCAATCGCCAACACCGCCGCCCCGCCCGGCAACTCCATCGGCCTCACCAAAACCTTCTTCTCCGGAATCCACTGATTCGGCGCCAGCAAAAAATACCCATACGAACACAAATCCCGAGGCAGAAAATAATCACCAGGCGCCCTGATCGTGAATCGCGAAGACATGGTCCCGAGAGTACCGCCTGCGTACCCCGCCTCGATGCCTCGTTGCCTCCTCCCTCCTGCCTCTCTTCCCATCACACCC
>CAZBDZ010000054.1:0-14017 GCA_964490785.1 uncultured Phycisphaeraceae bacterium
CTGGCGGCTCGCCCGCCAGTGCCCCCCGTGCCACTGGCGGCTCGCCCGCCAGTGCGGAACGCCCATACATGATCGGCATCTCCCACCCGGCGAAATCAACCATCTTGGCGCCATGACGGACATGAAAGTCATACAAAGGCGTACGCAAAGGCAAGGCAAGTCTCCTCGGGCCGCGGGCGCGGCGAATGGCAAGTGTAATCCAGCGCGAGTCCCTTCCGTGCCTTTCATACAGGACCCAACTGTTTCACGTGTGCCACTGGCGGCTCGTCCGCCAGTGCGATGCCCCAAACCGTACCACTGACACGAATTTCTGTCAGACCCCGCGCCTTCCAGCCGCGGAGCGGCGACCGCCGTTTGCCACCGGCGCAAGCCGGTGGATCCCGACCAAAGCAATCCCTCTGAAGATCGCCGCGGCAACCGGCGCACCGCCCCCCCGGACACCATGCTCCGCGCAATCCGCAAAGAGCGCGGAGTATTCGAAGAGTCCGCGCCGTGCCCGAGGTTCACCATGGATCCGTGTCAGCTCCGCCCCCAACAAACGTTATCAATCAGCCTGACATCCCCCACCCGCGCCGCGACCAGCGCCCGCGCGGGCATGCCCGGCCGCACCTCCATCAGCGTCCCCGCATCCCGCACCACGAAGTACTCGGGCACGATGCGGTTCGCCAGCAGGACTCGGCGTCCGGCCTGTTCAGCCTCGGCAGGCTCCGCGTGCGCGCACGCCTCGCGCAGCGCCCGCGAGAGCGCCGTCGCCTGCCGACGATGGTTGGGCGCGAGCAGCGCGTTCCGCGAACTCATCGCCAGGCCGTCGGCCTCGCGCACCGTCTCGTGCGGCACGATCTCGATCGCCAATCCCAGCATCCGCACCATCGCCCGGATGACGGCGAGTTGCTGCCAGTCCTTCTCGCCGAAGACCGCTTGCGCCGGGCGAACCAAATCGAAAAGCCGCGCGCACACCTGACACACCCCGGCGAAGTGCCCCGGCCGGTGGGCATCCTCAAGCCCAGGCTTGGTCGCGACCTCCGGCAGCGCCGGCGGGCCTGCCGACCGGCCCGACGGGTACATCACCTCGACGCTCGGCACGAACACCGCCGTCGCCCCCGACCGCTCGCACGCCGCGACGTCCGCCTCGATCGTCCGCGGGTAGCGCTCGAAGTCGCGCGGGTCGTTGAACTGCGTCGGATTCACGAAAACGCTGACAACCACCGGCCGGCCCGCCGCCATACTCCGCGCCCGCTCGATCAGCGCGATGTGCCCCGCGTGCAGCGCCCCCATCGTCGGCACGAACACCCCGCCCTCGAATGCACCCAGCCCAGCGACCTCTTCCACCACGCGCATGCGGGAAGTGTAATGCGCATCGTCGGTCAATCGCGCGCACGCACGGGATGAGCGGAGGGCCGCCGCAGCGAATCCCGTGGTCGCCCAGCGCGAGAATGAAAGGCGATTGCTCTGTTGAAATGCCCTGTCCTCAGCCTGAAAGGCTGATAGTCAATAGCCGGGGGCAGAGCGAGTCCGCGAGCGCCGCCCCCGGAAAAAGCACCCCAGAAAACCTCTGTCTGCACCCTGAAGGGGTGCGACTCGCGCGCAATGTGCGACCATGTCAACAGAGCCAATGGTGATCCGAATGACGAGCGCGATCATCCGCGGGGTCCGCGCCGCCGGGCATCGCAGCAGAAAAGCCCAACCGTCCCGAGGAACCGCACTGGCGGGCAAGCCGCCAGTGGCACGGGGATCGGGCTCGGGTGCCACTGGCGGCTTGCCAGCCAGTGCGACGGTCGGGGGCGTACCTTGCGTGATTGGACCCAAGCGCCTCTCGCACCGGCGGACAAGCCGCCAGTGGCAACGGGCAGGTCAGGTCCTCGGCAAATCCGCCTCGCCCAGCAGCCGGAACTCCTTCTTTCGGAGAATCTGCCCGCCGAGCGTCAGGTCGTCCACGGCGAGGGCGATGGTCGGGTGCCCGCTTGGGCCGAAGATCAGCGGATACGCGAAGTGGATGTTGATCTCGGCGCCGAGGAGGTAAAGGCAGAGCCGGGTGATCGTGTGCTCATCGGGCACTTCGACGACGAGGAGTTGCCGCTCGGAAAAGGTGAGGCGCTCGCTCCTGAGGAGGTGCCGGGCCGCCTGCGCGTTGTTGGTCAGGACGCGGACGACAGCGTAGTCGCTCGCCTCCTGCACGGTAAAGGCGCAGACGCGGCAATCGGGAGCCTCGTCGAAGAGTTTGAGGAGTTCAAGGAGTTTCCCGACCTTGTTGTCGAGGAAGACGCTGAACTGCGTTACGCTCGGCGGGGAATACGATTGGGAAGTCGGGGTCGGGATGGATGCCTGGCTCATGCGGAGTCCTTCCGGCCGAGTCATATCGCCGAGGCGCCGCCGTGCGCCGCCGTGGGGACCGCCGGGTCCGTTCGCTCCATCGCCCACGCTTGTGCAGCGTACCGGCCGCCTCCCGCCGAATTCAAGACAATTCACGCCAGATTTCGCGTCAATCGCCGCGGGCCGCCGGATTCCGGCCCGATCCCGCCCCCTCCCCCCCGCAGGACAACAGGTCGATTTCACCCGGATCGGGGCAAACCCCCGCCCTGAACCCGTGCATCAACAGGCGCCGGATCGCCTCCGCCCCGGCCTCGCCGCAGGCGACCGTCAGGGGGCTGACGTACATGCTGAGGTAGCGGTCGAGCGTCGCCCGGTCAAGGTCGGGATACCGGTGGGCGATGCGGGCGATGCCCTCGTCGTGGTGATCGAGGGCCCAGCGGATCGACCGGCCGAGCAGGGAGGCGACGTGCTCGGTCGCGCCGACGCCGAAGCGCTGATCGAGGTCTCGCCGGACGACGTTGCCGCCGAGCGGGAGCGGGAGGCCCGTTGCGCCGCACCACCACGCGCCGACGTCGCCGATCTCGCGCAGGCCGAGGCGGGCGTAGGTGAGTTGGGCGTCGTGGATGAGGAGACCCGCGTCGGCGTCGCCCGAGGCGACAGCGTCGGCGATCCGGTGAAACGGGAGTTCGACGTGGCGGAAGGATCGGTCGAGCATCAGGCGGAGGGTCAGGAAGGCCGTCGTGTCGATGCCGGGTACGGCGATCAGGCGCGGCCCGCGGAGCCAGTCGCGCGCGGCGAGCGCATCGCACGGCGCATCCGACGACTCGCGCACGACGATCTTCGGCCCATACCCCTCGCCAAAACTCCCGGCGCAGTCGGTGAGGCGATACCGATCCTTCACGAGCGGGTAGGCGTTGATCGAGATGGCGGTGATGTCGAGATCGCCGCGCTCGATCGCGCGGCGGTTGAGGACCTGAATGTCCTCCTCGATCGGCTCAAAACGGAATCCGCCGGTGTCGAAGGCAGGGGTCGCTGTGGGCGAACCCAACGGCCACCACATGAAGACGTCGTCAGGGTCGGCGGAATGGGCGAGGGTGAGAGTGGGCACGGCTGGTGGGCTGATGGGGTGATGGAGTGATGGAGTGATGGGGTGATGGGGTGATCGCTCTGCATCCCATCACCCCATCACCCTATCACCCAATCACCCAATCACCCTATCACCCCATCACCCCATCACATCCTCCGGCTCATCTCCCGACGGATGTCGCGGTCGGTTTCTCGTTTCTTGATCGCTTCACGCTTGTCGTACTGCGCCTTGCCTCGACCGACGCCGATGAGCATCTTGGCCCGGCCCCGGTCGTTGAAGTAGACCTTGAGGGGAATGAGGGTGTTGCCCTTGATCTCGGCGGCGGCGGCGAGTTTGCGGATCTCGCGGGCGTGGGCGAGCAGGATGCGCGGGCGCCGGAAGGCGTGCTGCTTCCCGGCCCGGACCGGGCCGGCCGGGGCGTACTCGTCGATGTGAACGCCGTAGAGCAGGAGTTTCGGCGGATCCGGCTCGGCGCGGACGAATCCCTCTTGGAGCGAGCATTTCCCGGCGCGGAGCGACCGCACCTCGGTGCCGACGAGTTTGATCCCGACCTCCAGCGTGTCGCCGATGTGGTAGTCGTGGCGGGCGCGCCGGTTGAGAATCTCCGGCGCGTCGGGCTTCTTCGAGTTCTTCTTGCCGGGGGACGCCATGCGGAGGAAGGGTAGCGAGGTGGCATGGCCTTTCCAGGCCATGACTCCGTGGCACGGGCTTTCCAGCCCGTGGCTTCGCGCACGCCCTGGAAAGGGCGTGGCACAGGCTTTCCAGCCCGTGTCCTCGCGCACGCCCTGGAAAGGGCGTGGCACGGGGCTGCTAGAGTTTGGTCGGCGCGGGATCATTGACCTCGGCATGCCCGACACCGACCCCATCACGCTCCGCGGCGAATGCCACGTGCTCTTCGCCTACGACCTCGGACTGTCGATCGACCTCGACAAGGCCCGGACCATCCTGACGTCCTCCGCGGCATCGATGTCGGTGCGGACGATGCTCGAAGACAGGCCGACGCCGAAGTACGTGGAGTTCCACCCGCAGCCGGTGCGGACGATCGAGCGACCGGCGGACGAGGCGGGGCCGGAGCGGGTCGCGGGGTTCCCGATCTCGCCCGATGCCGACGCGACGCTCTTTGACTTCGGCGCGGCGTGCTTCGCGTACCGGATTCCGTTCGAGGGGCCGCTGGACCGCCTGCTCGAACTCAGCGTCGCGCTCTACGACCACCCGGGGCTGAAAGAGGACTCGCGGCGGCGCGCGGAGGACCTTGTGCGGAGCATCGGTCCGGCGATCTCCCGGCCGCGCATCGCCCCTTCCGTCGAGGACTACGTCGTCTTCGTCGTAGGCCCGGACTCGATCGGGGCCACCCCCGAGGCGTTCGTCGAGGGACGCCGGGCGGCGATCGCGCAACTCCTCCGGGCCGAACCGCGGCCGCTGTCGGCACAGGAGGAGGCGGACGCGCTCGCCTGCCGGATCGCGTATTCGCCGGGCGACCACACGCTGATCGACTGGAACGGGGCGCTCGTGATCCAGGACGATCCGGCGGACCTGCTCTCGGTGCTCGAGTTCGCCAATGTCGAGATGCTGGAGATGCGGCACCTTGACGAGCAACTCGACCGGGCGCTCGACGAGGCCTACCGGATCAACCAGCGGCCGCCGGGCGTGCTCCGATCGTTCCTGCGCCACGGCGAAGAAGACCACCAGCGCATCGCCAAGATGCAGATGGACAGCGCCCTGCTCTTCGAGGGGGTCAACAACGCGCTGAAACTCCTCGGCGATCAGTACCTCGCGCGCGTGTATCGGCTGGCGGCGCAGCGACTCCACCTGCCGGAATGGGACGCCACGATCCTCCGCAAACTGGACACCCTCGACTCCATCTACGGCAAACTCAACGACCGGCGAGCGAACCAGCGCATGGAAATCCTCGAATGGATCATCATCGGCCTGATCGCGTTCGAGATCGTGATGAGCCTGTGGGGAAGGTAGGGAAAGCGGAAAGCGAAAAGTGGACAGTGGACAGTGGACAGGGTGATGCGGGCGAGACTCAGCACACAGCACCTACTCTTCCTTCAAGAACACATATCCACCCTTCTCCGCGCCCCATTTCTGGTTTCCCTCGGCGTCGAAGCCTCGGTCCCACGACACGATCATCGTTGACGTGATGACGACCTCGCTGGTGGCGTAGGCCGAGCCTCGGAGAGTGCTGACGCATCCGGCCCCGGCGGTCGAGCCGCGGAAGGCGTCGTCCTTGAAGCGGAGCGTGATCGTGCAACCTTCGCGCGGCGAGAGGTTTTCGGGCATCACGGCGTCGAGCATCGTGGGCGTCCTCCACGCGCCGGCAAAGACGAGCGAGTCGCCGGGCAGTTCGTAGACGGCGGATGTGAAGGTGTTGTTATCCCTGCCGCGCGACAGGCGGTAGACGCGCTGGCGATAGGGCCTGTCGGGCGTGCTCGCCATGGCTTGCTCGACGTAGAGCCAGGGGCCGTCGCGCCGCCCTTGCCAGACGGGGATCATGTGCAGGCGGACATCGCGGAAGTGCTCGGGGTCCGCCGCCGCCTGTTCGGTGCTGGAGAAGGAGCCGGTCATCCACGCCGCAAGGAGCGCGAGGTCCGGCGCGGCCGGCGTCGCGGCACGGGGTTGCGTCGCGCATGCACCGAGGAGGGCGCACGAAAGAAGAGGTGCCCGTTTGAGCGCGTTTGTGAGAAGCGGCTTCCAAAGAACGGCCGAGCCGAGCGAAGCAGACGAAAGCCAATCCCTGCGCGGCGTGCCGGGTCTTCGCCCGAAGGGCGCACGCACCTTGCGAGGGGCGCGGCCGCGAAGCGGCAAGCCCCTCGAAGCGCCACCCGTCGCCATCCGCCCGCCCCTCGGGCGGACGGAATACGCGAACGGAAGTTCGTCCGCCCGGGGGGCGGGGAGAGTTTCTTGGCAGAACATGACAAGGGGCTTGCTCGCCGAGCCTCGCAGCGCCCCTCGCAACGCCCGTGCGCCCCCGGGGGGCGGGTGAAAGGCCGGAGAATCATCCGCATGGTTTGGAGCACCGCCTCTACCTCGGCCTCTTCTCATACCGGTTCTCATATCGCCACCTCGGCGCCGCGTGCGATGGCGTTGGGCAGGCTTGTCGCTTTGAGATCGTCCGGTCCCCACGCCGTCATCGGGCTGATCTCGAGGATGCACTCCGGCTTGCCCGCGGCATCCCGCGGCACCTTGATCCCGAGGCGCTCCAGCCAGCGCGCGGCCCGTTCGGTCTGGATTTCGCGGCAGGTCGCGGGGGAGTCGTTCCCTTCGGCGTTCTTGATCGGCGCGAACTCATCGATCCGCTCCACCTCGTACACGATCGACGATCGGCACATCGGCAGCGCGTCAAAGACGAACGCCTCCAGTTTCACCGCGTTGGGCGACGCGGGCTGAACCGTCTTGCCCGACTCAGGATCGACGCAGGGCACCTTCTTCTCCGCCCGATGCAGCGGAAGGGACAACTCCCCGCCCGCATTCAGGCGCGCGACGAAATCAACGCTGATCATGTGGATGGCGATGGACCCGGCGTTGAACCGCAACCGGCCCGTCGAATCCCGCGCCTCCATTTTGTCCCTCGGCAGGTCGCTGTACTCGATGACCTGGGTTTTGCCGTCTCCCCGGCAAAAGACGCCGACTCGCTCCGCCGGGTCGGTCTTGGCGACCATCTTGGACGACATCTCGCCCGACGAATCCGGCGCCGCGGCGTGCAGCCCGATGAAGACCGGGTCGATCACGCGAGCGAGCGGGTTGTCGATCTGGACATAGGAGAGATGTTCGACGCCCCGGCGGCGCATGTCGTCGATCGCGCCGCTGGTCCACAGGGCGCGGAGCGATCCGCCGTGGCCGTCGGGGTTGGTCGCGATGACCCCCTTCTCGGCGAGGAGCAGTCGGCCGGTCGTCATGTCGAGCGAGGGGAGCACGCCCTGGGAGAAGAACATCACGTCCTTCTCGCTCAGGCCGAAATAGGCGTGGTGCTGGAAGAACGCGACGGTTTCCGCGTGGTTGAGCGGGCTGGTCATGACGTACCAGGGGATGGTCCGCCCGAAGCGATGCTGGGCGGCGAGGATCCACTCGGCAAGGCAGCGGAAGAGGGGCTTCTTCGTGACGGCCGTGCCGAAGAAGGTGCCCTTCGGCCCATCGAAGCCGAGGCGCGTGCCCTGGCCCCCGGCGACGGTGAACGCCGCGATCCTCCCCGCGCGGAGCAGGTCTTCGCCCTTCTTTCGATACGCCGGGCGTTCCCAGTCCTTGGCGTCGAGCGGGTAATACGGCGCAGGCTCCAGCGAGGCGGGCAGCGCGAAGGCCTGCTTGCGCCTGACATATTGCTCGATCAGGCGTGGCAGGCGCTCGATCTCAATCCCGGCGATCTGGTCGGTGAGCGTCTGCCTGGCCGCGGCGTCGAGCGCGTCGAAGAAGCGCAGCACGTGGTCCTGTTCCACGCTTTCAAGGCGCTTTCGCAGATCCGTGATATTCGAGCCTGATCGAAGTTCCATTGAGGGTTCACCCTGAGTTTCGCGGCGCGAGCGGCTCGCGGTTCGGGCAGTGTAAGGCGCATGCCCGCGGAATGCGTCGGACCGAAATTGGTCCATGATCGGCGGCAATGGCTGGTTCGGCGCCTCGTTTAGCCGATCGTGTCGGAGTCGCGGCTATGGTTCTGTTTCCGTGGCGCTCTCGACCCAGGAAGGAGATGGGGATTCATGCGGACGCTCACTCAGATCGCTCGGGCCGTCGCTTGCCTTTTGCTCGTCGGGGGTTCCGTTCTCGGGCAGGACCTGTACGACACGACGGTTCTTCGGACCATCAACCTGACGTTCGATTCGCCGGACTGGTTGGATCAGTTGCGCGCCAACTATTTCTCCCAGACGAACATCGCCGCCGACCTTGAGATGGACGGGACGGTGTACCAGGACGTGGGGGTGCGCATCCGCGGGAACACGTCCTACACGGCTCTCCCCTCCGGGTCGGAGAAGGTCTCGCTGAACATCGACATGGACTGGATGATCGACGGCCAGGCCCTGATGGGGTATTCGTCGCTCAACCTCAACAACGGGTTCCACGATCCCACGTTCTGCCGGGAGGTCATGTACAACAACATCGTGTCGCGGTACATCCCCAACATGAGGGCGAATCACGTTGTCGTGGTCATCAACGGGCAGAACTGGGGGGTGTACGTCAACGTGCAGCAGTTCAACAAGGACATGCTCCGCAGTTATTTCCCCGACGAGGACGGCCTGCGGATCAAGTGCGCCAACAACCCGAACGGGCCGGGGCTGCGGTACAACGGCTCGTCGTCCGCGGGCTACACGGGCTACGAGATCAAGGACGACGGCGGGCTGGCGGACCCGTGGGGGGCGCTCATCACGGTTTGCGATGCCGTCACGAACTACCCGCTCTCGAACGCCGGGGCCATCGACGCGGTGTTCGCGATCGACCCCTCCATCTGGTCCGTCGTGTGGGAGAATCTGCTGACCGACGACGACAGTTACGTCAACAAGGGCGCCGACTTCATGATCTATCGCGACCCGCGCGACGGTCGGACGCACCTTCTCCAGACCGATGCGAACGAGACCTTCACGGCATGGAACTGGTCGGCGACGCGGAACTTCAGCGCGACGAACAAGCCCGTCCTCAGCCACGTGCTCGCCATCGCGGAGATGCGTCAGCGGTTCATGGCCCATTACCGCGTCGCCATGACCGAACTGGACTGGGCGACGCTTGAACCGCAGTTCACGGCCCTGCGCAATCTGATCGACGCCGCCGTCGCCGCCGACCCGAAGAAGCTCTACTCGTACCAGTTGTTCCAGCAGAACTTCACGCAGACGGTTACGCTCCCCTACACGGGTCCCGCAGGCGGGACGCTGATCGGGCTTCAGCAGTTTGTTACTCAGCGCGCATCGTTCCTCAACGGGAACGCCGAACTCATCGCGGCGAGGCCGATCATCACGGACGTCGCGCCGTCCGATTCCAGCCCGAATCCCGCCCAACTCGTCTGGGTTTCGGCGCGGGTTACACCCAACGGCGGCGCGATCGCGTCCGTTCATCTTTATTTCCGCGGCGCGCCCGGCGTCTATTCCCGCGTCAACATGCTCGATGACGGTGCCTCCGGCGACGGCGCGGCGGGGGACGGCGTTTTCGGCGCGCTGGTCCCCATCGCCGCCCTCGCGGGTCAGAAGGTCGAGTACTACGTCGCCGCCACCGCGGTCAATACCTGGTCGTCGAAGGTCTTCGAGCCAGCGCTGGCTGAGAACGGGCCGTTGTCCTACACCTACGGCTTCGGCTCGGCGGGGGTGCGGATCACCGAGTTCATGTACCAGGGCAACGGCGGCGAGTTCGTCGAGTTCACCAACGTTACCGACCAGCCGATCGACCTCACGGGATGGAGCATGGATGACGACAGCGCGATTCCCGGCACGTTCGGCCTCTCCGGCGCGGGGATGCTCGCGCCCGGGGCGTCCGTTGTCGTTACGGATGCGACTCCCGCGACGTTTGCGTCGCAGTGGGGCATCACGGGGGCCGTCGTCCTCGGCCCGAACACCGCCGCCGCGCTCGGGCGGAATGATCAGGTGAATCTGTACGACGCGGGCGGGAACCTCGTGGACCGGCTGTCCTACGGCGACGAGTCCTACCCCGGCACGATCCGCGCGCGCTATGCGAGCGGGCAGACGTGCCACCAGAACATCGGGCAGGACGACATCTTCGAGTGGCCGCTGTCGGGGGCGGGCGACGGCTTCGGCTCGTGGGCGTCGAGCACGGGCGATGTGGGGACGCCCGGCGTCAACACGCCCATCGCCTGCTGCCCCGGCGACACCGACGGCGACGGCGACCGCGACTTCGCCGACATCACCGCCGTGCTCGCCAACTTCGGCGAGACCGGCGCGCCCTTCATCCTTGGGGACGTCGACGGGAACGGCGAGGTCAACTTCGCGGATGTCACCGCCGTGGTCGTCGCGTTCGGCATGCCGTGCCCTTGATGGATCGGCGCGGCGGCGTCGCGGAGGTTGTCCTTGTGCATGCGGAGGAGCGCGGCGGCGGCCTTGCGGCGGGTTTCGTCGTGCCTGGCGGAGTCGGCGAGGTGGGCGAAAGTGCGTGCGGCGATCTCGGGGCCGAGCGCGGCGAGATCGGCGGCGCGCTTCCGCACGGCGGTCGTGTAGTGGGCGAGCATGTCGAGGAAGACCCGCTCTCGCGTGAGGGCGACGACCTTCGAGATCGGGAGTTCAAGGCTCGAGGCGATCTCGGGGATCGAGTTGCCTGGGTCGATGTAGAGGAAGAAGAGGCGGTCGAAGATGGCCGGTCGCGGCGGCAGGTCGGGTGTTGTCTCCACGGGTGAAGTGAGGCGGAGCGGAGAGGGCGAGGTGGTGATGGGAACAGCCGGAGTGTGGAGTTGTGCGTGTGCCATGCATGCACCATGACACGTGCGGCGAGGGATGCAAGGGGAAACCGGCGCATGTACACGGAATGGGCGCGCGCCGGTGGTCGATAGGGGCGGAGTTTCCGCGCGGTAGGCACGAGGACGGGGGGATCGTGTGCCACTGGCTGCTTGCCAGCCAGTGCGACTGGAAGTGCGTTGGGTGATCGGGCGCAACCGGTTCTCGCACTGGCGGGCGAGCCGCCAGTGGCACGGGAGACGGCACTGGCGGACGAGCCGCCAGTGGCACAAGAGAAACTCATGGGATATGAGACATCGCGCAAAAGGGACGTTATCGCGCGTGCGCTGCGGTGCTTTCGGCAACTTCCGCGACTGCGGCGGCGGCGCGCCGGACTTGTTCCGGCGTGTGGAATGGTCCCAGGCTCAGGCGCACGCCGCCTTGCAGTCCCGGCTCGCCCGCCTCGGAACCTGTGGATTCCATGCACTTTGACAGGTGCTCGTGCGCCAACGGCGCGCAATGCAGCCCTGCGCGCGTGAGGATCCCGAACTCCGACTCGAGGATCGCCGCCGCCGCGTGAGGATCGAGGTCCCGGAACGCGAAGGTGAACACTCCTGTCCGCGCCGCCGTCTCACGCGGCCCCATCAGGCGCGCCAGTCCATCGTCCACGACTCGCCCGACGCCCTCCAGAAACACCTCGATGAGCGCATGCTCGTGCGCCACGACGGCCTCCATCCCCTTCATCCCGGCATGCTCGAACTCCAGCAGATACCGCACGCCCTCGGATAACCCGATGACCCCAACCGCGTTCTGCGAGCCCGGCTCGTACTTATCCGGGAGGTTCCCCGGCTGCACCGCCGACTCGCTGCGCGAGCCGGTTCCGCCCTCGCGCACGCTCGACAGCCGCTGCTCCGTCCCCGGCGTGATGTACAGGCCGCCTGTCCCGGTCGGGCCCAGCAAGCCCTTGTGCCCCGGGAACGCGAGCAGATCGATGCACGCCTTTCGAACGTCAACCGCGATATGCCCAAGGGACTGCGCCCCGTCCACCAGGAACACCGCCCCGAACTCGCGGCAGATCGATCCCATCTCCTCCACAGGCTGCACCACTCCCGTGACGTTGCTCACATGATTGATGGCGACAAGGTCGGCGCTGCCCCGCGCTTTCAGTGCCGTCCGCAACGCCGCCGGGTCCAGCCGCGTCGTTTCCGATTCCGGCCGCAGCCGGGTGATCTCGACCCGCCCCGGGAACATCTCCGCGAGGGCGTTCAGCGGCCGGAGCACCGAGTTGTGGTCCATCCACGACGTTACCGCATGCACCTGGTCGCCCCGTGCCAATCGGGGGAGGAGGATGCCCTTGATCGCCAGGTTCAGCGCATCGGACGTGTTGAGCGCGAAGACCACATGATCCGCCGACTCGCCGTTGATCAGCCGGCAGATCCGCTCCCGGCAGAGGCGCATCAGCCGACCTGCCTCCCGGGACTCGAAATAGGCTCCTCGGCCCGGCGAGCCGCCGAGGCGCGTCGCGTAGTCGGCCATGGCGTGCCAGACCGTCTCCGGCTTCGGGCTGCTCGTTGCCGCGTTGTCGAAATAGATGCGCTCCACGGCACGATCATACCCCGCGTGGATTCGTGGCGCGACACCCAAGGGCGGGCGTTCTATGCCCCGCCGAGGTGCTTCCGCACCACTGTCGCGCGTTCGATGCGCCGCTCGGATTGCTCCATCGGTTTTTTCGCGAGTTTCTGGAGGTGGGCCGGCTGAGTCAGGAGGATGAGGTTGTTGACGACGGCGGCGTCGAGCCCCTCGATGATCCCCAGGTGAATCCCCAGGCGGACGAAGGAGAGCATTTCCAGGGCCTCCTCCGATTTCAGCAGCCGCGCGTGCCGCAGGGTTCCCAGCGACCGCTGCACGCGGTCCTCGAGGATCACGCGTCGCTTCTCCAGCAACGAGCGCCGGGCCAGGCGCTCATACTCAACGACCCTCGGCACGATCTGCCGCTCGAACTCATCCAGCAGATCCTCCTCGCGCTTGCCCAGCGTCGTTTGGTTCGAGAGTTGGAAGAAGTCTCCCACCGCCTCCGATCCCTCGCCGTAGAACCCGCGCACCGCGAGGCTCATCCCTTTCGCGGCCCGCTTCACCTTCTCCAACTCGCCCGACAACTTCAGCCCCGGCAGGTGCAGCATGACGCTGACCCGGATCCCCGTGCCCACGTTCGTCGGGCACGCCGTCAGGTACCCGAACCGGGGCGAGAAGGCGTAGTCGCTCGCCGCCTCGATCTTGTCGTCCACCTCGTCGATCTGAGTGAACGCGCCTGTCAGGTCCAGCCCGCCGCGGATCACCTGGATGCGCAGGTGATCCTCCTCATTGACCATGATCGACAGGCGCTCGTCGGGGTGGGACACGGCCACGGCGCGCGGCTCGTCGCCCTTCGAGTGCTGCTTCGAGATCAGGTGCCGCTCGACCAGCACGGCTCGCTCCAACTCTGAGACTTCGTTGAGGTCGACCCAAAGGACCTGCGGCACGAGGTCCCCTTCCATGATGTTGTGCCGCGCCAGGTGCAGGACGTGGCGACGATCCTCTCGGCGCGACCGCCCGACAAAGGGGAACCCGGCGAAGTTGCGCGCCAGACGTATGCGCGACGAGAGCACCACGTCGCCGTCGGGCGCGTCGGCTCGGAGCCACTCGGCGGCGGGGATGGACCGGCCCGTGCTCATGATTGAGGAGGCCTGCGCGTCGCCTTGGGCTTGGACGTTTTGGGATGCTCCGCGTGCAGCAACTCGTCGCGCAGCGCCGCCGCCCGCTCATACTGCTCCGCCGCGATGGCGTCCGAGAGTTGCTTCCGGAGCGCGCTGATACGGTCCCGCTTGACGGTCGGCCCGCCGGTGCGGCGCGGCGATTTCCCCACGTGGTGCGTCGCCCCCTCGTGCGCCCGTTCGATCATCGAGCCCAACAGCGCCTCAAACGTCGCGTAGCACTCGGGGCACCCCAGGACCCCCTGCTGCCTGAACTCGTTGAACGTCAGCCCACACGTCGGGCACGCCTCCGCGCGCGTCTGCGGCTTGTCCCCCGCCGCCTGGGCGATCACGAACTTCGTGATGAGGTCCGAAATCGGCGCGTGCGGCTGGGGGTTGAACCCTTCCTCCCGGGCGCAGTGTTCGCACAGGTGCTTCTCGGCCTTCTGGCCGTTGCGAATGACGACCTCGTGAATGGTCGCCTCGTTCTCGCAGCGGTCGCACTTGCGCTTCATGGCGGAATGGTAGAC
>CAZBDZ010000054.1:14117-25681 GCA_964490785.1 uncultured Phycisphaeraceae bacterium
GACATCCGCTCGAGAGGATCTTGTTGACCGGTCCCGTCATCTCGTCGGGGGCGAGGAACTGCCCCTTTTTCACGTTCACCGCGCGCCCCATCCGCGCCGCCGCCGTACCGGCCGCGACGAGCAGGTCGGTCTGCCGGCACAGGAACGCGGGAATCTGCAGCACGTCCACGACCTCGGCCGCCGGCCCCGCCTGCTCCGGGAGGTGGATGTCGGTTGTTACCGGCACCGCGAGATCGCGCCGGATGTCGGCAAGGATCCGCAATCCCTCGTCCGCGCCCGGTCCCCGTGCCGACGAGATGCTCGTGCGGTTGGCCTTGTCGAAAGACGCCTTGAACACGAACGGCAACCGCTCGGCGGTGCAGATCTCCTTGAGGCGGTGCGCAATTGCGATCGCCGAGTCGCGCGATTCGATGACGCACGGGCCGGCGATGATCGCCAGCCCGCCGCCGCCGAGGTTGATCGGCCCGGCGGGTCCGTTAATGCGACAGGTCCGAGAGGGGTGTTCCACCATGATTCCGGGGGTTGAGTCTCGCAGCCTGGAACGATCGGGTCATGTTAGCGGGATTGAACGGGGCCGCTTGGGGAACTTTGCGGTGTCGGCTCCGTATCGGAATGACGATACAGCCGGGCCGAGTCGCGCAGGGCGTTCGGCTGTTTCAGGCGGAAACGTCGCTTTGCGAGGTGGGTGAACCATGTCCTCGATGCCCCGAGAGCCGGAAGCCTTCGCCGAGCAGGTCGCGACCATGCTCCGCCGCATGAAGCCGGAGTACCAGGTCGCGCTGACCGGTCCAAAGGAAATGATCGTCAACGGGCGGCGACTGGACCTTGAGAACCTCCTGCGGCTCGTCGCCACGACGCCCGACCGGGGCGTGGAGATTGTCGAGCAATACCTCGAGCACTTGTTTGACGAGGAATCCCTCTCGGCCGCCTCGATGCCGTGGGACCTCGCCAAGCCGCGCATCATGCCGCGCATCCAGCCGGTGACGATTTTCGAGCACCTGTCGCAGGAACTCGTGGCCCATGCGCCCTACGTCAACGACACCGTCGTCGTCTTTGTGATCGACATGCCCTACATGACCGTGTCGGTGACGACCGAGCAGATGGTGCGCTGGGGGCTGACGGTCGATGAACTCGAGGCGGTGGCGCGCCGGAATCTGCGCAAGTACACGCCCGAACTCGAACTCCGCATGATGGACGCGGCCGACGGCGGGCACGCCATTCTCCTCGCCAACCAGGACGGGTACGACGCTTCGCGGCTGCTTCTGGATTCGTTGTTCGAGAAGTTGGCGCCGGAGATGGGGGGCGACTTCCTCGTCGCCACCCCCTCGCGCGACATGTTCCTCGCGCTCACGCCCAAGCCCAACCAGTTCGTGAAGAAGGTGCAGGAACGCGTCGAGCAGGACTTCCACCGATTGCCGTACCCGATCACGGACCGGCTGTTCTACGTTACCCGCGACGGCGTGGCGGGGACGGAGGCGAAGGCGGCGTAGGGCACACCATGACGGCTTCACGCCCGATATTCGGGCGTCGATACTTGCCTCTCGCTCCGGTCCATGCTATGATAAACGGCATGTAGTCCGGCTGAACTGACCACCGGTCAGGCAGCAAATCCCGCGATCGCCCTATGGCGGTCGCGGTTGTAATTATGCTACACGCCCATGTTCGCGATGTACATAGACGAGGCAGGGTGCCTCGGCTCTCTTCCGAGGGCCCATTCGAGCATTCAGCCGCTGATCTGCCTGACCGGACTCTTCCTTGACCTCGGTCGCCTCGAGGGATTCACACGCGAGTGGATCGCCCTCAAACGACGGTTCTTTCCGAATCTCGTGCCTCCGACCGCCAAGCCCCACGACTGGCAGCGAGCCGAAATCAAGGGCGCGGACATTCGAAAGGCCTTCCGAAAAGGCGGGCGCAACGCGCGTCGCCACGCTGCCGGCTTCCTCGACCACTCGGTGGCGCTCCTGCGGAACAGCGACTGCCGCCTGTGCTCGCGGGTGTGGATCAAGATACCAGGCGAGGAGTTCCGGGGCGGCTCCGTGTACACATTCTCGGTGCAAGATCTGTGCGCGACGTTTCAGGCGTTTCTTGAAGATCGCCGCTCGACAGGCGTCGTCATCGCTGACAGCCGAATGCCTCGGCCGAACTCGCAAACGTCGCACAGTGTATTCACGCAGAAGTTCCGGTTCGCCGGCGATCCATACCCTCGGGTCATCGAGGCGCCGCTCTTTGGCCACAGCGACAACCACGCGGCGTTGCAGGTTTGCGATCTCAACTGCTCGGCGATACTGTTCCCCGTGTGCGGGCGGTTTTTTCTTGGCGAGGCGATTGAGAGCATCCACCTGCACCGGGGATACACCAACCTTGCGGAGCGCTACGTTCCGCGGCTGGTCCCACTCATGTTTCGGTACCGGGACGGTGCGAAGACACGCGGGGGATTGACGGTCTACAACGGCGTCGGCAAGGCCGGCGCGTCGGCGCTGTTCGCCCGATTCGGCGGCGCTCGGGAGCCACTCCCATGATCCTCCTCATCGACAACTACGATTCCTTCACGTGGAACCTTGTCCAGCGCATCGGGGAACTCGATCCGGCGATCGACCTCCGCGTGGTCCGGAATGACGAGATCACCGTTGAGGAGGCCGAGGCGCTCCGGCCGACGCACGTCATCGTTTCGCCCGGGCCTTGCTCGCCGACCGAGGCGGGAGTATCGAACGAGATCATCATGCGTTTCGCGGGCCGCGTGCCCGTGCTGGGCGTATGCCTGGGGCACCAATGCATCGGGCACACGCACGGCATGACCGTGGCGCGCCACAGCCGAATCATGCACGGGAAGACGAGCGAAATCGCCCACGACGGCCGAGGAATCTTCCGCGGAATCCCGTCGCCGTTCGTCGCAACGCGGTATCACAGCCTGGTCGTCCTTCGCTCCACGGTTCCCGCGCAGGGTTGGGAGGTCTCGGCGTGGACGACCGACGTACTCGACGACGGCACGAAGGCGGAGGTCGTCATGGGCTTGCGGCGCCTCGGGAAGCCCGGCGAGGCGCCGCTCGAAGGCGTGCAGTTTCACCCGGAGTCCTTCCTGACGGTGGACGGGCCGAGGATGCTGGCGAACTTTCTCGGGATCCGGGACAAGGCCGGCGGCACTCGCGCAGCCTGATCTCGGTTCATCGTGGATTCCGAACCTGAGAGTGCGTGTGAGAAGCGGAGAAGTCGGGTGCGACGGCCAGCGCAGTCGGTCGTGGCGCTCGGTCAGAGGCGCCCGCCACGGGATTCGCTGCGCGGAGCCTGCGCTCATCCCGAGCGTGCGGCGAAGGAGCGTCGAACCGTATCACTCGGAATCGCAAATGGTCCGCGTGAGAGTCTTGCGGTTCCGTCGCTTGCCATTTGCCGGGAAAACGACTCCCCGGACCTGAACATCTCTCTCCTCCGAAAGAGGCCCGGAAACGGGCCTCTGTTCTTTCCATGACGCCCACGACTCGCGGCGCGGCCTCATTGCGACAGGAGGTCGGCGACCGCATCCTTCACTCGCTCGACCGTGATGCGCTCGATGGCGCAACGCACCGAGTGATCGTTGGCAACTTCCTCCTCGGGCAGCGTCGGATCAGCGAGAACGACGCGCTCGCGATCGAAGGGGATCGTGGTCCAGCGATGATCGGTCGGGCCGAAGAGGGACACGACCGGCACGCCGAGCGCCGCCGCGATATGGCGGGGTCCCGTGTCGTTTGTAACCATGAGGGCGCAGCGCGCGACCATCGCTTTGAGCAGCCCCAGCCCGCCGACGTGCGGCGAGGATTGCGCCGCGATTCGCTTCGGCAAGTCCACAACCTGGCGACGCTCCTGCGCCGGAACACTCGCCACGATGCTCGCGGTCAGTTCCGCTTCCGCAGGCGAGCCGGAGACGAGCACGGTCATGCCATAGTCTCGCGCGAGGTACGCCGCGAGTTCGGCGAAGCGCTCGGCAGGCCATCGTTTCGCGGGGTCGTTGCCGCCGGGATTGAGCAGGACGAACCGATTCACCACGGAGGGCACGGAGTCGCACGGAGGAGGAGTTTGGGATGAAGCATCTTGATGCTGCTGTCCCATCCCCCCGCTTCTCTCCGTGTCCCTCGATGCGCTCCCTGGTGAACTGATTGACCCAAGCAACTGATCCGCCGCGGCTCGCTCGTCCTCGGTGACGCGCAACTCCATGGCCCCCATCGGCCCCGAATCGAGGTCGAGCGCGTCGAGGAAATGCCGGGCGAGAGCGAAGTAGTAGTCGCACGCGGGGATCGGGGCCCACTCGCTCGGCGCGGTGCGGGAGCGTTTGTAAGGCTCGACATCGCGGCGGCGCGGTGCGCTCAACCGATCCGTCAGGAGCAGTCCGCGCCCGTCGCGGTCGTAGCCGAAGCGGCGCGGGATGCCCGCAAGGCGCGTGATGAGCGCCGTCGAGAAGGAGTTCGTGAGCAGGATCGCCGCGTCGTACCGGTTTGTCCGCACGCGCGACGCGACGCGCTTCGGCCCCATCATCCCGACCGGTCGATCAACATGCACCTCGTCAATGAGGTCCGTGCCGCGCAGGAGGTCGTCCAGCCCCGGGCGCACCAGCCCGCCGATCAGCGCCCCCGGCAGCGCCCGCCGGAGGGCGCGCAGCGCCGGCGTCGCCATGACGGCATCGCCCACCCACGAGGGGAGGACGATCAGGAGACGAGATGGACGGGGGAGGGGCATGGGGAACGTGGACAGCGGACAGTGGACAGTGGACATAGAGACAGGACGCTCTCGAAAGGAGCGCTCTATGTCCTCATGTCCACTGTCCGCTGTCCACTGTCCGCTGTCCACTGTTCATTCAAATCTCCCACTCATCCCCCGGCACACGCGGCTCGCCCCAGAGGCTTCGGCCCGTCCTCTTGCGGTACCAGGTGTCCGTCACCCGGCGGAGTTCGGCGGCGAAGCCCAGGGCGACAAGCCGCGAGGCCGCCAGGGCGACCGTGATCGACTGGGCGTCGTGATTGATGGCGGTCACGCTCACCGCGTTGCGCTCCGCGATCGAGTTGGCCGTCGCGACCACGACGCCCCGCACCTTGTCGTCGGCGAGAGGTGATCCCTCAAGCGCCCGCAACGTGATGGCGGTGGGCTCGCTCATCGCGTCGATTCTCGCAGAATGACCGCAGCGGCGGCAACGATGTTCGGCACGACGAAATGCGCCCTTGTGCCCCCGCTGTCCGGAGCCCGTCGGCCCGGCACGGGATCAATCAGCACCGTGCGCGTCCCCGCGGCAAGGCCCGCCTCGATGTCGCGCGGCGCGTCGCCGACGGTCCAGGACGCCGGGAGGTCGATGGAGAGGGCCGCAGCGGCGTCGAGGATCATGCCCGGCGTCGGCTTCCGCCACGGATGCTCGCGCGTGAACTCGGGGACGACGCCCTTCGGGTGATAGGGGCAATAGCGGAAGGCGTCGATCATCCCTTCAAGCAGTTCGTTGACCCGCGCATTGACGCGCTCGACATCCGCGACGCCAAAGCGTCCGCGGGCTACGCCGCCCTGATTGGAGACGACGACGAGGCGGAAGCCGGCGCTCCTGAGTTGGCGCATCCCTTGAACAACGCCCGGCAGCAACGCGACCAGCGCCGGGTCCCCGAGGTCGCCGCCGGGGGCCACGCCGGTGCAGGCGATGAGGGTGTCGTCGCGGTCGAGGAAGATGGCGGGGGCCATGCGCCAACGATACTCGGAAGGGCTTTGTCAGGGAGATGGGCGGTATCCCGGCGGTTGTCCGTGGCAGTCCAAGCCGCTACATTTCCTCCCCGCCGGTGGCTTTGCCCCGGCGTGGCCACCGTAGCTCAGTGGTAGAGCACACCCTTGGTAAGGGTGAGGTCGAGGGTTCAATCCCCTCTGGTGGCTTTGGATGGGCTGCCCGGCTGGTGCGGGCGGCGCGGGCACCGATCACTCAAGGCAGTGATCGGTGGCACGATTGGTGGGACGGCTGGCGTTCGTGGCCGGTTTCGGGCATGATGTTGCCCCCTCTCCCGGTCGGGGGTTGGGTCGTCGCTGGTGGAGCGGCGAATCTGGTTGATCGGTTCCGCTCCGCCCCCGGTGGGGCCGGGGCTTCAGGCGTCCGTCGAACGGTTCGGCGGCGCGGCAATCGCTCGGATGGTTCCCCCCAGTCGGGGCCGGGCTTCAAGGCCGTCGGCAATGAGGCCGGCGGCGAACGATCTTGTCGGCCGGCGCGCGGTTTTCTTGTGCCGCGGCGTTCGGTGGAGGTTTCGGTAGTCATGGCGAAAGACGTATTCCAACGGACAAAGCCGCACGTCAACGTCGGCACGATCGGGCACATCGACCACGGGAAATCGACGCTGACGGCGGCGCTGGCGGCGCGCTCGGCGGCGAAGTACGGGACGAAGGCCAAGTCCTACGCCGAGATCACCAAGGGCGGCACGGTCCGCGACGCGTCCAAGACGGTGACGATCGCGGCGTCGCACACCGAGTATGAGTCCCAGTCGAGGCACTACGCCCACGTGGACTGCCCGGGCCACGCCGACTTCGTGAAGAACATGATCACCGGCGCCGCCCAGATGGACGGCGCCATCCTGGTGGTCTCGGCGGCCGACGGCCCCATGCCGCAGACCCGCGAGCACGTGCTCCTCGCGCGGCAGGTCGGCGTGCCGTACATCGTCGTCTTCCTCAACAAAGTGGACCTCGTGGACGACCCGGAACTCCTTGACCTCGTCGAACTCGAGGTGCGCGAACTGCTGAACAAGTACCAGTTCCCCGGCGACAAGACGCCGATCATCCGCGGCCAGTCCAAGGCCGCGATCGAGAACCCCGGCGACGACAAGGCCAACGCCCCCATCGACGCCCTCGTCAAGGCGCTCGATGAATACGTGCCGCTGCCCGCCCGCGAGAAGGACAAGCCCTTCCTCATGTCGGTCGAGGACGTCTTCTCGATCAAGGGTCGCGGCACGGTCGCCACCGGCCGTATCGAGCGCGGCCTCTGCAAGGTCGGCGACGAAGTCGAGGTCGTCGGCCTGTCGGCGGAGAAGAAGAAGACCGTCATCACGGGCGTCGAGATGTTCCAGAAGACCCTCGAATCCGGCGAGGCCGGCGACAACGTCGGCGTCCTCCTCCGCGGCATCGAGAAGAATGACATCGAGCGCGGGCAGGTCATCTGCAAGCCCAACTCGATCAAGCCCCACGCGAAGTTCAAGGGCGAGGTCTACGTCCTCACCAAGGAAGAGGGCGGGCGGCACACGCCGTTCTTCAGCGGGTACAAGCCGCAGTTCTACTTCCGCACCACGGACGTCACCGGCTCGGTGAAACTCCTCGGCGGGGCCGAGATGTGCATGCCCGGCGACAACATCCAGATGGAGATCGACCTGGGCGAGAAGCCGATCGCCATGGAGAAGGGCCTCCGGTTCGCCGTCCGCGAGGGCGGCCGCACCGTCGGTTCGGGCGTCGTCACCGAGATCCTCGACGGCTGATCGTCGGCTGACGAAACGAGCATTCCCCGGCGGACCCGATTGCCCGGGTCCGCCGGCTTTGTCGAAAGCGGGATTCAACCATGGCCAAGAAAAAAGGCGAGGCGCGGGAATACGTGTGGCTTCAGTGCTCCGAGAGCGGAGACCTGAACTACCGCACGTCCATCAACGTCAAGGGCGGGATGCCCGAGAAACTCAAGGCGGGGTTCAGCAAATACTGCCCGCGGCTCCGCAAGCACACGCTGCATAAGATCAAGAGGAAATAGGCTCCCGTTCCGCGCCCCCCCAGGGGCGCGGGCGGCGTGCCGATCAGGACGCCGGTAGCTCAATTGGCAGAGCAGCGGATTCCAAATCCGCAGGTTGCGGGTTCGATTCCCTCCCGGCGTGTTGTGCGGAGCGGGCCCGCCGGGGCCCTTCCCTCTCAGAAAAAGGTGAACGGATGGACATCGGGATCTACAAGCAGGGCCAAGGGCACTGGACGCGGCTGATGACCTTCATGGGGGGCATGGTCATGTTCGCGTGGGGCGCGGCCTGGCTCGCGGGCCAGTTGCGCAAGGGCGACTTCTTCCGCCGGCCCGACGGCACCTACGCGGTCGAACCTGTGTTCATCCAGTACGGGGCGGCCATCATCGTCGTGATCATCGGCGCGGGTCTGTGCTACTGGTTCGCCTACTCGAGGCCGGGCAGCGGCGAGTTCCTGATCTCCACCGAAGGCGAGATGAAGAAGGTCAACTGGTCGAGCAAGAAGGAACTGGTCGGTTCCACCTGGGTTGTCGTCGGGGTTGCGGTGATCCTCGCGGCGTGCCTGTTCATCGTGGACATCGGCTTCTCGCGCTTCTTCCAGGCGATCCGCATCCTGAACCCGACCAACTGATCCGCGGCCGCAGGCCGAGAAGGCCTCCAACCATGAAGACCGACACCATGACCGAAAAGACTCCCCCCGCGTCGCCCGCAGGTCAGCCCGAGCGCTCCGGTCAGTTGCGCCCCGATGAGCCTCTGGTAACGGAAGGGATGAACTGGTTCGTCCTCCGGGTCGCGTCGAACAAGGAGGACTACGTCCGCGAGACGCTCCTCCGCAAGATCGAGATCGAGGGGATGAAGCATCTCGTGAACCGCATCCTCGTGCCGACGGAGAAGACCCGGACCGTCAAGGCGGGAAAGCAGCGAATTACCGAGACCAAACTGTATCCGGGCTACGTCTTCGTCGAGATGAAGCTCGAGCCCGACGGCCGCATCCCCCAGGACGTGTTCTTCCTCATCAAGGAGACGACGGGCGTCGGGGACTTCGTCGGCGCGACGGGACGACCCACCGCCCTCGCCAACCACGAGACGGAGAAGATGCTCCTCGATTCCCGCAGGCCTGAGGAGATGCCCGAGGTCAAACTGGTCTTCGTGAAGGGCGACCACGTCGTCATCAAGGAAGGCCCCTTCGAGGGCTACGAGGGGACGGTGGACGAGATGCTGCCCGACAAGGGCCTGGTGCGCGTGCTCGTGACGATCTTCGGCCGGCAGGCGCCGATCGAGATCGAGGAATGGCAGATCGCGAAGCAGGAAGGGACGTGATCCGCGATCGCTCGCCTACAATCCGCCATGCGCCGGCAATCCGATTCATACTTGCTCCCGCTCACCATCGAACGTCTTGACGATGGATCGTTCCTCGGACGCTCGGCGAGCCTGCCGGGCTTGAACGTGCAGGCCGATTCGATCGATGAGGTCTTGAGACTGGTGCCGCGAGTGGCAAGGGCGCTTATCGCAGCGATGAAGAAGAAAGGTGTGCCGCTGCCGCGCGGCATCGCCGCGCCGAAGCCGCCGGTGAAAGTCCAGGTGCTGGTGGCCGCGTGAACTACCGCGAGGCCACTCGCAGACTTCGCGCTCTTGGGTGCGAGTTCGTGCGGCACGCCGCGGGATCGCACGAGATCTGGTGGCGCCCCTCGAACCGGAGATTCACGACAATCCCCCGCCACGGCGGACGCGATCTGCCTCGCGGGACGCTCCGCGCGATCCAACGAGACTTGGCGATTTCACCGAAGGCCTTCGCGGAGGCGTAGCGCGATCGGCTCGGCGTTCGCCATCAGGTCGCCCGGGCGCACGAGTCGAATACCGCGACCGCCCGCTCGATCCCCTCGCGCGACACGTCAAGGTGTGTTACCACCCTGAGACGCCGCGGGCCCGTGGGCAGCACCCACACGCCGCGGGCGTGCAGACGCCCGCAGAACTCCGCGGCTGTGCCGAGCTCCGGGGCGACGTCCACGTACACGATGTTCGTCTCGACCGCCGCCAGATCGACACGAAGTCCCTCCACATCAGCCAGCGTCTCGGCCAATCGCCTGGCATTCGCGTGGTCTTCCGCGAGGCGGCTGATGTTGTTCTCGAGGGCGAAGATCGCCGCCGCCGCAAGCACGCCCGATTGCCGCATGGCGCCGCCGAGCATCTTGCGGATTCGCGCGACTCTGGCGATTGTCGCGCGATCGCCCGCCACCGTGGAGCCGACGGGCGCGCCGAGCCCCTTGCTGAAGCAGGTGGACACGGTGTCGAAGTGCCTCGCGTACTCCCGTGGCGGGACGCCGGATGCGACGCTCGCGTTCCACAGCCTCGCGCCGTCGAGGTGGCGCTTCAAGCCCAGTTCGCGCGCCCGCCCGGTCAGGGCCGCGATCTGATCGAGAGGCCAGACGGCGCCCCCGCCGCGGTTGTGCGTGTTCTCGATGACCAGGAGGCGCGTGCGCGGGGCATGCACATTGTCGGGCCGTACGAGCCTGTTGAACTCGTCCAGCGAGAACCGCCCGCGTTCGCCCTCCGCGGCGGCGACCATGCAGCCGGAGATGACCGCCGGCGCCCCGCCTTCGTAGTGGATGATGTGCGAGTCCTTGTGCCCGATGATCTCGTCCCCCGGCTCGGTCAGGGCGCGGATCGACGCCTGGTTCGCCATCGTCCCGGAGGGCACAAAGCACGCGCCCTCCTTGCCGAGCAGCGCCGCGACGCGCTCCTGAAGTTCGATGACCGTCGGGTCGTCGCCCAGGACATCATCGCCGAGCGGCGCCGCCATCATGGCGCGGCGCATCGCCTCGGAAGGGCGCGTTACCGTGTCCGAACGAAGGTCGATCGCGGCGTGGTCGGTCATCGGCGGAATGGTAGGGCCTTGACGCGCGGACCGGATCGTCGGGCTTGACCCGGAAACCCCGTCGCATCCGTTCGGTACGCTGTTGACATGACACCACGAATTCTCGCGGCCGTATCGCTCCTTCTCTGGCTTCCGTACGGGATCGGGGCATCAATCGCCGCGGCGGCGCCCGCCGATGATCGGCTGCTCGCCTTGCTGGAGGAGGACTTCCAGGCGCAGTTGAAGCAGGATCCGCTCGACGCCAGCCGTCGCGGCTACCGCGAGTTCGACGATCGGATGCCGGACCTTTCCGCCGGCGCGCGAACGGCGTGGATTCAGGATGCGCGCGACCGCCTTGCGCGATTGGAGGCCGTGAACCCCGCGGACCTTTCCGCCGAGAACGGCACGAACTTCGCGCTGTTGCGATACGAACTGCGCCTCAGGATCGACGCCGAGCGATTCAACTCGTGGCAGATGCCCGTGACGCAGCAGAACGGCCCGCAGAACGGCCTGCCGCAACTCCCAGACTTCCTTTCATTCACCGAGACGAAACACCTCGAGGCTTACACGGCGCGCCTTGAGGCGATTCCCGCGTATCTCGATCAGATCATCGCCAACATGCGCGAGGGGCTGACGACCGGGCGCACGCCGCCGAGGGTCGTGATGGGCACGGTTCCCGCGCAGGCCGCCTCGCAGGCCGACGACCGCTTCCTCGCCGACCCCGCCGCGCACGCGATGTACAGGCCCCTCGCGGGCGCGACGGGCGAACTTGCCGAGCGCGGCAGGAAGGCGATCCGCGAGAGCGTCGTCCCCGCCTTCAAGCGTTTCGCCGAGTTTCTCGACAAGGAGTACGTCCCCCACTGCCGCGAGACCATCGCCGCCCGCGACCTGCCCGACGGCGAGGCGTTCTACAACTTCCGCCTGCGCACGATGACCACGCTCGATTTGACCGCTGAGCAGATCCACCAGATGGGCATGAGCGAGGTCGCCCGCATCCGGGCCGAGATGTTCGAGGTGATCGG
>CAZBDZ010000055.1:0-24096 GCA_964490785.1 uncultured Phycisphaeraceae bacterium
CCCCGACGAATCGCCTTGACGATCGTTTCGGGCGTGATGCCGTGCTCCTTGTTGTATGCGATCTGCTTGGCGCGCCGGCGATCGGTCTCGTCGATCGCCGCCTGCATCGCGGGGGTCGCCGCATCGGCGTACAGGATCACGACGCCGCCCGCGTTTCTCGCGGCTCGCCCGATCGTCTGGATCAGGCTCGTCGGGCTGCGCAGGAAGCCCGTCTTGTCCGCGTCGAGGATGCACACAAGCGAAACCTCCGGCAAATCCAGCCCTTCCCTCAGCAGGTTCACTCCCACGAGCACGTCGAATGCCCCCTCGCGCAGTTCGCGGAGTATCTCGAGACGCTCGAGCGTTTCAATCTCGCTGTGCAGGTACCGCACGCGCAGGCCCGCCTTGTCGAGGTAGTTCGTCAGGTCTTCGCACAGGCGCTTTGTCAGCGCGGTCACCAGCACGCGCTCGCCGCGATGCGCCCGCGTGCGGCACTCGGCGATCAGGTCCGGCACCTGCCCGCTCGCCGGCCTGACGAACAACTGGGGATCGACCAGCCCCGTCGGTCGGATCACCTGTTCCGCCACCTCCCCCTTGACGCGCTCGAGTTCATACGGCCCCGGCGTCGCGCTCACGAACACCAACTGCGGCACGATCGACTCGAACTCCTCGAACGTCAGGGGGCGATTGTCCAGCGCGCACGGCAGGCGGAACCCGTGCTCGACCAGGACCTGCTTCCGCTGCCGATCGCCGTTGAACATCGCCCGGATCTGCGGCACGGTGGCGTGGCTCTCGTCGATGAACATCAGCCATTCGCGGCCGCCGCCGGCGTGATTCACGCCGTCAAACGCCGGCCCGCGCGAGAAGTAATCCAGCAGCGTGAAAGGCCGTTCCCCGGGCTTGCGCCCGTCGAAGTGGCGCGAGTAGTTCTCGATCCCGTTGCAGTAGCCGACTTCCTCGATCATCTCAAGGTCGTACTTTGTCCGCGCCAGCAGGCGCTGCGCCTCCAGCAGTTTGCCCTCCGATCGAAACGCCATGACCCTCGCGTCCAACTCGGCGCGGATGTTCCCGCAGATCTGCTTCAGTTCGTCCTCGGGCGGCACATAGTGGACCGCCGGGAAGACGAAGTACGCCCTCTCCTCCGCGAGCACCTCGCCCGAGAGCGGGTCGATCAGCGCGAGGCTCTCGATCTCGTCGCCGAACATCTCGATGCGGAGCGCGTGCTGCTCGTAGGCCGGGTGGACCTCGATCACGTCGCCGCGCACGCGGTATGTGCCGCGCTTGAAGTCGATCTCCGCGCGCTGGTACTGCATGCCGCTGAGCGCGAGGAGAAAGTCGCGGCGATTCAGCCGCTCGCCCTTATGCAGCGGGTAGACGCGGTTCATGTACGCGTCCGGCGAGCCCAGGCCGAAGATGCACGACACGCTGGAAACGACGACCGCATCGGGACGCGAGAGCAGGCTGCTGGTCGCGAGCAGGCGAAGCCGGTCCAGGTCATCGTTTCGCGAAGCGTCCTTTTCGATGTAGATGTCCCGCGCGGGGATGTACGCCTCCGGCTGGTAGTAGTCGTAGTACGACACGAAGTAGGCGACGGCGTTCTTCGGGAACAGTTCCTTCATCTCCTCGTACAACTGGGCGGCGAGGGTCTTGTTGTGCGACAGGATCAGGGTCGGGCGCTGCATCGCCTGGATGACGTGGGCCATCGTGAAGGTCTTGCCGGTCCCCGTCGCCCCCAGCAGGCACGCCGACGATTCGCCCCGCCTCAGCCGATCCACGAGCGCGGCGATGGCTCCGGGCTGATCGCCCGTCGGCTTGTACTCCGACACTATGTCAAACGGTCGAAACCCGTCCGCGCCCATGCCGCATCATAGGAACCCCTCCGGGCGCCGCGGCCGGCGGCGCGGCGGGTCGCCGCGGGCCCGAGTTGGATCGCGGACCCTTGGCGGTACCGGAGTTCAACTTCGATTAGCATCCGCACTCGTGGAAGTCCCCTCCCCAACTCCGCCGCGGCCATGGCGCACCGGGCCGGTTACGCTGGACGAACTCACCGCCGGGCTCGTGTGGCCCTTGCTTCTGCGCACGCCGGTGCTCGCGCTTCAGCCGCCGCGCATCCTGATCGGCATGCTGGGCATGCTCGCGCTATGGGGCGTCGGCTCGATCCTCGACTGGGCGCTTTCGTTCGCCAACATCGAAGGCGTGGGTTCGCCGCTGGTCTGGCGGCTGCGCGACGGGTGGTTCGACGCGTCGGAGCAGTTCATCGCGCTCGATCCCGCCCTGGCCCTGCAATCGCTCGGCGATGCGACGTTTGGGCACATCATGGGGCTGCTCGAGTTTCGGCCCTTGACGGCGGGGCTCGCCGTGCTGCTTCTCGCGCCCATCCTCGCCATTGCGACGGGCGCGATCGCGCGCTCCGTCGCGCTCGATGTCGCCGTCGGCACGAACCTGGGCGTGCGCGAGTCGCTTGCGTTCGGGTTTCGATGGTGGAGGGCGTTGCTGGGGTCGCTGATGATTCCGCTCGTCATCGTCGCGATCGGAGTGGGGGGGTTGAAGGTCTTCGGGTGGCTGCTCCTTGGGCTGCCGGGGATCAACGTTGTCGGCTCGCTTCTCTACGGCGTGTTTCTCGCGGTTGGTCTGGCGGTTTACGTTCTGCTTCTGGGCTTCATGATCGGGCAATCGCTGTTGCCTCCCGCCGTCGCCGTCGAAGGGACCGACTCTGTTGACGCGGTGCAGCGCATCTACGCGTATCTCCTCGGCAGGCCTGGGCGCTCGCTGCTCTACCTTGCGCTGGCGGCGGCGCAGGGACTGATCGCGCTGGGGTTGGCGGCGTGGATCCTGAATGGGGCGGCGGACCTGACCGCGGGCATGGCAGGCTCATTCCTGCCCGCCGAGCGATCTCGCGCGCTCTTCGAGCCCGGCATGCAGACTTCCTTCGCCGGGTCGGTCATCTCGTTCTGGCAACTTGTCGTGTCGCTTGTTCTCTCCGGGGTGCTTATATCGTGGCATGCGACCGCCGGCACGCTTGTCTACCTGCTGCTCCGCCGAGTTTGCGATGAACAGGACCTCCGCGAAGTGTGGATGCCCGGCGTGATTCCCGGCACCCGCGCGGGCGATCATGGCGCTGCATGATCGGCGCGGATCGTGGCACGCCCTTTCCAGGGCGTGGCACCCTGCGGCGCTTGCCACGGCCGACTTCGCTCGAAGACTCGCTGCGCCGGCCGTGGCACCCGGCAGTGTCGCCGCGGACGGTTAGGTGCCGGGCGTCATTCGGCGGAGTATCAGGATGGACCCGACGACAAACGCCGCGCCGAGGGCTGCGAGGGCCGGGCCGGACATGGCCGGGATGCCCTTGGAGAGTCGCATGATGTAGTGCCTCGGCTCGGGGTCAAGGGGCGTGCCGACGAAGTCGAGCACGGGCTGCATCCCGGCGTTCGTCGGGCCGACCTGCAGGTACTGCTTTCCGGGCTGGTAGATGTTGAACATGATGCCGCCGGCCGAGACCGGCTGAACGCCCTTCGCGGCGACGGCGACCAGGTAGGTGCCGGGCGACGGGATGGTTACGGCGGACGAGGTATCGCCCGGGGCGACGTCATCATTCGCCACGACGCCGGTGCCGTCGGTCCTGAACACGACGAGGATGGTGTCGAAGTCGGCCTCGCGCAATGGTCCGCCGCCGCCGGTCTTCACGACCGTTCCGGGGGCGGTTGTCGTGATTGCGTAGAGGTCCGCCGTATCCGGTCCGCCGGCGGCGTCGATCCCTGTCAACTCGCCCATGATCGAGTTCACCGGCGAGAACGGGATGCCCTGCCCCGGCGGGATCTTCGGGGCGTCGGGAACCTCCGTCCAATCAGGGCCGGCAAACGCGACGGAGGCGGTCATCAAAACGGTGAGTGCGGTGAGCGTGCGCATGACATCATCCTTTTTCCGCCAAGGGAACAGCCCGCGTATCGGTCGCACCGAAGCGGCACTTCAAATGTAAACCCGATTCGGGCCAAGGCCAACAATTGCCCAAACTTTCCCGATTTCCGTCAAAATGGGCAATCTCCGGGTATCGTGTTTGCTCAGGAGCCGCCCATGCCACGCCCTCTCGGATTGACTCTTGTCCTTGCCCTTACGCTCGCCTGGCCGGGCTGTGCGCAGAACAAGCCGAATATCGGGAAACCGCCCGAGTCAGTTGGGGCGACTCCCGCTCCCGCCCATCCTGAATCCATCGCCGATCCGTCGTTTCTGGAGCAGTACGCCGCCACGTACCGTTTTCGGCTCGGCACGCCGACCGCCATAACCTGCGTCCCCGGCGGGCAGCACGTCCTTTTTCTCCGTTCCGGGCCGCGGACGTTCGTACAGGACCTTTACGAGTTCGACATCGCCACGGGGACCGAGCGGGTTCTTCTGACGGCCGACGGAATCCTGGCGGGCGTGGAGGAACACCTGACGGCCGAGGAACTTGCCCGGCGCGAGCGCAGGCGCATGGCGTCGCGCGGCATTGCGTCGTACTCGCTCTCGAAGGACGGGCGGAAGATTCTCGTGCCGCTGTCGGGGCGGCTTTTCGTTTATGACCGCGCGAGCGGCGAGCAGCGCGAGTTGAAATCGGAGGCTGGGTATCCCATTGACCCTCGGTTCTCGCCTGACGGCTCCATGATCGCCTGCGTTCGTGGGGGCGAGGTCTTTGTCACGGAGGTGGATTCCGGCATCGAGCGGAAGATCACTTCCGGTGCGGGCGGGACGATTGAGAACGGCCTCGCAGAGTTCGTCGCCCAGGAGGAGATGGACCGGCGCGAAGGCTACTGGTGGTCGCCCGACGGCAACTTCATCGCGTTTCAGCGGACAGACACGGCGGGGATGGAGGTCTTCACAATTGCCGATCCGCTGAATCCCGAGAAGGAGGCGCGGCGGTGGCCGTATCCCCGGGCGGGGAAGGCAAATGCGAAGGTGCGCCTCGGCATCGTGAGCACGCGCAACGGCGGGACTGAGCCCACATGGGTGCAGTGGGACGCGGCGAAATATCCGTACCTCGCGCGGGTCGATTGGCCGGAGAAGGGGGCGATGACGATCCTGGTGCAGAACCGGGAGCAGACGGAGCAGGTGCTGCTGGAGGTTGAGCCGACGACGGGGCTGACGGGGACGCTGCTGGTGGAGAAAGATGAGGCGTGGGTGAATCTGCATGGGGGGCCGAAGTGGCTGGCGGATGGGAGCGCGTTCGTTTGGATGAGTGAGGCCGACGGAGAGCCGCGCGTGGAGATTCGCCGGCGCGACGGCTCGCGTTTTCGCTTTGTTACAGAAAGCGGGCTTGGCGTGCGCTCCATTATTGCGGTCGACCCATCCGAGCGATTCGTCTATCTCACGGCGACCAATGAGCCTTTCTGGCGCGAAAGTGAACCAGATCCGGGATTCCCATCACGCCGCCGCCTGAGCCATCCTGACGTACCGCAGGTCGCCGTTCACAAGGTGTTCTTATATGAACCGGACCAACTGGCGCGAGGCGAGTCGTTCTATCACGGCATGACACCGTGGGAGGGCGTGTCTTCTCTCGTCATCGCCGAAGATGCTTCGTGCTGGGTCGTCGAGACAACGTCGCTCAACTACTGGGGCAGGATGTGGAACGTCCGTCGCCCGGGGCAAGCCACTGTTCCGATTCTCCGATCTGTCGCCGAGGAACCAGCGTTCAGGAGGCGGCCGGCCAAAGTCGATTTCACTCAGGAGTTGGGGAGTTCCACTCCAGGCAGTGCGGTGAAGCGCCCGGCGGTCTGCGTCCCACCGCTGCCGGAGGATCTGCCCAACATCAAGTTTGAGGTCGTGAGGAGCACG
The DNA here is from genome assembly GCA_964490785.1 of uncultured Phycisphaeraceae bacterium. Classification (GTDB taxonomy): domain Bacteria; phylum Planctomycetota; class Phycisphaerae; order Phycisphaerales; family UBA1924; genus JAEUIV01. The sequence continues at coordinate 5,782 of CAZBDZ010000055.1, forward strand.
GATTCAGTCCGCGACTTCCAGGCCGTGAGTATCCTCCCGCACAACTACAACACTGCCATTCGCTACCCCGTCCTCCTCTCCGTCTACGCCGGCCCCGGGCACCAGCAGGTTACCGCCGCGCCTCACGGGATGCTCATGGACCAATGGTTCGCCGATCATGGCTTTATCGTCGTGCGGATCGATGGGCGTGGAACGCCGGCGCGCGGGCGGGATTGGGAGCGATGCATCAAGGGCGACCTGAGCGAGATCGCGCTCAACGACCAGATCGACGCCCTTCGCGCCCTCGGCGCGAAGCATCCCGAGATGGACCTTAGCCGTGTGGGCGTCTATGGCTGGTCCTTCGGCGGCTACTTCTCTGCCATGGCGGCGATGCGCCGCCCCGACGTCTTCAAGTGCGCGATCGCCGGCGCGCCCGTCGCCGACTGGCGCGACTACGACACGCACTACACCGAGCGCTACATGGGCCTCCCGGACGCGAACAGGGAAGGCTACGACAAGGCCAGCGTCCTTACGTATTGCAAGGACCTGAAAGTCCCTCTCCTCATCATCCACGGAACGGCGGATGACAATGTATATTTCATGCACTCGCTGAAGATGTGCGATGCGCTCTTCCGGGCGGGGCGGAAGTTTGAGTTCTTGGCGCTGCCTGGGTTCACGCACATGGTTCCGGATCCGGTGGTGACGAAGAGTCTGTATTCGCGGATGGCGGAGTTCTTTGTCGAGCACCTCCAGAGGCAAGAGGATTGATCCCTTTGCCACTGGCGGCTTGCCCGCCAACGCCGAGCGCCGGGGCTTTCCGTTTCGAGATGGGAGTCAACCGTCGTCCGCACTGGCGGGCGAGCCGTCAGTGGCACACATCGACGGCATGCCGACTCGGGCATCCTTCGGGCAGGTCCGTCAGTCGATTAGACTGACGGACCTGCCCGCTACGCTTTTCCATGCCTCCCCTGCCGCCCAAAATCCGCTCCGGCCTCGGCCGAGCCGCGCGTGTCTCGAAACTCAAGGAGATCCGCACGGTCGCGCAGCGGCACCCGCGTCTCGCCCTATTTGTTCTTGCGTATCTCACCGCCGGGTTTGCCGCGTCGATCTTCACGCGCAACTGGGAGTTTCTCGGGTACATGATCCAGATGGTCATTCTTATCTGGTTCATCACCTGGGCCGACCGGCGGGCGCAGTTCACGCCGGGGGTGCTCTGGGGGCTTGCGGTCTGGGGGCTGATGCACCTCTGCGGCGGGGTGGTCCCGGTGCCGCGGGAGATGGCGCAGGTCGCGGCGGGACCAGAGGGCCGACCCGTGCTTTACGGCCTGTGGCTCATTCCTCCCAACATCTTCAAGTATGACAACCTCGTCCACGCCTACGGCTTTTTCGCGGCGACGATGGCGTGCTGGCAGGCGCTGCGGCCCTGGCTCCGCAAGGGGGACAGGCCGACGCTGGCGTTTTTCGTGATCCTTGCGGCGTCGGGAATGGGGCTTGGGGCGGTGAACGAGATGATCGAGTTTGCCGCGACCCGCCTCCTTCCGAAAACCGGCGTGGGCGATTACGTGAACAACTCGATCGATCTCGTGTACAACGCCGTGGGGTCAGTTTCGGCCACGGTGCTCGTCTGGACGCGTCAGCGCAAGGGGTTCAAGCGCGGCGTGTAGGCGGGCGGGATCGTCGGGTCATACGGATCGCTTTTCATTCTCGCGCTGGAAGACCACGGGATTCGCTGCGGCGGCCCTGCGCTCATCCCGAGCGTGCGCGCGATTGACCGACGATCGCGTATTACGTGGCATTATCCGCCCGCGTGAACTCCCACACGTCCTGCCCGCTCCGCCCCTTCGTCTGGCGCAGGCCGCGAAGACGAATCGACGGTCGAGGCAGATGCAACTCCACCACCAGTTCTTCATTGCTTGCCTCGCGGAGCGTGATCTCCCACGCCGCTTCTCGTCGGACGTTTCCCCGCTCGCCGCTGAGCGGGCCTTCGTAACTCAGGTATTCCCGGCGATGGTCGGCGAGTCGTTCGGCGTCGAACGAGTCCGCGCGATCAGGTCGAAGTCGAACGCGGAATGCGATCAGATTCCGCTCCTGCGGTTGGCCCTCGCCGACCGGGTCGATCAGCCAGTCGTAATGCCACGTTCCGTCGGGCAGATCGTGGCGAAGCAGGACTGATCGGGTCGTCGGCACGGCGGCATCGTAGTGCGCGCGGCCCGCTCGGTTCCGGTACTCTTTCCGCGTGGTCACCTGCGGCATGGAACTCGTCAACAGGGCAGGGGCGCGCACCGTCGCGCTCGAAACGACGCTGCTTCTCCACGGCGTGCCGCGGGGCGACGCGCTCTCGCTTCACAAGGAACTCGCCGCGGCCATCACCGCCGAGGGGGCGCGTCCCGCTCTTGTCGGCGTGGTCTCGGGGAAGGCCACCGTCGGCATCAATGACGACGAACTTGCCGCCCTTCTCGCGGCTCCCGCGGTGCCCAAGGCGAACACCAGCAACCTCGGCCCGCTTATACATGCCGGCGGCCACGCGGCGACGACGGTCAGCGCGACGATGGAACTTGCGGCGGCGGCGGGGGTGTGGGTGTTCGCGACGGGCGGCCTCGGCGGAGTCCATGTGGGCTACGGGGCGCGCTGGGACGCCTCCTCGGATCTTGCGGCGCTGACGCGGTTCCCGATGGCCGTCGTCGCCTCGGGGGTGAAGTCGATTCTTGACGTCGGCGCCACGCGCGAGATGCTTGAATCGCTCGGCGTGCCCGTCGTCGGCTTCGGAACCGACTGCTTTCCCGCGTTTTATCAGCGTGATTCGGGCCTGCCGGTGGATGGTCGGTTTGATGACGCGGCCGAACTCGCCCGGTTTGTTCGCTGGGAGATTGCTCGGACCAATCGCGCGGTGCTCATTGCGAACCCGATTCCGTCCGCCGATGAGATCGACGCCGCGACGTTCGGCGGGTGGCTCGCGCAGGCCCAGCGCGAGGCCGACGCCGCGGGCAAGTCAGGGCGGGACGCCACGCCGTTCCTGCTTGCGCGGCTGCACGATATTTCCAAGGGGGGGACGTTGCGGGCGAACATCGCGCTGGTCAAGAACAACGCACGGCTTGCGGCGCGACTTGCGGCGGCGGGATGATCCTCCCGTGCCGGTTGCGGCTTGCCCGCCAGTGCGGGAGGTCGTTGCGCCCGCCGCGCGCACTTGATCACACGTCCTCCGCACTGGCTGACGAGCAGCCAGTGGCACGGCGGGCGCGGCACGATCCGGCCTCGGCAATGCCTTCAATGCTCGACGCGTTCTCCCAGGATCGGGGCGATTTCTTCGAGCATTTTCCGCATGGTCTTTTCGTCGCGGGCCTCGAGATTCAGTCTGAGCAGGGGCTCGGTGTTGCTTTTGCGCACGTTGCACCACCAGCCTTCCTTTTTGAAGCAGTCCTCGGTGACGCCGTCGAGATCGTCGGCCGTCGCCCGCTCCTCGTACTTGTCCTTCATGCGGGCGAGCGCGCCGTCCTTGTCCTCGATTGTGAAGTTGATTTCGCCCGATTGTGTGTATCGGGCGACCGGCGCGATGATCTTGCTCATCGGCTTGCCCGCCTCCGCGACCGCCGTCAGCACGACGGCCATGGCGATCGCACCCGAGTCGGCGTTGAAGTTGTCGCGGAAATAGAAGTGCCCCGAGAGTTCCCCGCCGAACACCGCCTTGTGCTCCGCCAGGGCCGCCTTCATGAAGACGTGGCCCACGCGGCTGCGCACCGGCTTGCCGCCCGCCTTGATGATGTCTTCCTCCACGGCCTTGCTCGAACGCAGGTCGTAGACGATCGCGCCCTTGCCGCCTTCCTTTCTGAGGAACCACGCGCCGAGGAACGCCGTGAGATGATCGCACCCGACGATGCGTCCGCGCTCGTCGACGACCATCAGGCGGTCGGCGTCGCCGTCGAAGCAGATGCCGAAGTCGGCCTTTTCCGCGACGACGCGCGCCTGGAGGTCGCGCAGGTTTGCAGCGACGAGCGGGTTCGGCTCGTGCACGAACTCGCCCTTCGAGTTCTCGAAGTACAGTTCGACGACCTCAAGCCCCGGGACGCCCGCGCCTTTCTTGCCGAAGACCTTGGGGGCCATGGTGCCCGCCATGCCGTTGCTCGCGTCGATCACGACCTTGATCTTCTTGCCTCCGGTGCGGCAGAAGGCGAGAACATGCTCCCGGTACGCATCCCAGAGGTCGCGTTTCTCGATTCGGCCGGGGCCTTTTCCCTTCAACGTCGGATCGACCATGGCCGCGTGCTTTCGCACGTCGGCGAGGCCCGTCGCCTCGCCCACCGGTTTGGCCTTGCGCTTGCTGATCTTGAACCCGTTGTACTGCGGCGGGTTGTGAGAGGCCGTAACCTGCACGCCGCCCGCGCAGTCCAGGTGATTGATCGCGAAATACACCATCGGCGTATCGCACAGACCGATGTCGATGACGTTGGCGCCTGCGTCGGTGATTCCCTTGCACAGCGCGTCGCGCAACGAGGGCGAGTGCTTCCGCATGTCGTGGCCCACGACAATGTTCTTCATCATGGGCGTCACCTCGCCCGCCGCCGCGGCGTCCTGGAGCAGGAACCTCCCGCAGCCGTAGCCGATCTGCCAGGCCATGGCCTCGTTGAGGGGGTCTGGGTAGGTGGCGCGGATGTCGTACGCTTTGAAGACTTTGCCAAGCATGGGGGAGAGTTGTACCAAAGACGCGTCCGTCGCCATTGGGCGGCAAAGGCACGGGCAAGACGATCGAATCGATCGAAGAATGAAAAGCGCGTGGATCCGGCGGGGCTGGCCGGTCCGCGCGCTTGGTGGCGGCGTGGGTTGAAATCGGGCGGGGTCGAGTTATTTGGGGCAGGTGCTGCCGAAGTTCTCGAGAACGTCTGTGATATCCGCGAAGTTGACGTCGCCGTTGCCGTCGGCGTCGCCTGGGCCGGTGACGGGGTAGGAGGCGCCCCAGTTCTCGAGGACCTTGGTAATGTCGGCGAAGTTGACCTCGCCGTCGCCGTTCGCATCACCGAAGCAAAGCGGCGGCACGACGACCTCCAGTCGGTCGTCGTAGTACAGTGTGAGGAACCCGTAGCCCCGCATGTCGCCCTCAACAATGACCCGGCCCCACTCGCCCACATGCCCGGCCCAGGTCATGACGGTGAACCGGTCGCCCGGTGCCGGCTCATAGCCGGGGGCGAGGCGCAGACGGAGCGTCGTGCCGGCCTCCCCAAGGCTCGCAAAGTCCGCAATGCCCGTGAGGATCAGGTGGTCGCTCAGGCCCCCTCCAGTGAGGTCGCAGTGGAAGTCGGCGGCCAAGGGATCGTCGTCGACGAAGTATATGGGATCGGCTGAACTGAACCCGAGGTCTCCGAACGGCGCCTCCTCTGTCCCCGGCGAGATGACGCCGGCTTGGATCCAAAGGGCGCCACGCGACTTCGCCGCAAGTGTAGTGGTTCCATTACCATCGATGACGCCGCCGGAGTAGAAGAGGGAGTTCGTGGCGACAACGAGGTCCTTGCCCAGCATGATCACGCCGGTGTTTGCGAAGTGAAACTCGCCGACGATGGTCGACGGTGTTTGGATGTCGACGACTCCCTGGTTCTCCTCAAGTCCCACGACAACATTCAGAGGGTCGCTGCCGGATGACGCGGTGCGTGGGGTGGATGCAGGGGGAGCGGGGGAATCCTCGTACGTCGATAGACGCCCATAGTTTTCGCCGATACCGGGCAGGAACCGCACGAGGTTCGAGGGAGCCTTGACGACGTCCACACGACCATGATTGGTGTCGAGTTCGGCAACGTCGAAGAACGCGTTGTCCTCCGATGCATCGATCAGAAGCGTTGCGTCGTTCGGCCAATCGTCGGCATAGAAGGACGCGTCGTTGCCGCTCATGGAAATCGTGAAGGAACCTCCCGGCGGTTCGCCAACAAAGTTGACAACGCCCGTTGCGACGATTGTCCCGTAGATGTACGCCCCGCCTTGGAAACCGTCATACGCGAGATGCGTCACCGCTAGACGGCCTGTTTCGTCGGCATAGACGATTCCGCCAGCCAAATAGAAGGTCCCCGAGAAGCCCGCGCCGCGGTCAGCCGGAAGAGGCGGTTCAGTGGGGAGTACCTCAAGCACCGACCCTTCGATCACGACCAGTTCGCCCCCCTTGCCCATTGCGATGGAGCCGGCTCGGACGTGCGCCGGGGCGCCGAATGAACCAACTTGAAGCAACGAATCAACGCTCGCCTCAGGCGCTGATGTCCCGAAGATGGAGATCGATCCTGTCTCTATGACATCATCAAATGGCCCCCGACAGAAGATGGTGCCAGTGCTTTCGATGTCATGATTCGGTGCCAAATGTGAGCCGCCATCGGCCAAGATGAGACCATGGTTCTGGATATTCCCCATGGAATTCAGTTTCGAAAACGTATCCAAGAACAGAGCCCCCTGGTTCTCGACCGACTGCGTGATCGCCGAGCCGACAACGGTGATGGAGCCACTCACTTCGTTGACCAGGTCGCCCTCGATGAGCGCCTGATCAACCGGACCATTTGTCTCGGGACCCGTGGGATCGCCAAGAAGCAGATCGCCTTCGGATGAGATGCCGCACCTGACACTAGCGCCCCCGCGGACGATCATCTCGCCGGTGTTCGTGATCCACGGTGTCCCCGAGGCCAACTCTGAGCCGTTCTCCATCGCCCATGATCCGTTGTTTTCGACGCCGACCTCCGCAGTAAGCGAGGCTCCCTCGGTCATTTGGACATCCCCGTCGTTCAGGAACGAACCGACGATGGTGAAGTAGCCGCTGTCGGCGACCAGCCCCCCCGCCGCGTTTCTGAGGTCGCCCCAGATCGTAGCCTCCGTCGCACGCTCTCCGGGCCGCGGGAGGTCGGTCGGCAGCGCCAACTCTCCCTTGTTGACGAGCGCCTGACCCGGATACGGCGACAGCGATCCACCGAGGTGGATGCTGATCTTGCCGCCATTCTCCACGTCGGCGATGTCGCTGAATTCAACATCGCCCCACACTTCGAGCAATGCGGAGGGCGAAAGATCGAACGACGCGGGCAACGGACCATTGACGATCAGACTGCCCTCTTTCGTGAAACGGCCGGCATGCAGATGGAGCCCCTCGACATCCATCGAGTTCGCTGAGGGAAGCAGCACTTCGGCCTGCGCGGAGGAGATCGTCAACTGATCGAGGACGAAGCCCCCGTCCACGAGCACTTCGTAGTTCATCGGGCCCGAGAGGTTGATTGTCGCGTTTGCTCCCTCGAACCCAGGAGCCCCCGGCACCCCACCGGCCCCGCGCATGAGGAGCGTCCACAGCGCCGGGTCCGACCAGTTGCCGCTCACCGGATTGGCCCACTGGAAGTCAGCCGCGGGCGAGGCGGATTGAAGCAGCCCCGCCAGCATGGTCCAAGCACACGCCTGCCGAACAGACAATGATGCCATGATCTTCTCCTTGTAACACCACGCTGATGCAGCAGGACGCCACGAAGCATCGCCGCTCCACCGTCATGCGAATATACGATGTGTCCGGGTCCGAGCCAGCGAAATACGAGGAAAATGTTGTTGATGTTCGCGCGGGGGCCCGACTCGAGGCCATGTATCTCAACCAGCGTTTACGCCGGCGTCGCGCAACCCTTTCTTCTGAAAGGATTTGCGTTGACGGCGCGCGCTGGGGCCGACACATCGGCGCGCTCGTCAGGTGATCGTACGCATGAGCAGTTTACTGATAGGGGTTCCCCCAAACTCATACGCGAGCATGCGCTCATCCGTGTGCCGGAGCAGGATCAGGTCCGCGCGCTTGCCGGGGGCGATGGTGCCGCGGTCTGAGAGGCCCAGCAGGGCGGCCGCGTTGCGCGTGCATGCGGCGAGGGCTTCGCTCGGCGAGAGCCGGTTGCCGCGCACCGCCAGTGCGATCGCCATCGGCATTGATGCGCATGGCGCGGAGCCGGGGTTCAGGTTCGTCGCGATGACGAGGCGTTCGCCGCCGCCGGCGTCGATCAGGGTCCGCCCGTCGGCGTAGCGCCCGTCGGTGTGGAACCCGGTGCAGGGCAGCAGCACGGCGAAGGATCTGCTTGCGGCGACCTGCTTCAGCGCCTCGGTCGGCGTGGCTTCGAGGTGATCGACGCTCAGGGCGCCGTGCGCGATCGCCCATTCGGCCAGGCCCAGCGCGTGGAACTGGTCCGTGTGGACACGGATCGGGTGGCCGAGGGCGAGGGCGCGCTCGAAGAGGCGGATGCATGCGTCGCGGGGCCACGCGCCGTCTTCGCAATAGGCGTCGATCGCGATGCCGGGGAACTCGTCATGCACGGCGGGCAGCGTCTCGTCGATCGTGGCCTCGAAAAAGCGATGCACCGGCACATGCGGATCGACCGCGTGCCCGAGTAGCGCCGTCGGCACGACTGTCCCCGCGAACCCCGCCGCCGCGGCGCGGATGGCCCGGAGCATCCGCAGTTCGTGCAGCGTCGAGAGCCCGTAGCCGGACTTCACTTCGATCGTTGCCGTACCTTCGGCGAGCATCGAGTCGAGCCTCGTGCGCAGGTGCGCGACAAGCTCCTCATCGCTCGCGGCGCGAACCGCGCGGACCGTGGACATGATCCCGCCGCCCGCCTTCAGGATGTCGAGGTACGAGGCCCCGCGCCGCTTCATCTCCCATTCATCCAGCCGATCCCCGGCCCAGAGCGCGTGCGTGTGGGCATCGATGAAGGCGGGCATCAGGACGCGCCCGCGGGCATCGAGAATTTCGTGAGTCTTGCTGCTGGTGCTTTGCGCGGGTGAGGCGGACGATTCGCTGACGGCCGTGATCTTCCCGTTGTCGATCAGCACTTCACCGCACGGGATCACCTTTCCCAGCGGCCACGGGCCGTCCATCGTGACGATCCGCGCGTTGACGATCCGCAGCGCGCTCATCCGGCTCGCCCCGCGAAACCCGAGAGGAACGAAAGGAAGAGAAACGCGGCGACGCGCGCCGTGCGACCCTGCTCATCGTGCGGCGGACACAGTTCCATGAGGTCGAAGTGCCGCACGCGCGGGTCCGCGCCGGCCAGCCTGACCAGGGCCGCGGCCTCGCGCGTCGAGAGCCCGCACGGGTTCAGCGCGCTCACGCCCGGCGCATACGCCGCATCGAGCGAGTCCAGGTCGAATGACACGAACCGCGAGTCCCCGGCCCGCTGCAGCGCCTCGGCCATCGGGGGCAGGTGGTCTTTCTGGACGAGTTCCATCGGCACGATCGCCCCGCCGCGCGATTCGAGCCAGTCGCAATGCGTCCGCGAGTTGGCGAACCGTCCGGCTCCGAGCACGGTGAACGCCGCCGGGTCAATATGTCCGCCTTCGATCAGCGCGCGGAATCCCATGCCCGACCCCGGCGTCTCCCGCACGTCTAGATGCGGGTCTATGCTCAGGCCGCCGACGGTGGCGCCCGTTTGTTGCGAGAATGCTCGCACGGCGGGGAATGTGAGATCGTGCCCGCCGCCGATGCAGAGGACGGTCATGCCCGCGCGATGCAGCGCAAGGCACGCCTCCGAAACGCGCCTGTGCGTCTCGCGGAGGGCCGCCTCATCCTGTCCCGGGGCGGGGGCAAGGTCGCCCGCGTCCCAGACCAATGCTCCGGAATCGCGGCGATGCACGGCGTCCCAGTCCGTGCCGTACTTCGCCAGCGCCGCGCGAAACGCCGTCGGCCCCTGCGCGGCTCCCGGCCGACCATTGTTCAGGCGGACACCGAGGTCGTCAGCAAGGCCAAGAAGGGCGACACGCGCGCCCTTCGGCGGGAAGGGAGCGCGGGCGATCGCGCTTGCGAGCCGATCGGGGGCGATCGCGGGCCACTCGCCGGGGCTGACATGGGGAACGGGCATCGGCGCGCAATGTACCGCGCGAGAAAAAGCCTCCGCGAGATTGCTCTCGCGGAGGCCGGGGGGTGTCAACGCGGGCCCCGTCGAAGGCTCCGCGCTCCGCTCAGTTGCAGGCGTTGAGGAAGTTGACGAGGACGCTGGTGACGTCCGCAAAGTTGATGGTTCCGTTGCAGTCCGCATCGCCGGGCGTGGTGCCGTTGTCGTCCGCGCCTTCGCCGATGGCGAAGTTGGAGAGCACGGTGGTTACGTCGGCGAAGTTCACCTGCCCGGGCCCGATCTTGTCGGCGTTGCCGGGGCAGCACGGCGGGACGATCACGAAGCACGCGGAGAGGTCGTCCATGTCGACGTCCCCGTCGTGATCGGTGTCGCCCTGGCTGAAGAGCGCGCCGCTGGTGATGCCCTGGTTGGCCGTGATGATCGCCTCGTCGGCGGTGTCGACCACGCCGTCGAGGTTCACGTCGCAGGAGGTTGTCTCGAGAATCGAGAGGATCTTGATGGCGTCGCTCTTGTCGATGACGCGGTCGCCGTTGATGTCGGCGGTGAAGTCTCCGACGATTTCACCTGAGGCGTTGACGGCGAATTGCGCTTCCGTGAACTCGCCCCAGTTAAGGGAGAGATCGGCGACGTTGGGATTCCGGAGGAACTGGGCGCGGACGTACTCGATGTCCGTCATGTTGACGATGCGGTCGCCCGCGATCGGCGCCCATCCGATAGTCCGGCCGGCGCCGCCCGCGACGTCGGCGACTGCATCGCCGGCGTCATACGTGCCGCGAACGAGCGCCACGCCGAAGAAGTTGTTCGGCTGGCTGACGAACCCGGCCGGCGGAATGGTGAGGTTGAGCGAAACATCGGTGCGGACGGTTTCCCACGCCTGATCGAGCCGCTGGAACGCAAGCATTCGGTTCATGTCGCGGTTGTGGGGCGCGAAGGGGTTGTCCGCATCGTCGAAGTTGGCGAGGCGTGCATCGCCGGCCCCGGAGTAGGCCGCGTTGGACCCCGGGGTCGAGGGATCAAGGACGGGGACGGTGCCGAGGCCGTCGGCCCAGTAAAGGGCGTCGGAGTAATCCGCGGTGAAGATGGCGCTGCCGTCGTTCCACTTGCGGCCGAAGTTTCCGTCGCAGTTGAAGTCGCCGAGGACTTCGATGATGGCCTGATCGCCGGCGAACGAGGAACCGTCCGTGTAGAAGGTGAGCAGTCCGGATCCGGCGGGCGGAATCCACACGTTTGCGGGGACACTGACGGCCCCGGAGTTATCGCGGGCGAAGTTCCGATCCACCCAGGCGCGGACGAGTTGCTCGGCGTCGTTGGAGTCGCGGTGCCCGTCGCCGTTGAAGTCGCCGGCGACGCGATTGCGGTTGCCCAGGCCCGTCGAGCCGCTCTGGTATCCGGCGGTGGCGCCGCTCTGGCGGACATAGACGTTGTTGGGCGCCGCGGTGCCCTTGCCGTCGGAGTAGCGGTTTGTGCCGGTCAGGACGAGGCGCTCCGGCGTCCGGCCGTTGAACTCGTGGGTTTCCTGCAGGCCGTCGCCGTCGTTCCCGAAGATTCCGAAGCGCGGGTTTGCAAGCGCGTTGCCCGTCGCGGTCGAGGCGATAACGCCGAAGTTGAGGGGAAGGAAGAACGGCGGTTCAAAGCCCGCGTCTCCGGGGACGAGGAGCGAGCACGGATCGGTGAAGGTCTGGCCGACGTTGCGTGCGCCCGAGATGATGAGTGTCTGGCCGAGGAACTCGCCCGGCGTGAAGCGATTCGAGGGATCGCCCGGGTCCACCGAAAACGCCTCGGTCGAGCGCGTGATGTTGTTGACATACTCGGCGGCATAGCCGTTCCGCATCGGCGGGTTTGTGTTTCCCGCGTCGATGCCGAGGGCCTGGACGGTTGCGGCGTTGATCGACACGGTATTCAGGCTGGAGCGCGGGTCTCCGAGCGTGGCCATGATGCCCGGCCCGCCGATGTTGTAGCCGTTGTAGCGGTTCGAGAGCGGCGTGGGCGGCGTCGTGTACGGGAAGGTGGTGTCAACGGCGGAGAAGCCGAGCACGTTGAGAATGGTCGGGCGCGCGTACGTCGTCCCGCCGTGCGTGTCAGCCCGGACGCCGACGTATTCCATGCGGTACTCATTGATGAAAGCGGCGCCCGAGAGCGGGATGCCGCGCTCCGCGCCGGTGTACCCGATGCCGAGTCGGGTGTTGCGTAGGGCGCCCTCCATGTCGCTGGAGCCGATCTTGTTGCTCGGGAGATAGGTGGACCCGAGGAGCCGGATGCCGTTTTCGCCGCCGACGAACTCGCCGCCGCCCTGGCTCGGATCGGTGCAGAGCGAGTTCGAGTAGGCATTGTGCGTGCCCGATCCGGGGCTGCGGTTGATCTGGGTGAGGTTTTCGCCCGTCTCGGTGCGTCCCGTGGTGTTCATGTGGCGCAGCGTGGAGTAGCGGAAGGCGCGGTATCCCGTGCCGTAGTTGGTGATGGTCGCGACGGGGGCGTAGGCGAGCGGCGTGTCGTAGATCGTGAACTGATCGTCCGGAGTCGCGTCGCCCGGGAAGTTGAAAGGCGAGTTGACCGTAACGAGTTTCATCGAGAAGGAAACCAGACTCCCCGCCGCGTCAACCGGCTGGCGGGGATTGAGCCCGTAGCCGCCTTCGAATGGCGCATCATCCGCATTGGGCGTTCCGGGCACGGTGGTGCCCCAGGTCGTGGGGACGTCGAGCGGCGCGATGTCCTGCCGATAGCCGCCCGGCTGCGCGATGTCGGCGTCGCTGTAGGTCGAAGCGGAGTTCACGTTTTTTCCGCCGGGGGGCGCAACCGGGCCGTAGGACTTCACCGGCGTGGCCCCGGGGTGTTGCGTGTTCGCGCCGACGGCGAAGGCGCCGCCTGGGTTTGCGCCCTGCTGTCCAGACGGGACTTCGAGGAATTTGCCAAGGTCGCCGTTGCAGAAAGCGACGGTGGCGATGTCGGATGAAAGGCCGTTCGGCGGGGTGTTGAAGTTCAGGCCGGTGCCGGGATCGCCGGCGTCAGCGCCCGTTGCGAAGCCGGTGCCGAAGTCGAGGAGTTCCTGATACCCGTTGACGGAGCCGGTCGCCCGGTACTGGACGATGAACCAGAGGTCCGGGTTGTACGATGTCGATGGGCGGAACTCGGCCAGGTTCTCGTCGGTTACGTTGTCCACCACGATGCCGTCGCGGTCGAGGTCGAGGAAGTCGTTCGTCGAGGCGAAGCCTCGGACGAAGTTCTCCATGAGCGTCGCGCCCGAGATGTTCACGACGACCGGCCTCTCGGTCACGGCGGACCCGCCGCCTGACGCGACCGACGCCGTGGTTCCGGCCAGCCCGCAGGCCAGCAGTCTCAGCAGAATCTTCTGATTCATCACTCTCTTCTCCTTTGCATCGGCGCCTCGCGAGGCGCCGCCCTCTCTGAACAGGCCGCCCGCCTACGCAACGGGGGCCGCGATTCTTCTTCCTCGGCGAGGCCGGTCCGTACGGACACCCCGCCGGCCTCGCCGATCCTTCCGAACAGCCGAGTCAATCCCGCTCACATCAGTTCTGGTCGTCCGGGTCCTGCGGCAGGACCGCGACATCGGATCCGGTCATGCTGTAGAAGCGCTCGCCCCAGAGGCGCTTCTTGATCGTGTCCTGCACCATCATGCGATCAACGTGCGCGTCGGCGAATACGAAGTGCGACGTATTGCCCGGGTGATGCTGAGCGACCGCGTCGAGCCCGAGCGTGATCAGTGAATCCCCGCACGCGTTGTTCTCCCGGATCGTCCTGGACAGCGGGTACTTGAACGACATGCCATCGGACCGCACCGTCTCGGCAAAGACGTCGTATCCCGCCGAGCGCCCAAGGAACGGCGTGAGCGGTCGATGGCTCTTCGAGATGGTTGTTCCCAGCTCGTTGTTGTTTCCCGCGAAGATCGATCGCCAGTTGTTGCACTCGGCGAACTCCGCGGCGAGGATCATCCGCGCCGGCCCCTGAACGATTGCCGCGTTGACGAGTTTCGCCCTTCGGCCCTGCGTACCGTCGTCGGCGAGTTTGTTCCGCGGGATCAGCACCGCATTCCCGCCGAACGCGATGCGGCGGGCCTGCCGATCCTCGGCGTCCGCTCCCGCCGCGTCGGAGTTGTTCATGTCGTCATGCTGTCCAGGCTCCCAGTTTTCGGGGTTTTTCCCGGGATTCGTGCGGGGGGCGCCGCCGTTCAACACGACCGGCGACGTGAACGCGTCGTCGGCCAATCCCGTTTCCGAGGCGAACAGCGCATAGGACCAGTGGACGTACCCATGCTCCACCGCCGGATGGCTCGCCACCTGCTGATCGAGGCGCCATGTCGTTCCCTTGCGCGACGACGCGTAGACATAGGAGGGCGGATAGACCTTGTTCTCGGCCGTGTAGGTCGTCATTCCTTGCGCCACCGTGCGCAGGTTCGCCGCCGTCTGCGTCATCCGCGCCGCCGTGCGCGCTTTCCCGAGCGCCGGCAGGAGAATCCCGATGAGAACGGCGATGATTGCCACGACGACGAGCAGTTCGATGAGCGTGAATCCCTGACGCTTCCGGTTCCGCATCGCACGCGCCTCCTTTGCTGGAGTGTTTTGCGGTCAATCCGCCGTCAACACCGACGGCAGGCGCGGCGAAACGTACCCCTCAAATGTGAAGACTCCGCGCAGAGGACCCGCTTTTTGAGGCGGGATGCGCTAAGGTTCAATGAGGATTGCGCTAAGAGCCTTTGTGAGGACCGGCGAAGGCGGGCGCCAAGGCCGGTGCAGCGCGGAGTCGCCGCAGCGACCGGCGTTCGTGGCGGCACTCACCCGTTCACCCGCACTTGCACATCTGCTCCATCGCCTTTTTCATCTCCTCCGGCGTCGGGTCGGCGATGTGCGTGGCGATCGACCACTGGTGTCCGAAGGGGTCCTGCACTTTGGCGAAGCGGTCGCCCCAGAACATGTCGGTCGGGGGCATCAGTTCTTTGGCCCCCGCCGAGACTGCGCGTTTGAACGTCGCGTCGCAGTCGGAGACGTAGAGGTGGATCACCACGGCCGTGGTGCCCCTCGGCCCAAACGAGCCCCATTGCTCGCACTCCTCCGCCAGCATGACGATCGCGCCGCCGATCGCGAGTTCGGCGTGCATGATCGCCCCATCCGGGCCGGGCATGCGGAACCGCTCCTCGGCGCCGAACGCCTTTTTGTAGAAGTCGATCGCGTTTGCGGCGCCCTTGACAATGAGGTGCGGCGTGATGGCGGAGTAGCCTTCTGGAATCGGTTTCACCTTCGACATGAGACGCTCCCTTTCGGTTCAGCCGAGGTCGCACTCCCTGCGCGACGGCGGCGGTGGTGGGGGAGTCTTCCGTGTCTCCCGTGTGGATTTGATTCAGTCGCGTCCTCGCAAGAACACGAGGCGCATCGGATGCAGTTCGGCCTTGATGAGGCCTTCCTTCAATGCCGGGTCGGCTTCCATGATGGCGCGTGCGGCAGGCTCGTTCACCGCCTGGAAAACAACGATGCCGCGGCCTGACAAGTCGGTGCAAGGGCCGGCGACGACGAGCACCCCCTTCGCCGAAAGGTCGGTCATGTATTCAAGGTGCCGGGAGAAGACCTCCTTCTCGGCATCGGTCATGGTGGTCAAGAGGTCCGGTCGGCGGAATTCGGTGACGAGATACAGCCATCCCGACTTCGGATCGGGCGTGCTCTCCGCAGGCGAGAACGAGTCGGCGAGCGCCTTCATCACGTTTGGCCAGGCGTTTTCGAAATACTCGTGCGTCCCTTTCCATTCCTCCGCGAGCGCGCCCGCCTCCTCCGCCGCGGGCCAGCCGTCGTGCGTGAGGCGAACGCGCGTGGTTGCGGGGTCCATTGCATCGAGCGTAATGACGACGAACGTATGCCGAGAGCCGTTGCGCACTCCGGGATACTTCGGGGGGGCGTTCCATGTGATCGAGAGCATTCGTTCCGGCAGCCATGAAAGGACGGTGCAGCCCTCGCTGCCGCGCTGGCCTTGGGGCGCATCGGGCTTGAAGTAGATCTCGAACGGACCGCCGGGGCGCAACTCGATATTCGCCGGGGTATCGAGGAACGACGCGACGCCCTCGCTCGTCGTCCACTTCTTCCACACCTCGGCAACGGGCGCGTTCACGATCCCCTCAACCCGGATCGCGGGGGGCGCATCAGCCCGGGCCGCGGCGACGACCAGAAGCACGATCAGCAGAGAACGAGTCATCTCACACATCCTTTCCTGTAGTTTCAATCGACGCGCGATGCTCCCGTCCGACAACCCGCCTTTCGCTTTGCGCTCCGCGTCCTCCGTGGTGAACTAATCCATGTTGCGCGAAACCAGCATGCTCTTCGGAAGGACGAACGACATCGCTCCCATCATGGCGTACATCGCGCGTGTCTTGAAAGGGATGGTCCCCGTCTCGCAGACAGACCTGAGGTTCGCCAGGATTCCCGGCCATCCGCCTTCGATCTGCTTGATCGTCTTCCCCATCGGATCGAGTTTCGAGTGCGTTACGACGACTTTCGTTCGATTCGAGTCGATCGGGGTGATCTCCCACGTAACAAGCGAGTAGTCGTCGGGCAGGTTGGTGAACTTGAACGTCTGGACAAAGCGTCCGCCGCCGCCGGCGCTTGGGGGCGTTACTTCGACGATCTCGCCGCGAACAAAAGCCCGCTTCCGGGCTGCATCGTGCCAGAGATACTTCTTCCCCGGCGTGTTGTTGTCGAGCACGCAGTCGAAGATGTGGCGCTGGACCTTGCCCACGCTGGTGATCTGTTCCCAGACTTTGTGGGCGGGCGCGTCGATGTCGATGGAGTACACCTTGTCAGCCACGAGCGGTCTCCTTGTTCTTGTGCGAGGTCGGGGCGAGCCGCGACGCCGGCCGGGATTCCATGCGGCGTTTCAATGAGAGCAACGCGCCCGCCCATTGCCCCTCGAACCGACTGACCCAGCGCTCATAGATCGCTCGGATCGGCACGGCATTCAGGTAGTTCAGCACCATCCGGCCCTCGCGCCTCGGGACCACCAGGCCCGAAGCCTCCAGCACCTCCAGATGCTGCATCACCGCGAAGCGCGACAGGCCGGGGAACTCCATGACGAGCGTGCCCGTTGCGACTCCCCCTTCGCCGCGATTCTCGCTCTCGCGGAGCAGGTCGAGGATTCTCCGGCGGTCGGGGTTGGCGAGCGCTTTCCACACAGGGTCGAGATCGTCCGGTCCATGCCGCATCGTATCTGTGATAAATATATCACATGTTTCCGCCGAGTCAAGCGGCACAATAGGGGAATCCCCAGCGGGCCGAAACCCCTTACAATCCGCCCCCGGCCTGATGATCGGGCCGGAGTTGGCGAGGTTTTTCATGCAGAACGTACTTGTGCTAGGCGGGGGCAAAGTCGGCAAGGCCGTGGCTGAGCTGCTGTTGGGCTGCGGGCGTGGGGAGTACGCCGTGACCCTCGCGGACCGGGACGGCGACAACCTGAAGACGGCCGAGGCCAACATTGCGCGCTTGAAGTCGCGCGTGCGGCACTCGCTGTCTTTCACGACGAAGCAGGCCGACGCCGGCGATCAGCGCGCGGTGCGCGACCTCCTCAAGGCCCACCAATACGTCGTGTGCATGCTCCCCTTCGATCTCACGCGTGGCCTCGCGGCGACCGCGAACGAACTTGGGGTTCACTATTTCGATGTGACCGAGGACGTGCAGGCGACGGATCAGGTTCTCGCCATCGAGCGTGAAGGCCGGGCCAAGGCGGCCCTTGTTCCGCAGTGCGGTCTGGCGCCGGGGTATATCGCCATCGCCGCCAGCGAGGTTGCGCGGGACTTCGACGAGATTCACGAACTGAAACTTCGCGTCGGCGCCCTGCCGCAGTACCCGACGAACTTGCTCAAGTACAACGTAACCTGGTCGACCTCGGGCCTCGTCAACGAGTATTGCCAGCCTTGCAATGTCATGCTGAACGGGGAACTCGTGAAGTGCCCGCCTCTGGAGGGGCTTGAGCGTTTCTCCTTCGAGGGGGTCGAATACGAGGCTTTCTACACGTCCGGCGGCGTGGGCACTCTCATCGACTCGCTCAAGGCGCGCAACAAAGTCGCCCGCGAGTCCAACATTGCGTACAAGACCATCCGCTACCCCGGCCACCGCGACCTGATGAAGTTTCTGCTGGAGGATCTTCGTTTCGGGCTCGATGAGGGCAAGCCCACGCCTCGCGGCAACCGCTTCGACCGCAAGACCTGCATCGACCTCCTCGAATACGCCATCCCCCACGCGCCGCAGGATGTCTGCGTCATCTTCATCAACTGTATCGGCATGCGCCGGGGCCGGCGCGAGCAGCAGAACTTCCAGCGCTCCATCCGCGCGACCGAAATCTGGGGGCGTCTGTGGCCCGCGATCGAACTCACCACCGCCGCAGGAGTCTGCGGGATGGTCGAACTCCACCGCGCCGGCCGACTGAAGCAAACGGGCCTCAGCCGGCAGGAAGACTGCACCCTTGCCGACTTCAACTCGACTCTCTTCGGCCTCGCCTATGAGGCCCCCGGCCGGATCGAGTC
>CAZBDZ010000056.1:0-23886 GCA_964490785.1 uncultured Phycisphaeraceae bacterium
CACCGATTCCCTTAAGGAATCGGTGCCGAGCACCAGTTGCGACCAACATCCCCCCGACCCCCGTGCCACCGATTCCCTTAAGGAATCGGTGCCGAGCGCCAGTTGCGACCAACATCCCTCCAACCCCCGTGCCACCGATTCCCTTAAGGAATCGGTGCCGAACGCCAGTTGCGACCGATTCCCCCCCAACCCCCGTGCCACCGATTCCCTTAAGGAATCGGTGCCGAGCGCCAGTTGCGACCAACATCCCCCCACGCTCGGGATGAGCGGAGGCTCCGCGCAGCGAATCCCGTAGTAACGCAAACCCCCGCTCCCCCCGATCCCACCGGCACGCACCGCAACCCACCGGACCCAAAGCCGGCCGGCGACGCCCCATCCCCGCCCTCATGAATGCACCAAGGCCCAGACCTTCGTCCCGCCCGCGTCGCGCACGATCGCAAGAGTCCGCCCGTTGTCGTCGGCACGTCGGCCTTCGACGCAATCAACGATGAGCCGGGCCACCTCGGCCGGGTCCAGGCATGCCTCCGGCGGAATCGCTTCCGTATCGAACGCCGCACGCAGCATCGGCGTCTCGACCGCACCCGGCGCGACCCCGTACGCCTTCACGCCGATCGCCGCACCTTCCTTCGCGATCGACGCCGTCATGATGTTCAACGCCGCCTTCGACGCCGCGTAGGCAAAAAAACCGGGAAACGGATCGAACGACGCCACGCTTGAGACATTCACCACGCACCCGCCGCCCTGCCGCGAAAACGTCGCCCACGCTCGCACCACCGCGACGCCCGGCCCGAGCGTGTTCGCATCGAGCGTGTCGCGCAGCAACTCGGCGCTCGTCTCTCCGATCGGCGCAACACGGGCGATCGCGGCGTTGTTCACCAGAACATCGATCCGCCCGAACCGCGCGACCGCGGCGTCGATCAGGCCCGCAGCGTCGCCCTCGCGCGACATGTCGGCGCGAACCACGAGCGCCCGCCCCGGCCCTTGATCCCGCTCGATCTTCGATGCGACCTCCCTCAACGGAGCCTCGTTTCGCCCCGCGAGAACGACCGCAAAACCCCGCTCCGCGAGTCGATGCGCGACCGCCCGACCGATGCCGGACCCCGCGCCCGTGATGATGGCCACCTGGAGAATGCTCATGTCGAAAACCGCCCTGAGATCAAACCGCCGCATTATCCACATTCTGAAGCGCCGACAACCCCGCCCAGCCTCGCCGCGGACTCCGCGCCCGCGCCGGGGCCGTATCATCGCCGCATGCTCCTTGCCGACCTTGTTGAGGCGATGCACGCCATCGCGCCCGTTGCTCTGGCCGAGGAATGGGACAACGTCGGCCTGCTCGCGGGCGACGCCTCGCGTCCGCTGGCCGGGCCGGTGCTCCTCACGATCGACCTCACCCACGCGGTGCTCGACGAGGCCATCGCGATGAAGGTGGGCGCCATCATCTCGTACCACCCGCCGATCTTCTCGCCGATCAGGAGCATCCGAGCCGACACGCCCGCGGGCGCGCGACTGCTCCGCCTCATCGAGCACCGCATCGCCCTCTACTCGCCGCACACCGCCCTCGACGCCGCGCCGGGCGGCCTGACGGATTGGCTCATCGCACAGGCGACGGAACCCGTTGATGCCGCGGCCTGCTCCGCGCTCGCCGCGGCCCGGGCCCTTGACCCGCGCCAGACGCACAAGGTCGTCGTCTTCGTGCCGCGGGACGCCGCGGAACGCATGCGAGAAGCCATGGCGTCGGCGGGGGCGGGCGTCATCGGGGGCTACGAACAATGCTCGTACGCGCTCGAGGGCGTCGGCACGTTCCTCGCCGGCGAGGGCACGAACCCGGCGGTGGGACGGCGCGGGCGACTCGAAACAGTCAATGAAGTCCGTCTTGAGATGGTCTGCGGCGAGGGAGCGCTGCCCGCCGTCGTGGCGGCCCTGCGCGCCGTGCATCCATACGAAGAGCCGGCATTCGACATCTACTCACTCACGCCGAAGCCGCGCGCCGGCATCGGGCCGGGACGGATCGCGACGCTGGCGATGCCGACGGATGTCGAGGAGATCGCGCGACGCCTCAAGGCCCGTCTGCCTTCCCGATGCGTTTCCGTCGCCGCTCACGAAGGACGTTCGCTGCCAAAGACACGGGGAACACAGGGAGAATCAAGGAGTCAGAAGGACGCCGCATCGAGTCCTTCCACTCCCTCGGCGTCCTCCGTGGTGCATCGTCTCGCCGCCGTGCCGGGATCGGGCGCCGCGCTCCTCGACGCGGCCATCGCCGCGGGAGCGCAGTGCTTCGTAACCGGGGAAATGAAGCATCATGAAGTCCTGTCGGCTCTCGACCGCGGCTGCGCCATCGTCCTCGCGGGCCACACTGAGACCGAGCGCGGCTACCTGCCCACGCTCGCGGCCCGGCTGAACACGATCAACGGCGGATTCGCCGCCGTCGTGAGCAAGGCCGACGCTCCGCCGCTGCGCCCGGTGTGAATGGACTCAGCGCAGAACGAACCCCTTCTCCGCGTAAAGGCGCTCCATCTTCGCCGTGATTGAATCGCCATCGTCGAGCCCGAGCGCGCACGCTTCGAGGAGCGCGTTCATGTTGAGGTAATCCGAAACGGAGATGATCTCAGGCCCGACGCGGGCCGCGGCGACCGCATCGGCGTCGTTCGCCTGCACGCGCTCGAGGTCCGCCATGTTGTGGTAGTTCCCCAGCGGGAGGCAGACGCACGTCGATTCGTAGCCGTAGGACTGGTACGCGCTCGCCTCGCACGCACCGCCCGGCATGAGTCGTCGCTGCCAGCAGAACGCGGAACCCGGAGATTCGCTCGCGGACTCGCTCATCCCCGGCGTCCCGGAGTGAGGATGGCGCTGCGCCAGCGATTCAGCGACCTTCGCGACCGCTCCCGTCAGCCCCGGGTGAAACACGCTCAGCCGGTCGCCTACGCGGACGATCGGCCCGCCGCCGATCGGGCTTTCCGCGAACGATCGGCTGTTCTCGAGCGCGATGACGCGGGCGCCCTCGGGCATCGTGCCCAGTTTGCAGGCGGCGATCGCGCCGATGAAGCCGATCTCCTCCGCGCGCGTGAAGAGCAGGCGGACGTAAGCCGCCCCCGGCTTCGCGCGCAGCCGATCCATGACCGCGAGCGCCGACGCCGCCGCCGCGAGATCGTCGCACGCCGGCGCAAGCAGCCGGTCCCCTTCGATCCGCGCCGGCGGCAAATCCCACACCGCCACATCCCCCGGCATGAACACCTCCGCGGGCGACCCATCCCCGTCCAACTCCAGCAGACACTCGGGGAACGGCTCCTTCTTGGCCTTCTCCGTAACCCGTGCCGCCGATTCCCGCGTCGCCGCGGCGACTCTTCGATTTGAGGAATCGGAGCGGCCGCAGGAGACCACGCGCACCGCCGCATCCTTGAAATACGCGTCCATCACCCCGCCGCGAAACGTCGCCAGCAAAGTCCCCGGCCCGATGACGCGCTCGACCACGAACGCGGGATGATCGAGATGGGCGGTAATGTAGAGCGGCCTATGTGCCACGGGCGGCTCGCCCGCCCGTGCGGCACGCCGCGCAACGACGAGGTTTCCCACCGGGTCTTTCTGGAGCGTAAGGTCGGGTCGTTCCGCAACCCACCGCTCGATCCACGCGACGACGGCATGCTCGCGCCCCGCCGCCGTGGGAATCGATGTCAGGTCAAGCAGCCAGCGTATCTCAGGGTTGTCGTGCGCATAAGGCGGCAAGGTCATGGGGAGAGCGTATCGCGGGGCGCGGCGACTCCGCCCGGCTTGCCTGCGGACAGGCAGACCGGGGCAACCATCGGGGCGTGCCGCGGCGATAGGATGCCTGCGTGTTCTCACCCATTCCTGAAATCCTTGACGAGGTGCGGGCGGGGCGGTTCGTGGTGCTTGTGGACGATGAGGACCGCGAGAACGAGGGCGATCTCATCCTCGCGGCCCAGTTCGCGACGCCCGAGAAGGTGCAGGCGATTCAGCGGCTTGCGGGGGGGTACCTCTGCCTCAGCCTGACGGAATCGGATTGCGATCGGCTCGCGTTGCTGCCGCAGTCGGTGCAGAACACGTCGGTTCGCGGCACGCCGTTCACGGTGTCGATCGACGGGCATCCGAGGCACGGCGTGGGGACGGGAGTCTCGGCGTTTGATCGGGCGAAGACGATTGCGCTTGCGATCGACCCATCGACCGGGCCGGGGGACTTTGTCCGGCCCGGGCATATCAACCCCTTGCGGTCGCGCGACGGCGGGGTCCTGGTGCGGATCGGGCAGACGGAGGGGTCTGTGGACCTTGCCCGGCTCGCGGGTTTGCATCCGTCGGCGCTGCTGATCGAGATCGTGCGCGAAGACGGTCAGATGGCGCGCCGGCCGGACCTTGAACGGCTGTGCGTCCAGCATGGGTGGAAGATGTGCTCGATCGAGCAACTGATCGCGTACCGGCTCGAACGGGACGTGCTGGTCCGTCGGCTGCCTCCCGCGGACGGGACGGTGATCGAGACCGAGGCCGGGCCGTTTAATCTGATCGCGTTCCAGAGCGTCGTCGATCCTCTGCCTCAACTTGCGTTGACGTTGGGCGGAGTCGGCGCGCTCGACTCGGCGGGAAAGGTGCGGCGCGACGATCAGCCGGCGCTGGTGCGGATGCACAGGCGGAACCTTCTGGGGGACGTGTTCGGCGATGTGGCATCGACGCCCGAAGGCCCGAGCCGTCGCGCGCTCGTGGCCGCGATGCGCGTCATTCAGCGCGAGGGTCGGGGGGTGATCGTGTATCTGCGGCCGGAGGCGTTCGGCGACGGGTTGGACCGTCGGGTCGCGTCGAGCGATGAGCCGGGGGCGTGGCGTCCGCCGTCGCGGCCCGATGCGCCGCGGGTGCCGATGCACCTGCGCGAGTTCGGGATCGGCGGCCAGATCCTGCGGGAACTCGGGCTTTCAAGGCTCCGGCTGCTGAGCAACCATCCGAAGGCGCTGCCGGGGCTTGACGCGTTCGGGCTGGAGATTGTCGAGCATGTGAAGATGGACCTGTCGGGGTGATGGCGGCGCATCACGCGGCGGACACGCTGACCGGCGCGCCGGTTTCAACCTCGCCGGGGATCAGGACGCGCGCGTAGACGCGGCTGTCGCCGGGGTGCAGGTCCTGCTTGATGCGACGGAAGTTGAGGTTCTGGAAACTGTCGCGGATCGTGGCGCAGGGGTTGGTGTAGGAGGTGATTTCGAGTTCCACGCCTCCCGCGATGCGGAGGCGCGCGCCGGGCACGACGAGCGACCAATCCAGGCCTGAGATCGTCAGGTTTTCGCCGGTGGTTCCCGCGGCGATCGGGTGGCCTTCCTCGCGGAGGCGTTCGATGATTTCGAGGGAGTAGATGCAGACGGCGCGGTCCGGCCCGCCGTGGTGCTTGAGGTCATTCTGGCGGTCGCCGCCGACACCTTCGCGCGTGATCGCGGCGCGCGGGACGGGGCGCTTGGGCACGCCGCCCTGCGAGACGTTAATGGATTCGATCCTGCCTGTGGGATTGTTCGTGGGCATCAGGTTGTCGGCGGTTCGTGTTGGGGAGCATCAGCCTCATTGTCCGCCACGGCGGATTCTCGACTGGGATCTCTGAGAGCATGTATGAGGTGGGGTGGCGCCTTTCTTCTTCGCCCGTGAAACGGGCGCGCGTTGGTTGCCAGACGCGGCAGCGTCTGGACAGCCGGATGCATAATCCCTCTGCGGCCCGTGCTTCCGGGGGTGGCGGGCAAAGCGCCGGTTCCGCCCGCCCATTCCATGGGCCGAGAGCCGAGGGACATCGGGCCGCCATCCAGACGCTGACGCGTCTGGCAACCATCGGTGGCCCATTTCATGGGCCGGCGTTTCCACGGGTAGTTCGGCAAGAAGCGTCAACTTTCTCCCGCCCCTGTCTGCATCCCCCTTCTCACACAGGCACTGAATAGCCGACATGCAGGGATCTGCGGCGCGTTGGCACCTTCGGATTCCACGGCGAAGGTGAAGGCGACGGGCGGGCTGAAAGCCCGCCCCACCGATTGTTCAGAGACTCCTTACTTCTTCTTGATCGGGGCGGGGGGCGGGCCGGCGTTTGTTACTTTGCCGATCTGCGAGAGGGTTACGATGCGTGTCTCCTCCTTCGACACGAGGCGGACTTCGAAGAAGATCTGGTTGCCCTTGACGACGGCCTCGCAGGAATAGGCGCGGAAACCCGGCGATTCGGCCTCGGCGAGTTGGATGGCCTGGCCCAGGCCGACGTTCGGCTCGGCGAGGCGGATGCGGATCACCGTGCCGTATTTGTTGAAGGATTCGTCGTGCTGCTCGACGACGGCTCCGGTCGCGGCGTCCAGCGTCATGACGTGGGTCGGGTCGCCGACGAGCATGTGGAGGAGGTGGACGGGCTTGTCGTCGCGGGTTGTTACCTCGATGCGGTAGGCCAGGCCGTTGACGACGTTGTCCTGCGCGTGGATGAGCGCGTCGTCGAAGGGGACCTTGACGGCGTCGAGGGCGGCGTTGCGCTGAGGGACGGTGAGCGTCGCGTGCGGGCTGGATTGAGCGAGGGCCGAGAGGGATGCGACGGCGACGATGGCGGCGGCGACCCTCCGGATGAGTGTGTGGCGCATGGGTGGTTTCGTGGGCATATGAGGCGGATGGTAGCCGGGCGGGGAACCTGGCGGGCTTCACGCCAGGGCAATCGCAAGATCATGGTTGCCCCGGTCTCGCTGGCTTTGCAGCGAGGCCGGGCGGGGTTGCCAGTGCGTCCCGGCCTTGCCGCGGACGGCAAGACCGGGGCACCCTTTTGATAATGCGATTGCCCTGGGCTTCACGCGACGCGGTGGGGTGATTCGAGGTTGATCGAGATGGATGCCCCGGTCTCGCCTGCTTTGAGGCGAGGCCGGGCGAACCGGCAGCACCTCCCGGCCTCGCCGCGGACGGCGAGACCGGGGCATCCTCTTGATAATGCGATTGCCCTGGGGAGCGTTCGCTTCTTCACTCGAAGACTCGCTCAGAAGCGGCTTCTTTTTCGCGAGAATAGCCGGGGCTTGATCGGTGTCAGAGTCCCTTGGGCCAGAGGGCGGCGAAGACCGCGCCGGTGATCAGGCCGTAGATGATGCCGTCGATCATGCTCAGGACGATGGTCCGCGGGTAGGACTGGAACCAGATGCAGCCCGGGATGTGGGCGAAGGCGTAGGCGAGGACGCCCGCGGTGCCCAGGATCTGGAAGGCCTTGAGAAACCCAGCGCCGGCGTGAGGCAGGGCGTTCCAGCCGAGGTAGGCGATGAGGGTGCTGATGCCGATGTAGACGAGCATGGTGAGGACCATGCACTTGCCCATGCTGACGTTGGTGTTCCAGATCATGATGAGGCCGGTGGGTCCGGACTTCCATCGATTCTGGAAGGCGGGGTCTTTCATTGCTTTTTTGCAGTCCTCGGCGTGCGGGAACCCGTAGTTGCCTGGCGGCACGGCGAGGGTTCGAAGGGCGTTCGAGAACTGCTCCTCGTTCGGCATCGGCTTCCAGTCGTTGTGGTGGTGCCCGACGACCATCCACCCGATGGCGCTGGCGATCCAGACGGCGGCGGCGGAGAGGAGGATCGGGAGCCAGAGCGCGGCCAGGAAATCCATCGCGGCCTCCTTCCCCCCGGAGGGGGTTAGGGGAAACCATGATGCCGCGCGGGGGGGGCGGGGTCAAGTGCGGGGGGATCGAATCATCCCGATTCCTGGACGCAGTGGCTGATACGGATTCGTGGAGGTATTGGCGCGGCAGCATCCGCCACTTCCTCGCAGACTCGTCAGTGGCGGCTTCTTCGGGGCGCGGATTCGTGCTGGGAAGCGTATGAGTCCGCGAAGCCTCGGCGTCCAGGGATCGGGATAATGCGATCGCCCTGGACCTCGGCTCGGGAGGCGAGACGAGGGCAGCCGATCGCACATAGAATTGATGGCGGTCAAGGGGTTGCCGATGTTTGAATCCGCCGAGATCGGCCACAGGATCAGCAAGGACGAATACCGGAAGGAGGAGCCTCGGCTGCGGGCGGCGCTTCTCAAAGGGCAGTATGACCTGCTCAAGGACGGGACGTTTCCCGTTGTCATTCTCGTCAACGGCGTGGACGGCGCGGGCAAGGGGGAGACGGTCAACCTCTTCAACGAGTGGATGGACCCACGGCACATCCACACGACGGCGTTCGGCGAGCAGACCGACGAGGAGCGGGAGCGGCCCGAGATGTGGCGCTTCTGGCGCGCGCTGCCTCCCAAGGGGCGGATCGGAATCCTCTTCGGCTCGTGGTACACCGACCCGATCCTCCGGCGGGTGATGGGGCACGACAAGCGGGCCGCGTTTGAGCGGAGGCTGGAGCGCATCCGCCATTTCGAGCGGATGCTCGTCGCCGAGGGGGCGCTTATTCTGAAACTCTGGTTCCACCTGTCGAAGAAGGCGCAACTCAAGCGGTTCAAGAGGCTCGCGGCGAGCAAGGAGACGGCGTGGCGTGTCACACCCGACGACCGCAAGCGATTCAGGCACTACGACGAGTTCCGCGAAGTCTGCGAGGACGCGCTGCGGGAGACAAGCACGGGCGAGGCGCCGTGGCACGTCATCGAAGGCGTGGACCCGGAGTATCGGTCGCTCACGGCGGGCCACCTCCTGCTCGACGCCCTCACATCCCGGCTTTCCGGCAAGGCGCCGGTCATTTCCGCGAGCGCCCCGCCGCCGACTCCGGCGATTGACGAGCGGAATGTTCTCCGGTCGCTTGACTACGCCGCACGCCTTGAGCGGCCGGAGTATGAAAAGAGACTCGACCGTCTGCAGGCGCGTCTGAACGCGCTCAGCCGCGACAAGGGCATGCGGAAGCGTTCGGTGATCATGGTGTTCGAGGGGATGGACGCGGCGGGGAAGGGGAGCACGATCCGGCGGATCACGGCGGCGCTCGATGCGCGGTTCTACCGGATCATTCCCGTCGCCGCGCCGACGGATGAGGAGCGGGCGCAGCCTTACCTGTGGCGATTCTGGCGGCATCTGCCGCGGCTCGGTCGGTGCGCGATCTTTGACCGTTCGTGGTACGGGCGGGTGCTTGTCGAGCGCGTGGAGGGGTTTTGCAAGGACGCGGACTGGATGCGGGCGTATCACGAGATCAACGAGTTCGAGGAGCAACTGAGCGACGCCGGCTCGATCGTCGTGAAGTTCTGGCTCGCGGTTACGCCCGAGACCCAGTTGGGGCGCTTCAAGGAGCGCCAGGACACGCCGCACAAGCAGTTCAAGATCACCGAGGAGGATTGGCGCAACCGTGAGAAGTGGCCGGCGTACGAGCGGGCGGTGTGCGACATGGTGGACCGCACGTCCACCGATCACAGCCCTTGGCACCTGATCCCGGCGGATGACAAGTTGCACGCGCGGATCGACGTGCTGGCGCGGCTCTGCGATGCGATCGGGTCGGCGGGGTAGGAACCTGGTCTTGGAAGACAATCTCGGGACTTTGTCAGTCCGCCTCATCGCCCGCCGAAGCGGGCAATCCCCGTTGGCCGCCGGCGCACGCCGATGGAACGCGGTTGCGACACCATTCGCCTCCAAGCCCGCTTCGCGGGCGACCGCCGCTTGCCACCGGCGCAAGCCGGTGGGAAGAACTTCTTCATTTCTCTCCCCCAAGCCCGCAACGCGGGCGACCGCGCCGCGGGCTTGAGACAGAGGCTCGTCTTGGCCTTCACCACCGGCTGACGCCGGTGGCAAACGGCGGGCGCCCGCTTCGCGGGCGGAGAGACCATCACAGAATATCGACAGTCCCCGTCATCGCCCGTCGCGGCGGGCGGTGAATCGGGATTCAAGATGGATTCTCACTCGCCACCGCAGGGCAATCGCATTATCAAAAGGGTGCCCCGGTCTTGCCGTCTGCGGCAAGGCCGGGTCGCACTTGCAACGCCGCCCGGCCTCGCCGCAAAGCCGGCGAGACCGGGGCAGCCACAATAATGCGATTGCCCTGCTCGCCACCGCCTTTGACTCCGCCCCCCCACCGTGCTTCAATACCCTGTCGGCCCTGGGGCCTGGGACGAAAGGATTCGGCATGCTCGCTTTCCTCGGAATGCCCGGACATCTTGAGTGGCTGGTCATCCTCGTGATCGGTCTGCTCCTCTTCGGCAAGCGGCTGCCCGAGGTCGGGCGCAGCATCGGCCGGGCGATCGTCGAGTTCAAGAAGGGCGTCAAGGGGATCGAGGATGAGGTGGAGCAGAACACGCGCGATCTGCCGAAGGGCGATTCGGCGTCGGCGCTCCCCCCGACCGCCGACGCTCGCCGGGTCAGCACTTCGCAGCGGGTTGAAGAGGGGGTCTAACGAGGCTGCGGGGCGGGGGTTCCGGGGGTTGCTTCGAGCAACTCGGCGGCGTCGATCAGGATTTCCGCGCTGAGGCGATCGGGGGTTCCGGTCATCACTCGGCAATCGTGGACCATCGTCTCGGCCATCAGCCGAGCGGCGGCGTCTCCTTCTTCCGCGGCCAGCCTGACGAACAGGTGTACGGCCCATGGGTGGTTCGTGGCGTTGTCCGGCTGCGTCTGATCGAGGTGCCACTGGGCGTGAGAGAGGGCGGCGGCATCCCAGTCGTGGCGCGCGTGCATGCGTGCCAGCCGCGACAGGGCATGCAGGGCGGAGAACTCCGTCTCGGTCCAGACTTCAATGGCGAGGTGGGCGCCCTGCGGCACGAGCGCGCCCATGTCGGCGTGGGTGCGCATCGTTTGGGCCAAATCCGCCAGGATGCGGTCCACGTCCACGGGGCTCCCGCCGCAGGCGCACCACAGGTGTTCGTCGGTGCTTGTTCCCTTGGGCGTGCCGGGGACGCCTCGGCGGGCGTTCCAGAACCACGGGGCGACCAACTCCCCATGATCGGGGGCGCCGACGGCGGACGGGCGTCGTTCGGCGGACGCCGCGATCTCGCGCAACAACTTTGCCCATTCGCCGCGATCAGCCATTGGGCCTCCGCTCAAATCATCGCAAAATCAACTCGCCCCGATCAAAACCGGTGGTATATTCAAGTCGATGGCCCGCGTCGGCTCGGTCATGCCGGTTCGACTTTCCCGCAGGATGTGCTTGTCCTGCGGGTTTGACGGCAAGTCAATCCAGGACCACGCCCAAAGGAGCGTGTGGAACTGCCCGAGGTGCGGGTCGGATCTGTATGCGCGCCCGCCGAGGTCGTACGCGGAACTCGAGGCGTTGTCGGACTCGAACCCGGGGGCGGTGATGGATGATGCGGTGGTCGAGCCGACAATTGACGGGCGGATGGCGGACCCAGGGCTGGGGATGATCGGGCGCGCATGGGCGTGTCGTCCGTGGAGGATTCTGTTGCTCGTTTCGGCGGCTTCCTTCGCGCTGTTCGCGGTGGGGATGTGGCTGGGGCGGAACCTGTAGGAAACCATCTCGAAACCTATTTCATCAGCCGCTGCAGCAGGCGGTGACGCGGACTGTCGAAGTTCTGAGATGGTCTTGCTCAGTTGAAATGGTAGCGCGTCGCGAACCGGTTGCACCCCTTCATGGTGCGGACAGAGTATCTGAGGGTGCGTTTTTCGGGGGCGGCGCCCGCCGCGGCGGATCTTCGACTCGAAGACTCGCTCTGCCCCCGGCTATTGAATGCCAGCCTTTCAGGCTGAGGACGGGACATTTCAACAGAGCAAGATGGTCTCTCAGCCCGCAAAGCGGGCGTCCGCCGATTGCCACCGGCGTCAGCCGGTGGTGAAGGCCAATACAACCCTCTGCCCCAAACCGGCGATGCCGCCGCCCGCGTCGCGGGCTTGGGGAAGAGGAATGAAGCCGCCCTTCCCACCGGCTTACGCCGGTGGCAAACGGCGGTCGCCCGCTTCGCGGGCTTGGAGGAGATGTGTTTCGATATGGATTCTTGGACGAGCGAAGGAGCGGTCCCGTGCCCAGAGTCTGCGCATCTCGTCAGCCCGGGGGGGCGGAAAGGCAAACAGAGAGAGGGTTCATCAATGGCCGGCTTCGAGTGGCTTGCTGCGCGGCGCCACTTGCAACGCTCGCGCGCCCTTCGGGCGAAAGGCACTCTCAGTGTGAGCGGTCGAACGAGGGTTTGAGTGGCTTGCTCGTCCGGCTTTCGAAGGCTCTTCATGCCGTCGGGTACAACTACGGCTCGAAGGAGCCTCGCCATGTCCATCGACCGCGTTCTTGAACGGATCACGAAGGACGAGCAGCCGATCATCGGTCGGCTGATCGACTGGTTGAAGATTCCCAGCATCAGCACGAACCCGGCGCACGCGGGGGATGTCAGGCGGGCGGGGGAGTGGTGCGCGGGGCGTCTTCGTGAGGCGGGGTTCAAGGTTGAACTCCGCGAGACGGGGACGAACGAGAAGCCGGGGCATCCGGTGGTCTGGGCGCAGCATCCCGGCCCTGCGGACTACGAGGGGCCGCATGTCTTGTTCTACGGGCACTACGACGTTCAGCCGCCGGACCCGCTGGAGTTGTGGGAAAGCCCGCCGTTCGAGCCGGTGATCAGGAAGGCGGTGGGCGGGCCGGACCAGCCGGGCGAGAGGATTGTGGCCCGCGGCGCGGTGGACGACAAGGGGCAGGTCATCACCTTTCTCGAGGCGCTCATGGCGTGGAAGGAAACCACCGGCTCGATCCCCATCAAACTCTCGGTGCTCATCGAGGGAGAGGAGGAGATGGGGAGCAAGAACCTCTACGGCTATTTCGATCAATACGCCGAGGAGCTGAAAGCGTGCGACGTGTGCGTCGTCAGCGACACGGGCATGCTCCAGCGCGGGCACCCGGCGATCACCTATGGCGTGCGCGGGCTGTGCTACACGGAGGTGGTTCTGCACGGGCCGGACCAGGATCTGCACAGCGGGCTGTGGGGCGGGCGCTGCCCGAACCCGGCGAACGAACTGGTGAAGGTGCTCGCGCAACTGTGGGACTCGAAGCGGCATGTAACGATCCCCGGGTTCTATGACAAGGTGCTGGAGCCGACGCCGGCGGAGCGCGAGGCGTGGAAGAATCTGCCCTTCGACGCCGCGGCCGCGCTGAAGAAGATCGGGCTGGGGCCCGAGGCGAACATCGGCGAGGATGGCTGGACCGCGACCGAGCGGGAGTGGGCGCGTCCCACGGCGGAGATCAACGGGATCTGGGGCGGGTACATGGGGCCCGGGTCGAAGACGGTGATCCCATCGCTGGCGGGGGCGAAGGTGTCGTTCCGCCTCGTGGCGAACCAGGATCCGAAGGAGATCGAACGGCTGTTCAAGCAATGGCTCGATGCACGCACGCCGCCGGGCTGCCGATGGGAGTTCAAGACGTTCAGCAGTGGGTTTGCGGGGAATGTGTCGATCGATTCGCCCTATCTTGCGGCGGCGACGCGGGCCTGCGAAGGAGCCGCGGGTGTCAAGCCGCACCTCATCAAGAGCGGCGGATCGATCCCCGTGGTCGGGATGCTCAAGAGCCGGATCGGGCTGGACACGCTGCTCGTGGGCTTCGGGCTGGACGACGACCGCGTTCACTCGCCCAACGAGAAGTTCGAGTTGTCATCGCTCCGGCTCGGGCTGAAGACGCACGCGCGGCTGATTCATGAGTTTGGCGCGATGAAGATGGGCGGGTGATAGGGTGATAGGGGCGGCCGCGACTGACTGATGCGGCATGCGGCATCGACCGAAACCCCGGACGTGCCACCGACCGTTGTCTTCAACGGTCGGTGCGGGGGTGCCGAGGCTTCCCGAGGATTTCGTGGGTGTCGGGGGACATCGACCGTGCAAAGCCGCGGTCGGCGGCACGGGGCGCGTTTGGTAGGCACCACCGGCGACTCGGCCGGCGATAGGCGATCTTCAAGGGAACTGCCGCCGATCACTCCGCGTAGGTTCCAGAGGTCCGGCTTGCGTTCTCGGCCAGGGCCGATCCCTTCTTTCCGCCGATGGAGAGCGCCCATGCCATCCAGAGGAAGCCATCGCCGTTTGGCGTTCACGCTGATCGAACTCCTCGTCGTTCTCAGCATCGTCGCCCTGCTTGTCGGGTTGCTCTTGCCCGCACTGGGTAGGGCGCGCCGAGACGCGCGCGTGAGCCGATGCGTGGGGAACCAGAAACAGCATGCGCAGGCCGCCGCCAACCACGCCGCCATGAACAGCGACAGGCTTCCACACGCCCCGGAAGGTCCCGGCAACGATCCCAACGACCCAATCGGCGTGCGTGGTCGGCCCGCACGGAAGATGGCGATCGCGGGCGTGTTCCCAACCAACGGCTGGGGATTCCCGCCCGACGCCCCCACAGACTTTGGCTCCAACCTCGATTCCTTCGCTTGGATCAACCCTCCGGACGGGTTCTCCGCCGACATCCCGTTTGCGTCGATGTTCGATTTCTACCTCGTCGCCCTCGGCCCATACATAGTGGAAGGGGACGGTCCGGCGATGCTCCAGGACGTGTTCCTCAGCCCATCCCATTCCCAAAGGCACGAGTCGTGGCAGGCTTGGCGCTCGTACGTCAAGAGACATGACGGCGCGTTGCCACCCATCTCGCAGATCCCGCTTGATCCGGAGGCGGCTGCGGCCTTCGTCGTCGGTTCATACCGTTATTCGGTGTCGGCGTTGGTCGATCCTCTGCTCTATTCGGCCGCCGCCAATGGACAACAGACTCAGGTCCGCGTGAGGCATGGCAGAAGAGTGCACACCGAGCGATTCCCGGCGGAGTACGTCATCTTCAACAAGGCAAGCGAAGTCGTGCATCCCGACAAAAAGGCGTTGTTTTTTCTGTTTACTGCTCCGCACGATCGCGGGCTTGACTTCTGGACGGAGCCGGGCGCGACATGCACCATCGCCATGGCCGATGGTGGTGCCAAGGCCGTGAGCCCTCATATTGACGGCGCTCCGCCATCGGTGAGGGAGAGCGCGGGACCAGCCTACGTCTTCCAGAACGACCGCATGGAACCAATCGGGAACAACCCGGTGCACCGAGCCCACTTCTACGCGACGTTCGGCGGAATCCGTGGCCGCGATCTCCCGTAGGCGTCGGTGCCAGACTCGCCCTTCGGGCATCTAGAAACCGAGCAACAGACCGAAGGCCGGGTGCCGGCCCGAATCGAGCTTCTGCGTCGTTTATGCGCTGGTCCCATTGGCGGGATCTCCAGGCACACCCCCTATCGGCGCAGGAAGCCGCATGTGGTCTGGTGTATGTACGGGTTCCAGGCCGCGATGGCCGGAATGGGCCCGGCTGGTCCATCGATTTCCCCCAAGATTGCCCGAATCGATGCATCCCCCGGACGGTCGGGCTGCGTACAGGTATGATCGTGGTGCGCCTCCCGTCCACGGAAGGGAGGGCGGCAGACCACACAAGAGATCGTCCAACCGCGGAGAATGCGCATGCGACACCGGAACAGCCTTCGGAAGACAGGGTTCACCCTCATCGAGTTGCTCGTCGTCATCAGCA
The DNA here is from genome assembly GCA_964490785.1 of uncultured Phycisphaeraceae bacterium. GTDB lineage: Bacteria > Planctomycetota > Phycisphaerae > Phycisphaerales > UBA1924 > JAEUIV01. Next base: position 15,348 of record CAZBDZ010000056.1, read on the forward strand.
TCATTGCGTTGCTGATCAGTTTGCTTCTGCCCGCGTTGGGGCAAGCGCGGCGGAATGCGCGCATCTCGCGCTGCGTCGCCAACGAGAAGCAGCATGCGCAGGGAGCGGCCAACTACACGTCGCAGAACAACGACAATCTGCCCCACGCGCCGGAAGGGCCGGGGAACTCCCTCGCCGATCCGCTGGGCATCCGCGGGCGGCCCGCCAAGGCGATGTGCATCAAGGACACCTTCCCGACCAATGGCTGGGGATTCCCGGTCGCGGGCTCGGAGGGTGCCGAGGTCGGCATCGCGTCGTTCGCCCGGATCAACCCCGGCGACGGCTTCTCCGCCAACATCCCGCTCTCCTCGATGTATGACTTCTATATTCCGGTCCTTGGCCCCTACATGGTCGAAGGCGAAGGCACGGCGATGCTGCAGGATGTCTTCCTCAGCCCGTCGCACACGCTCCGCCAGGAGACCTGGCAGGCGTGGCGGGCCTACATGAAGAAGCACAACGGGGCCCTCCCGCCCATGTCTGAAATCCCGAACGACCCCGAGGCCGCGGCGGCGCTCTATTGCGGCTCCTACCGCTACACCATCTCCGCGCTGACCGACCCGATGATCTACTCCAGCGGCGCCAACGGGCAGAAGACCTCGGCGAACGCTCGGTTGCGGGGCCTCGTAACCAACGAGTACTTCCCCTACGAGCACGTCATCTATAACAAGGGCGGCGATATCTCCTACCCCGACAAGAAGGCCCTCTTCTGGCTCTTTACCGCGCCGCACGACAAGGGGCTTGACTTCTGGCTTGAACCCGGCGCCACGTGCACTATCGCCATGGCCGACGGCGGCGCGAAGTCGCTCAAGCCGTATACCGACGGCGCGCCGTCTTCGGAGCGTGAGCACTCGGGTCCGGCGTACATCCTCCGCTCCGAGCGCGCGGACGCGGTGGGTAATACGCTCGAATGGCGGGCCCACTTCTTCGCAACCTTCGGGGGCGTTCGCGGCCGCGACCTGCCTTGATGATCCTCTCCGTGGAATTTGAGTGAATCCTCAACCGGCCCCGGCGAGCGCTCGGGCCGGTTTTTGCATCCCAATCCGAAGCCGGTATCCTCCCCCGCGACGATCCAATGCCGGTCGGCCGCGACCGGCGCGCGAATCTCCCAAGGAGACATGTACCCATGAACAATAAAGCGAAACTGGTCATCGCCGTCATCTGCCTCGTCGTCGCCGCCGTTGTCGTGGCGATGAACATGGGGCTCTTCGGAAGCGGGTCGGCCGCCCGCCAGGGAACAGCGACCAACACCGGGCAGACGAATACCGCCGGAGGCAACGAAACCCCTGCGGAGCCCGCCGAGACGGGCGGACTCCTGAAGAAGGACAAGCACTAGTCCGCCGAGGGAACTCAAGGCCTCGCCGCGCGTCTGGTTCATGCGTCGGCCCGTTGTCCCGGGCTGCGGGAGGCGCGCGATGCGGAAGCGTTCGGTTCGGCTGGCAGTTGCGGGAGTTGTCTTCGCCGCGGCGGTGATGGTCGTTTTGTTCAATATCGGCGCCATCGGCCGACCATCGGCGAGCGCCGGGACGGGTCCACACGGCGGCGGCGGCGGCAGCACGGACGCCCCGTCGGGGGCGGAAGCCGTGAAGGATGGGCTGGTTATTGACAGGCGATGACGGAGCGGAAGGTCCCGGGAGCGGGCGACATTGCGACCGCTTTATCCGGGGTCGGATGAAAAGGGTGCCTGAAGAGTGTTCGTCGGCGTCATGGCGAGCCCCCGCCTCGCCGTAGACTGGGGCCGTGAAGACCATCATCGAGCCGTTTCGGATCAAGACCGTGGAGCCTCTGCGGATGACGACGCGCGAGGAGCGCGAACGGCATCTCAGGCAGGCGGAGTTCAACCCGTTTCTGATCCATGCGCGGGACGTGCTGATTGACCTCTTGACGGACTCGGGAACGGGGGCGATGAGCAGCGAGCAGTGGGCGGGGGTGATGCGCGCGGATGAGTCGTACGCGGGGGCGGAGTCTTTCTTCCGATTTCACGAGACACTCCGGCGGATCACGGGGTTCGAGTTCATCCTGCCGACGCACCAGGGACGGGCAAGCGAGCGGCTGCTCTTCGAGATGCTCGGCGGGAAGGGGCTTGTGGTGCCGAACAACGCGCACTTCGACACGACGCGCGCCAACGTGGAGCACAGCGGGGCGACCGCCGCGAACCTGCCGATCCCCGAGGCGGCGCACTCGCAGTCGCGGCATCCATTCAAGGGGAACATGGATGTCGCGGCGCTGGAGCGGCTGATCGCCGAGGTGGGGCGGGCGCGGATTCCGGTGGTGATGGTGACCGTTACAAACAACAGCGGCGGCGGGCAGCCGGTGAGCCTGGCGAACCTGCGCGAGGTCAGGCGGGTGTGCGACGCGCACGGGATTCCGATGTTCCTCGACGCCTGCCGATTCGCGGAGAACGCGTGGTTCATCCGCACGCGCGAGGAGGGGCAGCAGGGGCGGCCGGTCGAGGCGATCGTGCGCGACATGTTCGACCTCGCCGACGGCGCGACCATCTCGGCAAAGAAGGACGGGATGGTGAACATCGGGGGCGTGCTGCTGCTGCGCGACCGCGCGCTCTTCCAGCGCGCCAGCAACCTGCTGATCCTGACGGAGGGGTACGTCACCTACGGCGGGCTGGCGGGGCGCGATCTCGAAGCGATGGCGCAGGGGTTCAAGGAGGTGCTCGAGCCGGATTATCTCGCGTACCGCATCCGCAGCACGGAATACCTCGGCGAGCGGCTGCGCTCGGCGGGGATCCAGATCGTCGAGCCGCCCGGCGGGCACGCGATCTACATCGACGCGAGGCACTTCTGCCCGCACATCCCGCCGGAGAAGTTCCCGGGGCAGGCGGTCGTGTGCGGCCTGTACCGCGTGGGCGGGATCAGGAGTTGCGAGATCGGAAGCGTGATGTTCGGCGGGCCGGGGCGGCCGGCGCCGGCGATGGAACTGGTGCGTCTCGCCATCCCGCGGCGCGTGTACACGCAGAGCCACATCGATTATGTCGCCGAGGCGGCAGGGATGCTCTTCGCGGAACGAATGACGCTACGGGGGATGCGGATCATCGAGGCGCCGGAGGTGCTGCGGCATTTCACGGCGAGGCTTGAGGAGGAATGATGGGGTGATGGGGTGAGGGGGTGAGGGGGTGAGGGGGTGAGGGGGCATCTGGTGCGGCGTTTGGCCTTCGGCGCGGGCGGTCGATTCGTTTTGGCGTATCTCTTCAGCCGTTTGCAAAAGGACCCGCGCGCTCTGTTGAAATGCCTTTGTTTTCAGCCTGAAAGGCTGGCAGTTCGTGGCCGGGGGTAAAGCGAGTCTTCAAGCGCCACCCCCGGATGGCAGCCCCCAAATTCCTCTTCCGCACCCCGAAGGGGTGCTACGCGAGCGGAGAGTATCTCCGTGGACCCGCTTGGAGAATCTGGCCTCCTTTGCACTCCGCTGAAGAGTCACGTTTTGGCAGGAATGAAGATAAATGGGTGGATTTTTTTCAAAAATGTTGTAGATTTCACTTGCAGAAAACGGGGTATGCATAAGGGGTCGGGGCGTGGATCGGTTCCGACCTGCCTTCCCCGATGCAAGGCCCGCATGCAGGGAAGGAGGCGACGGATGCGGTTCGATCTCGCGCGCTGTTTCGGGTTTTCGGTGCGGCGTGCCTCTGCTTTGAGGAGCACGCCCAGGGCCGGGAGATGGCCGGTGCGGATCCGGTGGCTCCAACTCGCCGTGGCATGGCCTTTCGAGGCCATGTGCCTCTGCGTGGCATGGGCTTTCCAGCCCATGTGCCTTAGCGTGGCATGGGCTTTCCAGCCCATGAGTCTCTGCGCCCTCGCGGCGGCGCTCCTGCCGGGAGTCGCATCCGCCCAGGCCCCGCACCCGATTCCCGAGGCCCATCGCTGGGCGACGATCACGCATGCGGGGAATGAGCCATACGTCTTCACGAATCCGTACGACGGGCAGACGTACGAGTTTGGCGGGGTTGACCACGAGTACCAAATCAGCCGGACGGAGGTCACGGCCAGCGAGTGGATCGAGTTCGTGCGGGCGTATGCCCCGCACCTCGGGGGATTCCAAGCCCTCGTTCGCGACTTCACGAGCCGGTGGATTCTCTGGAATCCAGAAATCCAGGACTACGCGGTCATCTCGGGGGACGAAAACAGGCCGATAGAGACGACGTGGCGCTACGCGGCGATCTACGCCAACTGGCTGCACAACGACAAGGCGCTGACGGCGGACGCGTTCACCAGCGGCGCGTACGACACCGCCACATTTATCACCAACCCCGACCACACGTTCCAGGACCAACTCACGCGTTCACCCGGCGCGCGCTACTGGATTCCCTCGGCCGACGAACTCATCAAAGCGTTCCATTACGATCCGAATCGGCACGGGCCGGGCGAGCCGGGGTACTGGATCTACCCGCACGGGTCCGACAATCCGCCGATCCCCGGCGCGCCCGGCGTGGGGCAGACGAACACGGGATACTCGCTTGAGGTGGACGTGGCGTCGTACCGCGACGTGCAATCGCCGTGGGGGCTGTGGGACGCGGCGGGGGGCGTGTCGGAGTGGACCGAGGGCGCTCGCTATCGCGACGGCTTTGACTACCCCAACGCCCGCTTTTATGACGGGTCATCGATCTGGGACATCGGTGACGACCTTAAGTCTACCACGGGTGCCGACCGGATTGAGGTCTTCCGATACACATATACGCGTGTTGGGTTGCGGCTCGCCCGCGAGATTCCATCGCCCGCATCCGGAATCTCGATCCTGATTGGAATTCCGCTTTTTGCAACAAGAAGGAGAAGTGAGCATGGCACATTTCAATCGACTCGTGGGCTGTATTCTCGCCCCCGCGCTCGCATTTGTCGCCTCGAACGCGAGTGCTGGCCCGATTGTCCAGCAGACAAACCCCGCAGTTCCGCAGCTGTGGACGCTCGAACCCGACGGGACGAACACATGGAAACTCACCGTGCAGGCCTTTGGGCGGCGGGTGGCATCGATTCCTCGCCGTGCCGCTGATTCCGGTTCCTCCGGAATCAGTGCTCCCCCGCGCGAGCGAACGCCCCGCGGATGGAACAGTCGCGGTGGCGACCGGGGAATCAGTGGCACGGGAATCGATGCCAGCCGGCGAGGTTTGAGGAAGAATGATGGGGTGATGGGGGGCGGAACGAATCCGCGTGCTTGCGCGAGCGGCTCGTTGGGGGGCTGCGGAGGGTCGGCGGGGGACGAATGATCGGTGGTACGGAAGGACCGGTAGTCGGCGTTATCGCGCGGGGGTTTTTCGTCGATAGGTTTGGGCCGATGGGCATTCCCGGAGACTTGCGATGCGCGCCCTGCTGAACTTTCTTGGCTTGACCCGAGCGACCCATGAACCCGTGGCGGCGGTGATCCCGCCGGCGGCGGCCTCGCCACGGTGCGAGGTCCATTGGGGGGAGCCTCTGGCGGTGCGCGTGCGGGCGGCGCTGGAGCGGAATGACTGGCGTGCGGCGGCGGACCTCATGGATTCGCCGATGTCGCCCGATGATCGCCAGTTTTTCTCGGACGCGCTGGCCGAGTGGAGCGGTTTGCCGAAGTGGGTCAACGCATGGGTGGAGGCCCGGCCCAACTCTCCCTCGGCGTGGCTGATCCACGGCTCGCACGGGATGAAGTGGGCGTGGCAGGCGAGGGGGACTGGTTATGGGAACACGGTGAGCGAGGACGCGGTCAATGCGTTCTTCGCACGGTTGGAGCGGGCGGAGCAGAGCCTGCTTCGAGCGGCGTCGCTCGACCCGGGCGATGCAACGCCCTGGTCATGGCTGATCCGCAACGCCATCGGGCTGCAACTCGAGGAGTCGGAGACGGCGCGGCGGTTCGGCGAGGCGGTTCGGCGGGCGCCGAGCCACCGGCAGGCGCACTCGGCCCGGCTGCAATCGCTCGCCCGCAAGTGGGGCGGGTCGCACGAGAAGATGTGGGAGTTTGTGAAGCATTCGACGGCGGGGGTCGGGCCGGGGTCGTCCTTGTTCGTGCTGGTCGCGGAGGCGCACATCGAGATGTGGTTCGCGGCGACGGCGGACAACGGGCACAACGTCCCGGCGGGGTTCTTCAGGGATCCGTCGATCCAGCGGTCGCTGCTGGCGGCGTCGCAGTCGGCGTTCGTGCCCGGTGCGTTTCGGCCGACGATCGACAGCGTGCGGAACCGGAACTACTTCGCGTTCTGCCTGTGGAAGGCGGGGCTGTTGCGCGAGGCCGGGGAACACTTCGCGGCCTTGGGGAACTGGGTTACAGAATCGCCCTGGTGCTTTGTGGGCGAGCCGGCGAGGGTGTTCGCGGAGGCGCAGAGAGAGTGCGGGGCGATGGTGCGGGCGGCGGCGTAGGGGCTGCGGGGCTGTGGGATAGGGTTGCAACGGGCGCTCGGCCACGGCCGACTGCGCTCGAAGACTCGCTGCGCTGGCCGTGGCACGCGGGGGGGCGCGGCACTGGCGGACACGCCGCCGGTGGCACGGTACGCTGTGCTGATGGTTGGAGCGGTGCTGGCGCTGGCGGGGGTTTCGTTTGCGCTTTCGGTGGTGCTTACGATCGCGGCGCGCGCTCATGGGCGGCGGCGGATGCTGTTTGATTCGACGGGGGCGGCGGGGCAGGAGAAGGTGCGGCGGCGCGTGCCGAATATCGGTGGGATTGCGGTGTTTTGGTCGATCGCGCTGCCGATGGCCGCGGGGCTTGGGGTGTTGTGGTTTGGGGCGGGATCGGTGGTCCGGGTGATTCCGGAGTTGGCGGTGCATGTGGAGGGGGTTCGGCGGCAGACGCCGATGGCGCTGGGGGTGCTGGCGGCGTTGCTGGTGTTGCATGTGATGGGGTTGATCGACGATCGGAGGCCGATGGGCGCCTGGCCGAAGTTCGGCGTGATGGCGGGCGTCGCGGCGGCGGTTGTCGTGGGGTTTGACGTTCGGCTGCTGACGATGCTGGACCAGCATGTTGGCGGGCCCTGGCTTTCCGCGGCGTTAACGATCGCGTGGCTCGTGGCGGTAACAAACGCGATGAACTTCATGGACAACATGGACGGGCTGAGCGCCGGCGTGGGGTCGGTGGCGTCGGCGATGCTCCTTGTCGCGGCGCTGTTGAACGGGCAGTGGTTTGTCGCGGCGTGCCTGGCCCTGCTGGTTGGTTCGTTGTGCGGATTTCTTATGTTCAACGCGCCGCGACCACGCAACGGCGGCGCGACGATCTTCATGGGCGACGGCGGGTCGCTCGTGCTCGGCTTCCTTCTCGGGTTTCTGACCGTTCGGACGACCTATGTCGGCGCGGAGATGGCGGAGACGCCGGCATTCCCCGTGGCGGTCTTCATGCCTCTGTGCATCCTCGCGGTGCCGCTGTATGACCTCGTGAGCGTGGTGGCGATCCGGCTCTCGCAGGGGCGAAGCCCGCTGGTCGGCGATCGGCAGCACTTCTCGCACCGGTTGCTGGCGGCGGGGTTGAGCGTGCCGAGGACGCTGGCGGTGATCTGCGGGTGCACGGCGATCACGGGGATCGGCGGGATCATGCTCAGCGTCGCGACGGGGTGGCAGGCGGCGCTGATCGGGGTTCAGGTGATCCTGGTGCTGGTGGTGATAGGGTTGTACGAGCATGGCAAGGGATGGCCTCTGCAATCCGCAGATCGAGAGCGCTCGTGATGGGGGCGCGGCCGTGGGCTTGCGCGCGGCGGCGGCGGCGCGATGGGGCGGCGTGGGTGTGATCCTCTTCTCGGCGGCGGCGCGGGTGCTGACGTCGCCCTCGCGCGTGCCGTATTGGGATATTGATCCGCTGACGAGTTGGACGCCGGACACGACGCGGACGCCGGCGATGAGCCTGCTGCTCGACGCGCTCGTGTGGCTCGCGGCGGGGGCAATCGTCTGGGCGGAGGGACGCTCCCCGGCGGGTCGCGGCGTGGCGTGGAGGACGGGGCTGCCGGCGATGTTGGGGTGCGTGGGGGTTGTGCTGCACGGGTGGGTGCTTACTCCGCTGATCGCGGTCGGCGGGACGCCGGCGACGCATGGGGACTTTCAGTCGATGTCGGTCGGGTCGGCGTGGGCGAGCGCGATCGTCGGGGGGTGGGCGCTGTCGATGGCGGCGCGGGATTTCGGCGTGAAACGTGCCGCAGCGGGGATTCTGCTGGGGATTGTGGTGGTGCTCGCGGCGAAGGGGGCGATGCAGGTGTTCGTGGAGCATCCGCGGATGGTGGCGGAGTTCGAGGCGCGTAAGGAGGAGATGCTGGCGTCGCAGGGTTTTGAGCCGGGGTCGACAGGGGCGAAGTTGTTCGAGCGCCGGCTGGTTCAGGCCGAGGCGACGGGGTGGTTCGGGCTGTCGAATGTGTACGGGTCGCTGATGGCGGCGGGCATGACGGGGCTGCTGGCGATGGCGATCGGGGGAATGAAGGGGCCAATTGCCAAGGGTTTTTCGCCGCGACGAAGCGGGCCGAGGGGTCGAGGGGGGAGCACTGGCGGACGAGCCGCCAGTGGCACAGGGGGGAGCACTGGCGGGCGAGCCGCCAGTGGCACGGAGGGGGGGTTGCTGTGGA
>CAZBDZ010000057.1:0-16065 GCA_964490785.1 uncultured Phycisphaeraceae bacterium
TCGCTCAGAAGCGGCTTCTCTGACGCCCGGAAACCATGTGGGATCCGTATTAGGCACTCTTAGTCGCCGATGGCCACCGAACCTGTGGAGGCGGTGATGACCACGGCCAGTTCGCCGGTCGGGGCGGTGAGGACGATGCTCGCGTCGGCGGTCTGGTCGAGCCTTCCGAAGGCGTCGAAGACGACGGCGCCGTTTTTCCCTTGTTCGAGGGTGAGCGAAACGTCGGTGAGGAACTCGGCGGTTCCCGTGCCGAACTCGACCTCGTAGGGGGCGCCGCTCGATTTCGTGATCGGGGTTTCGGGGTCGGACAGCTTCGCCAGCCAGTAGCGAGGGGCGTCGTCGTCCACGCGGACGATAATCGGGTCGCCGGGGTCGTCGAGTGTGGCGGACTGTGCGAACTCGAGGTCGGCGGTGATCATCGTCGCGGCGCTGATGAGTTTGAGCGAGTCGTTGGGGCGGAGCGAAGGGACGACCACGGCGGTGAGAATGGCGATGACGACGATCGCCAGGAGGAGGTCGAGGAGGAGGAAGCCGGGTCGATGCGGCGTGTTGGGCCGATGACGGCGGGCCGGGTGTTGTCCGGGGCGATGAAGCACCTCAGCCATTCCCTTTCTCGAGTTTCTTGACGGCGTGCGGGACGCGCTTTGTGTCGGTCTTTTTGCCGCACCGTGCGGCGGGTTCATCGACCGGCTCGATTACGGGCGGCGGATCGCCGCTCATCTTGGTGACCCCTTCGGATGAGAGGCCCTTCGAGCCGCTGGTGAACGACGAGCTGATGGCGATCGGCTTCAGGTATCCATCGTTGCCAGTCTCGTCTTCGGGGGCGACCATGCCGTTCCATTCCGTGTCGGCTTCGAGTGCGGTTCGGGCGGCGGTGGCCAGGGTTGTGCCGGCGTTGCTGACGCCGGTATCGGCAGTCAGTTTGGCCATCTCCGAGGCGATGGCAGGGCGGAGGGCGCCGGCGGAATAGAGCGGGCCGTCGAGGACGGCGTAGCCGCAGCGGGTGTCAAGGGCCGGGTCATAGGCGAGAGTTGCCCGACGGCGCATGTTGAGTTCATTGACGGTGGCCCGGCCGATGAGGGTTGAGTCCTCGTGGATGTCGACTTTGCCGCGCGGGTTATGGAGTGAGGCGACGGCGATGGCCTTTCCCTGGATGTCCCAGACGGTGTTGTCCTTTCCGCCGGCCTTGGCGCCCAGCGCGAGGATCCGGCACCGGGCGGGGGAGACGTAGGCCACGACCGACGCCAGCGCGCGTCCGGTGTCCGCGGCGATTGCGGGGGTGAGGCCGACGGCGGCGTCGTTGATGGTCAGGTTGTCGGAGGTGAAGAAGACGACGCGCGAGGCGGCGTCCGCGTAGGAGATGAGGCCGCGACTGAGGACGGTCATCGAGCGCCGGACATGCACATAGACCGCGCCCTTGATTTGCAGAATCCCGCCGGTCTTGATGCTAAGGTCGTCAAATGAATACTTGTTGTCGACCGCGGCGTCCAGGATGACGGTGGCGCCGTTCTCGACCGTCAGGTCGTGATAGGTCCCGCCCTTCGAGAGTGTTGTCGTTCCCCAGGAGAAGGTGAGGTCCCAGCCCCAGGCGTAGGGCAGACCTGTGAACGCCGAGGGGAGCGTCTCGGGCAGGAGGGGCATTGAGAAGGGGATCTTCGCGCCGCTGCCGAAGCGCACATGTTTGGAGGCGGATTCCAGGTCCGAGGTGGCGTTGGCGTCGTTCGCCACGGCGACGCTGACCAGTGTGGCGTCCTTGATATCGAGCGATCCGGCGGACGAGAAGCCCGTCCCGAGCCTGACGGGAAGCGGTGCCGAGGCGTCCGGGCTGAGGGAGAACGGGCCGACGTAGGCGTCGTCGGCGATGGCGATGCTCTTCCCGGCGAAGGCGGCGAATCCGCCGAGTTCCAGGCTGACGGCCTCGGTGATCGGGACGCTTGCTCTCAGGGAGATGTGCCTCTGGATCGTGGTTTCCATGGCGCCGAAGCGGGCGGTCACGGTGGCGCTGAGTTCGCGGTCGGAGGCGTCGAGGGTGCTGCCGTCGGCGGCCTCGATTTTGACGGAGGCGGATCCGCCGCTGATCGCGAAGTCCTCGAACATGAATCCGTCGGGGCCGACGTTGCCGAGCCAGTCCTCGGAGGTCTGGAGGACGGCCTCGGCGTACTGGGCGGCGCTCTCGCCGGACCATTGTGCGGCGGAGATTTCGGAGGCGTGGGCACCGATCACGGGCGATGTATCGCGCGAGGTCAGGACGACGCCGGCGAGGACCAGGCCGACACCGAGGGCGAGGATGACGAGGAACATCGCCACTCCTCGTCGGCTGTGGGCTGGGCCACCGGGGCGGTCGGCGCGGGTTCGTGATTGATTGATGGTCATTGGCGTGCTCCCTTTCCCTTGCATCGGCGTCGGCTCGGCGCCAGTTCGACTAGAGCGGCTCCTCGTGGGTCAGAAACGCGTAGGCGGTGAGAACTTCGGGCGGCTGCTCGCTCGCGTCGTTGATCGTGAAGGTGAGCCAGAGGCGTCGTGCCTGCTGGGGCGTCATGCCGTCGTGGGTCAGCGAGAGGTCGAGCAGGCCGTCGGCGAGGGTTTCGGTCTTTGTGTATCCCAGGGCGCGCTGGACCTGCATCTCTGCGAGGAAGTCCGACCCGGAGCCGAGCGGGATGTCGAATGCGTCCTGCATTTCGGGTGGCCATTCGGGCGGGAACTCGACGCGCTCGACGGTGAGCAGTCCCGTTCCCGGGTTGAACCAGAAGGCGCGCATCTCGCGCAGGTTGACGGTGTCGCCGGGCTTGGTGTCCTCGAGCCACAGGGCGAAGCCTTGGCCCGGCTCGTCCTGCAGGAGGCAGAGGCCCGGGTCCGTGAAGGCGCGCAGGCGGATGTAAGCGACGTGGGCGCGCTGCAGGGCGCTGCGGGAGCCGCTGGTCCCCGTGATGGATCGCGCGGTGGTGATCATGACGCTGGACAGGGCCATGCCCGCGATCGTGGTGATGACGACGGCGATGAGCAGTTCGAGCAGGGTCAGGCCGCGGGCGCGGCGATGTCGGGGTTTGCGGTTGCTCATGAGGCCGGCTCCGGCACGAAGGTCTCGACGGTGGCGAGAACGCGGAAGTCGTCGCGGGCGCTGACGATGACTCGAAGGCCCTTGACCTTGATTTTGAGCACGGGTTCTTCGACCAGTTCCTCGGTGGCGGCGACGGTTCGGCCGATGGCCCAGGCGACGGGGGGGTACGGCACGGCGGTGAGGGTCTCCATTTTGCCGATGGGCTGATCGAGGCCGTCCTTGGCCTTGAGGTCGGCGTAGGACAGGGTGACCAGTTCGGTGAGGAGGTCGTCGGCGGCCATGACGGCGACGATCTGCTTCTGCCCCTCGAACGAGAGCGATTGGGCGCTGGTGACAGCGGAGATGACGGCGAGCGTGATGAAGCCCAGGAGCGCGGAGGCCACAAGGGCTTCGATGAGGGTGAAGCCTCGGCGGTTCAATCGGCGGTGTGGTCCTCGGTCGTTCATCTGGAACAGTCGCGGCAGCGACTTGCGGCGTTGAATGAGTGGCTTGCCCCGATCGGGGGGCTTGCGGTCAGACAGAGGATCGAATTCGATCGAAGGGAAAGAGGCGGCAAATGACAGCGGCGCGGTGGGAGAGCGGGGTATCGGTCGTTACCGGCGTCGCAGCCGCGATATCCGGGCGGGTCCGGGAATCGGCGGGTGTTGCGTTCGGTGGCGGGGCGGTGGACGATGGGGCGGATGGCGTTTCGTGCTCCCATGCGAATCTGGCGGGTGATCCTGGCCGACTTGTTGCGGCTGGGCGGGCTGGCGACCGTTTCCCTGGTCGTGGTGATCGCGTTCTCGTTCTCGGTGCGGTTCCTCGCGGAGGGGCGGATCGATGTGGCGGGCGCGCTTCGGCTGACGACGCTGGCGCTGGTGCCGATGCTGCAATACGCGCTGCCCTTTGCCTGCGGGTTCGGGGCCACGCTGGCGTACCACCGCCTCGCGGCGGACAACGAGGCGACGGCGGCGGCGGCGGGGGGGATCAGCCACCGGGCGCTGCTGGCTCCTGCGGGGGCGGTCGGGCTGGTTCTTGCCGTCGTGGTGGCGTTGCTGGCGCACCAGGTGATCCCGAGATTCCTGCGGTCGATGGAGGAGATCGTGGCGCGCGATCTGCCGGGGCTGATCTCCCGGTCCATCATGCGCGGCGAGAGCGTGCGGCTGGGCAACGTGGAGCTCCATGCGCGGGACATCCTCCGAGCGGGTCCGGACGCGGCGGTGGGGGCGTTCGAGCGGCTGCGTCTCTATGACGTGCTCGCCGCGACGCTCGACAAGAAGGGGCGCGTGCAGGGGTACATCAGCGCGGACGAGGTTTCCGTCTGGCTGTTTCACGAGGAGCGCGGCGGCGAGCGGTTCACGAGCGCGCAGTTTCATTTCCGGAATCCGTCGGGCGAGGGCATGGGCGACGCCGTGCGCTCCGAGTCCTTCGGTTCGTATCGGGTGGTGATCCCGACGGCGTTCCGCGATGATCCGAAGTACCTGACCTTCGGCGAGTTGTCGGCTCTGCGGTCGAAGCCGGAGAATCTGAACACGGTGGACGTTCTGCGTCGGCGGCTGGCGATGAGGCTCGCGTCGGCGGCGTCGTTGGAGGCGTCGGCGGGGCGGTTGGCTGAAGCGGGGGAGATCGTGTTCGACAGGCCGGGCGGCGAGCGAGTCGTCATCCGTGCGGCGGCGCTCGTGCCGGAGGTGGCCGGCGGGTGGGGCGTGCAGGCGGGGGTTCGGAAGCGGGTGCGCATCGATCGTCGCCCGCGCGTGGGGGGGACGGTGAGCCTTGTCGCGGACCGGGCGTGGATTGAGGCGGAGGAAGACGGCGCCGGAGCGGCGCCCCGGGCGCGTCCGACGTTTGCGCTGCGCCTGGAGGAGGCCCGGTCGGCGGATGATGAGGAGAGTGCTGGTCAGTCGGTGGCGCTCGGCGGTCTGACTTCGGCGGAGGACTCTGTTGCGGAGTTTCTTGAGTTGCCGGTGAGTGATCTGCTCCGGTCGGCGGCGGCCGAGAGCGGTCGGCGGGGCGTCGAGGGCGGCGCGGCGGCGCGTGAGGCCGCGGGCGCGCTTCGGAGGAAGGCGGATGACGTGCAGCGCGAGGTGACGAGCAAGCAGCACGAGCGAGCGGCGTATGCGGCGGCGTGCCTCTTGACGCTGGCGGCGGGTGCGGCGTCGGCGCTGCGGAGGCCGACGGCGTTGCCGCTGCCTGTGTACCTCTGGTCGTTCTTCCCGGCGCTGGGGTCGGTCATCACGATCAGCGCGGGGCAGGGATTGACGCACGCGGTCGGCTGGCCCGGGCTGATCCTGCTGTGGGGCGGCGTGGCGGGGCTTGGTGCGGTCTTCGGCGTGGAGTACGCGAAACTGGCGCGGCATTGACGGGACGCACTGCATGAATGCAGCCGAATCTAAACCCTGCGGTGCGGCAGCGCGAAGCGATGCGTTCGCGGCGACGGTGTCCTCGCACCGATTCCAAGGGGGAATCGGCGGCCCGGCCTGGGCGTTCATCCTTTTGCTGACGCTGCTGCGTGTCGCGTATCTGGGATGGTTCTGTCCTTATGAACTGGCGGCGGACGAAGCGCAATACTGGGATTGGTCGCGGCCCGGACATTTGTCGTTGTCCTATTACAGCAAAGGGCCGGGGATTGCGTGGCTGATCGCGGCGAGCACACGGCTCTTCGGCGACGCGGAATGGGCGGTTCGGGTTCCCGCGGCGCTGAGCATGGGGGGGGCGATGCTGGCGGTGGCGGCGCTGGCGGGGCGTCTCGCCGGGCGGCGCGCGGCGCTGGCGGGTGCGGCGGCGTTCTTCTGCGTGCCGGCGTATCACGCGACGGCGCTGCTGATGACGATCGATGCGCCGTACATCGCGTGCTGGGCGGGCGCGGCGGCGGCGGCGTGGGTGTTGCGGGAGCGCGCGGCGGGCGGGCAGGAGACGCTGGGCTGGTGGGTCGCGCTGGCGCTCTTTGCCGGGGTCGGTTTTCTCTTCAAGTACACGATCCTCCTGCTGCCGCCCGGGCTGCTGCTCTGGGCGTGGATCGGGCGGCGCGCGGTTCGCGTTTCGGCGGGCACGGCGGCGCGCGCTTTCGCGGCGGGGCTTGTGTTCGCGGCGATCGTGTCGCCCGTGATGATCTGGAATCAGCGCCACGGCTGGCCGACGCTGTCGCACCTGCTTGGGCACCTGGGGGCGGCGGGCGGCGACGTGCCGGGCGGCGGCGCGGCGAGGTCGTTCGACCCGCGCTGGACTTTGGAGTTTCTCGGCGCGCAAATCGGCATGATCGGGCCGATGCTCGTTCTGATGGGGGTGGCGGCGCGGCGGTGCCTTGTGCATGCGAGGGCCGCGGTGCGCGATTCGGCGGTGTTCGCGCTGGCGACCGCGGGCCCCATTCTGCTGTTCTATCTCGGCGTGTCCTTCTTCACGGATGCCGAGGCGAACTGGCCCATCGCCGGGTATACGATGCTGCTCGTCCCGGTGGCGGTGATCATGGGGACGGGCGGGACATCCGCGAATGGCGCGGCGCGGTCCGCCTGGCGGATCGCGGTTTGGTATGGGACGGCGGGCTTCGTCGGGTTGATGGGGCTCGCGTGGCTCGATCGGGTGCCGGGACTGACGAAGGCGATTCCCTACCACCGCATCAGCGGGCACGGTGCGTATGCCGCGAGGGTTGACGCGGTTCGGGCGGAGGTGGGGGAAGGGGCGTTGGTGATCGCCGACCAATACACGCGGGCGGCGCTTTTGGCGTATTACCTGCCGGATCGCCCGCGGGTATGCAGCGCGACGTCCTTCCTGGGAGGGCGCAGGTCGTCGTATGACTACTTTGCGGATACGTCGCTCCATGATCCTTCGTTGACGGGGCGGGATGCCGTGCTCGTCGGGGCGACGCCGGAGAAGTGGATGGAGGCGTTCGGGTTCGAGGCGGTGGAGGTACGTGCGGCGCGCGACGGCAAGCGGGCGGCGATATACCTTGGGCGGGATTACAAGGGGCCGACGCCGCGATGAGAGGCCGACCAACCAGCCCGATTCGACTTGCAGGGCCGATCTTTGTCGGCGTGATTCTGGTCGTCGGTTTCATGGTGGCCTGCGTGCTGGACCGGCCGGTGTTCCGGGTTCTCGATTGGCCCGACGCCGAGCGGGAGGATTGGCACAAGGCGCTTCGGGTCATGGGGTTTATTCCGGTGTGGCTGGTCGCGGGGCTGGTCGTGGCGCTGCTGATGCGGGACGAGGGCCATCGGTGGCGGGCGTCGGGCAGGGCGTTTGGGTTCCTTGTGGCGTTGTCGGCGGTGCTGGCGGGCCTGCTGGCCGAGCCGGCGAAGTTGCTCTTCCGTCGCGAGAGGCCGGATGCGTCGCTCATGCAGTACGTCTTTCGCCCTTGGGATGAATCGCCGTGGAGCAGTGCCGGTCTGGGCCTGCCGAGCAGCCACGTGATGATCGCGTTCGCTGGGGCGACGGCCCTGAGCATGGCGGCGCCGCGGGTCGGGTTCATCTGGTTCGGGCTGGCGTGCGGGTGCGCGTTCACGCGCCTGGCGGATCGGGCGCACTGGCTGAGCGACGTGTACGCCGGGGCCGCGCTCGGCGTGCTGGCGGCGTGGGCGCTGGCACGAATGCTGGGGGTGCGGAGGGGGGTCGCATGAGCCTCCTCGACCGCGCCATCGCGCGGCAGTACCTCGTCAACATCGCGACGCTGCTGATGATCATCGCGTCGCTGATCGTTGCGGTGGATGTCGTGGTCAATCTCGACCGCTTCGCGCGCCGGGCGGAGCAGATGACGGGCGATGGGGCGGACGGCGGCGGTTCGATGCGGCAGGCATTGCTCACGATGCTCCTGATCGCGGACCTGTGGGGGCCGAGGCTGCTGCAACTTTTCACGTACCTGAACGGGGTTGTGCTCATCATGGCGATGGGGTTCACGTGCTCGTATCTCGTTCGTCATCGGGAGTTCGTGGCGATGCTGGCGGGCGGGGTCAGCCTGCACCGGGCGGCGAGGCCGTTCCTGATCGTCGCGGTCCTGATGCTCGTGGCGCAGGCGGGGGTTCAGGAGTGGGGCCTGCCTCGGGTCGCGCACCTTCTGCCGCGCGACGCCGGGGACGCGGGGAAGCGCCGTCTCGATCAGTTCTCGCTGCGGCTGACGAGCGACGGAGAGGGTCGTCTGTGGTACGCCCGCGCGTTCGACGATGAGGCGGGGGCGCTCGCCGACCTTGCCGTGTGGGAGTTTGACGGCGACGGGGCGTTGCGGCGGACCATCGTGGCCGACCGGGCGACGTGGACGGACGGCGGATGGTCTCTGACCCAGGGATTGGCGACGCGGGCCGAGCCGCGGGACGCTCGCCGCCGTCCCGAGCGCATTGATCGCATCGAGAGCACTCTGAACCCCGACCGGATCAAGGTGCGCGCGCTCGAGGGCTTCGCCTCGCTGCTCTCGTGGCGGCAGATCGGCGCGCTCCTGGCGCTCGGCCCCGACGCGCGGACGGCGGAGCAACTCGATCGGACGCGGTGGGGCCGGATCGCGTCGCTCATCGGTTCGTTTTTGGCGCTGTGGGGGGCGCTGTCGCTCTATCTGGTGCGTGCGCCTCGGCCGATGCTCGGGCCTTCGCTGAGGGCGGCGCCCGTCGCGCTGGGCGGGTTCGCGGCGTCGGCGGTCGCGTCGAGCGCGTCGATCCCGGGGTTGCCCGTGTGGTTCGGGGCGTTCCTGCCGTGCCTTGTGCTTCTGTCGGTCGCGGTGGCGCTGTCGACGGGGGTCGAGACCTGATTCACGGCATCGGCATCTCGGCGACGCGCCATTTGAGTCGGCGGGCGAGCGATGCCGCGGGTCCTTCCGCCCGGAGCGTGAGGACGGAATCATCCGGGAGGAAGATGAGGATGTCGCCGATGGCGACGGCGCGACGGCTCTGCATCGTTGCGTCGTCCGGGATGATCCATCCGATGGCGTTGCCCCGGTCGAAGCGGAACTCGATCGGCCTGGGATTCTCGATGATGGTTGCGCCGGGGGCGACGTTGGCGGTGGCCTGGCGCAGGCGTGCGGCGGAGCGCAGGAACTCGCCGAGGCCGAACGCCGCGCCGCGCGCCCTACCGAACCGATCGTGGAGCGTGCGAAAGAACTCGTCGAGTCTTGCGTCGTCGAGGTGGGCCGAGACGGCGTCGCCCAGCGAGGCTCGGCAGGCGGTGCGGTCGCCGCGTTCGTAGGCGAGAACGAATGCCTCCGCGACGGGCACCAGGTCGGTTTTGATGGAGGAGACCGAAGCGAGCGCGCCGAAGGCCGCGGCTCCTTGAAGGACGGCGCTCAGTCCGCCGATGAAGATTCCCGCAATGGCGATCGGCCTGCCAACGAGCGTCCCGCGGCTGCGGGTGATGGCGCGGAGGGCGGCGACGCATAGCAGGACGCCCGCGAGGCTCACCAGCGGGAGGGCGAGAACGACGACCGCGGCCGCCGGGGTCGCCACGACCGCGACCACGGCCGAGACGGCGCACGCGGCGATGCTGCCGAGACAGAGCGCGGCGCCCCCGAGGGCGAGGCTGCTGAGCCTGGGCGGGGGGGCTGGGATGTCGGCGGCGGCGGCCATCCTGGAAAGGGTACGGGACCGGCTTGCCGCATGGTCCGGCGTGGCGGCACAGCCGACGAGACGGGGAGCGCCCCGTTTGTGCGATCGCTCCGAGTCCACGGGCTTTCGGGCAACGGTTGAACCTGCGGTCGGTACCGTTCGATGAGAATGATGATGTCGAGGCCAGCCCGGTTCAAGGCATTTCGACCCTTGGCGGTTGTCGTGGTCATGCTCCACGTTGTGGCGACGAACTTCGCCGGCGGTGGCGATGCGCCCTTGCGTCGCGATGCGCGGTGGCAGGCGGAAACACTTGAGAATGGCGTGAACTGCCTCGTGCGGCGAAACGAGCATCCCGCCGGCGGCATGATCCTGAGGCTTCGGGTTGACGCCGGCTCGCTTTCGGAGTCGGGGGGACAGGGCGGAGAGGCCTTCCTGACGGCGATGGCGCTCCACGCTGCCGCCGCGGAGTCGAAACTGGGGCGGGCGCTGGCGTCGCTGGGGGAGGGTCTCGCGGCGGGGGCGCGATCGATCGACGTGGCGGTCCACCAGGACTCGGCCACATTCACAGTGGCACTCCCCATCGCCGAGGAGAAAGCGACCGTGATCGGGCTGCGGTACCTCGCGTCGATCGCGCGCGGCGTCGGGTTGGACGAGGCTTCTGTTCTCAGGTTCCGCCCCCAGATCAGGGCGCGCCGGAGCGAGATGCTGACGAAGCGGGATCGATTGCTCTCCGCCGTCCTGCCGCAGATCGCGCCGGGCTCGCGGATCGCGAGCCACCCGGCGATCCCGGGCGATGCGGCGCTGTGCGCGCTGTCGCCCGACGATCTGACTCGGTTCCACGCAAGGCGATACGCGCCCGGTCGCTTGACGGTGATCGCGGTGGGCGATGCGCCGGCGGCGGGCGTCATGGACTGGATCCGCAAGGAGTTCCAATCGCTCCCGATAGCCGAGGGCGCGAATATGGAGGCGGTCGAAGAAGAGGTTGCCCAAGGTCCGGAGGCCGAGCATGGCCCGAGGGCGGCGGTCGCCGCTGATCCGGGTTTGAGGCAGGCGGTCGCGGAGGTCGTGTCGGTGCATCCCTGGACCGGGGCGGCGCGCACGGTGGCGGACTGGCGCGGCGCGATGCTGGATTGGGCGGCGGTCAAAGTGCTCGAAGCGCGCATCGGGGCACTTGTGGAGCGGGCGGACTCCAAGGTCCGAGGCGGGGGCGTTCGCATCGGCTTCGCGCCGGGCCCCGCGATGGCGGGCATTGTCAGCGTGTGGGGCGATGCGGATGATTGGCGCGTCCTGATCGGCTGCGCCACGGAAATCGTCGCGGGAGCGCGCGCTCATGAGCCGACGCCAGATGAGGTCGCCGCGGCCCGCGAGGCGATCATCAGCGACCTCGGCGAGGCGGTCGCCAGGAACTCGGAGAGAGAGTCGGCGTGGCTGATCGACGCGGCGACCGAATCGGTCTCGAAGGGCGATGCTCTGGTTTCGCCCGAGGACTCTCTGGACTTGGCGCGAAAGAGCCTGCCGACCATCGCGGCGTCCGACATCCGCGCGAGAATTGCCGAGCGATTCCCGATGCTGGAGGCGTCGTATGTGCTGTTCCTCCCTGATCAGGCGGGGACGCCGCCGCCGGCGGATGTTCTTGCCGTGGCGCTCCCGGCCCTTCTGGCGGATCGGCCGGGCGGCGTCGCTCGCGCCGCGCCCGCCGTCGAGCCGATCGGGGCCGCGCCAACTCCCGGCAGGCTGACGGCGGTTTCGGTCGACCCGAGGGTCGGGGTCGCGTCCGCGTGGCTTTCAAACGGGGCGAGGGTCCATTATCGAGGGATGCGGGACGCCGATTCGCGTGTCGCCATCACGGCGTCGCTGTCGTGGACGGCCGACGACGGCGCGCCGTCGCTCGAGGTGGTCAACACGCTCCTCTCCCAGCCGGCGACTGGAAGCCAGAGCGCGGAACAGGTGCGGCGGAGCCTGAAAGAGTCGGGTGTGGACTGGCGTGCGGCGGTGGGCGATGGGATGGCGAGCATCGAGGTTGTCGGCCCGTCGTCGAGCGTCCGCGCGATGATGCAGGTCGTCCATTCGGTGCTTGCCGAGCCGCGTGTTGATTCCGCCGCGTTCGAGCGATGGAAGTGGTCGCTCCGGCAACGGGCCCAGGGCTTGAAGTTGGACCCGAGCGCGGCGGCGTTCGACGCCGTCCGGCGCGCGACGCGAATGCCCGGAGGTCCTGCGCCCTGGGCGCCGGATGAGCGGACCATCGAGTCGCTGGCGCTGGGGGAGGTCCAGGCGTGGGTGGGGGGCATCGTTCGAGGCGCCGGCATCGAGGCCGCGATCGTCGGCGATGTCTCGCGGAACGAGGCGCTGGATCTCGCCGCGGAATATCTCGGGTCGCTGCCGGCACGGAGCCGCCCCGCGCGGCATGACGAGGCGAAGCCAATGCGCGGCTTTGACGCGTCGCGTATCGAAGTCGTCGGCCAGGCCGACCATTCAGTGGTGATCGTCGGAATCAACGGATTCACCTCCCATGGAACGGATGAGGCGGGCTTGCTTCTCGCGGGCCGCATTCTCGAGGCCAGGATGAATCGAGGATGGGTGGCGTCGAATCCCGGGGCGCGGCCCGTGGTTGTCAAGCACCTCGGCTCGCCGGGGGAGCATGGCGCGCCCGTGCTGCTGGCGGTCGGCGTCGCGCCCTCGAAGTCCGCCGCCGCGCTCAGCGCCGTGATGGAGGAGTCGTTTGCGGCGCTCTCGACGGTCGGACCCGATGAAGCGGAGTTAATCAAGGCCCGCGCCGATGCGGTCGAGGATTTCGATCGGCGCGCCGACGACATCCGCTGGTGGGCCAAGGCGCTCGCGGCATGCACGGCGTCGGGGCGCGAGCCGGCGACGCTCTTCGCCGAGCGCCGCGTCCTGGAGATGACGACCGCTGAGTCGTTGCGAGACGCCGTGTCGCGGCACGATCCGGCGGTGTGCTGCGGAGCGGGTCGGCTTCGCATCATCGCCGAGCCGAGCGAGCCTGTGGCGCCGTGACCCGACCGTTGCCCGGGAGCGCCCGGGGATGAGTGCTAGACTTTCGCCATGACTGCGTGGCTGACTGTGCTGGGCGGGCTCGCGGTGATCCTGGCGGGGGTCGCGGCGTGGCTGGGTGTGCGCCTTTTTCACCTGGGGCGCGAGAACGCCGCGGCGGCGGAGCGGCTGGCCTCGGGGGTCGCCGAAGCCGAACGGTTGCGCGGCGGTCTTGAGCAGGCCGCGAGCGAACGCGACGCCGCCGAGCGGAACGCCACTGATCTCGGCGTGGAGCGGGCCAAGTTGATCGAACGTCTTGACGCGGAGAAGCGAATGCGGGCCGAGCATGAAGCCACCTTGACCAGGCAACTGGCCGAGGCCCACGCCGCCTACGAGCAGGCGATCAAATCGACCGCGGGTCAGGCGCTTAGGGATGTTTCAGCCGAGTTTCGCGATTGGGCGAAGCGGACCTTCGAGAATGAGCAGAAAGAAGCACGCAGCGCCATCGACGCGCGCATGAACCCATTCACGCAGGCGCTGACGAAGACCGACGAGACCATCGGCAGGATAGAGAGGGA
This sequence comes from uncultured Phycisphaeraceae bacterium, assembly GCA_964490785.1. Classification (GTDB taxonomy): domain Bacteria; phylum Planctomycetota; class Phycisphaerae; order Phycisphaerales; family UBA1924; genus JAEUIV01. Next base: position 13,119 of record CAZBDZ010000057.1, read on the forward strand.
GCGCCTCGCAGCCTACGCCCGCCTCGCTACGGAGATCAATCAGATGGGCGAGGTCAGCGCGAGCCTCCGCAAGGAGACCGGCAATCTCGTCAACGCGCTGCGCAAGCCGCAGGTCCGCGGGCGCTACGGCGAGGTGCAGTTGCGGCGGGTTGTCGAACTGGCCGGGATGCGCGATTACTGCGACTTCGACGAGCAGGCCTCGGCCCGCGACGATGAAGGAAGGCTGAAGCGGCCCGACCTCATCGTTCGCCTGCCGAATGCGCGGTGCGTCGTCGTGGATGCGAAGACGAACATCGAGGCGTACATCGAGGCGACGCAGGCGTCCGATCCCGACCAGGCCGAAGCCTGCCTCAGGCGATTCGCGGGGCACGTCCTGGAGCAGGCGAGGGCGCTCGCGAAGAAGGCGTATTGGAGTGAGCATCCAGGGGCGTATGACCTCGTCGTCATGTTCATCCCGGGCGATCAGTTCATCGACGCCGCGCTCCAGCGCGAGCCGGGCCTGCTCGACCTCGCGGGTCAGGATCGCGTGATCCTCGCCAGCCCGTCCACGCTGATCGGGCTGCTGCGGGCGGTCTACGTCGGGTGGCGGGAGAAGGACCTTTCCGACCGGGCGAACGAGTTGTTCGAACTCGGGCGCGAGCTGCACAAACGGGCCGCCGTCGCGTTCGAGCACGCGTCGGCGTTCGGCGCGGCGCTCAACAAGGCCGTGGACAAGTACGGCGATTTCGTCGGCTCGGTTGAGAGGCAGATGCTGCCGACGCTGCGCAAGTTCGAGGAGGCCGGGGCGCGCTCCGACAAGGACATCCCCGTGCCGGCGGCGATCGAGACCTCCGTTCGAACCTTCCGCGCGCTCCCGGCCTCGGGCCCGCCCGCACCGGCGTGATTTCCATGAACCGCGAGGCCCTGGGGGTCGTTGGAGACCCATTGATGTCAGCGTTCCGGCCATCGGTGAGCGCGTTCCGCCGCTCCTACGCGCGGTACATGAACTCCTCCTCGACGATCTTTCCGTTCTTGATGCGGTAGACGCCGATCTCCTCCATGGTTTCTCTCGTGCCGGCGGCGGTGTCTTCGATGTCCATCTTGAACTTGACGGCGAAGCCTGTCGCGCCGACGAAGGGGCCTTCGGCGGTCGCGGCGTGGATGGTGTGGGATTCGAGCCAGGCGGTGTTTTTGGCTTCGACGGCCTTGCGGCCTTTCCAGGCCTTGCTCACGCCGAGGCCTTCGATGGAGGTGATCTTGGGCGACCAGAACATCTCCTCGATCTCGGCGAACTGTCCCTTGTTGAACATCTCGACGAGCGCCTGCCCGGCATCGATCGGGGCGGGGCCCTTGCCGGTGGCGATGTCGCGCGGCGCGAGTTTCTTGTGCTTTTTCTTCGCCTTCTTTTCCGCCTTCCGCGCCGCCTTCGCTTCCTTCTTTTTGGCCTTGTCCGAGTTTTTCTCGGCTTTGTCTTTCCTGGGCATGGCTCGTCTCCTCGTGGGCCGCGTTTCGAGTCCGTCCGATACAGTAGCCGGACGCGACGCGCCCGCGGCGTCGCGGTGGGAAACGCCATGTCCGACGCGACGTACATCCACGGCACGGCGGCCTCCGAGCAGGAGCGCCTCGCCTCGTTGAACAGAGCCAACAACCCGATCTTCCTCGGGTTCCTCGACCTGAACGGAGCGAGGAGCATCCTCGAAGTCGGAAGCGGCCTCGGGATACTCGCCGCCGATGTCGCCCGCGCCGCCCCCGGGGCGCGCGTCGTTGGGATCGAATACTCCGCGGAGCAACTGGCGGAGTGCCCGCGGCCCGGCGACGAGGGCACGCCGGCGAACCTCTCGTTCGTGCGGGGCGATGCGCATGCGCTTCCCTTCGAGGACGGGTCGTTCGACGTGGTGTATTGCCGATTCGTGCTGGAGCATGTCGGCGATCCGCTGCGGGCGCTGCGCGAGATGCGGCGGGTGCTGACGCCGGGGGGGCGTGCGTTCGTGCAGGAGAACAACATCCTCATGAATGACTTCGACCCCGATTGCCCGGCGTTCGAGCGCGTGTGGCGGGCGTTCGCGGCGCTTCAGGCGCGGCTCGGCGGCGACGCGCTCGTCGGGAAGCGGCTGTTTCGCTTGCTGAAGCAGGCGGGGTTCGAGAACTGCCGACTGTCGATCCAGCCCGAGGTGCATCACGCGGGGCAGCCGGCGTTCGAGCCGTGGGTCCGCAATCTCATCGGCAACATCCGGAGCGGCGAGGCGGCGCTGGTGAAGGAAGGGCTGGCGACGCGGGCCGAGATCGAGGCGGCGGCGGCGGAGTTGGAGGCGCTGATGAGGCGCGATGATGCGACGGCGTTGTTTTATTGGAATCGGGCGGTAGGGGTGAAGGGGTAGGAACAGTGGACAGTGGACATTGAGGTGTGATGCAACACCGGCGCGGGGCGTACACTGATCGGAATGTCCGATTCGTCAGGCATCCCCGCCGAGCGGCCGCTCTTTGAACTGGAGCCGGATCCCGTCGCGCCCGCCTTGCCGGGCGTCGTGGTGCTGCGGAAGGATGCGTACGACCTGTATGCGGCGGCGGGGTCCGAACTGTTGATGCACGCGGGGACGTGCGTCCGCGTCTTCGGCGACTTTCATATCGCGCTGTCCGGCGGGTCGACGCCGCTGCCGTTCTATCGGCGGCTGATGTCGGATCCGATGTTCCGCGACATGCCCTGGGCGCGGGCGCACCTATGGCTGGTGGACGAGCGGCGGGTGCCGATGGGCGACGAGCGGTGCAACTGGTCGCAGATCGCGGATTACTTTGTCGATCACTCCGACATCCCGCGCGAGCAGGTTCATCCGATGGAGCAGATGCACGAGCGGGCCGCGGAGAAGTACGAGGAGGAACTGAAGGGCGTGCTCGGCTGGCGCGAGAAGGGGCAGGACCGGCTCGATTATGTGCTGCTGGGGATGGGGGCCGATGGGCACACGGCGAGCCT
>CAZBDZ010000057.1:16165-23341 GCA_964490785.1 uncultured Phycisphaeraceae bacterium
GGGGAGGCGTGCGGGGAGTGAGGGAAAGCGGAAAGCGAGAAGTGGACAGCGGAAAGTGGAGGGCGGACAGCCGACGTCAAGGCTGCGCTGAAGCAACGCAGAGTGACTCAACGCCTTTAGGCCCGGAGGGCCGGCGGGATGTAGCCACGGGTGAAGCGAGTCTTCGAGCGCAACCCGTGGAAGCGAGATGCCGCGGGCGCTGAGCCCCGGAGGGGCGACGGAAGGTGAGTTCGGATTGCAACGATGCGTGGGCTGGCCGGACAACCATGCTGCGGATTGCCCCCTACGGGCACGCCGCACCCCAGTGTTCCAGCACGCTCGTGGCATCCGAGAATGTCACTGTGCCGTCGTGGTTGGCGTCGCCGGGGCCGGTGGCTTCGGGGTACTGGGCGCCCCAGTTTTCCAGCACGCTGGTGATGTCGGCGAAGGTGATCGCGCGGTCGCCGTTGGCGTCGCCCATGCAGGGCGCGGGCGCGAGCGGGCAGCCCTCGTAGCGCGTGAAGTAGGAGGCGGGGACGCCTCCCGCGCTCGTGAAGTTTCCGCCGACGTACAGCGCATGCACGCCAGGTGAGTCGAAGGGAGCGAGAGCGGTGACCGGCCCGTTGGTCCCCAGGCCGACGACGGACCATGTGTTCCCGTCCCACTTGGCGATGTAGCGGGCCGCGAGGCCCCCGGCGACGGTGAAGTCCCCGCCGAAGAAGATCCCCGGCGAGAGGCCGTCGTGGAACGCGGCGAGCGTCCGGGCCGTGGCGTTGAGGCCGAAGTTGCCCAAGGATTCCCATGAGTTTGTCGCGTTGTTCCAGCGGGCTGCGCGTTTTGCGGAGACGCCGCCGATGGTGGTGAACGAGCCCGCGGCGTAGAGGCGCGGGCCGCCCCCGGAACCGTCGTCAAAGACGGCGAGGTCCAGCACGTCGCCGTCGGTGGTGATGCCGCCGGCGAGACCGCTCCATGCGCCGTTCCAGCGGGCGACGCGGTTGGCCGTGACGCCGCCAGCGGAGAGGTCCTGCGTGTCCACGCGTGTGAACAAGCCGCGGATGTAAAGCGCGGGGCCTGAGCCGTCGTCGAGGACCTTGAGGCTCGTCACCTGCCCGTTGACGCCGCCGCCGACGCGCGACCACGCGGAGCCGTCCCATCGCGCGAGGTAGGCGTAGTTGTTGTCGTCCACGAAGGTGAACTGCCCGGCGACGTAGAGGGCCGGGCCGCTCCCCGTGCCGTCGTCGTAGACGGCCATGTCGCTCGCCGCACCGTCGGCGAGGCCGCCGCCGAGGACGCCGAGGGGGTTCCAGTCCTCGCCGTCCCAGCGGGCGATGCGGTTCACGGGGATGCCCCCGGCGACGTAGAAGTTCCCAGCGGAATAGAGCGACGGCCCGCCGAAGGGGCCGAGGCCATCGTCGAACACCTCGATGGAGGTGACCGTGTCGTTCTTGCCCGAGCCGAGGAGGGACCACTGTCCCGGCGCGCCGGGAGTCCACTTGTAGGTGCGTTGGTCGGCGATGTAGAGCGCGGGGCCGGAGCCGGTGCCGTCGTCGAAGGTAGCCAGGTCCGTAACCGACACCCCTCGACCAGGAAGGAGCCGCCATGAGTCCCCCGTGTAGACCGAGAGCCCGTTGTAATCGGGAATGGGGCATGACCCCGCGACGGACAGTCCTTGCGTTGGCGCGACGACTCGCACGAACCCAGCGGGAGCACCTCGAAGGCCGCCGCTCACGACCTCGACCGGCAGCCAACCGCCGCCATCCCACCGAGCAATGTTGCGTGTTTCCAAGTCTCCCACCATCTGAAACTCCCCACCAACAAACAGTTCGCCACCGAACGAGGAAACACAGTTGATACGGCCATTCAATTCGGCTCCGAGCGGTCGCCACTGGAAACCGTCCCAACGAGCGATTCCACTTTGATATGCGGTTTCACCCGCGGGTTGCTCGAAGCCAGCAAATAACTCATTGTCGTGCAAGGCCAATGCCGTAACTCTGTCGTTCAGGCCGCTTCCGAGTGATCGCCATTGCACCCCGTTCCATCGGGCGATTGAGTTCGCCGAGACACCTCCCGCCTCGGAAAAGCCCCCGCCGGCAAACAGTTGGTCACCAACGACTAGCAAGTCGCTGACCCAGTCATTGGTCCCGCCTCCGAGAGGCTCCCAACCCGCAGCGTTCCAAAAAGCAATATTGTTGAACGGGGCGCCCGCCAAGTCCACGAGTTGACTCCCTCCGACCAGTTGTCCAGAGTAGCTCGCCAAGGCATGGAGAAGCACGTCGCCAAGCGACACCCAATCGGATCCGTCCCATCGTGCGGTCCGTGAATCTAATTGGATTGGAACTTTGCCACCCAGCGTCAGGAACGCGCCACTGGCAATCAACGCACCGTCAAAGACGGCTGCTTCTCCGACAGCAAACCACCGACGTGATCCTGTATTGAAAGGGACCCACTCGGCTCCGCTCCACCGAACCAAGCCATTGACCGACTCGATATCGGTGTAGTGATTCCTTCCAGCGATCAATTCGCCGTTATGCTCCTGCAGCACATAGACGTTACCATTGATCCCGGTGCCCAACTCGCCCCAATGCGTCCCGTTCCAGCGCGCGACGTTGTTCGCGGAGACGCCACCGGTGGTCGTGAAACAGCCCCCCGCGACCAGTTCGCTGTTGTAGACCGCAAGTGCGTAAACAGGGCCGTTCGTTCCCGGAGGAGTCTGCAGCGCAAACTCATCCGACCACCCCGGCATGCACGGCTGCGCGACGGCACGCGTTGCCGCGAACACCATCACCGCCACGAGCACCATCGGGCGCATGGAGAATCCTCCGGCGGGGGCGCGGAACCACCCCCCGCCCTTATTTTGCCCTGCGGCGGGGCGAACGCAAGGGTCCGGGCGAGAAAAACCACGCGAAACGCGATTTTCTCGGGGTGCGAGGGGGCCAGCGCTGGGGTTTCCCCTTGGAGAACCGGGATTCCGCCCGAGACGGAGCGCCCGCGGCCCGCCTGCCCTTTGCCCGGAGGCCGCGCGCGTTGCAAGCGGCGCGGCGGGGCTCGGCGAGCCAGCCGCTCGTCGGGCACCATTCCCTCCCTTTGGTATGCCGTCCCCCTTGGACGGAAGGATGAACAAGAAAGAGGGAGGATCAACGGCCGGGTTCGAGTGGCTGGTCTGCGCTGCGCCACTCGCTACGTTCGCGCGCCGAAGCGGCGGCAGGACCGAGTCTGGTTGTCGCGGCGACCAGAGCCCGGGCAGGCCGCGCGCGGAGAAAAGAAGGCTGGATGGACCGGCTTCCGGGGGTGGCGCTCGAAGACTCGCTCACCCCCGGCTATTGAATGTCAGCCCTTCGGGCTGAAAGACGGCGCACTGCCGGGCCTGCCTGAGGACAGGCGCACCCGGGCACCCGGAAGGCCAGGTCACCGTCCGCGGTAGTGTCCCGGCACGTCGCCGAAGTCGGCGCGGATGGTGGAGCGGATGCCGCCTCGGCCGCGCCAGTCGGTGATGATCTGGAGCCACGCGGGGTTCAGGAGTTTCACGAGATCGTCGCGGATGCGGTTCGTCACGGCTTCGTAGTAGATCCCTTCGTTGCGGAAGGATTGGTAGTACAACTTCAGGCTCTTGAGTTCCACGCAACCGCCGGAAGCCCGATCATTCGCGAGGCGCGGCTGGTAGCGGAGCGTCACCGCGCCGAAGTCGGGGTGGCCGGTCTTGGGGCAGACGCTCGTGAACTCCTCCGCGACGTGCTCGATGACGAAGGGGGCGTCGGAGGGGGTGGGGAAGGATTCGAGGAGCGAGGCGTTCGGCATGGGGGGAACCAAGATATTCACCGCGGAGGCGCGGAGGGCGCGGAGACGATGACTGGGTGTGAAAAGGCAAAAGGGCCTCGAGCCACGCGATTGTAGTCGCCGTCGCGGTGCATCAGACCCACCATTCCTCTCCGCGCAGGGCGATCGCATTATCGCTTCGATGTGCCTCACAGCCCGCGGAGCGGGCGTGGGTTCCTTGCCCCGGACGAAGTCCGGGGTTGTGAGCAGACGCCGCCTCTGAAGCCCCGGACGGGGCGACGGCCGCACCGCAGTTCGCCGCGCAACGCCTTGCAACACGCCTCCTTCGCCCCGCTGGGGCTCTGCCCAAGTGCCCGCGAACCCCGGACTTCGTCCGGGGCAAGGAACCGGCGCCCGCGTTGCGGGCTGAGTTCCAATCCAGCCGCCCAAGTCCTCGGAGGTGATCTTGCGATTGCCCTGCCTCTCCGCGTTCTCCGCGCCTCCGCGGTGAATGCGTTCTCACGCCGGCACGGCCTGTTTCAGGCTGGCGCTGGCACGGCGGGATTGCTGCTGCGGGCGTTGGGGGCCTTGGGTGGCGAAGTGGTCCTGGGCGCCGGCGAAGTCCTCGCCAAAGCGGATGAGGCGGAAGGAGTTGCCGATGACGAAGACGTCGCCCACGAAGTGGTAGAACGCCGCGAGCCACAGCGGCAGCGCGCCCGTGGCGGCGGAGACGAGGCCGATGAGCGCGATGACGATCGCGGCGGCGATGTTCTGCCCGATGATGAGTTTCGAGCGGCGCGCGAGCATCATGAGGAAGGGCACGCGTGAGAGGTCGTCGTTCATGAGCGCGACGCCGGCGGAGTTCGTGGCGATGTCGGAGCCGGAGAGGCCCATGGCGACGCCGACGTCGGAGGCGGCGAGGGAGGGGCCGTCGTTGATGCCGTCGCCGACCATCATGACGCGGGATCCGCCGCGGACGAGGGCCTGGATGAGGTCGTGCTTCTCTTCGGGGAGGCACTCGGCCTCGATCTGGTCCACGCCGACGGAGACGCCGACGCGCTTGGCGACGGCGAAGCGGTCGCCCGTAAAGAGGAGGGTCTTGCGGATGCCGAGTTCGCGGAGTTTCTCGACGACGCCCTTGGCGTTATAGCGGAGTTTGTCCTCGAGGCCGACGGCGCCGAGGTAGCGGCCGGCGCGCATGACATGGACGCCCGTCATCCCCTCGATCTTCTCCTCGACCTCGCGGATGGCGGCGTCGGAGGCGGGGCTGAGTTCGCGGAGCCAGGTTGCGCGGCCGGCGATGAGTTCGCCCTGCGGCGTCTTGCCGCGCACGCCCTGGCCGTGGATCTCCTCGAAGGAGCCGCCCTGCATCGGCGCGATGCGGGCCTGCTCGGCGGTGTGGACGATGGAGCGGGCGAGGGGGTGGTTCGAGTGCTGCTCGGCGTCGGCGGCGGCCTGGAGGAGGTCCGCGCCGTCCACGCCCGAGGCGGGGGCGAGGCGGCTGACGGCGAACTTGCCCGTCGTCAGCGTGCCGGTCTTGTCGAGGACGATCGTGTCGATATCCGCGGCGGATTCGAGGAAGGAGGTCTGCTTGATCATGATGCCGAGGCGCGCGGCGGCGGCGAAGGCGGCCATCATCGCCGTAGGCGAGGAGAGCAGCAGCGCGCTGGGGCACACGACGACCAGGACCGTGATCGCTTTGTCCACATCCTTGGTGAGGTACCAGACGAGGGCGGCGGTCACGAGGGCGACGGGGACGAAGTAGCGCGCGACCTGCTCGATCATGAGTTGGCGCGGGGTGCGCGTGGCCTCGGCCGCGTGGATCAGGGCGGCGACCTTGCCGATCGTCGAGTCCTCGCCGATCTGCGTGGTGCGGAGGTCGATGGTGCCCGTGATGTTGGTCGTGCCCGCGTAGACGGGGCTGCCCGGCTCGACCTCGACGGGGGCGGCCTCGCCGGTGAGGCTCGCCTGGTTGATCATCGACTTGCCCGCCGTGACCACGCCGTCCACCGGCAGGTTCTCGCCCGCGCGAACACGAACGACGGTGCCGACCTGGACCTGCTCGATGGGGGCCTCGCGCTCGCCGGCGGCATCGACGATGCGGGCGGTGTCGGGGGTGAGTTGGACCAGTTGCTCGATGGCGCGGCGCGCGCCCCACGCGGTGCGCCGGAGAGCCTGGTCGGCGACGAGGAGGATGAAGGCGAGGTAGCCCGCGGTTTCGTACTGCCCCGTCGAGACGGCGGCGAGGATCGCGAGGGCGGCGAGGGTGCTGCTGCTCCATTGCCCGCGGATCAGTTCCTTGCCCGCGGAGTAGAAGAGTCCCGCGCCCAGGAGCAGCGCGCCGATCAGGGCCGGGATCTGTGCGATGTCCGGGTCCGACAGGCCGAACCAGCGGCAGAGGGTCGAGATGAAGACGAGGACGCCGCCAATGAAGTAGACGAGGATCCAGCGCTCGAGTTTGAGTTCATGGTGGGCGCAGCATTCCACGCCGTGCTCGTGGTCGTGGTCGTGCGGGGTGTTCTTGACCTGGGGGAGGGGGATGTGGGTGGCCATAGGAAGGCGTGGGCTCGCGGATGGAGGGAGTGTGCGGCAATGGGATCGCCCCGTGCGGGCGAACAGATATAGTACGAACGACGGCGCGGCGAGTTCCGCCGGGGTTACGGCGGATGCGGCGCATCGGGGCATGGGCTGGAAAGCCCATGCCACGGCGAGAGGACATGGGCTGGAAAGCCCATGCCACGGCATGGCAACCTCCCAACTCCCGAACATCGCGGTGCTGGGCGACGGCCAGATGGGGCTTTTTTGCGCCGGGCTGCTCGGGGCGTCCGCCCGTGCGGGGCGCGTCACGCTGTGGGGGCACGAGGCCCGGCCGATTGAGCGGTTGGCGCAATCGCGCGTCTCGTCCCGCCTGCCGGATGTGCGTCTGCCGGACCGTGTGATCGTGACGAACCACGGCGGAGATGCGCTGGCGGGGGCCGACTTGATCATCTCGGCGGTGCCGACGCAGTTCTCGCGCTCGGTGTGGGAGCGGCTCCGCGGGTGCGTGCCCGAGGCGCGGCGGGCCGCCGTCGTCAGCGTCGCCAAAGGGATCGAGAACGGGACGCTGCTCCGCCCCACGCAGATCATCGCCGAGGTGTTGCGCGACGACCCCGACGGCCTGCCGCGCGCCTATTGCGTCCTCAGCGGGCCGACGATCGCGCCGGAACTGGCGCGGTGCCTGCCCGCGACGATGATCGCCGCGAGCGATGACGGCGCCCTCGCCGAGCGCGTGCAGGCGCTCTTCTCGACGAACTGGCTCCGCGTGTACACGAGCGGCGACGCGTTGGGGGTCGAGATCGCGGGGGCGACGAAGAATGTCATCGCCATCGCCGCGGGCATTCTCGATGGGCTGCACGCGGGGTACAACGCGAAGAGCGCGCTCCTTGCGCGAGGCCTTGCGGAGAT
>CAZBDZ010000058.1:0-22577 GCA_964490785.1 uncultured Phycisphaeraceae bacterium
CAGAATCATCGGAATCGCGGCCCATTCCGGCCTCGCGGCGCGCCCCCGAACCGGAATCTGCCCTCTTTGCCCGCACGGGCACGATCCTTGCAGCAAGGGGTGTCCCCTTTTGAGGGTCCACCGCCCAGCCTCCCCGGTTTGAACGTTCCCCCAAAAGATCGGCTGGCCGAGCGTCGGCCGGCAGGTTACGGAGCGTTTCCCGAGAAGGAGCAGATCGTGAGATTCCTTGCCGCAATCGTCATCGCCGGATCACTGAGCGCCACATCGTCGGTCCTTGCCGACGCCGCCGCGGACTTCTCGCCCGCCGCCAACCCCAACGTCGTGTGGTCGTATGGATACCGCAACAACCTCGCCGCCCCGTTCAACCTGTACACCCGCGCGATCAACATCGGCGGCATCGACTACTGGGACGCGAACTTCGCCGGAACCCCCTATGCCTCGCACAACGGCACCGCGGCGCCGATCCTCGGCGGCGCGCCGCCCGTCGGGACCACGAGGTGGAACCCCGGCGACCTCGTCGTCCGCCCGGGCGTCAACGCACAGATTACGGTCGTCCGCTGGACCTGCCCCGCCGCCGGAAACTACAACGTCAACGTCAACTTCGATTCGGCGGACATCGCCGCAGGCACCAGGGACGTGTACGTCCGCGTCAACGGCGTGATCGCTTTCGCCGGCTTCCTCGCGGGGCCGATCCCCGCCACTGTCCCCTTCAACGCGAACTTCGCCCTCCTCTTCGGCGACACCATCGAGTTCGAGGTCGGCTTCGGCGGCGACAACTACCTGAACGACGCCGTCCGGTTCGGCAACGCATCGGTCTCCCCGGCAAACTGCCCGGGCGACTCCGACGGCAACGGCCAGGTGAACTTCCAGGACATCACCACGTCCCTTTCGAACTTCGGCCGAATCTGCCCGTGAGCGATCGGGTTTCGTACAGCCGAACAATCTCCGCGCAACTCCGCCGGCCCGTCTGCCTTCGTGAGCCGAATCCCCCGCTCCTGAGGCCAGGCGGGCCGATTTCTCGATTTTCTCGGATTGTCGTTTGACTTCGACCAAAGTGAATTCGACGTTGCAGGTGTTCCGGGACTGGACTCCACACCTCTTCACCCTTCCTCAGGGCGAAGCGAACACAGGGACGAGCCTCAAGCACAAACGTGGGGCTCCAAGGCACGAGCGGACAGGCCTCCGCTCGTGCCTTGTCATTATTTCAGACGCCGCCACCGATTGTGGCATGGGCTTTCCAGCCCATGCCCTCGCGCACGCCAGGCACCACGGCCAGCGGAGCGAGGTCGCCGCGGCGCCCGCGTTCTTCGGTTCTCGCAAACGCGTTGAGACACCACCCGAGATCCGACGCTCGGAAACGCACGATTCCCCTTAAAGCCCAACGGCTAGCCGCGGGTCCCCCGCGCGGGGGACACGCTGGTTCAAAGAAGAGCGATTCCCCAAACCCCCATCACGGAAGTTGGGTCGTCCGAAAACAGCCTTCGGGAACCCCCCCAGATTCGCAGCCGTAGATGTAAGGCTGGCATCGGCGGCCTCATTGGCGACTTTGAGCCGCCGAAACCCGCGAAAGCGAGTTGGCCAGTTGTCTCTTTCTCCCCTCCAACTTGCCCGCCAGTTTTCTGGCGGGCAGGTTTTTCCGGTTTTCGCTGGCCTTTCGATCGGTTTGGTGGTCCACTATGGAGTCCCTGCACGGGATATCGCACCAGGACCGTCCGAGAGGAGGCTTGCGTTGGCTCAGCATCGTTGTGTACCCAGTGCCGCCGCGGCGTTATTCTGCGCTTGCGGCTCGCTCGTCTCCGCCGTCCCGCTGGCGCCTCCGGGCCGCGGCCCGACCCTCGCGGATGAAGCCGCCATCAGCCTCCCCGTCGCACGCCACCCCAGCGCCGACCACTTCAACATGCAGCCGCCTTACAACGGCCCCGCCTTTGTGGCCGGATCGGGAGGCGTGCCGGACCTTGCCTTCCCCGCCTCGGGTGTCCGCCTGATGGCCTGGCTGCCCGTCCCGCAGTTCGACTCCGCCGCCTCCAACGGCAACTCGTGCTGGGGATACACCTCGCCCGCCAACCGCGAGTACGCCATCATGGGCACGAGCACGGGCACGGGATTCGTCGAGGTCACCGACCCCGGCGCGCCGGTCATCATCGCCCACATCGCCGGACCCACAAGCCTGTGGCGGGACATGAAAACCTTCGGCCATTACTCCTACTCCGTCAGCGAGGGCGGCAATGGCATCCAGGTCTTTGACCTCGCCAACATCGACCTCGGCGCCGTCAACCTCGTGCGCACCGTCACAACCGGCGGAACCACCTCGACCCACACCGTGCACGTCAACGAAGAATCCGGCTACCTCTACCGCTGCGGCGGCGGAACGTCGCCCACGATGGGCCTCCGCATCTACAACCTCAGTCCAGACCCCTCGAACCCGGCGTTCGTCGCGCAGTGGAATAACCGCTACGTCCACGAATGCCAGGTCGTCAACTGGACGACGGGCGCCCTCGCCGGACGGGAACTTGCCTTTATTTACGCCGACGACGTCTCCAACGGCGGGAACCCGCGCCTCGACATCCTCGACGTCACGAACAAGACCGCCATCACGATCGTCTCGCAGGCCTCATACCCCAACGGCTCGTTCAGCCACCAGGGGTGGCTCTCGCCGGATCGGCGATACGTCTACCTCGACGACGAACTCGACGAATCATCCTTCAATATCTTCAGCCGCACACGGATCTTCGACGTATCCAATCCCGCCGCGCCCTTCCTGGCCGGCACCTTCTCGACCGGTCTGAGCAACATCGACCATAACCAGTACACCAAGGGAAACCTGATCTTCCAGAGCAACTACCGCGCCGGCCTGCATGTCTTTGACGCGACGGACCCGCTCGCACCCGTGGAGATCGCCTACTTCGACACATGGCTCGACGACGACGCGCCGGAGTTCAACGGCCTGTGGAACAACTACCCCTTCTTCGGCTCGGGCACGATCCTCGGCAGCGACATTGAGAAGGGAATGTTCGTCTGGCGCCTCGGCCCACCGGAACTCGTCTTCACCTATCCCACCGGCCTGCCGACGATGATCCCGGCCCAGGGCGGATCGTTCCAGGTGCGCATCACCCCAGCCGAGGGGCAGAGCGTGCAGTCGGGAACTCCCACCCTCAAGTACAACGCCGGAGCGGGCGAATCCTCAGTCCCGCTTGTCTGGCTCGGAAGCGACCTGTATCGCGCGGACGTCCCGCCTCTGAACTGTGGGTCGGCCCTGCGGTATTACGTAACCGCCAAGACCGGCGCAGGCCTCACGGCCCGCGATCCCAACACCGCGCCGACAAACTCCAACGAGGCCACGATCGGCACCGCCTCCACGCTCGGCCTCTTCGACGACATGGAGTCCAACACGGGATGGACCGTCGGCGCGCCGGGCGACACCGCGACCGCGGGCATCTGGGTCCGCGCCGATCCCGTCGGGACCTCGGCCCAGCCGGAGGACGACGCCACTCCCTTCCCCGGCGTCGCCTGCTGGGCGACAGGCAACGGCACGCCGGGAGGCTCGGTCGGCGCGGCGGACGTCGACGGCGGCGCGACCACGCTCACCACCCCGACCCTCGATGCCACCGCCCAGCCGGGCGTCGCCGTCCTGAAGTACGCCCGCTGGTACTCCAACGACAAGGGAGCGGACCCAAACAACGACTCCATGCCCATCGACATCTCCAACGACAACGGCGGTTCGTGGGTCAGCCTTGAACTCGTAACCGAGAACGCCGGAGCGTGGGTCCGCAAGTCCTTTCGCATCGCGGACTACCTCGCGCCAACCAATCAGATGAAGGTCCGTTTCGTGGCCCGCGACCTGGGCTCCGGCTCGGTCGTCGAGGCCGCCATCGACGATCTCGCGATCGAATACGTCGATTGCACGCCCCCGCCGCCGTCCCCCTGCTACGGCGACGCCGACGCCGACCTCGACCGCGACTTCGCCGACATCACCGCCGTCCTCGCCAACTTCGGGAACACCTACCTGACGAACGACGGCCTGGGCGACGCCGACCACGACATGATCGTAACCTTCGCGGACGTTACAGCGGTCCTCGGAGTGTTCGACCAAGCCTGTCCGTAAGAACCTGTGAGAGAGCGGACCACGGCCAAAGCGGGTGCCACGGCCAGCGGAGCGAGTCTTCGAGCGCAGTCGCCCGTGGCGGGGCAGGGCAATCACATCCCCGTGGCTGCCCCGGTCTCGCTGGCCTTGCAGCGAGGCCGGGTGGTCTTGCCATAGCGGGACGACCTTACCACTTCTGCGTCTTGCCTTGTGTTAGGCACTCTCAAACGCATTCCCCGATCAATCCGCGCCTTGTAGCCGCGGAGCGGCGCAAGCCGGTGGACACCGACCACCACAATCCCTCTGGAGGTCGCCGGGGCGACCGGCAGAGACGCCCGCCGGAGCCATTCGCACAGAGCGCGGAATACCCGTGGAGTCCGCGCAGGGCGCGCTTCGGATAACATGATCCCGTGAACGCAGCCCCACGAAACAAGCGTTTCCTCGCCGCCGCGATCGCGCTCGCCCTCGGCGCAGGCTGCGCGCGGGTGAACAACGATCGCCTGACGATCGGCGGCGAGACCATGCCGGCGATTGCGGCCCTCTCTTCTCCCCGGGATTCCGGCTCCGAAGCGCGGTGGCAGGCCTCCGGGCCGTCGCTTCTCGCTGGGGCGAGGGACCACTGGGAGCCCACGGCGATCATCGTGCCGATCGACGCCACGGCCCATCATCCGCACTACACGACCACACACCCGACCTACTCGCGCTCGCCACGGGCGCGCGGCGTGTACCCGACCGCGGAGTCAGCGCTCGACCTCGGCGCGCCCGCCGGGCCGCAGGCATGGGAACTCGTCGCCGCGTCCTTTCACGCGGCGGCTGATGTCATCCTGTTTATCCCGCGCGCCGTCGTTGCGCCGCCCTGCTCGCCGACGACCAGCCCAAGCGAACCATTCGAGCGGTTCCGCGATGCCGACCATTCAGACGATTGACCGCCGCACGCTCGGGATGAGCGGAGGCTCTGCGCAGCGAATCCCGTGGTCGCCCCGGCGCGCACCCTTGCCCGCTATCGCTTCGCGGTATGGGCTGGAAAGCCCATGCCACGTCAGGGCTTCGCGGAAGGGAGTTGGGCCTTCAACAAAACACGCGGCCGTAGCGTCGGCTGGTCCAGCGGGTGGCCCGCTTCGGTCTGCGAGCGATCGTAGATGACGAGCCAGCGCGACTCATGCACCGGCTGGAACTCGCTCTCCGGCGCGTCCATCGCCGCAATTGCCTCGTCCTCGCTGGGCTCGCTCGGATTCGAGGCGAAAGGTTGAAGATCGATCTGCTCGATCGTCCGCGGGTCGTAGCCGCGGAGGACAAACCAGGCGATGAAGACATCGCTTCGCGTCGTGGCGATGTTGCTGACGGCGCGGTACAGAGCAAGACGCTCCTCGGGATCGTCGATGGGATTCACAAGGGCGTTCGCTTCCGCATACGCCGGGAGTTGCAGCGGAGAAAAATCATTGGGCGCGCCGTCCGCGCCCAGTTCGAGGAATGTCCCCGGTTGCCCGGCAATGGGGCTGCCTTTGGCGACGTCCCAGTTCCCAAGAACCGCAAGTTCCGCCGGCGTCGCAAAGCCGGCGTTCGCCTCTTCGCCGCTCCCGGGCCTCAACCCCGGGGGCATGTTGAATCCGGTCAAGCCGGGGCGGCCGCCAAGGCCCGGATCGCGGTACGTCAGGATCGACTGAACCCGCGGCGAGGTCGAGGGCGGATCAGAACCCGCCGATATCCCGGCACTGGCAATTAAGGGCGGCGGCGGCGCCGCCGGTGCCGGAATCGCCGCCACGGGCGCCACCAGCGGCAGCGCGGCAAGCACCTCGGCGGGAGCCGTGTTGATGTTCACACGCCCCTGCACCAAAGGCCCCACCACCGCCCCCGCCTCGAAGCAATCAGGAACACGCAGCGCAAGCGGAATCTTCATCGTGTCGGGCGCCACATCAACGAGATCCCCCCCCGGAACATACCGCGTCGGATCGAGAACGCCGAGATGAACGTTTGGAACCGTCGGAGGAGCCGTGGCTTCACCAAGGCGATAGTCCGTTGTAGCGCCGAGCTTCTCCGAAACCGTGCGCCAATGATCGAGTTCATTGATCCTGGAGTCTCGACATGTGTGCGCAAACGCGCAAATCCGGAGCATGTCGCTTGAGACAATCAGAGGACCATCGGGCACGAACAACTGGAACGGCGCCAAGTCAATGCCGCCCGTTCCGTACGGCTGAGGAATCGTCACGACGTCCGCAAAGGTCTCAACTGCGGTCGGGGCGACGGTGAAATGATCCGTGGGGAACGCGATGCCCGCGTTTTGGCCTGTCGGCGGTGCATTCAGACTGACAATATCCCCCGGAATATCCTCGGACGTTGCGGGGTCACCGCCTTGCTGTGGCCAGATCCACGCCACTGCTTCTCGGCGCGCAATCAACTTGTTGACCTTCGGATTTTCGATGACCGACGCCGGGAATCCATTGCCCGGTCGAACGGCAGGCCGCGACAGCGACAGCGTCTCCAAGACCCGCCCGGTGATCTGCTCGGTCCCTCGCCGAAAGCGCTCCGTATCGTCGAGGAGGTCGATGTAACCCATGTCACCGAAGAAGAAGACATCGAAGCCGGATGTCCAGCCCGGTCCATTCGGACCGTCTCGCCCCCCCTGAATGCTCGGCCCATCAGAGTCGTCAGTACCGCTGTCAAGATGATTGTCGGGGACATCCGTGCGGAAGTTGAACTCGCCGCGCCGTGCGGGAAAGACTTCCCCGGCCGGTGGACGCATTCGATCAATGATGTACTCGTACCGTGGCCCGGTTCCGGTGCCACCCGTCGCCTCATACGTCAAGAGAACACCGCGCCGCTGAGGGTTGGCCGCCACATGGTCGAAAGGAACACGATTCGTCGCGTAATCCGGAGCAGGTTGAACCTGATCATCATCCAGCCGGATCGCCGGGCCTATTTCCGCCAAATCGAGAATCTCGCCTCGGATCTCGGACCACGCGTGATCGTTCGGCAGGGGGACATCCGGCGCTGCAAGCAACCAGATGAACGTCCGCGATTGGCCCGCCGGGATTTCCTCCTCTGGCAGGCGAACCCTGAACTCCCGTCCGCCCGTCGCCGTTGCCGCGGTGTCAGGATCATCGATGAACTGCGGCCCGGTGCGGCGCCCCGTCGAATCCTCCGAAACCACTTCAGGAATAACGACCGAATACTCAGGCCCAAGGGACAAAGGGCTTGGCCACGGATTGGTCAGGGTAAACACAAAGCCCGAACCAAGAACTTCGCTCGGATCGTCCCCGGACAATGAATCCAGTCCATTCGGAAGACTGCCGAAGTCGTCCGGATTGTCGCTATGCACGATGATGGTCGCGGCTTCCCGCAGGAATGGTTGCCGTTCAAGCCCCACCATGAGATACGGCTTGTCCCTGGACGAGGAAACCCAAGGCAGAATGTCCGGGATGAGAGGATCAAGGGACCGAACGTCACCCTGAGCCAATCGCGTGTTCAGCAAAGCAGTCCCCGGCGGGAGAGGAATCGCGGGACTCGTCGGGGCGGCAGGATCCTCCATCTGCGCAGAGGTTGCCATGGGGTCATCAACCAGCGCAACCACGCGCGGATCGTGATCCACATCCATCGCATCAATGAGATTCAACGCCATCGATGCGGACGTGAGCACCGCAAAGGTCGCGTACGGAGATCCGACCGGCATCGTTGCGGGCCAGGGAATCGCATCCGGCGGATACAGATGCCGCGCCAGCGACCGGTAGCCCGGCCCCGTTTCTGCCGGGTCCGAAACATAGCCGCCGTAATGCGCATCCTCGCTCGCCTGCCCCGCCGTTATCCCCGCCGCAAGCGACTGATCCGTCGCCGTGGGCGCCAAGGCCCATACCAGCGCCTGAAAAACGCTCCGAATCCGCTCCTGGAGCTTCTTCTGGAAGTCGTCGGGCGTGCTCGCTTCGGGGAGCGCATCGATCCGCACCTTTTCGGTCCGGTACTTGCCCGCGTACTCCGGTGCCGAGTTGAGCACCGGCACGGGGCTCTGCGTGCCGACGCCGCTGACCGGCGTCAGGAACCGGCGGGCGCTGTTGTGAATCTGCGTCCGCGTCGGCAGCCCCAACGACACTCCGCCGCTGGGGTCATACCACCGCCGAGCCGTGCCGTCTTCCTTCGACCGCATCGGGCCATAGACCGCATCGGTGTTGTTGGGGAGGTACCCGAGCGCCTCCGTCCCGTCGAACGCCTGCTCGATGCGGGAAACCCGGCCCGGATCATTCACGCCCCAGAACGAGAAAAGGTCGATCGCCTCGCGCACCGAATACCCGATGCCGCGCCGCCCCACCGCCGACCGGCTCAGCGCGTCCTGGCCGAAGGCATTCCAGAAGTACCGCCGTTGCGGTCGCGTGGTCGGCGAAATCGGCGTCCACTCCGACAGCAGCGTCGGCGCGGGGCTCCATCCCTCGGTGATCACGTCGGCGATCACCTCCTCCATGCCGAGCCCATCCAGCAGGTGCGCCTCGAACGCCCCGCCGAAGAGACGATCCACCCGAACCTCCCGGGGAAACGCATAGATATCGCCTGTCGTGTCCTGCCGGAGGTTCTCGAGCAGTCTCGGCAGGTCGATATCGGCCGGCGTGCGCCCCGCGCCAAGTACCGAGACGTCGGTCGGATACGTCGACCCGGACCCGCCGAACTCGATCGCCGAGTTGACGTTGACGAGCGCCGAAGCATCGATGATCCGCGCCGCAACCACCCATTTCAGATTGCTGGACCGGTTCAGTTGCTCGAGCACGGTCCAGCGAGCGTCGGGGCGCAGGTCGCCGTCGGTATCGACCCATTGGCGTTCGTCGCTCGGCTTGATCGGGCCGTAGATCGGCGTCGTGCTGAAGGACAAGTCATTCGCCTGCTTGTCGAAGACACCCTGGTCGCGGCCGTACTCCGGTCCGATGCGGACCACATTGATGTTCGTCCAGTCGAGCAACTCCACATACGGGTCGGCGTAACCGTCCGTTTCCTGCGTCGCGGCCAGGAACCATGACGCAAGATCCGCGAACTTCCCATCGCCGCGAATCCACTTCTGCGCCTCCGCGTTGTACGAGTACCCGCTTCGGAGGTTGGTGATCTGCGGCCAGGTCGTCGTGTTCTCGAGATCATTCACGTCCCACCGCGGCTCAGTGGACGCCAGAAAAGCGTCGTCGGGAACGGCCCGGGCTGTTTGCGCGATGTCCAGCCCGAACGTGCTTTCGTCGAACGACGGCGCGTCGCGCCACTCGCCGTCCTCGAACATCGAGGGCCAGAGCCGGGCCGTGCCGCTTGACACGGGCGTGCTCGGCGTCACGATCTTGTTGCCGAAGAGGTCGGCCGCCAGAAGACCGCCCATGTGGTCGACAACAATGTTGACCTGAGGCTGGTAGTTCTCGCGCTCGCCGACCACCACCACGTTCTGCCGGTCGAGACGCACCACCGCGACATACGAGAGCGCGGCGACCGAGAGGATCGCCAGCACGCCAAGCGCCAGCACCAGCACGGTCCCGCGCCGTCGGGTTCTGATCGTGCGCATCATTCGCTGAATAGAAAGGTCCAGGGCTTTCATGACCAACACACCTCCGACCTCACGATCGTGCCGGGCCTAGTCAAGGTCCACCGCCAGTTGGAACTCGTATTGCTTCCCGCCGGGAATGCGGAACTGCCTGTCGTGGATGGTGAACCGCACGCGGATACGGGCGGGCTTGGGATAAGGCCCCTGCCAGTCGCGCCCCGTCGTGTCCGCGACCCGGAACGGAAAGACGGCGAGGTATTCATTGAGCCCATCGCCGTCGTCATCCGCGCCGGTCGCCAGCGCGTCGTAGCGCGCGTCTCCCACATCGAAGAGTTGCGTGCGACGATCGCCGGGCCGCACCTCTGGGGACGTGAAGATGGGCTGATTCGCATACACATCGTCCGGGTCGTGCGAGAGAAGCGATCGGCCGCGACCGTTGTCGGAGAAATCGCGCCAGAAGTCCATGTCGAACCAGATCACGTCGCCCCGGTTGATGTTGTCGGAGAGCCCGCGCTCGCCGTCGCCGTCGGCGTCAGTCGGATCGTCGTCGTTGTTGCGGTCGAAGGGGTCGTCGTAGACCCACGTCTGTCCGTCGGTCCAGGCAATCTCGAAGTTGCTCACCCGGCTGGCGATCACCGCGTGCATGTCCATGAACTGCTCGAACCGCGGCCGCGGGGGGTCCACGATCGCCACCGCCCCGCCCATCGCGAGCACATCACGCCGGTCGATCAGCGGCGGATCGTCCTCCGCCTGGAACCGCGCAAGACACCCGGCGATGGCGCTGATCAGACGCTGATGGTTCGCCGCCTGCACCGCGACATCGGAAACGCAAGGATCTCTCAGCGGCGGCGGCGGGGGCGGCGGGCACCCCTCGCGCTTCCACAACGGCGCATCGATCTTCTGCGACGGGAACCCGTCCCTTACCCCAATCCACTTCGACTCAAGCGCCCCGTCGTCGTCGAGACGCCCGTTCGTGAATGCCGAGGCGTCGACCAGATCGGCGTCATCCATGCTCGGCGCAAGTCCCTCCAGCCACCGTTTCACATCATCAACGGATTGCGCGCAGATATCCGTCCGCCCCTGGTGCAGCGCACGCGCGAACGGACCAAGGAAATCCGCGTCCACGGCCGGATATTCGGTGTCGTCCATCGGATGCGCGCCGGCTTCCCACCAATCGAAGGACCGCGACGTATTCTCCAGCCCACGGATGAAAGGAACGTAACCCCATTCCATCCGACGCGAGCCCGGCGGCGGCGAAGACGCAAACCCCGCCGCCAGACCGCCGGTCAGCAGCAACGGCTGCCGCAGAAACAGCCAATCGCCCGCGAACTGGTTCCGACCCTGCACGAACCGATACGGCCCAAACTCGTCCGGCGCGCCCGTCGGGAAGTACCTGTTGTCGGTCAAAGGCGGATCACCGAAGTCCCCGTCAGGGAAAAAGACGCGCGGCGGAACATTGCCGGTGCGGCCGGCGGGCGGATTCTGGATGTCGAACGCCCGATTCGCCGGCGGCCGCAGCCCGTGCCCGTAATACACACGGATCACATTCGCGATCCCCGGCGCCTCATCGCCCGGAGCCGCACGCTGCGCCGAGGCGGAATCGCTCCCCGCCGCCGCGAGGAACATGACCTCGTCGAGTCGTGCTGTCACCGCCTTGCTCCCGCGTGCGTAGGGCAGGACGCCCAGTCGCCGGTCGGCATCCTGGTCCTCGGAGTTGATGTAGATCGCTTTCTCGCCCGCATCGAGGAACCGATCGCGGTCCACATTGCCCAGCCGACGGTTGCGGATGACCATGAACGTGTCCTCGGACCGCATCCCGCTCAGCGACGCGAAGTCCGCACGCATCTGGCTCTCAAGGGCGCGGGCGAACTGGTCCGTCTCCGCGAGCGCGGCCCCGGCGCTCACCAGTTTCCCCACGCTGTTGAAGAGTTGCCCGATCCCGACGGTCAGGAGCGCCACCGCCGCCACCGAAACGATCAGCTCCGCGAGCGTGAAACCGCTTCCGCCGCGCTCGGCGGCGACGATCGTCGAAGGCCGGGGATCGGGATGTTCGCGCCGCGGGATCATGTCAGTTCGCAAGCCTCACCTCGAATGTCTGCGAATACAGCGGCGTGAGCTTCCACACGGATGAGTCCCTCGCGCTCTTCACCGTGTCGGCGACCCCGTAGACCTTGTAGGGCCCATCGCTCACCTGCCCCGGCCTGACCGCCGGACGTTCACGCGGAGTCGGGACCACCGTCGGATCGAGGACGCGAGGCAGGCCGTCGACATACCCGCGCCACTGGGAACCCTGGTCGGGCCTTTCACGAACCACGCGAATGACCTTGACCGTCTCACTCGCCCCGCCGAGGCCGGGCATCCCCACTTTCTCGCCGATGAGCAGCCGTTGCCCCGGCTGGATGATCCACAGGTCCTCCTCTTCAACAACGCGGAAGTAGAACTGCTTCGGATCCTCCACATCGCGGTGGAGATACATCAAGCGCCAACGCATCGGGCCGGCGTTGTCCTGAAGGTCGGCCGCTTCCTCCGGCGGAACAAACTCCGACGACGCCGACGTCGCCGTCAGTTGATACGCCATCACGCACGCCTGCGTCGCCCCGCCGGGCATCCGCCGGAAGAGCACCGAGTAGCACTGATCGGCCCGCCGACCGTTCGGCGCGGAGGCGTCCGCACGCGACCTGAGACGGTCGCCGAGGGAGACCAACTGGTCATTCCGCCACTTGTAGTCCGTCACCTCGATCCGCTCGACGAGGCCGCTCTGCCAACCACGGATTTCGCCGATGTTCACCTCGTAAAGTCGCGCGGGGTCATCGCCTTCCGGGTTCGGTTCAACATCGATGGTCACCCAGCTCCGATCCTCCCGCGGATCGATCACGAACCCTTCGCTGTTCTCCGGGTCATGCGCGGGGTTGCCTTCCAACGGAACAACCCACCGCCCGCTGCGCTCCGACGCCCCGTCGCTGGCATACTCGATCGCGCGGTTCCGCCGGAACACCCTCGTCTGCGGCGGATACTCGCGCTGATCGACGCCGTCCTCAAACAGGCCGTCTCCGTTCACATCGATCCACTGAGACATTTGCACCACGATCTGGAGCGAGTCAGGGTCGATCCTCCGGTGCTTGAAACGGAAGTTGGACCGCGTTTCGCCGAAGCGACCGGTCGGCGTGTCCGTGAAGCCGGGCTCGGACGGCGCGCTCGGATCGTCAAGGTAGCCCCCCGACGGCTCAAACCGGAAAAGCACCGTCGGCGGCCCATCGACAAGGAAGGACGCCGCATCCGCGGCCCCGCCCGAGTTGACCGTCAGATACCCCTCCCGATGCATCGACAGCGGCGTCCACACGCCTTCTTTGAAGTATTGCTGGAGGCCTGGGGGAATCTGCATCACGCCGAAACCCTGCTCCAGCATGCCGACGGCGCTGCGCACCGCGATGCCCGCCGACGTCTCCTGGCTTGACACCTGCTGCTGCTTGGCCGCCCCCGCGAAGAGCGCCAGCAACCCGAGCACCCCCAAGGCGATGACGAACGTCGCCATCAGCACCTCGATCAGCGTGAACCCGCGATGATGCGACCGCCGTGTCATTGCGACGACCTCCGGATCACGTTCCCCGAGTAGCGGTTG
Source organism: uncultured Phycisphaeraceae bacterium (assembly GCA_964490785.1). GTDB lineage: Bacteria > Planctomycetota > Phycisphaerae > Phycisphaerales > UBA1924 > JAEUIV01. The sequence continues at coordinate 13,195 of CAZBDZ010000058.1, forward strand.
AAACTCAAAATCTCGGCGTTCAGATCGATCCACCGGCTGACGGCCCGCGCCCGGGCGTCGGTGAAATAGCCCGCCGCGGACAAATACGCGGGCTCGAGCGGATCCTGCCCGCCCGTCAGCCCCTGCGAACGCACCAGCCACGCCCGCGCGATCCCGACCCCGTCGGACAACCTCGCCAGGTCCACCACCGCGATCTGGTCCGCCGCACGCAGCATGACCTCGGGGTTCGCCGAACGCTGGTTCGACGGGACGCTCCCGAAATACTCCGGATCGAACGTATAAATGACGTCGTAGGGATCGGCCGTCGGAGTCGTCCAATCGACCGGCGCATCCTGGAACTCAAGATACGCATCGTCTTCCCCCGCCGACCCGCTGGCGGCGATCGACCCATCAGGCGAAAAGACGACGTAGAACGTCGCCGCGTTGCGCACGGCGGTCAGGGCGAGATCAAAATCAACGGTCGGAGTCGTCGCCTGCCCGCGGAGCGTGTCCCACGGATCAACGCCGATCACTCGCTTGCCCTCCTCGTCGGGCGTGTAGATGCGCGGATCATTGCGGGGGAAGAGCCAGAGGTACGTGTTGTTCGTGACGTCGTCATCCACGCCGTCCACTACCTCCCCCGCGTACCACCGCCACGTCGGAACGGGTTCCTCGGTCAATGGCGTCCGCGCGCACCGCCCGGTCTCCACGGCGAGGGACAGCCCGAAGACCCCCATGCCCTTCGGCAGTTCAACCGGGGCCGCCCCCGGCGCGGGATAGAACACCGCCGCGTCGACATTCGTGCTCTGCCGACCGCAGTCCTTGGGCAACTGGCTCGTCAGCGAGCCGATCGTCCCGTCGGTCTCGACGATCTGGAGCGTCATCCGCTCCTCCTTCGCATTCCAGAGAAACGCGACGCCCGTCCGCCGCCCTTCGTGCTGGCTGCGGACCGCACGCGTCCGCGCCGCCCCCAGCGTGGCGGTGACGGCGTTCACCGCGGACGCGTAGTTCTGCGACTCGATCAGCCGGCCGAACGCCGGCAGGATCGCCGTCACCGCGATCAGGATGATCGCGATCACCACCAGCAACTCAATCAGCGTGAAGCCGGGGCGTCTGGCGAAGGAGTTGTTCGATCGGAAGTTCATGGCGTGCGTCGGAACGATCTGTCGTACCCTCTCTCAGTTCCCGGCCGTCGCGAGATACGGGTCCACATCAAAATCTCGTTTCACCGGATACGAATAGACGTTGTCCTGGCGCGACTTCTTCATCACGGCCTGGCGGAACTTCGCGTCATCGTTGCCGTAGTCGCCCACCGACATCCCGTGGTGCGCCGCCGCATAGGGATGCTCGTACGAAATGCCGTAGAAAAGATCCGGCCCCGCCGACATGAAGTAGGGCCGGCCGCTCTCGCACTTGCCGTAAAGCGCCTGGGCGATGACATTCTCCGGGTGAACGTAAAAGACCAACTGCTGCAGCGTGCGCGGGTTGCCCGCCACGGAAGCGAAGTTCGGATCCTCGATCATGGGCCAGGGCTCCTGCCACCCGCTGTCGGCCCAGGAATCAACCACCGAAGGCGTAACATCCGTGTCCCGGTTCCACTGGCTCGTCGGCGGCAGGCCGCCAACGTCAGTCGGGTAGTGCGGCGTGGTCGTAATCCGCACAAACGTCGCCCCGATCCCCGACACGATGCTCTGCACCTGACCGTGCCCCATCGCCGCACGAAGAAACACCGCCGCGTCGGGACGCATCGGATACGGCCGCGGCCCGGGATTGTCGCGCGGATACGTCCGGAAATAGTAGGGGCTGCCCCCGGCCGAGACGTCCGGCCCGGGCACGAACAGGTAATCCTCAAACACATACCGCGGCGGCTTCCCCGCGTTCAGGTTCATGTACTCCTCAAGCGCCCGGTCGAGCGCAGACAGCACCCCCTGCGTCACCCCGACACGCTGATGCTGAAGCACGCGAATCCCCACGCCCGTAATCAGCCCGAGGAGAACGAGGATGATCGTCACAACCACCAGCAATTCGATCAGCGTGAACGCACGCCGCCGCGCCGGACGATGGATGGTTCGGCGGTGGCTCATGGGACGTACCTCACGTTGGATGACAGGTCTTCGATGAGATTCCGTCTGACCGTGCTGTTCATGCCCGGCCCCAGGGGCGTGAACGGCGAAGCCATGTCGGGCTGGATGGACGGGAGTTCGCTCAACTTCGCGAAGTCCGACCCGTCGCGCTTGCGGTCTCCGAACAGCGGGATCGGCTGCCCGCTCGCCTCAAAGAACGTCGGCCGGCCCGCCGACATCACCATGAAACGGGACGTGAACACCGGACGCTCGAACTCCAAGTTGGCCCGGCCCTGCGGGTCCTCAATCTGCACTTGCAACGCCTCGGGCGTACGCAACTCGACCGGCGTGTACTCCACGCTTTCCCGGGGCTTCTGCCCAGGGTCAGGACGATCCGTAACCGCCCACCTCTTGTAGAACCGGATCGGCTGGCCCCACGAGTCGAGCAGTTTGAACATCCCGGTCCGGTAGTTCAGCTGCAAATGCTCCACAAGGCCCGCCGCATCGAGATAGGGGCCGTACACACGACCCACCTTGGTCGCCGTCTTGTTCGTCACCTGGGCCTCGCGGCTCGCACCGCCCCCCCAGGAACGATCCGGCCCGGGATCGCGGAACCCGGGACCGGCCTTGCCGTCATCGTTGTCGTCGTTCCGACCTGCCGTATCGTCCGTCGTTTCGCTGTTGTCGATATCCCCTGTCCCGAGAAGGTACGCCGCGAGCGTGAACTCGCTCCCGTAGCGCGTCGCTTCCAACTCTTCGCGCAACTGAGCCCCCTGGTCCGGCCGCGGCCACTTCGCCTCAGGAACCACCACCGAGTCGCCCCGCCCCTGCGGCGGATCGACCGGCTCGTTCCCGAGCAGAATCTCCGCACCCATCGCCCGGTCGTACACCAACAGCGGCGGGAGATACCCAAGGTCGCGCTCGAAGGACTCGATACCTTGCCCAACCGTCGTGATCAGCCGCTGCGCCGACGCGTTCTCCGCCGACGCACGCGCCCCCCGGAAGGCGACCAGCAGGATGCCGATCAGAACCGCGATGACCGCGACGACCACCAGCAGTTCGACAAGCGTGAACGCCCCGCCGACAGCCGCCGCCGCGGAAACCCGGGGCGTGTGCCGCCCCAACGGGAGATGGATCGTCGATGCACGCGTCATTTCTGAAGGCTCTCGATCATCTTGACCATGGGCATGAACATCGAAACAACAATGGTGCCGATCAGCCCGCCCAGCCCGACAACGAGCAACGGCTCGATGAGTTTCACCAAACCCGCCACCGCGACGTCGACCTCCTCGTCGTAGTTGTCGGCGATCTTCAGGAGCATCGTGTCCATGTCCCCCGTCTCCTCCCCGACGTCGATCATGTTGACCACGATCGCGTCGCACGTCTTCGATTCGCGCAGCGGCTGGGCGAACGACTCGCCCTCGCGGATCGAGTCGTGGACCTTGCCCAGCGCCTTCTCGAAGACGTAGTTGCCGGACGTCTCCTTCGTGATGGTCACCGCCTCGAGGATGGGCACGCCCGCCGCGACCAGCGTCCCGAGCGTCCGCGTGAAACGCGCGATGATGGTCTTGCGCACCAGACCGCCGATGACGGGAATGAAGAGCGTGATCGTGTCGAGCGCCGCCTTCCCGTACTTGGTCATGCGCAGAAGTTTCAGGCCGAAGAACGCGGCGAAAGGGAACGCGATGACGTACCAGACGCCCCAGATCAGCATCGCGTCCTTGCTCGGATAGTCCCCGACCATCCACGCGGAGATGTAGATCAGCGCCTGCGTCAGCCCGGGAAGGTCCACGCCGAAGTCCTCGAAAATCTCCTGGAACTTCGGGATGATGAAGACCATGATGCCCGAGACGATCGCGAGAGCCACGATGATGACCGCGACGGGGTAGATCATCGCCCCGACGACCTTCTGCTTCAGCCGCTGCGCCTTCTCCATGAACTCCGCGAGACGCTGGAGGATGACGTCGAGCACGCCGCCGATCTCGCCCGCGTTCACCATCTTGCAGTACAGCGTGTTGAAGGCGCGGGGAAACTTGCTCATCGATTCGGAAAGCGACGCGCCGCCCTCCACCTCCTCGACGACCCCCAAAAGCACGCTCTTCAACTTGCCGGGCTTCTGCTGCTGCTCGAGAATCTGGAGCGACCTCAGCAGCGGAAGCCCGGCGTCCTGCAGCGTGGACAACTGCCGCGTGAACACCGTCAGGTTCTTCGACTTCACCTTGCCGATCGAAAAACCGCCGCCGGGCTTCTTCTTTTTCTTCTTCTTCGCCGGCCCCGCCGCCGGAGCCGAGCCCTTCTTCCCCTTCTCCTCCTTGATCTCCGTCGGATACAACTGCTGCAGCCTCAGGCGCTGGATCGCCTCCTCGCTGTTGGCGGCCTCGACCGTCCCCTTCTGGGTCTTCTTCCCGGTCTTGTCCATCGCCGTGTAGGAAAAGGTCGGCATGATTCGTTACTCCGCGTCGGGCCGATCGCCCGCTCTTACTCCTCGAGAATCGTCTCCCGCACGACCTCGTCGATGGTCGTCAGCCCCTCGTAGATCGCGCGCAACCCGGACTCGCGCAGCGACCGCATCCCACGCTTCCGCGCCTCCTCGCGCAGCACCGCCGTGCTCGCCTGCTTCATGATGAGGTCCCGCAGACCGTCGTCCATCGCCATGATCTCGAACAGCGCCGTGCGCCCGCGGTACCCGGATGAGTGGCAGTTGTCGCACCCCCGACCGCGGAAAAACTTCCGCCCCACCACGTCCTCGGGCTTCAGTTGCAGCTCGAGCAACTGCTCCTCCGTCGGCGTGTACCCCTCCTTGCACTTCGGGCAGATCGTCCGCACCAGACGCTGCGCCACGATCGCCTCGACCGTCGCCGTCAAAAGAAACGCCTCCAGCCCGAGGTCCAGCAACCGCACCACGCTGCTCGGCGCATCGTTGGTGTGCAGCGTGCTGAACACCAGGTGCCCCGTCAGCGACGCCTGCACCGCGATCTGCGCCGTCTCGAGGTCGCGGATCTCGCCCACGAGGATGATGTCCGGGTCCTGACGCAGGAACGACCGCAGGCACTTGGCGAACGTCAGCCCCACCTCGGTATTGATCTGGCATTGACAAAGCCCGTCGATGTCGTACTCGACCGGGTCCTCGGCCGTCAGAATCTTGGTGTCGATCGTGTTCAGTTCCGCGAGCGCCGCGTAGAGCGTCGTCGTCTTGCCCGAGCCGGTCGGGCCCGTAACCACCACGATCCCGTTGGGCTTGTTGATGAGCGAGCGGAGCAGCTCCAGGTCCTCCGGCGACAACCCCACCCGGTCCAGCGACAACTCCACATTCGACCGGTCGAGCACGCGCATCACCACGCTCTCCCCGTGCATCGTCGGCAGCACCGCCACGCGAAGGTCGATCGGATTCCCCCCAACCTGCAACTCCACCCGGCCGTCCTGCGGCAAACGCCGCTCTGCGATGTCCAGGTTCGCCATCACCTTGATGCGGCTCGTGATCGCCGGACCTAGATGCTTCGGCGGAGGAACCATCTCGTACAAAACCCCGTCGATGCGGTACCGCATCTTGAACTCTTCCTCGAACGGCTCAAAGTGGATGTCCGACGCCTTGTCCTTGATCGCCTGGAGCAACACCAGGTTGAGCAACTGGATGACCTTGTTGTCCTCCGCCGCTTCCATCACGGCGTCAAGGTCGATCGAGGCCCCGCCCGCCGCGCTGCTCGCCGCCGCCCCGGTCTTGGCGAGCCTGGAGAGCTTCTGATCGGACGCCAACTCGGACACAAGGTCGCTGACCGACGCCTTCGACCCCCCGTACATCTTCTGGAGACGCTCCTCCACCTGCTTCTCGTCCGCCACCACCGCCTCGACCTTGAACCCCATGAGCGTCCGCAGGTCGTCCACCGCCCGGAAATTCTGCGGCGACTTCAGCGCGATCTTGATCTTCCGGGTCTTGGGGTCGAACTCGATCGGGATCGCCTGGTACGCCATCGCCGTCTGCGCCGGCAACGCGTTCTTCACCGTGTCGTCAATCTGCACACCCTCCAGATCGATGAACCCCATCCCGGCCTGACCCGCCAAAGCCTCGGCAACATCCCGCTGCGTGATGTGCCCCAACTCCACAAGCAACTGCCCCAACAAAACCTTGACCTGCCGACTCTGCTGGATCGCCAGCGCCTCATGCACCGTCTCCCGCGAGACCTTCCCGAGCTTGGTCAGAATCCGACCAATCTTGCGCTGCTTCAATTCTGTTGGCTCTACTGGCACTTCACAGGCCCTCGTTCAAGCGCGCGGCATCCAACCGCTGAACCCATCTATTCGTCAGAGGATATCACACGGTTGCCGCGCAAACCACGAAAAAATAAGCACTTACGGATACGACATCAGGTTTCTGATACGCCCACAAACCGAACACATCGGCTCAGGTGCCCTCTTCAAGATCCAGTTCGGCACGCCCCACTTGCCGCCCCATCTTGTGGACCCGGTCGCGCAGGTCAATCGGGTTCTTGGCCTTGTCCACCATCTCCTCCGCCGCGATCTTGCCTGACGTATAAAGGGACCAGAGATGTTCGTCCAATAACTGCATGCCGAACTTCTTCCCGGTCTGAATCGCGGAGTCGATACGGAAGGACTTGTTGTCCCGGATCAGGTTCGCGATAGCCGGGGTCACGACCAGAAACTCATACGCGGCGACCATCCCCTTGGTGTCGATCCGCGGCAGGAGGACCTGGCTGAGGATGCACAGGAGGGCCGTGGACAACTGGACCCGGATTTGGTTCTGCTGGGTAACAGGGAAGGCGTCCACGATACGGTCGATGGTCTTGGCCGCCCCGGTCGTGTGGAGCGTCCCGAACACAAGGTGCCCCGTCTCGGCCGCCCGGATCGCCGCCTCAATCGTCTCGAGGTCGCGCATTTCGCCGACGAGGATCGTGTCGGGATTCTGCCGAAGAGCACGCCGGAGGGCTTCCTCGAACGACGGCACATCGTTATGCACCTCGCGCTGCGCCACGATCGACTTCTTGTGGTAGTGGTAGTACTCGATGGGGTCCTCCATCGTGATGATGTGCTTCTCGAAGTTGATGTTGATGTAGTCGATCATCGTCGCCAAGGAGGTCGTCTTGCCCGATCCCGTCGGCCCCGTCACAAGGAACATGCCGCGAGGCCGCCGGATCAACTCCCGGCACATCTCGGGCAACCCGATCTGCTCGAACGTGAGCAGTTTGTTCGGGATCAGGCGGCAGACAATCGCAATATCGCCGCGCTGCCGGAACACCGACACGCGAAACCGGCCCTCGTTGCCGTACGCAAACCCGAAGTCCGTCCCGCCCACCTCCTGCAACTCCTGCTGGTTCCGCTCCGGCGTGATCGACTTCATCAGGGCGACCATGTCGTCGGAATCGAGGACCTTCGTGTCGAGGTTCTTCAGCCCGCCGTGATACCGCAGCGTCGGCTTCCGCCCGACCGTCAGCAACAGGTCGGAGGCGTTCAACTTGATGACGGTGTCGAGCAGACGATCGATTTGCATCGTGGACATGGCGGCACCTCAACGGGAATCACAGCATCGGCCTGGACCGACCGGTGCGCGATCATGGAGAGGATAGCGGGAATCACCGGGCCGGAGCCCCCTCGCTAACGCGCCGGGCCCGTGCCGGGCTTTCCGACCCCCATCGGCTCGTACCGGATGTAGTTCAACCCGATGTTGACCCCCGCCATCAGCCCCGTGTTGGCCCCTTGGTAGATCGCCACGCCATCCTGGAAGGGCGTGGTCCCGCTCGTCCCGTGCTCCGCAGCCACGGCCACGCCGCTCGCCGACCCGTTCCATTTCCCCCCCATGAACTCGCGCACCACATCCTCGTCTTCCAGCAGCATGAGCATGCGGAAACCCTGGACGCCGGCCTGCAGCCCGATGGACCCCGTGTTGATGGCGGTCCACCCGAAATGCCTCCCGTTCGGACGGAAGATGCCCCCTCGTCCCCACGTCCCTCCGCCGAAGATGATCCCCCACTGCGCGACATCCGGAAACACGATGTACGCCGCGGATCGCTTCACCTGCTCGTCAAGCCCGGGCACCTGCCTCTTGAACCACGCCAAGGTCGATCCGCAACGTTCGGCGATCAGCACCTGCTCGGACGCCTTGGGCGCCGTTTCGCACGCCGGGAGGGCCGTGCTGATTCCGATCGCCAAAACTGAACTTGCGACGATTCCCGCACGCATGCCGGTTCCTCCGCCGAATCCGAAACCGCGCGAAGCCTACTTCCCCGCCTTGTAGAACGGCAAGGCCGTAACCTCCGCGCCCATCATCTCGCCGCGGCCGCTGTCCACCACCATCTTCGTCCCCTTCTCCGACAGGGCCCGATCGACGTACCCCATCGCGATGCACCGCCCCAGGGTCGGCGAGTTGCACCCGCTCGTGATCTCGCCCACCTCGCGCCCGCCCGATCCGGCGGGCTTGTCGAGGATCCTCATCCCCTGCCTCGCCGTGCGCTTGCCCTCGATGAAGAGGCCGACGAGTTTGCGCGGCGGGCCTCCGGCGTCGCGAAGCCGCTTCAGGGCGTCCATGCCGACATACGACTCGCCGCGCTCGTCCTTGTCCTTGTCAATCTGGATGGCGAAGTCCAGCCCGCTCGCCAAGGCGGGGGTCTCCTCGCCCAGTTCGTGCCCGTACAGCGGCATGCCCGCCTCGAGACGGAGCGTGTCCCGCGCTCCCAGCCCCGTCGGGCGAACCACCGCGCCCGCCGCGCTCATGTCCACGTCCTTCAGCAGCAGTTTCAACGCCATCTCCACCCCCGTCGCGGGCAGCACAACCTCCACGCCGTCCTCCCCCGTGTACCCCGTTCGGCTCACCATGAACTTCAGGATCAGGTAGTTCTTCTCCACGAACCGGTAACGCTTCAGCGTCGGGATCTCCTTGCTGTACTTGGCGATCACCTCCGGCATCACCTTCGGCCCCTGCAACGCGACCATCGCCGTCTTCATCGTCCGATCCTCGATGTTCACCACAAGGTCGCCCTTGATCTCCGCGAAGTGCGTCAGCAACTTCTCCCGGTTCGACGCGTTGACGACGAGGAAGTAGTCGTCATCGTCGATCTTCGAGACGATGATGTCATCGCGCACCCCGCCGCGCTCGTTGCACACGAGCGAATACCGGCACTGCCCCGCCTCCATGTCGCTGATCCGCCGCGTGCAGAGCCGCTCAAGAAACCGCCGGCTGTGCCGCCCCGTCACCTTCACCCGCCCCATGTGCGAAACATCAAACAGCCCCCCCGAGGTCCGTACCTGCCGATGCTCCTCGACAATCGACCCTCCTTGTGCCACTGGCGGCTCGCCCGCCAGTGCCCCCCGTGCCACTGGCGGCTCGCCCGC
>CAZBDZ010000059.1:0-22559 GCA_964490785.1 uncultured Phycisphaeraceae bacterium
CGCCACGCATGCCGGCACCATCCCCGAAAGCGAACGCTGGGCGACGATCACGCATGCGGGGAATGAGCCGTGGGTTGGACGTTACCCCTATGGTCCGCCGGGCGGCCCGGACTACACGGTCGGGCGCGTAGATTACGAGTTTCAAATCAGCAAGACCGAGGTGACAGGGGGCGAGTGGCTCGAGTTCGTGCGGGCATACGCGCCTTACGCCGATCCGGGCATCACATGGGAGTTTTCTTCCTACCACATCGGGCGCGACGTTACCGGGCAATATGTGATCAACCCGGCCTGGGTCAACCGGCCCATCGAAGTGGGGTGGCGGTACGCGGCCCGCTATTGCAACTGGCTGCATAACGGCAAGCGCCCCGAGCAGTGGGCCTTTGAGAGCGGGGCTTATGACACCTCCACGTTCACGACCAACGGCGATCTGACCGTGAACGACCAGTTGACGCGTACGCCCGGCGCCAGTTACTGGATCCCGTCGCAGGACGAATGGGTAAAAGCATCGCACTTCGACCCTGACCGCTACGGCCTCGGGCAGCCGGGGTACTGGCTCTACCCGACAACCTCCGACGAGGTTCCGATCCCCGGATGGCCCGGGTCGGGCGCGCAAACCAGCGCCGGCTGGGGGTGGGCAGGCCTCCCGCCGGAAGCCGTGGCCTACCCGGACGTGCGCTCCCCATGGGGCCTGTGGGACGCCTCCGGCGGCGTGAGCGAATGGACCGAAGGGGTCGGACTCCTCGCGTCCGGGGAACTTCCCGAACTGCGCTTGACCGAAGGCGCAGGGTGGAGGGACAGTTCGTTCTTCTCGTCCGAGAAGGACCGAATCGATCTCTGGTCCTTCGATCGACCGTTCACCTCATCGATAACCGGGATTCGCATCGCGAAAGCCATCCCCGGCGCCGGGGGGAGCGCGGTGTTCGCGCTCGCCTTCGGCGTCCTGGCACTTCGAAGGAGGAATGACCATGTTCCGCGTTTCTCTGATCGGATGTGTGATCGCCATCCTCGCCGTTCTCGTTCTCGCTCCTGACAGCCGATCTCAATCTTGTGCCCCCTCCGGGGCGCCGACGATCGTCCAGGTGCCGCCGACGGACCCGCCCCGCTGGTGCATCGAATCCGCCGGCGCGAACTCCTGGAACATCACGCTCCAGCGCTACCCGGACAACGAACAGGAACTCCTACGCTTCTGGATCTATCGCACCTCCGCCGCCGATGTCATCAACAGTCTCACCATCGAGCGGCCGTTGTCGGCGGTGTGGCCGAAGACCGTGAACACCTTGGCTGTGTTCCTTGGAGATATCTACTCCGCCAACTCGGGCTTCGCCGCCGTAAGCCTGATCGAGGTCGATCCCTGGAGCGTCGAAGCACCGGGGCTGGTTGAGGTCCAGCTGCACTACACCGGCATGGTCGGCGAAATCGAAGGCGTGAACAAACTGGTCGGCAACGAGGTCGGCAACGTTGCGGGGCCGATCGTGTGCGAGATGCATCCCGCGTCGCCAACTGGCGGAGGTCCCCACGAGAGTACCATCCACATCACCTCTCCGGGAAGCCTTCGCGGCGACGTGATCATGCTGCCCAGCGTCGGTCAGAATCCTGTAGCCGGGCGCATCAACCGTCTTGAGTTTCTCCTGGGCACGATCGGTCTCGATTCCAACAGCGACGGAACGCCTGACGGTGCCGTGAACATCTTTGCTGATTCGGTCGTCGAAGGCGTTGAGGCACGGGAAATCTATGCGAACATCCGCGGGACGGAGCAGGGCGGGTACGACTCCTATGTCTCGAAGATCGGCTTTTTCCAGACAATCGCTTCGCCCGGCGGCACTGGCCATTTCAACGGCGAAATCCGAGCGGTGGAGTTCGGAGAAGATGTCGCGGGCTACGCAAGCCTCATTTTCGCCGGCGAGATGCGCGGCCGCATCTGGCTCCAGCGTATCCCTGATTTCAGCGCTTACTACTTCACGATCCCGGCGCAGAAACTCCTGAAGACGATCTCGCTCGGTGTGCTCGATCCGGGCGAAGGCACCGGTGCATGGGGCCGTTCGATCGACATTGGCTCGATCTCCCTCGATAGCGGCGATGCGACGGGATACGTGAATCCTGCCAGCGACCTCGGCGGCGGGGCTGTGGGCCTGGTGCCCTTCCGACTCCACGCCGGCGACTGTTTCCCGAAGCAGGGCGAGAAGATCGATCCGGCCGTGTTCGCGAACTTCATCCTCATGCGCCATTACGGCCCGGTGGCGTGGGACTCGAGCAACGGCCAACCCTTCAAGGTCGAGCGCCGCAAGGCCGGCGACCCAAACGCAACGTGGTACGAGCAGGGTTGCTTCACCTGCATCCCGCACGCGACGAACAGCACCATCGTCGTGGTCTCCAAGGGGACGCCGTCAGAGTCCGCGACCGGCACGTTTCAGCGCGGCTTCGAGTACCGCGTGTCGCTGCGGAGGCTCGGCGACAACTCGATCATCCTGCGCTCCGACCTGCCGCACTTCGCTACCGCGGACGACCCCGAGGTGTACGACTACGCGCCGCTGACGTTCACCGTCTGCGAAGCCGGCTTCCCCTCTTCGCCCGGCGACGCCGACGACAACGGCATCGTGGACGACGAGGACGCCGACTCCGTGCTCGCCAACTGGGGTTCGACGGCCTGCATGAAGTACGGCGACGCCGACCGGAACAACGTCGTCAACTCTCTCGACCTTGAGGCCGTCGAGCTGTATTACGCCCAGGAGTACTGCTACGCGCAGGGCCAGGGCATGATGCTCCCGCAAGGCGACGGCTTCGCGTCGCTCGGCTTCGCGGAGCAAGAAGCCGCGAGCGCCGCGCCGATGACGCTCTCCCAAGCCGTGGCCGCGATGGGCTACGCGAGCGTCGAGGCGTTCGGCGAGGAGTTCGACGCCTACGACGATACGCAGCGCGGGCTCGTGCGCAGCGTGCTGATGGCCCTGATCCGAGGCGAGTAGCCGCGCCGGCGCGGTGAATGCCACGGGCTGGAAAGCCCGTGCTACTGAAAACAAAGGCCCGCGGCGCCTCCAGACGCCGCGGGCCTCTTCCAATCAAGGAGTGGATCGCGTGGTTCGGTCCGTCCCGCTCACGCAGCCTTGCGGCTGTAGCGCCGGCCGGTGTTCGGCTTCGTGTAGAACGAGAAGGGGTAGAAGTTCGTGTTGAACGCGTTGAAGCCCTTGTTCGAGAACTTCCGGTTGAACTTCTTCACGCTCTTCTTCGCGGTGGACTTCCGCGTGCTGCTCTTCTTCGACCAGCGCTTGGTCGAGTTTTTCTTCGAGTAGGACTTGGTCGTGCGCTTCGCGTACCCGCGCTTCTTCGACGAGGACCGGCTCGACTTCCTGGCCGCCCGCTTCGTGCGGGACCACGTCGTGGACTTCCTGCCCGAGCGGCTGGTGGCGCGGCGTTTGGTCTTGTTGGAGCGGCGCGATTTCGATTTGGACGTGCGGCGTTTCGAGTTGCTTTGGTTCCAGTTCATCGGCATTGTCTTGACTCCGTTCGGAGCGGCCGGCGGGCCCGTGGGCCTTCATCCCGGCGGCACAGGTGAATGACGCCCGCGACACACGCAACGGGCGGCGCCCCCCGGCAGGGCGGGGCGGGGTCTCTCCCACGCGGGAAGGAGACCCTTGCACCCGCGTCTATCGACCTCCACCGCCCCCGAGATAAGCGGGTCGCGGAACTCTTCTTTCTTTTTTGCGGGTTTCATTTCAGTCGGCCACGCTCTCGGCGCGGGGCCGCCGCGAGCCGGATCGGACCTATACTCCCGCCCCCAATCCCGCGGCGACGGTCCTCGCGCCGGTTATTCTTGGACGCGCCCGCGCGCCGGGACGCGGAAGGAGACTCGGAGAATGCCCTGGCGAGTGCCCGCACCGTGGGCCCCGGATTCCTGGAAGCAGCGGCTCGCGGCCCAACAGGTCGTCTACCACGACCGTGCCGCCGTGGACACCGCCGTCGCCAAACTGCGCTCGCTCCCGCCTCTTGTTACCTCGGGCGAGATCGAGCGCCTTCGCACGCTCATCGCCGCCGCACAGCGCGGCGAGCGATTCCTCCTCCAGGGCGGCGATTGCGCCGAGACCCTCGCCGATTGCCGGGCCGAGTCGATCGCCTCGAAACTCAAGATCCTCCTTCAAATGTCGCTGGTGCTGGTCCACGGGCTGAAGAAGCCGGTGATCCGCCTCGGCCGCTTCGCCGGGCAATACGCCAAGCCCCGCAGCAGCCCGACCGAGACGCGCGATGGTGTAACACTGCCTTCCTACTTCGGCGACCTCGTGAACGCCGCCGAGTTCACCGCCGAGGCGCGCACGCCGAACCCGCACCTCATGGTCCGCGGCTATCAGCACGCCGCGATGACCCTCAACTTCATCCGCTCCCTCATCGACGGCGGGTTCGCGGACCTGCACCACCCGGAATACTGGGACCTGCGCTTCATGGAGCATGCGGGCCTGTCGCCGGAACTCCGCGGGCAGTATCAGACCATGACCCGCCAACTCGCCGAGGCCCTCCGCTTCATGGAGATCCTCGGCGAGACCGGGATCGACGACCTCACCCGCGTCGAGTTCTTCACCAGCCACGAGGGACTGAATCTCCTCTACGAGAGCGCCCAGACGCGCCCCGTCCCGCGCAAGAGCGGCTACTTCAACCTCACGACCCACCTCCCCTGGATCGGCGACCGCACCCGCGCCATCGACGGCGCCCACGTCGAATACTTCCGCGGCATCCGCAACCCCGTCGGCGTCAAGATCGGCCCCGCCTGCAAGCCCAGCGAACTCCTCGAACTCATCGACACCCTGAACCCCGACAACGAACCCGGACGGCTGCTCATCATCCACCGCCTCGGCGCCGCGCGGATTGCCCAGACGCTTCCGCCGTTGCTCGCCGCCGTCAAGGACGCGCCGATGCTCAAGCGCCACGTCCTCTGGGTCTGCGACCCGATGCACGGCAACGCGCGGACAACGAAGGCAGGCATCAAGACGCGCAGCGTCGATGACATCCTGAAGGAACTCGAACTCGCCGTGGAAATCCACCGTGCCGCCGGCACGATCCTCGGCGGCGTCCACTTCGAGTTGACAGGCGAGGATGTCACCGAATGCCTCGGCGGCGCGGCCGGCGTCCGCGAGGAAGACCTCACCACCAACTACGCCAGCCCCTGCGACCCGCGCCTCAACTACCAGCAAGCGCTGGAAATGGCCTTCGCCCTCGCGCGACGGATGGGGGCGTAGATCGATTCCATCATCAGATCGCGGCCTATTTCTTCGCCGCCCGATACTCGTCCAGCGCCACCTGCAGCGCCGCCTTGCCCTCTTCGCTCTTCTCCAACCCGACCGCCTTTTCCTGAAGCCGGATCGCTTCGCTGACCTCGCCCTTCAGGAAGTGAACCCGCGCCAGCGTGTCGAGAATCCCGGGATCCGCCGGTTCAAGTTCCGCGGCCCGCTTCGCCGCCTTCATCGCGATATCCAGGTTGCGATCCTTCACCTCGGCGTCGGGGTCCACGATCTCCCACGCGATGCCGTTGAGCGTCCCCGCGTCGTCCTTGAAAAAGTCGCTGACGAGCGTGTCCGCGATCGCGTACGCCGTCGCCGTGTCGCCCTCGTCCATCGCATCGAAGAACCGATTGCGGCGGGATTCCCTGTCGTACTCGGCTTCGTACTTCTCCTTCGCCGCGCCGATGTTCCACGATCCCTTCACCACGGCGTCGAGCGCATCGTCAAGGTCCATCGGATGCCCGATAAACGCGACCCGCGACTCCTTGTCCACGATGAAGGCGCACGGAATCCCGCGCTGGTCCGCCCCTTTCATGTACGCGGCTTCGGTCTTCTTCTCACCGTCCCACGCCACCGTGTAGGTCATCAGCCCCTGCTCGTTCTTCTCCTTCACCATCGTCTCAACCCTCTCGAGCGTGTTGCGCCGGTCGGGCTTTGTAACCGCGACGAACGTAACGCCGTCGGACGCGTGCTCTTTCGAGAGTTCCGTCAGGTGCGGAATCGCCGCGACGCAGGGGCGGCACCACGTCGCCCAGAACTCGACGACGTACACCTTCCCTTTCTCGAACCCCGCGATGGAATCGCCGCGCACCCATTTCTCGATGGAGAGCGCCGGCGCCGGGCTGCCGATCGTGAGCCGATCGGAGGCCTGGCCCGCCCCCGGCTCACCCGCGAATGCGAACGCCGAAACCGTCCCGAGAAGGATCGTGCTGCCGAGGAACATGGTCTTGAGCATGGCTTCTTTGGCTCCTTGGTTCAGTGGGTTTGTGAGGGCCGATCAGTCTTCTATGCCGGCGTGTGTTCTTCCCGGAGAATCCGGGCGCTCGTCCGCCGCGCTACTCCACAAGCCGGATATTCAGCACGGACATCTGCCTCTGCCGCACGCTCGCGTTGCCGAGCACCCAATCCGTGTTGATTGTCACGCTGTGCTTGCGGAACCCAAGGAGCATGCGGTGCCGATCGTAGTCGATCTTGGCCCCGCCGCCGGAGTTGGGGTCGAGCGTGATCGTCGCAACGTCCGCGGCGGGATTCTCCGGCCGCTTGAGCGTCATCGACACCATGCCGTCGCACTGCACGGTGTCGGAATCCGCGCTCCGGACCGTGTACTCCGTCATCATGTCGATCGCCCCCGCCGGGGGGAGCGCGATCGTCTCGACATGCTGCCAGCCCTTGCCGACCGAGCGAGGCGCGGCCCAGGCGCCGTCCATCTTGAAGATCGGCGTCAGCACTCCCGCGAGTTTCTCGTTTGTGAAGAACCCGAGGTGCCGATCATCGGGATAGTCCAGTTTCCCCGCCGCCTCGGCGAACTTCTCCAGCCCGCCCTGGACGACTACCCCGCCCTTGGAATCGACGTCGATCATCACCGTCGCTTTTTCGAGCGACTCGCCGAGACGCGACACCGCGGGCGCATCCGCTCCGGGCGTCGCGGCGGGCCAATCGAATCCGACCGGCTGATCCCCGATCGGCGCCTGCACCATCGCCTTCTCGAACGCGCCCTCGAGTCTCGCCGAGCCGTCGTCGTTCACCTCGGCGACCTTCATCCTGATCGTTGCGCTCGCTTTGAGCGAGACCATCTGCTCGGGCTGCCCCTCGCCGATCGTCTGTGAAACGTCGAGCACCATGCCGATCGCGTAGGCGAACTCGTCCCCCTGCCGAAGCGCCGGCCTAAGGGGCACCTCCCCCTGCCCGAGCGCGACCGAACACACCGCCATCAACGCGGCAACGAAACAAGAACGAGACATCCGGATCATTTCAGGCTCCTCAGGGTTGCATCACGATAGACGACACATCGCGCCCCGGATTCTACCGGAAGGGTCATGTTCGGTGGCGGCGCATTCCCAATAGAATGCCCCCGTGAGGCTCGCACTCATCCAGTTCAACCCGACGGTCGGCGACATCACGGGCAACGCCGAGCGCGCCGCCCGGTGGATCGACCGTGCCGCCGCCGAACACGCCGACCTCGTCGTCTTCCCCGAGCTCGCGCTCGTCGGCTATCCGCCGCGGGACCTCATCCATCAGGAAGGCTTCCTCGAAGCCGCCCGCGACGCCGCCGCCGAACTCGCCCACCGCCGCACCGCACCCGCCGTCATGCTCGGCTGCCCGTGGAAGCCCCCCTCCGGCACATCCGGCCCAGAGTGGGACTCGGCCGCCCGCATCACGAACTCCATCCTCGTCATGCGCGAAGGCCGGATCGTCGCGCGCTACGACAAGCGCCTCCTCCCCACCTACGACGTCTTCGACGAGGACCGCTACTTCAAGCCCGGCGATCGCCCGCTCGTTGTCGATGTCGCCGGCGTCAAGGTCGGCGTCAGCGTATGCGAGGACCTCTGGAAGGGCATCGACGCCGCGTCGGTGGACCGCTACGAAAACTCGCCGGACCCCGTCGCCGAACTCGTCGCCGCGGGCGCTCGCCTCATTGTCAACCCCTCCGCAAGCCCATTCGTCCTCGGGAAGGGCGCCGTCCAGCGATCCATCCTCACGCGCCACGTCGAGAAGCACGGCATCGCCATCGCCGCCTGCAACCAGGTCGGCGGCAACGACGACCTCATCTTCGACGGGCACGCCGCGGTGTACCTCCCCGGACACAAGGCAAGCCTCATCGCCGCAGGCCCCGGCTTTGAAGAGTCGATCGTCCTCGCCGACATCGCGGCGGACCTCAAGGCCGCCACGCCCGCGGTTGTTGATCCGCTCTTGGCAGCGTCGCAAGAGTCTCTCCTTTTCCGCGCGCTCGTCCTCGGCGTGCGCGATTACTGCGGGAAGACGGGCTTCAGGTCCTGCGTCCTCGGCCTGTCCGGCGGGATCGACTCCGCGCTCACCGCATGCATCGCCGCCGCCGCACTCGGACCCGCCGCCGTCCTCGGCGTGGGCCTCCCCAGCCGATTCTCCTCGCCCGGGTCCATCGACGACGCCCGCGAACTCGCCACGCGCCTCGGCATCCGCTGGCACCTCCTCCCCATCGAAGGGCCGCATGCCGCGTTCGAGAAACTCCTCGGCCCGGAATGGGCGTCCCTCGGCGTGCCGATCGAGCCGGGAATCACCGAGGAAAACATCCAATCCCGAATCCGCGGCACGCTCCTCATGGCCGTCAGCAACAAGACCGGCGCCATCCTCCTCACCACCGGGAACAAGAGCGAACTCGCCGTAGGCTACTGCACGCTCTACGGCGATATGAACGGCGGATTGGCCGTCCTCTCCGACGTCACGAAGGAACTCGTCTACCGCCTCTCGCGCTGGATCAACGCCAACCCGCGCGAAGCAGGCTTCGCCGCGCCGCCGATCCCGGATCCCTCGATCACCAAGCCCCCCAGCGCGGAACTCAAGCCGAACCAGACCGACCAGGACACCCTCCCGCCCTACGACGCCCTCGACCAGATCATCGAGCGCTACGTCGAGCAGCGCCAGAGCGCCGCGAGAATCATCCGCGAAACACCCTTCGACCCCGCGGTGATCAAGCGCGTCCTCCGCATGATTGACATCAGCGAATACAAACGCCGCCAGATGGCGACCGGCCTGAAAGTAACCGCCAGAACCTTCGGCCCCGGCCGCCGCTGGCCCATCGCCCAGCAATACCGGGAGATCTAATACGGATTCCACATGGATTCCGGGCGTCAGAGAAGCCGCTTCTGAGCGAGTCTTCGAGTGAAGAGGCGGTTGCCCCCGCCCGGAAGTCTTGTGGGATTCGTATGACGTGCCGCCGATAACCAGGCTTCGGGTAGTCGGCGTCGAGTGCCGCACGCCGACGCGCGGCTCCCTCGCTTCCAAGGCGGGCAGCAGCGGGAATGGGCTCCAATGCCTTTCGCCCCTGGATCGCCTTCCCGGACACGCTCTCAATGTGAGCGTGCGATTCCCTGCCACGCCTCCCTCATCCTCCGCGCCATCGTCTCCAGCGCGCTCGGGATCACCCGCACATTCCCGCACACGCTCATGAAGTTCACATCCCCCGCCCACCGCGGGACGACGTGCGCGTGAACGTGCTCCGGCACGCCGGCGCCCGCCGCGTTGCCCTGGTTCACCCCGATGTTCACCCCCTGCGGGTTCAGCGCACGCTCCACGAGATCCACCGCCAGGTCCACCATCGACCAGAACTCCGCCCGCTGCGGCTCCGAGTATTCCAGCAGCCGCGGCCTCGATTCGCCGAGACACACCAAGAGGTGCCCGTTCGAATACGGGTACTTGTTCAACAGGATCAACCCGCCCCGCGACGCCCCGGGCAAACCCGTTCGCACGATCACATGGTTCCTCTCGTCATCCTGCGGGTTCTGCCAGTAGTCCCGAAGAAAGCACGACCCCGCCCCGCCCGCCGCCTTCGGCTTCACCTCCTTGATGCTCAGCATCTCCATGTACGACATGCGCCAGGGCGCGAAGATCGACTTCGGCCCCTGAGGCTGAACGGCTTTGCCTGGCGTCGGTGGTTGGCTCATCGGAATCAGAGTACCGCGAAGGGTGCCACGACATGGTTCGCTCCCCATCAACCGGTGCCCGGCCGGAGCGATCTCCAGTTCTACCGGCCTTCCGCCGCACCTCGCCCCGGCACGCCGAAACGCCTCTTCGTCGCCCGCGCCGCCCCTTCCCGCGCTCGGACCTGTGGATTCAGCAGGAGCCCCAGCGAGAACAGCCGCCCCCGCCGCGATCTCCGCCCCGCCGCGACGATCGCCGCGGCGCTCTGCAGGTGCCGCAGAACGCGCGCCAGCCCATCGTCATCAAGCCATCCCGTGGCGAACTCCATCATCGCATCGGCGATGGGATCATCCAGCCGAAGCGCTCTCGCACGCATCGCCCGATCAAACGATCCCCCCGCGCCGGCGAGGCGCTTCGAGAGAATCGCCGAAAGGCGCGCCACATTCCGCCCCGTCGCGATATCGACATCGAACCGCAACCGCTCCCCCGCGAGGTCGTACACACGCTCCCGGCGTCGCCCCGTGTGGCGCTCGCCCACATCCCGGATCAACTCCGCCGCCAGCAACCGCCGGACATGGTGATACAGCCCGTCCGCCGCCGCGTTCATCGCCCTCGCGAGTTCCGCGATCGAGCAAGGCCCGATCGGCCCCAGGTAGTGCAGAATCTCCTGCCGGGGCGCGGACGCAAGCGCGTCCCACTGCTCGTCGGTGTGAACGAACGTGAACGACGGCCGGGGGGGCGCCGCGGGGGTCTGACGACGGGCTGCCCGCATATGCTGAAATCATAGCCATCTTTTCAACATCTGTCGGCTGGGCCCAACCTCTGCGACGATTCCGCGGGATTTTCCGGCATTCGAACGCCTGTCGGGCTTGCGGGCGGCACAGGCAATGGGTTGAATCTCCGACCTGTTCGATGTCCGAGCCGCGCCGCCCGCCGCTTCCACGATGTTTCGTCAGCGGCGGCTTCTTCCGGCGAGGATCGAGCGAAACCGAAAGGAACGCGCCATGTCTGATGCGATGACCCGTATGGAAACCCTTCGCGCCATCGCCGAGTGGCACGAGAACGGCACGGTCCCGCACGACGACACGCCGCCGAAGATCGAGCCCATCCAGTCCATCTTCGCGCGCGACGTCTTCAGCGAGCGCGTCATGCGCGAACGCCTCCCGAAGGAGGTCTTCAAGGCCATCCTCCGCACGATCCGCCTCGGCGAGCCGCTGGACCCCGGCGTCGCCGACACCGTCGCCAACGCCATGAAGGACTGGGCCATCGAGAACGGCGCCACCCACTACACCCACTGGTTCCAGCCCCTCACCGGCGCCACCGCCGAGAAGCACGACTCCTTCATCACCCCCGACGGCCACGGCGGAGTCATCACCGAATTCTCGGGAGACGCCTTGGTCCAGGGCGAGCCCGACGCCTCCTCGTTCCCCTCCGGCGGCGTCCGCGCGACCTTCGAGGCCCGCGGCTACACCGCCTGGGACCCCACAAGCCCCGTCTTCCTCTCCCGCGGCACCAACAGCGTAACCCTCTGCATCCCCACCGCCTTCGTCTCCTACACCGGCGAAGCCCTCGACAAAAAGACCCCCCTCCTCCGCTCCATGGACGCCGTCAGCGCCCACGCCATGCGCATCCTCCGCCTCTTCGGCACCGACGCCGGCGTCTCCCGCGTCTTCACCACCTGCGGCGCCGAGCAGGAGTACTTCCTCATCGACCGCCGCTATTTCGTCTCGCGCCCGGACCTCCTCCTCTGCAACCGCACCCTCTTCGGCAGCAAACCGCCGAAGGACCAGCAACTCGAGGACCATTATTTCGGCTGCGTCCCCGAGCGAGTCCTCTCCTACATGGCCGAGTGCGAGAAGGAACTCTACGCCCTCGGCGTGCCCGTCAAGACACGCCACAACGAAGTCGCCCCCGCCCAGTTCGAGATCGCCCCGGTCTTCGAGAACGCCAACGTCGCCGCCGACCATCAGCAACTCGTCATGCAGGTCCTGCGCAAGGTCGCGCCGAAGTTCGGCCTGCAGTGCCTCCTGCACGAAAAGCCCTTCGCCGGCATCAACGGCAGCGGCAAGCACAACAACTGGTCCATCGCCACCGACACGGGCGTCAACCTCCTCGACCCGCACGAGGAGACCCATACCAACATGCAGTTCCTCGTCTTCCTCTGCGCCGTCATCCGCGCCGTGGACCTGCACGCCGACATCATCCGCGCCTCCGTCGCCCACGCCGGCAACGACCACCGCCTGGGTGCGAACGAGGCCCCGCCCGCGATCATCTCGATCTTCCTCGGGGACATGCTCCAGGACATCGTCGAACAGATCGAGAAGGGGTCGATGAAGAGCACGATGAAGGGCGGGCAACTCGACCTCGGCGCCACCACCCTTCCGCAGATCCCCCGCCACACCGGCGACCGCAACCGCACCAGCCCCTTCGCCTTCACGGGCAACAAGTTCGAGTTCCGCGCCGTCGGCAGCAGCCAGTCCATCGCCTGGCCCAACGTCGTCCTGAACACCATCGCCGCCGAGAGCCTCGACGCCATCGCCACCCAACTCGAAAAAGCCGTCGGCAGAAGCCCCAGCCCGGAGAGACTCAAGTCCGCCGTCGCCAAGATCCTCCAGAAGATCATCAAGGAGCACAAGCGCGTCATCTTCAACGGCGACGGCTACGACATCGCCTGGCATAAGGAGGCCGAGAAGCGCGGCCTGCCGAACTTCAAGGACAGCGTCTCCGCCTTCGAGGCCCTCAAATCCAAAAAGGCATTCGACCTCTTCAAGAAGTACAAGGTCCTCGACAAGGTCGAACTCGAATCCCGCTACCACATCTACGTCGAGCAGTACATCAAAATGGTCACCATCGAAGCACGCACCGCGATCTCGATGGCGAAGACCATGATCCTCCCCGCGGGCCTGCGCCACCAGACCCAACTCGCCGAGGCCGTCGCCGCCACGCAGGCCGCGGACGTCGACTCCGCCTTCGTGCGCGAGGAACTCGAGGATTTCGTCGAAGTCGCAACGAAGTTCCGCGAAGCGACCGCCGCCCTCGAAGCCTCCCTCGCTCACAACACCCACAAGAACGAGCACGCCCACGCCGAGCACCTGCGGGACGACGTGCTCCCCAAAATGTCCGACCTGCGCGAACTCGCCGACGAACTCGAGCGCCGCGTCGCCAACGACCTCTGGCCACTCCCGACCTACCGCGAAATGCTCTTCGTGAAATAGCCTACCGGGTGCCACGGCCAGCGAAGCGAGTCTTCGAGCGCAGTCGGCCGTGGCCGTCGCACAGGCGCCTCGCCCGCCAGTGCGACGCCCCCAACCACCCCTACTCATACGGATCCCCCATGGTTTCCGGGCGTCAGAGAAGCCGCTTCTGAGCGAGTCTTCGAGCGAAGAGGCGGATGTTCCCGCCGGAAAATCATGTGTGATCTGTATCGCAACGCCGACAGCGCCGTCATCGTCGAGGCAGCCGCAACACCGCCCCGCGATTGACGCCGACGCCGTCCACGTGTCCGGCGATCCTCTGCCCTTTGTGCGAGAGAAGCGCATGGACATGCAATGCCGTCCCGTGGTGCGTCATCACCCCCTCGGAATCGCGCGCGAAGAATCCCACGAGCAGCGCCCGCGTGGGACCGTCGAGCGACAAGCGCCACGCCTCCGAGTCCGTCGCCCCCGCGTCATTCGCCGGGCAGAATCCGCGGATCACATGAAGTTCGAGCGACGACGCCTCGCCTTCGACGACAAAGGGAAACGGCTTCGCCGAATCGATCCCGCGCCGCGCCGCCTCGGCCTCCACGACGCCCTCCAACTCCGCGATGTCCCCCGCGCCGCGCGGCAACTCCACGGAATCCCAGTCGCCCACCGTGGCGAGCGTCAATAGCGTCGCGGCGTCGCCCTCCCCAACCCCCGGCCCCGTGCAACGAATCCCAGAGCCTTCGACCCGGCTCACCCACGCCTCGCCATCAACGATCGTAACCTCACCCTCAAGCCCGGCGAGCGCGCCCACCGCATACACATGCCGCTCGGCGACGCACTCGGCAAGTCGAACGCGAGCCTCCGTCTCGCCCTCGCGCATCACCGCCCGCATCGCCCCAAACTGCCGAACCGTCGGTCCGCTCTCGCGACCCTTCGCCGCGCACCCCGACAGCACCGCACCACAAACACAAACGCCCGCGAATCCAATCGCAACTCTGATCGTCATGACGCGAAGCGTATCAAACCACCGTGCCACCGATCACCCATCTCCGGGTCATCGCAGGGCAATCGCATGATCACCTCCGACGCTGTAGTTCGGCTGGATCGGTATGCAGCCCGCAACGCGGGCGCCGGTTCCTTGCCCCGGACGAAGTCCGGGGTTCACGGGCATTGAGCCGGAGCCCCGAAGGGGCGAAGGAGGCGCGTTGCAAGCCGTTGAGCGCCGAGCCGCTGTGAAACCGTCGCCCCGTCCGGGGCTTCAGACGCGGCACCTTTCCGAAACCCCGGACTTCGTCCGGGGCAAGGGAGATGCGCCCGCCCCGCGGGCTGCGAAATACAAGGAAGCGATAATGCGATTGCCCTCCGGATCATCGCCGCCGCGCGCCCGGACCCCCGTACACTGTCCCCATCGGCCCCGTAGCTCAGCGGTCCAGAGCAGGGTACTCATAATTCCTTGGTCCTCGGTTCGAATCCGAGCGGGGCCATTCAGTATTTGCCGCGTTTTTCCGCTTGTTTTTGCGATCCGCCGCCCCGCCCTCATCCGGCCTTTTTCCCCGTCTGACCCCGTTTGACCCGCCTTGCTGATCCACTCTTTGATCCACTGATTCGGGCCGACCGGTCACCCGCTCGTAATGGCGAGCTTCGACCGTCGCGTAGAACCGCTCCCCAACTTCGGCCCCGTGCCCCATCCATACGCCCACGACATGCGGCGGAACCAGATCCCGCCAGTCCGTTTCACACGCTTGCCGCAACGCCTGCATGAGCCGGGGCCACGGGACCATTCCGCACGCCTCCAGCCCCCGCTTGATCGCACGATGCAGGTTGTTGCTTGAGCCGGGAACCACGGTCTCTCCAGCCCCTTTTCCCCGCCCCCGGAGGCTCGACAGCATCCCCCATAGCTCGGGCACGATCGGCACCGACCGAACCGTCCCCGTCTTCGGTGCCTTCACCGTCAGCTGCTTTCCTTTCAAGTCCACATCCGCCCACCGTAGCCCATGCGTCTCGCTCGGCGCCCGCAGACCCGCGAACCTCGCAAGCATCAGCGCGACGCTCGCTGCCTTGCTCTCTATGGCCCCTGCCACCCGAAGCACAATCGCCCTTTCAATCGACGGTCCGCGCTTCGCTGGCACGGCCGCAGTCGGGAGCCCATCGAACGGATTCCGCGCGATCAACTCCCGTTCGACCGCCTCACTGAAGCACACCTTCGCCTGGCGAACGTGCTTGTTCACCGTCGCCTCGCTCAGCTCCATGCGGATCAGCGATTGCCGCCAATCTCTTGCGTCGCTCTTGCTCACCGCCGTCAGCAGGAAATCGGGATTGAAGAACGCTCTCAGCTTCCCGGCCGTGTCCTCGTAGTTCTTCACCGTGCCCGCAGCCCGTTCAAGCCTCACACCTTCCAGCCACCGATTCAGCCATGCCCCAAAGGTCCAACTCTCTCCGCTCGACGCCCGCGGCTCAACAAGCCCCCACCGCGACAGCCTGTCGTGAATCTGCGAATCCAGACCATCCAACCACGCGCGTTCCGACGCGGGCAACGGCTGATTGAACCGGCGCGCGTCTTCGATGGCCTCGACATGCACGACCAGCCCCTCCGCCTGCTTCCGTTCGATCTCGCCGAGCCAGAACTTCTTCCGCTCGCCGCCCGGCAACGAGTACCAGATGAAAAACTTCCGGCCCGCTTCTTCGACAAGGCTCGCCATCGATCATGCACCCTTCCCGCGAATCAACGCGACCAACTCGCTCTCACTCATCCCCACCACGCCCCGGTACAAGCGCCGCACTTTCAGCACACCCTCGCGACGCATGTTCTTGACCGTCCCCAACGACACGCCCAGCCGCTTCGGGATGTCCTTCAACCGCACGAATCGCTCCCCAGAATCTGCATCCATCTCACTTTCCTTTCTTCTCGGCCCGACGGCGCTGGCCCGCCTCACGCAGCAGGTCCGCCTTCTCGGCCAGTTGCTTCCACTTCTCGGGGGGCACGTTGTCCCCGACCGCCTTCCCGATGGTCTCCCAGAACCCCGGCATCTTCATCAGTTCCTTCACCACTGCTCCCACGACGGGACGGCCCATCACATCCAACAACTCCTCCTCTGACTCGATCCCATTGCGCACCATGCGCTCCAGCACCTCGGACCGTCCTTCCCGCCGAAGTTCCGCCACCCGGTCCACGCGATCGAGAATGCTCTCGTCCATTGTGATTGAGACCTGACGCTTTGCCATGATCCACCATAATATGCCCAATCATTGGCATGTCAAGCCCCGCCCTCCCCCTCCATTCCCTCTCCCGCCCTCAGCACCCCTTCCACGTCCTCGGTTTCAAGCCCCTCCATCGCCCGCACCCGCTCCCGGTGCCGCGAGCCGGTTCCCTTTCCCCAGCGCTCCCGCTGCCGACCGCTCAGCCCGAACAGGTCGATCCCGCACTCAGCGCAGGCCTCGATCATGGAAGCATTCTGCCGGATGAAGTTCGCCACCATCACGGCCCCGACCGTTTCTCTCGGCACGGCCAGCCGCCCGACTTCCCCGACATCAGCCTGCACCCGCCGCCCCGTGACTTCGTAGACATGCCCCGCCGCCGCCGCGTAGCCCTCGGACTCCGACCGGTCCCACGCCTGCCACCATGCCTGCGCCAGCGCATCCCGAAGCACGACTTCCACCCGCAGCGTCGGCCCGAACTGGAACTCCCACGCCTCGTCCTTCAGGTCCTTGCGGTAGATCCGGACCCGACGAACCGAGCTCGCGGAGCCGAGGTAGCGCGTGTTCACGCCGTCCTGTCCGGTGATCCCGAGGCTGATCCGTCTCGCCGTCGCGCGCGCCGACGCCCGTTCCAACACGGCATCCGCCGTCAGCGATGGATCGACCTCGAAGTCCCAGCACACATCGACCCGGGACACGCGCGCCCCCCGCAGGTTGCGCAGCCAGGACGCCGGCCATGCGGCCGACGCTCCCGCGAACTCCCACGACTCGTACCGCTTTCCCCAAAGCCTTGAGGTTTGATGAGGCTCCCAGCGCCGCCAGCACTCGCCGCCCATGCACTCTCGCCGCTCGGATCGTGCGAACCCCGGCTTCGGCCGCCCCGTTCCCAACAACTTCGTTGCCCGCCGCAGGTCCAGCCCCAAGGATTCGCCGACCGTCACCGCGAGGAAATCGATCCCCCGACCCCTCAGTTCTGACTCAGGAACGAGTTCCAACCCCCCTGTTAGCAAAGGGGGGTCGCCTCCCGCCGCTGATCCGGGCCTCACCCCCTCAGGCTCCCAGCGGGCAGGGTGCCCGCCGACCGCCGTCTCCGGCTCGGCCCCTTCTGTCGGGCGAGGGCCGAGCCTCCGACGGCGACCGGCGGGCAGGGAATCGAGGGAGGGGTGCCCCGTCGCAGACGGGCGCACCCCGTCCCCCGATTCTCCCTCCACCGAACCCGCACTCACGACTCACCGCCACGGTGACGCGGACCCTTCCAGCCCAGCTTCCGAAGCACGCGCTCAACTTCCTCCATCATCCCCGCCGCCATGTACTCACCCTTCCTGTCCCCGCACGCCTTGTACGCGGACCGCCGCGCCCGCTCGCTGCGAAACGCCGCTTCCAGTGTGCGCACGATGAACACGAACTCCGCTCCGGTGATCTCCACCGGCCCCAACCGGACATCCTCACTCATGGCAACTCCTTTCGACCTCGGCCACGCCGTTTCGCCGGTCCCCGGCGACTTGGGGGGACGGCCCCTCCCCCCAAGACCCCCCTACCCCCCGGAAGCGCTGCGTATCGAATCGCGTTCGCGATCTCGTCCGGCAACTCAACCGGACACCGGCGCAACCACTCCTCCACCTCCCCGCCTGATCCACAATCTGATCCACTGCCGCGCCGTACCTGCCCTTTTCCCCGAGAAATTCGCCTGCTACCGTGGTACTCATAATTCCTTGGTCCTCGGTTCGAATCCGAGCGGGGCCATTCGACCGCCACTCCTCCACGATGCACCGCCCAGGCTCAAACCCGGAACGCATGACGCCCGCCGACTTCCTCTGCGATTTCTGCATGGGAGCATGGGACGGCTCGGCCCCGATGGTCGAGGGGCACCGCGGCAGCCTCATCTGCGGCAAGTGTCTGACCGTCGCATACCGCGCCCTCGTCCTGGGCGAAGGCGAAGCCGTCGGCCCGGGCCTCGAATGCACCCTCTGCCTCGAAACCCGACAGCAATCCGCCTGGCGCAGCCCGCTCAGCGACAACGCCGTCGCCTGCGAGCGCTGCATCCGCCAGGCCGCGCAGACGCTGACGAAGGACGAAGACTCCGAATGGACAAAGCCCGCGCGCGTCCCCCCGACATGATCGCGGAGCAATCGTCCGAAGCGATGCCGATTCGAAGTGGCGTCCGATTGTGCCACTGGCGGCTCGTCCGCCAGTGCTGCGTCCTCAACCGTCCCCGCTCATGCGCATTCCCATGAGAATCCGCGCCTTCCAGCGGAGCGGCGCAAGCCGTTTGCCCCCGGCGGCAGCCGGGAATGAACGGAATGACTGCCTCCTCCCGAGGTCGCCCGCCGAACGCCACGTTCCGCGCCATCGGCGCACAGCGCGGAATCATCGTGGTTGCCCCGGTCTCGCCGGCTTTGCAGCGAGGCCGGGCGGGGTTGCAAGCGCCCCCCGCCCGTCTCAATCCTCATCCTCCACTTCGACATGCTCCTCCGCCGCCGGCCTGTCGCCGAAGATCGACGACCCGATCCGCACGAGATTCGCCCCGCAGTCGATCGCGACCTCGAAGTCGTTCGACATGCCCATCGACAGGATGTTGAACCCATGCCCGCCGAACCCGCGCCGACGGATGTCCTCGAAGAGTTCAAGCAGACGCTCGAAGTACGGACGCGAATCCTCGGGGTTTTCGGAATACGGCGCCATCGTCATCAGCCCGCGCACGCGGATGTTGACCATGGTGTCGATCTGCTCGCACAGCGCCCCGGCGGCGGCGACGGCGCAGCCGAACTTCGACTTCTCGCCCGCGACATTGACCTGCACGAGCACCTCGACCGGCTCGTCGCGCTTCAGCGCCGCCGACTGTATCTCCTCGGCAAGACGCAGCGAGTCGACCGATTGCACCAGCCGAACCGCCCCGACCAGCTTCTTCACCTTGTTCCGCTGGAGGTGCCCGATCATGTGCCACCGCACCTCGTGAAGAAGGGACTCCCCGTGCGGCCCGACGCTCGGCAGCGTCCGCTGACGGTGCAGCGATTCATCAACAATCGCCGCCCGCTGCACCAGTTGCTGCACCCGGCTCTCGCCGAAGTCCTGGTGCCCCAGCGCCACCAACTCGCGAACCTGATCGAGTTCCGCGTACTTCGACACCGCGACAATCACCACCGAGTTGCCCGAGCGCCCCGCGCGCCGAGCCGCGGCGGCAACCCGCTCCTTGACTTCCGTGTATCGCTCCGCGATGGTGGCCATGGCCGTCCGTGGTCGTGTGTACATTGGGCGCTCCGCGCGGGAAGAATACGGCGGCGGGAGCGCGAGGTCTAGCGGCCTCGGATCGGTTTCAACTCCCGCGCGACGAAAGGAGACCTGCAATGGCGAACGAAAACCTGAAGCCCCGCGAAACTCCGATCAGAATCGGCGAGCCCGCCCCCGATTTCGTCCTCCCGGACCAGAACCGGGCCGACTGGCGCCTGAGCGACGCGCTGAAAAAGGGCGACGCCGTCCTTTGCTTCTACCCCCTGGACTTCTCGCCGGTCTGCTCCACCGAGATGAAATGCGTAACCGACGACCTCGCCCGCTACGCCGCGAAGGGCGCCCAGGTCGTCGGCATCTCCTGCGATAGTTTCTACGCCCACAAGGCCTGGGCCGACCAACTCGGCCTCAAACAGACCCTCCTCGCCGACATGCACCGCGCCGTCTGCCGAGCCTACGGCATCTATTTCGCTCCGCTGAACGTCTCAGGCCGCGCAACCATCATCGTCGGCCAAAACGGCAACGTGAAATGGGCCCAGGCCCGCGAGTTGAAGGACCCCATGAAGCCCGAAGACGTCCTCGCCGCCATTTCCTGAGTGCCATGCCCTTTCCAGGGCATGCTCCCTCTCCCGTGCCATGCCCTTTCCAGGGCATGCTCCCTTTCCCGTGCCATGCCCTTACCAGGGCATGCTCCCTCTCCCGTGCCATGCCCTTTCCAGGGCATGCTCCCTCTCCCGTGCCAAGCCCTTTCCAGGGCATGCTCCCTCTCCCTCGGCTCATGGCGTTCACGCCTTCACTCCGCGCTCGGCACCAGCAGCCCGAAGTACTCGATGTTCCCGTGCGCGCCCTTCTTTGAACCGCCGCCGACGATCGGCGAACGAGCCACACCGAGAACCCTCGCCCCGAACGATGGAATCTCCGAAAGCACGCGCTCCAGAACCCCACTCGCCGACTGCTCGTCAAGAACACCCCCGCGAAGGAGCCCCTTCTCCGGCCCGTGCGACGCCTCGTAGTGCGGCTTGATCAGCGTAACGATGCACCCGTGCGCCGCCACGGACTCGCTGCCCGGGCCAAGTCCCGGCTGCGCCGGACGCCCCGCCTCGCCTCTCCCACCGCCACGAATCCACCGCACCGCCGCGGGCACGCACAACCTCTGCGGCGTCCACGCCATGTCGATCACCACCAGATCAACCCGCGTCCCCGGCGGCTCCGCGTGCAACGCATTCGTCCGCTCCATCACCACAACCCGCGGGTCATTCCGCAACGTCCACGCCAGCGCCCCATAGCCCGTGTCCACCGCGTACACCTTCGCCGCCCCCGCCCGCAACAGGCAGTCCGTGAACCCGCCGACATTGCACCCGAAGTCCGCGCACGCAAGCCCCGCCGGGTTGACCCCGAACGCATCCAGCGCGTGCCGGAGTTTCAGTCCGCCCCGGCCGACGAAAGGGCAGGTTGAGGGATCGAGCGTCACGGGCGTCGCCCCGGCTTGTGCGGAGGAGGGTTCATCTGGTTGGGCCTGATACTCGTTGCCGCAACGATCGGAGTCAAGGCCTGTGAGCACCAGCATCGATGCCTACGATATGCGTATGGAGCCGATCAGAATCGACCCCGAGATCCTCGGCGGCACACCCTGCTTCACGGGGACGCGTGTGCCGGTGGTTTCATTGTTCGACTACCTGCGAGCCGGCTACACGGTCGACTACTTCCTCAGCCAGTTCCCGACGGTATCGCGCGAGCAGGTGGAGCGGGTGCTGGATGAGGCGAAGAGAATCGTCCCCACGGCTGCGTATCGGGCAGCGGGATGAAAGTGCTGCTTGATGAGAACTTGCCGCATGACCTTCGGCATTTTCTGCCGGGACACATCGTGATCACGGTGGACTACGCGGGATAGAAGGGCTTGAAGAACGGCGAACTGCTCCGGCGTGCGGCGGCGCAGGAAGTGGATGTACTCATCACCCTGGATTCAGCGATGCAGTTCACGCAGCGAGCGACCGACCTGCCGGTTTCGGTTGTGGTCGTTCGCGCGAACTCGAACAGGATCGACGATCTGCGGCCCATCGTTCCGGCGATACGGGATTGCCTGCGGCATCTCGGCCCGAGAATGCTGGTCCACGTGCCCTGACAAACAAGCGCCCCGCATCATCCCAGCACATTCTTGTAGTGCCCCTCCTGAATCGGCACCACACGCTCAAGCACATGCTGCAGCACGCTCGCCGGGCTCCCGATCGCCTCGACGTCCTTGATGATCGACGCAGGGTAGTGGTCGAGGACGGGCTTGGTTTCGTCCATGTAGACCTTCCACCGCCGACGGATGACATCCTCGCGCGCGTCGTCGGCGCGATTCTCCTTGAGAGCGCGTCGGCGGAGACGTTCGATCATCTTCTCCTCGTCCGAGCAGATCAGATGCACCACCTCCAGCACCTCGATGTACTGGTCCATGATCTGCGCCTGATTGGCGTTGCGCGGGATGCCGTCGAGGACAAGGAGATCATCGTCGGGCTTGTACAGAGAGAGAATCTCCTGAGCCTTGATGTTCTCCTGCCACATGCGGATCGTGATGTCGTCGGGTACGAGCAGGCCCTTGGACGAATACTGGAGGAAAATCTGCCCCAGTTCAGACTTCGTGTTCAGCGTCCGGAACACCTCGCCGCAGGACAGGTGATAGAAGCCGGGAATCTGCCCCAGAATCTTTCCCTGCGTCCCCTTGCCTGATCCGGGGGCCCCGAACAACAGGATGGTCTTGTAGCGTGTATCAGCCATGGTGTGCCTCGAAATGCGCGGGACGAGTTCCTCCGCCGGTCTTCATCGACGCGACGAGGAACGAACTTTGGATCACCCATCAGAGCATATCGCGCCGACATGTTGGGAACCGCTTGACCGCGGTTGCCCCGTAGGGCAATCGCAAGATCACTTCCGAGGCCGTGGGCGGCTGGATTGGTACTCAGCCCGCAACGCGGGCGCCGGTTCCTTGCCCCGGACGAAGTCCGGGGGGTCCGGGGTTCGCGGGTACTTGGGCAGAGCCCCAGCGGGGCGAAGGAGGCGTGTTGCAAGCCGTTGCGCGCCGAACTGCGGTGCG
>CAZBDZ010000060.1:0-15715 GCA_964490785.1 uncultured Phycisphaeraceae bacterium
CTGAGTACCAATCCAGCCGCCCAAGTCCTCGGACGTGATCTTGCGATTGCCCTGCGACCTTGCCGGGGTCATCGCAGCGATTTGGCCGCGAAATGACGGTCCGCAAAAAAGGGCCGAATGCGCCAGGAAGGCAAGGCCTACGTCATGCGCGACGCGGATGTATGCCATTTCCTCTTCAACGTGTAGCAACGAGCGCGGGTGCCGCGGCCAGCGCAGCGAGTGTCGCCGCGACGACTCGGCCGTGGCGGAGCAGCAAAAACTACTGGCAACCCCTGCGACCGACGGCGCCGCCCGCCGCCGCGCATGCGTGATTGCCGCCCTGATCCGTCGCTTTTCACCCGAAGCACCGCCCATCGCGGGCGGTCCGAATCTGTCAAGGCCCGGCCCGGCCCACAGCCGACCGGCGGAAAGGACGGCATGGTGTCTTTATGCGCTCTGTCCACGCTCACCTGATCGGAATCAGCCTGCTTGTCGCATCGTCCGGCAACGCCCGCGCGAGCGTTTTCGCGGCTCCGGGCGGACCCATTCCCGACAACCAGCCCGCCTCGCCGCTCACCATCCAGTTCAACGTCGTTGACTCCGGGCCGGTGTCCCATGTGGACCTGACGCTGCAGGGCCTTTCGCATACGTGGGCCGGCGACCTGATCGCCACGCTCGAAGCGCCGAACGGCACATCCGCCGACCTCATGCGCCGGCCGGAGGATGTATCGGGCTTCGGCGCCTTCGGCGATAGCAGCAACTTCCTCGGCGACTACCGCTTCATCGACACAGGCGCGGATCTCGCCCTCGGCCTCTCGGCGGGCGGCGGCACGTACACCCTGCCCGTCGGCGACTACCAGGCCAGCACCCGCGCCGGATCCTCCTTCCCGAACATGTTCGTCTCGCTTGACGCCACATTCTTCGGCGTGAGCGCGCTCGGCACCTGGACGCTGAAAATCTCGGACAACGCCAGTGGCGACGCGGGCTCGGTGGCGGGAGCGATTCTCAACATCCAGATCATCCCTACACCGGCCACGGGATGCACTGCCGCGCTGGCCGCGATCGCTCTGAGCCGCCGCCGCATTCGAAGGGTCGAAGGAGGGTTGCCGTGAATCGCTCGCGTTCGGACCTTACGATCCCGTCCGACGATGGTGCTCGGAACGGTGATCCGCGGGAGCGGTGCGATCCCGACTTACGTGGGGCGCTCGCGCGACGGCGTGGAACAACGCCCGGGGCCGTCATGGCCCTCCTCGCCTGGTGCCTTTGGAGACGATCCCAGCAGTTCGGCCGAGAGTCCGCGTGCGTCGTGGACGGGTGACCCGCGGACCTCAGTCCTCGTGGTCGTCGTGCGCCCCGGATTCGACCTCGTCGGCGACGCCGGACGGGTCTTCGAGCGACTTCTGCATCAGCCGGCCGATCTTGAACTTCACGACCTTCTTCGGCGGGACATCCACTCGTTCGAGGGTCTTGGGGTTCTGAGCCTTCCGCCGACGGCGCTCCCGAATCTCAAACACGCCGAAGTCGCGGAACTCCAGCCGGTTGCCTTTGCCCAGTTCGAGAATGACCTCGTTGAGGAACTTCTGGACGGTCCGCTTGACGACGACCCTTTTCTGGTCGGTCGCCTGAGCGATACGGTCGATCAGCTCTTTCTTGGTGATCGTGCCCATGGACGGATACGTCCCGATACGGACCACACACAGGCGGGCTACGGTTCCGCCTCGACGCCTGGGCCGTCGTGGTCGGAACCGGCCAGACCGATGGTTCCGAACGGCCCGCCCAGATTATGCCTTGAATGCAACCCCTAGTCAATACAAGACTTGCGATCATTCGTGAATCGGCTGCCCGAAGCCGGATGGCCCCCTGTTAGGGTATCAAAGGAGGTCGCAAGGGAAGGCCCCGTTACTGCTTCCAGAAGAAGAATCGGACCCGGCGCTCGCGAGGTTTGGCGGGTTGGGGCCATTGGGTGCTTGCCGTCAGAGCCGTGGAATCGCGCCGGGAAACCAGGTCATCCCGCCGGGAATACTCGAAGCGTTCAAAGGGCGCCAAACCACCCGCCCTTTCACTTGAGGCGTCGGCGTCGCTGGGGAGCGACACCTCCCGTGCCGCTGCGGCGGGTGTCGCTCGGGCCGAAGGTGCCCGCATGTCAGGGGCTTCCCACGCCGTGGGCTCGGGCGGCAGGTATTGACAACCGCCCAGACCTCCCGCGAGCAAGGCCACGACCGCGCGAGATGACGCGCGAACGCACCGCCTCGGCCAATCTCGGCCATGGATGGGGATCTGGAGCCTCACGCTCTACACATACAACAGGTATGCCGAGAGGCAAGTCGCCCCTGCTGACCGCTTTGGGGCGGTCTTCGCTGCTCCGCGTGATGCGGCGGTCCTACGCGCTGAGGCGTGGAATCAACGGCAGGGCAAGAAAATCCGGCCGGAGTTCGCACTCCGGCCGGTCGGGGGTCTGCGTGTCAGTTTTCTCGGGCGTTATTGAGGCGTGGGTGCCGGGGCCTGCGGTGCCGCCGGGGGGGCGGGCGCGGGTCCGCCCGCGGCGGCGCCTTCGGGCGCGTTGTTCGGCGGTGGAACGCGGACGATGCCGCTGAACTGGATATCGACCGTCTCCTCGCGGGCAACGTCGGTCGTCAGCACGATCCGGCCGCGGAAGTTGTTGGCCGCCGGCCCCGCCTTGCCGGCGAGTTTCACCTTGTATCCCTTGATCTCGCCCTCCGAATAGGGCTCGGTCGAAACCGTCAGTCCGGGGAGCGTGGCATCGAGGATCTCCGCCTTGCTGATCGTGAAGGGCTTGTTGTCCTTGCGAGTGACGATCGCCTCGCGGGTGATGTCGCCGCCGGCGATCACCGGCGGGACGCGGATGAGTTGCGGGTTCACCGTCAGTTCGCCCTTCACTGCGGCGAAGCAGTTGACCTTGAGTTCCTGCGCCTCGGGCTGCGCGCCCGGCTCCTTCGCGGCCATCGCCTTGACCGTTACAAGTTTCAGCACGCGACCCACCGGCGCGTTCTCGGCCAGTGTGACGTTGATCACGGCGATCCCCGGGAGTTCAGGCTCGACCATCACTTCGGGCTTCGTCCCTGCCGGGGCGATCTCCGCCTTGATCTCCGGGCCGTTGGACTCGACGCCGGCGATCTTCAAGTCCTTGTCCCGGCTGACGACGACGAGTTGCACGGTCTTGGATTCCCCGATCGACACCTGCCCGAACTGAACGGTGTTCGGGCGGGCCTCGACCAGCGGGACGACCTGGGCCGAGATGAGCAACTGCATGTTCGGCTGCTGGGCGTCGTTCGACGCGACCTGGATCGACCGCTGCTGCTTCCCGGAACCCTTGGGGTTGTAGGTGATTTCGACGGTCTCGCCCTCGCCCGGCTCGAACTCCTGCTTGGCGAGTTTCGCCACCGTGCAGCCGCAGCCGGTGTTGATGGCGTTGATGACCAATTTGGAGGTGCCCATGTTCTTGAAGGAGAACTTGCAGACGAGTGGCTGATCGCCCATGACGACGCCGAAGTCGTGGCTGTTGGTCTCGAAGACCAGCCGGGCGCCCTCGCCGATGGGTTGCTGAGGGGCCGGTGCCGGGGCCGGCGCCTGTCCGTCCGGCTGCGCCGCGGGGGCTCCGCCCGGAGCGTCCTGACCCACCTCGCCCCCTTGCGGGTTGGCCTTGTCGCCCCCCTGGACGACCTCCTTGTGGAGTGCATCCGCCTTTTCGCGGAGTTGCTCGCGCAACTTGTCCTTGTCCTTATTGCCGCCCTTCTGGGCGAAGGCAGGGGACGCCACGCCGCAGGCCAGCGAAAACGCCGCCGCGAACGCGCACGCGGTGCGCAGGCCTCGAATGACGGACAAACCGGAGATCACATCGTTTTTCATTGCAGGTCAGACCCTCGTTATGGTGCGACGCCAGCCGAACGGCGCCGGGAGGCCGGCGACCACCACACGTCCGGGGCGGGTGTTGTACCCATAGTATCGGAGCCGAGTTGCCCGGGGTTGGGACCTAGCGGCCAAATCAGGGCAATCGCATTATCAAGAGGGTGCCCCGGTCATGCCGTCCGCGGCAAGGCCGGGACGCACTTGCAACGCCGCCCGGCCTCGCTGCAAAGCCAGCGAGACCGGGGCAGCCGCAATAATGCGATTGCCCTGGCGGCCAAACGCATTGACGTGCGATGGCGACGGGGCGCGAACGCGGACATCCGCGCCTTGCCCGCTTCGTGATGTCGCCGGGCCTGCCGCTGCGGGCGGCCGCCTCCAGCCTGGAACGCCGG
The DNA here is from genome assembly GCA_964490785.1 of uncultured Phycisphaeraceae bacterium. GTDB lineage: Bacteria > Planctomycetota > Phycisphaerae > Phycisphaerales > UBA1924 > JAEUIV01. The sequence continues at coordinate 4,239 of CAZBDZ010000060.1, forward strand.
GCCGCACCCTATCGTATCCCTAACCATTTTTGGGTAAGATGTAAGCGGTTTCAATGGAAATGCCCACAAGATGCCGACGTGCAGCGCTCGCCGCCGATCGCGCTTCCCGCTATTCTGACCACCCCCGCCTTGGGCCGTCTGGGTGGGGCGGCTTGTGTAAAGTGTTTGTGAATCATTCGCATCCCCCCGGCAAAGGCCGACGTATAGGCCTGACCCGCCGGCACAGTGAAAGCCCCGGGGTCAGCGAAGCGCGGCCGGTTCGCCGCCGGCATCATTGCCGCCCAGGGTCGGCGGTCGCCAGGTTACGACGAGGACACGCACCATGAACATGAATCAGTCTTCCGCCCGCCGCTCGATCGAAAAGGGATTCACCCTGATCGAACTGCTGGTCGTGGTCGCCATCATTGCGATCCTGATCGGCATCCTGCTTCCCGCTCTCGGCAAGGCCCGCGCCTCCGCGTGGCAGACCAAGGGGCTGGCGATGCAGAAGCAGATTGTGACGGGCATGTTGACCTACGCCGCCTCCAACGAGGGGTACTTCCCCGGGCTGAACACCACGGGCATCAAACTTCGCGACATCGAGTCCCGCACGCCGCAGTTGCTCAAGTCCAGGTCGGATATCCCTGTGCAGAACTGGGATTGGCTCACGCCGAGCCTCGACGACGCCAACCTCCCCGTTGAGCGCGCGCACCGGTTCCTCTTCCTCCTCAAGGAATACGGCGATCCGTCCATGCGTGAGACCGTGCGCCTGGCCGCCGGCGCTTCGTCCGAAATGACCGATCTTGAAGCGGAAAGCGGCGGATTCCCGGGGACGTCCTTCATTATGCCTTCGTGCTTTGTCTGGGGAGGCACCGAACTCCGCAATGCCGCCGGCGACGTGGTCCAGTATGCCCAGTCATTGTCTGACGACGCCGATCACGCGCAGATCCCGACTTCGTATGTCCCGAAGGTTGAGTCCGTCGGGGCCCAGTCCAAGAAGATCTCGATCTGCGACGGCTTCCGGACCCTGACCGCAACGGGCGGCCTGCTCGACGGGCGCCTGTGGATCGATCCCTACAACGGGGGAGACCTCTCGTCGCCGTATCTTTTCGGCGCTTTCGTCGACAGCGGCGCAAGCAAGAAGAACTCGATCGTCTACGGCAAGAAGGGCAACAGCATCCCGGCCGACGGCGAGCAACTCCGCCTGGCCTATCGCCACGGCGACCGCTTGAACGCGACGTTCTGGGACGGCCACGGCGAGGTCATCAAGCAATACGAGTCGCGCAATCCCACACTCTGGTATCCGACGGGCACCACGCTCGGCACCACCAACGTCGACGACGACGCTCTGAAACTCGCGGTTCCCGGCGGCGTTGACGAGGGCTCCTGGGACCGCCGGATCCCGTAACTCGCGCGAATCGCTGTAAGCCCGCCACATCACACCACGACACGACCGGTCGGCCCATTTTGCCGATCGGTTTCTCATTGCGTTCGGCATTTGTTGGGATTTACTGAGCCGCGTTGATTAGCGGACGCGCGGCCGACGGCTCGACCATCATTCCCACCCGATGCTCGCCCCAATTCAGGAAAATGCGCCGCCGAGCGCAAAAACATTGAGAATCCGGCGAGGTCCGCCTTCGCGGGGGTGATCCTGCGTGTACCTTTAGGGTGAAACCGAGCGCGGACGGACCGCGTGGATATGGCTTTTGACACGTTCCCAAGGGAGAGATGGGATGTCGAACTCGAATCGTTTCAGTGGTGTCATTTCGATCGCCGCGGCGCTGGTCGCCGTGGTGGGGTCGGCGTACGCGGCGGACCTTGACCTGACCGGCCAGGGCGGGCAATACGCCACCAGCAGGCCGGCGGTCCTCGTCAAGGGCATGGGCGGGTCCTTCGCCCCCTCGACGGTGTGGGTGCCCTTTATCCTGCCGAACGACCCGTCAACCGCGACAACCTCGACCCAGGCGAACGTGAACGCCGTCGTCGTGGAGACCGTCGCCGGCGGGCCGATCGCCGCGGTCACGTCCTTCGGCGTGGTGACGACCAGCACGGTCGCCCCGCGCGTCGTCGCGGTCCTTCAGACGACGGACGTGGGCAGCACGCTCAGCAGCGGTGAGAGCGTGAATACCATCAACGACGAGGGCGCCGCGAACCGCAGCAGCAGCGCCGGCTCGATCCTGCCGGATGGCACGCTCACGGTCCGCGAGAACTTCGCGAGCACCGGTCAGAGCAATATCGGATCGTGGAACGCGATCCATACGCTCGGCACCGTGCCGGGCACGCAGGCGCCCAACAAGACCATCGTCAACACCGCCGTGAACATCGGCAACGCCGGTGAGACGGCCATCAATCCGTCGGGCGGTGGCGTGACGGGTTCGGTCTTTCTCTCCACGCCGACGACCGCCCGCGATCCCGCTCTGCCCTCGGCGGGGGATGCAAACCTCTTGACCGGGCAGACCCACTTCACCGGAACCGTCACCGCCGGGACAATTCCGGCATCGGTCAACGGCGTGGTCGTCTACAACGGCCTGAACAACAGCCCTGTTTCCGGCGCCGCCCTCCCGAACACCGGCAACGCCGGCCCGGATCATGAGGCGCTCTGGCTCCAGGCCAACATGCCGATCCCGACGTCGCCCGGCGGGGAGACGGCCGGCGACGCGCGCCAGACTCCGCCTGTCCTCGCGGTCGTTCGCACCCCCGGCGGCGCCGACAAGGTCTACGTGGCGCACGGTTCGGGCTTCTCGGGCGGCACCCCCTTCAGCGGCGGGAGCGCCCGCCCACTGTACCTGTGCGTCGACACCATGAAGAACCCCGACGGGTCGAAGCGTCTTAACTACGTCGGCAGCAACGCGACGGCGTCCTTCAACACCATCATCATCGAAGGCGACGCGGTGGGCGGCGTCGGTTCGCAGCACGGCCGCCCATTTGACTCGATCGCCCCGCTCGACGCGGGTTACGCCGATCACTTCACGAGCGACCTCGGCAAGAAGTTCGTCGATCACCAGGCGACGGGCAGCAACTCCTTCACCAACAGCCACTTCGACATGAACTCGAAGGGCCAGGTCGCCGCCCTGTGGGTTGACGAGGGCGTGTTTCCCGAGGCGTTAGAGGTTCGCGTCTACGACCCGATCTGGGACATGACCAACGACCGCATCGCGGGCTACAACCTCTCCGCTGTTGTCACCTTCAACGGCGACGTCGGCAATGCCGCGCAGACCCTCGTTGTGAACGAGGCGGTGACGACGATCGAGACGACGCCGGGCATCCTCGGGCAGACCTCGATCACGCCGATCTCGGGCATTTCGATCGACGACAACGGGCGCGTCGCATTCTGCGCCATCAAGGAGACGTTCGCGGTCCTCGGCGACTGGGACGGGGACTCGTTCACCGACGACACCTGGTACCTCCAGAACACGACGAATGCCCTCTACGTTTGGGAGCCGACCACGAACACGCTCCACGAGGTGCTCACCGGCGGGCAGAACGGCGACGTGCTCGCCGACGCGTTCCCGGCGGACGGGCCGGCGAACAACGAGTCCCTCGCGCTGGGATTCTTCCCGATGGACGAGGCCTCGGACGCCTTCAACCGCGACGGCATGTCGCGCGACGGACGCCACCTCGCCGTCAACTTCCGCTCCGGCGGCAACGAGACGGTCAACGGCGTCAACGTCGAACTCGAAACGGTCCCCTGCATCTCGCCCTGCTCGACTCCCGACACCTTCAACGACAACGGCGGCGTGCTCTCCCGCGGGTCGGGCGCCACGCTCAACGAGCGCGCGGTGCGAGGCTCGGTCGTCCTTGGTCTTGGCACGTTCACTCTTGATGTCCCGCCGTGCTGCCCCGGCAACGCCGACAAGACCACCGACGGCGGGCCGGGCGCCGACGTGAACTTCGGCGACGTCACGAGCGTCCTGACCAACTTCAACCAGCCGGCGAACCCCAACGGCACGTCCCCCGGCGACGCCGATTGCGACGGGTTCATCGTCTTCGCCGACATCACGTCGGTCCTGACGAACTTCCTCAACGATTGCGATTGAGCGGCCCTGCCGCATGACATACGACGGCGGGTCGCCGCAACGACCCGCCGTTTTTTCAGAGTGGTTCCGTTCGTGACGATTCGGTGAGCCGATGAGCAACACGCATCCAACCGCAGGAATCCTGGTTCTTCTCGCGAGCGCATCCGTTGCCGGCGCGGGGACGGCGCCCCCCGTCCCGCTGCGCATCGTGACCTACAACGTCCTGGGCGGCATCGGGAATCCAGGAACGCCCGAGGCCAACGCCATCGGGAAGTTCGTGACGACGCAGGACATCGACGGCCCCGGCCCCAACATGGGCCTTTCACCCGACATCGTCCTCTTCCAGGAGATGAACCAGAGCGCCACCAGCCAGGTCACCAACTTCCGCAACACCTTCCTCCCCGGATACGACATCCGCACCGCCGGCGGCGACGGGTTCAACTACAACGCCACCCTCATCCGCCCGGGCATCACCGTCATCAGCCACTCAAGCCTGAGCATCGGCGGCCCGCGCGGCTGCGGAAAAACCCGCATCCGCGTCCCCGGCGCGCTCCGCGACGTCGTCGTCTATAACGCGCACTTCAAGTCCGGATCCGCCGGCTCCGATCAGACCCAGCGCACCACCAACGCCACCACCTGCGGCAACAACGTCTCCTTCGAGTACTTCAGCAACAACGTCAACGTGATCTTCGGCGGCGACCTCAACTCCAACAACAACCAGGACGGGACCATCACCCCGCTCTTCTTCACCAGCACCAAACCGCCCGTCTCGAGCGGCGTGCTCAATCTCGCCGTCGAAACCCTCGCGGGCGCGGCGAATCCCAACGTGACCAACTACGTCACCTATCCCGGCAGCGGCTCCCGCCTCGACTACATCTGCCTCGACCAGCAACTCGCCGCGCTCTTCGACGCCGACTCCAGCGGGACCTACAGCCAGACCGAACTTAACTCGATGGGCTTTGTCTACTACTCGAATGACGACGCCGGCCTCCGCGCCAACGGCGACGCCACCGCGACGCAGTCCGGCACGTCCGATCACCGCCCCGTCGTGTTCGACGCGAAACTCCCGCGCGATCCCGCGTCGCCGTATTACGAGCCGGGCGACATCGACCAGAACGGCGCCCGCAACGCCGAGGACCTGTACCAGTGGGAGTACCGCTATTCGATCACCGCCCCGCCGCTGCCTTCCACGGCTCCGGATATCGACGGCGATCGAAACATCGATCCCGAGGACCGAACCGCCCTCCGCGGCATCATCCGCGCGAATGAGGGCACGGACCTCCTCTCGTATTGATCTGATACCTCGCACAACTCGGTTTCGAGCCTTTGAAGAGGACACCGATGGAAGCGTCCGCAGGCAAAGGGGCGGGTACCTTGGTCCCGGCACGTCCGGTAGTGTCGCAGTTTGAATGTGGGTCGCCGCGGCGACTCCCGCGCGCCACGCCTTGGAAAGGGCGTGCCACATTCAAACTGCGACACCACCGCACGTCCGAAAGCCAGGCGTGGCCCCTCCGAGGGCCAGTTTTGGGTGTCCCCCGGACAGAGGTAGGCAATGCGGGATCGATTCCAGACTCCCCGGGCCGTTTGTTTGGATTATGTACAGTATGGTTTACCCGAAAATCGGGGATGAATCATCGTTTTCGAGGCGTGGCGGCCCGCGCTGCCCGTTTTTCGGACCGTAAAAACCGGACAAATCACGAGGGGAACTTCCCCGTTTTCCTTGTGTTCGCCTGAAACGGTGGTATCTTCATAGTCAGAGATTTGGCTCCCGGGGCTTCGCGAAGCGGATCGCGGGCCCGGTAGTTGAGGAAGAGATGGAGAAACACGTCATGACGAAGTTTGTTTGCGCGGCCAGCATGTTGGCCATCGCCGCAGGCGCTCACGCGGCTCCGTTCGCCGGTCTGTCCTATGAGTCGGGCGGCGGGCTGCCCGGCATCGTCGGCCCCGGCATCCATGTGTCCGCCGGCGGGTTCTTCACCGCTGACGGCGCGGGCGACAATGTCATCGGCAGCACGGCTGCCGCGATGACCGCCGGGAATGAATACGAGTTCGACTCGCACTGGGCGATGTCCGGGTTCGGCCCTTCGGCTCGGAACCGCACTGCGACCCCGGCCAACAATAGCGCCGCCACGCTGGCTTTCTACGGCGACTACGGCCCGATCGGCGGAACCTCCGCCAACTGGGACGAACTCGAGAGCACCATGCAGAACGGCATGGGCCCCTGGCACGCCGCAGGCGCTGCCTACGTCCTCGGCCCCGGCTCGCACGTCGGCGATCCGGCCGCTGATGGCTCGAATCCTGAGAACTCGGCCCGCGCCGGCATCGCCGTCGCCCCCCCGCCGGTTCTTTCGCACTTCGCCCCCACCTCGGCTGGCGGTCGGTCCGCGTACGACGGCATCTTCGTCGGCCGCTTCACGATCAAGGCTGGCGAGTCGCTCTCGGGTGGCATGCTCTTCAACTTCGTTGATCCGACTTCGCCCACAGGCTTCTCCGGCGCGATGCTCGCGCTCGACGGCCCCGGCGTCGCGGTCGGCACCACGGGCGGCGTCCAGGTCATGGGCCTCCGGTCCTACAGGGTCACGACCGTCGATATTCAGAATGCATCCGCCGCGACCTCTGACGGCGTGAACGACGGCAACCCCTTCGGTATGGCCGATGTGGTTGACCTCTGGGTTCAGCTCATCCCGGCTCCCGGAACGCTCGCCCTCGCCGGCCTCGGCGGGATCGCCGCGATCCGTCGCCGTCGGGCCTGATCGCCCCGGGACGTATCTGATCGGTCGATCCGCTCGACCGACACAAGTCTGAATCTCGACACCGGTGATCACCTCCGATCACCGGTGTTTTTTCTTCCACGATCCTGCCCCGATGCTGGCAACATGGGTTATTGCGGGGAACGCAGGCGCAGAGTTTTGGTATACGTTAGGATGTTCGGCCGCGTCCGGACCCTTTGACCCGTCCGAAAACGGGAACCTGGGTGAAGATCGCACGATGATTGCGTAATTGGACTTGCCTTTCTCGGGACTCGGGTTATCTTCTGTGCAGGTCCGCACCATCTTGTCACGGTGCGGGGAGTCAGTCGGCCATATCGCCTAGCGGCGGTGTGAGCTAGAGGGAGATGATCCAATGAAGAGTCTTGTCTTTGTGTCCAGCCTTTTTGTGGCCGCGGGGAGCGCCTGCGCTCTGCCCTTCCGTGCCGTGTCGTATGAGGCCGGTGGCGGTCTGCCCGGCATCGTCGGCGTGGGATTCACTGTGGACCGCGGTGGGTTCTTCACCTCCGACGGCGCCGGCGACAACGTCGTCGGTGGTACGGCGGCATCGATGACCTCGGCGAACGAGTTCGAGTTCGATTCGCACTTCGCGCTCTCCGGCTTCGGCCCCAGCGCGCGCAACCGCTCGACGACTCCCGGCAATAACTCGGCGATGACGCTGTCGTTCTACGGCGACTACGGCACGGCCGGTGCCGCCGCCGCCAACTGGGACGAAATGGAGAGCACCACGCAGAACGGCTTCGGCCCGTTCGCTGCGGCGGGTGCCGCGTACGTCCTCGGCCCCGGCTCGCATGTCGGCGATCCCGCGGCCGACGGCTCGAACCCTGAGAACAGCGCCCGCGCCGGCATCGCCGTCGCGCCGCCCGTTGCCAGCCCGAACAACAACACGTGGTTCGCTCCCAATGTGGGGGGCGGCCGGTCCCAATATGACGGCTGCTTCGTCGGTCGCTTCACGATCCAGGCTGGCGCGACGCTCAGCGGCGGGTTGTTCTTCAGCGTCCTTACCGGCCTGCAACTCCCGGATCCGACCGCCTCGGATGGGAATCTCACCCTTGGCGGGCCGGGCGTGGCCTTCCTGACCCACAATGGCCCGCAGCTCCTCGGGCTCCGTGGCTACAAGGTCGGCACCGTCGACATCCAGAACGCCTCGGCCGCGACCTCGGCCGGCGTCAACGACGGCGAGCCCTTCGGCATGGCTGACGTGTGGGACCTCTGGGTCCAGGTCGTCCCCGCTCCCGGCACGATCGCTCTCGCGGGCCTGACCGGCCTCGCCGCGATCCGTCGCCGTCGCGCTTGATCGACCATGGCCTGTTGGCCGCCCGCTGCTAGGCGGGGCGGCCTCGACATGACTCAGACACCGGCGGGCCCTGTGCCCGCCGGTGTTTTCGCTTTTTGACAAGCCCTTTGCGCAAGCAGAGGCGCTCCGACGCCTTCGCTTGCGCGAAGGGCTCGCTTCCCCTCCGAGGCCGATTCCCTACGGGTATTCCACGACGGGGTGCGGTTCCGCAGGACCATTTCCGGTCCACACCTTGCAACTTGGGCCGGCCGGTGTAGGCTTTCGATGCCCACGAAGCACGTGCCGCCCGCGAAGGGCGGCTGAATAACGGGAGGGTCGTTGTGCAACGACCGCAGGGGCGGCGCATCATCGGATCGTGGATGGCCGGGGATTCCGCGGCGGGATTCTTATTGAATCCGCACTTCAACCTGAGATTGTCGGCGCGACGCGGGGCGTCGCCGCGCGCGCCATGGTTGCTCGCGTGCCGGGTGATGGAGAAAGGAGCGCACATGAAGGTTGCTTTGGCCATTTGCGGCGTCGCCCTCTGCTGCGGCAGCGCGACGGGTCTGCCTTTTCACCTCATCTCCTACGAAGCCGGCGGCGGCCTGGTCGGCATCGCGGGACAGGGCATCTCCGTCAACTTCGGCGGATTCTTCACGGCGGACGGCGCGGGCGGCAATGTGCTTGGCGGCACACCCGCGGCGACGACCGCGTCCAATGAGTTCGAGTTCGATTCGCACTTCTCGCTCGATCCGTGGGGGCCGTCGATCAGAAACCGCACGATCGCCCCGACGAACAACAGTCTCAGGACCATTGCCTTCTATGGCCTTCCGTATTTCGAGGAGGGGAATCCCGGCGGGATGCCGCCGTTCCCGTCCGGCGACGGCAACTATGAGGAGATTCAGGCATCCGCTGTCTTCCCGGGAGGGTCTTTCATCGCCGGACCCGGCTCGCATATCGGTAATCCGGCGGGGGATGGTTCCCTCTCCGAGCATGCCGCCCGTGCGGGCATCGCGGTTGTGCCGACGCCGGTCCCGTCCACACTCGCGCCGAACACGACCGGCGGGCGGTCGAACTTCGACGGCGTTTTCGTGGGCCGGTTCACCATCCGAGAGGGCGCGCTTCTCAGCGGCGGGATGATCGCCACCACGCGGATCGCCCAAGGCGTCGCGGACACGCACGAACTTGCGCTGAACGGGCCGGGGGTGCTCTTCGGCACGCACTCCGGGCCGCAGTTGCTGGCGCTCCGCGCCTACCAGGTGGACCTGGATCGCTTCGGATTCGGGCCGCTCGTGCTGGCCAACGCCAGCGCGGCAACGGCGGAAGGAGTCAACCTCGGCACGCCCTTTGGGCCGGCGGATGTCTATGACCTGTGGGTGCAGGTCGTGCCGCTTCCGGCGACCGTCGCGGCGTTCGCGCTCCTGCCGTGGTGTGGGCCTCGGCGGAGGAGAATCTGAGTACGTTCACGACCCATGAGGGAAAAGGAACACGACCATGACCAAGACACTCTCGGTTGTTCTCGTCGCATCGTGGTGCGCCGGCGCTGCCGCCGCACCGTTCCACGCGCTGTCATACGAAGCAGGCGGCGGTGTGCCCGGCATCGCGGGACAGGGCTTCGCCGTGAACTTCGGCGGATTCTTCACGGCGAGCGGCGCGGGGGACAACGTCGTCGGTGCGACCGCCGCGGCGATGACGGCTTCGAACGAGTTTCAGTTCGACTCGCACTTCTCGCTCGACGGCTTCGGCCCGGCGGCGCGAAACCGATTCATGCCCGGGCCGGAACCCCCGGACCCTCGCATGCTCTTCACGCAGACCTTCTACGGCGACTACGGGTCGCCCGGCTCCGCGGGTGCGGACTACAACGAACTTGAATCCACGACCCAAAACGGATTCGGCCCGTTCGCGCAGGCGGGCGCCGCGTTTGTCATCGGCCCCGGTTCGCACATCGGCGACGACTACGCGATGGGGTTGAACCCCGAGAACCTCGCCCGCGCCGGCATCGCCGTCGCTCCGCCGCCGATCCTCTCGCATTTCGCTCCCAACGCGACCGGCGGGCGCTCGCCGTTCAATGGCGTGTTCGTCGGGCGGTTCACGATCAAGGAGGGAGCCGCGCTCTCGGGCGGAATGCTCTTCACCACGCTCGTCGGCCCCGGCGAGTTCGACTCGCATCACCTGACGCTCGGCGGGCCGAGCGTCCTTTTCCAGACCACGGGCGGGCCGCAGCACCTCATGCTTTGCGCGTACCAGATCGACCTGCCGAGCCTGGGGCTGGGCTGGGTCGACCTGGTCAACCCGAGCGCGGCGACGGCGGACGGCGTGATCGCCGGCAACCCGTTCGGCCGGGCGGATGTCTATGACCTGTGGGTGCGGGTGCCGGCGCCGGGGGCGGGCGTGGTGATGATCGGCGTCGCGGGCTTTTGGCGCCGGCGGCGGGACGCCTTCGCTTGCGCGAAGGGCTCGTAGTCAGAACAGCAACTGCCATTGGAGCCGGATTGTCAACTCGCCGTCGTCGTCGTCGCCGAGTTGGCCTTGGCTCGTGCGGCTCGTTACGAGGGGATCAGTTTCGTCGATGTACCACACGGCGTCGGCGGTGAACTTCGCGGCGTGCCCGTAGAGGTAGTAGTTGACGCCGATCGTCAGTGAACTGAAGGTGCCGTCTCCGCCGCCGGTGCGGCTATCGTCGAGGAACAGCCCGGCGTAGCGGACGAACGGCTCCCAGTGCGACTCCGGGATCATGAACCCGCCCTGGGCGACGAGGCCGTAGTCGTCGTTCGTGATGTCTCCCGCGGCGGTGTCGTGGTAGTCGGAGTACCCGCCGACGCCCGCGAAGTAGGCGTTCCATCCGTCGCCCTCGATGGAGAGGTCCGCGGTCCACGAGCCGTAGTCGTAGGTGCCGCCGGTGAAGGCGCTGGAGGACGGGTCGCCTCCCTCGTAGTGGCCCGCCACGCCGAGCATGAGGGCGAACTCGGAGCCTGTGGGGCTGGTGAAGTCCTTGAACTGGTCCCACGTTCCGGCGAACTTCCACTCGGCCCGGCCGGTGAGTGCGTAGTCGGATTCGCCCAGGCCTGAGCGGTTGATGAGGCCCGAGGCCGTCGCGCTCCGCGGCGTGCCGAAGTCGGAGGAATCGGCGGCCGCCCCGTCGGAGAACGCCGCCATGAGCCGGAGGTTTTCGTTCCTGTATTCGCCCTGCACGCCCTGACTGCGCACGACGGAGAAGGCATCGTTGACGATCGAGCGCTCCACCGCCAGTTGCATGCTGGAGGAAACGGTTTCTTCGCGGAAGAATGGGAGTTTGAACTGGCCCCACGTCGCGGTGAACCCGTTGTCCCCTTTGTACCCGGCGTAGGCGTCTTCGAGGCGGAGGTCGCCGCTCGTCCGGCTGAAGGCGCCGTTGACGCGGTAGAAGAGGGCCGGTTCGTGGATGTGGCCGTCGAAGTA
>CAZBDZ010000060.1:15815-21852 GCA_964490785.1 uncultured Phycisphaeraceae bacterium
AAGAAAAACCGGCCGACCCGTGGGGGCCGGCCGGTCGTGACTCAACAAGAGATCCGTCGAGCGGCGGGGCTCAGAAGAGCAGCTGCCACTGGAGGCGGAAGGTGAGTTCGTTCTCATTGTCGTCGGTCAGGTAGCCGATACCGGGGTTTGGATCGCCACCGAGAACGTTCGTCGCGGCATCATCGATGAACCAGACGACGTCGAAGGTGAACTTCGAGGCGTGGCCGTACATGTAGTAGTTGGCGCCGAAGGTGAGGGTGTTGAAGTTGCCCTGATCGGTGTCGCGCTCATCCTCATCGGCGAAGATGCCGTCGTAGCGGAGGAAGGGTTCCCAGTCGGTATCCGGGATGAACATGCCGAACTGGGCAACCAAGCCGTAGTCGCCGAAATCAAGGTTCGCATCGCCTTCGCCGTCGGCGTCGGTGTCGATGTCATAGTCGGAGTACTCGCCCACACCGGCGATGTAGAAGTTCCAGCCGTCGCCCTCGACGGAGATGTCGGCGGTCCAGCCGTAGAAGTTGGAGTCGCCGAGGGGGACCCCCACAACGCCGCCGGGAAGAGCCACGGCTGAGGTTGAGGCGACGTCGCCGCCTTGGATGTGGCCGGCGAGGCCGAGCATGCAGGCATAGTCCGAACCGGGCATGCTGGTGAAGTCCTGGAACTGATCCCAGTTGCCGGCGAACTTGACCTCGGCGCGGGCGGTGAAGGCGTAGTCATTCTCGCCACCAGCGGGATACCCATTGGTGTTGTAGGCCGGAGCCGAGCCGAACTCCGAGTTCTCCGAGCGGAAACCGTCAGAGAAGGCGAATGCCATGCGGAAGTCCTCGGCCTCGTAGCCGAGTTGGATGCCCTGGCTGCGGTCCTGGTTGAAGACCTCGTTAACGAGCGAACGGTCTGCGGCGAGTTGGTACGCGCTGGAGACGAGTTCCTCGCGGAGGAAGGGCAGTTTGAACTGGCCCCACATCATCGAGAACCCGTTGTCCCAGCGGTAGCCTGCGAAGGCGTCCTCGAGAGTGAGATCGCCGTCGTTGGCGCCCGCGACGCCGCTGTCGTCATAGAAGTTGCCGCTGACGCGATAGAAGAGGTTCGGATCGAAGACATGGCCTTCGAAGAACAGTTTGGTGCGGCGGGTCTGGAAGCCCGACTCGAAATCGTCCTCGGGATCGGCGTTGCCGTCGTTGTCCTCGTCATCGCGGAAGTTCAGGTAATAACGGAACTGGATCTGGCCCGAGACTTCCAGGCGGAAGTTGCCGTCGGCGGAGCCGAGGAAGAAGTGGCGGCCGTCATGGCCCGCCGAACCGCCGGACTGCAGGAGGCTCGAGCGGGTCTCCGCATCGGCCTGCATCTCGGACACGAGGGCGCGGACTTCGTCCGCATTGCTCCAGGCCTGACCGGACTCGGCCAGGGCGCCGCCGCTGATGCCGAATACGGCACCGGCGAGCAGACACAGGCGACTCGTCTGACGCATGATGTGGCTCTCCTTGTTCTGGGACTTGCTGGTCACGAACATGATGTGAACTGAAACCCTTCTGCTGAGGCGACCCACACGGCCGCCGTTGGTTGTCTCTGGTTCTCTCCCGACGCCGATCGGCCCAGACCCGACGGACGCGACGGGAGCAAGTGAGTGAGGACTATCCTAGTCAATCAGGATAGTCAACGCAAACCAACATCAGGGACTTTCGGCCGAAGACCGTGCGGCCATCCAGAAAACGCCCTTGTTTTCGTAGGTAAATACCCGCAGGGCCCCACTGAAAACACCGGATTCTGCCCCTTTCGGCGGCCCTGGGACCGCCTGGATGCGCGAAGACGCCCATATTTTCGGACCCAGACGACCCCTACCGAGGCGATCCACCATGAATGGTGGGGCCATCGGAATCGGTAGAAAACCACCAGAAGAGGGGGGATGATTCTAGATTTTCGTTAGGGTTCAGACCGCGACCTGAAGCAGTTTCAGGCAGCGCTCGACGATGCTCTGGTGGGTCAGGCCGAGCATCTTGAGCACCTCGTCCGGCGTTTTGGCGGACTTCGGGATGCGCGAAACCGTCATCTGTTCGAGGGTGAAGGCGTCGCCCGAGTTGCTCAGGGCCTCGGCAACGGCGGCTCCGATTCCGCCGCCGTAGTTGTCCTCGACCGTGACGACGTAGCCGTTGTTCTTGGCGGCGAGGTCGAGGAGGGCGTCGGTGTCAAAGGGGAGGGAGTAAAGGTCCACGAGGGTGGCGGAGACTCCCGCCTTGTCGAGGCCGTCGATCGCCTTGTTGGCCTCATGGACCATGTAGCCTGCGGCGCAGATGAGGACGTCGCGTCCTTCGTTGAGGACCTCGAAGCCGCCGAGGTTGAAGACGGTTTCGTCGTTGTAGATGAACTCTGTGTCGCCGCGGAGTGTGCGCATGTAGCAGGCGCCCTCGTACTCTCCCATGACTTCGGTGAGTTTGTAGGCGGCGTAGGCGTCTGCGGGCTGGAGGACGTAGCAGGCGGGGTTGCCCTGGGCGTTGCGCACGCCGCTGAAGGCGCGGAACCAGGCGACATCGGGGAGCGACATCTGCGACGGGCCGTCGGCGGCGAGTGTGACGCCGGCGTGGGAGCCCACGATTTTGATGTTGGCGCCGCCGTTGATGGCCATCTCGATCTGGTCGTAGGCGCGGGTGACGAACTTGGCGAAGGTGGAGCAGAAGGGGATCTTTCCGGCGGCGGAAAGGCCGGCGGCGACGGAGATCATGTTCTGCTCGGCGATCTTGCACTCGAAGAAGCGCTCGCGGAGTTTCGGATCGCGTGCGAAGTATTCGGCGAAGGTGGAGTTGCTGACATCGCAGTCGAGAGCGACGACGCGGTCGTTGGCGAGGCCGAGCGCCTGGAGCGCCAGGCCGTAGGCGCGTCGCGTGGCCATGCGGCCGGTGTGCAGGACGGACTCCATGTCCTTCGACTTCATCAGTTTCGAGAATGACGGCAGTTCCGCCGACTTGAAGGTCTGCTCCTTGGCCTCAGGCGGATTCTGGATCATGAAGGAATCCGTCGAGGAGAGCGTGCTGGTGAGTTCGGCGCGGCGTTCGGCGAGTTCGTTCTGGGCGCGGACGAGGTGGTCGCCGGTGGCGGGCTTGCCGTGCCAGTTTCCGCCTTGCATCGTGGGGGAACCCCAGCCCTTGACCGTCTTGGCGATGAGGGCCATCGGCTGCCCGCCCGGCTTGGCGGAGACCTCGAAGAACTTGTCGAAGGCGGCCTTGATCTGGCTCGGGATGTGCCCATCGATCACGGTTACGGCGAAGCCGTAGGCCTCGAGTTTCGCTTTCATGGTCTCGGGGGTCTGCTGGTTGCTGACGCGTTCGACCTGGCCGTAGCCGTTGCAGTTGAAGATGGGGAGGATGTTGTTGAGTTTGTGGTCGATGATGTAGTCGAGGGCCTCGGCGATTTGCCCTTCGCGCGACTCGCCGTCGCCGATGATGCAGTAGATGCGTTTGTCGAGGCTGTCGATCCGTGCGGCCTCGGCGAGGCCTGCGGCGACGGACAGCCCCTGACCCAGGGAGCCCGTGGCGGCGTCGAAGAAGGGGAACCCTTCAACGGGGTTGGGGTGGCCGTCGATCTCGGAATCTCCTTCGCGGAGGCGCATGGCGTCCTGCACGGTCATGGGGCGACGGTTCGCGGGGTCCTTGCCGATCATGACGCCGAGTTTGGCGCAGGCGGCGTAGACGATCGGGACGGCGTGGCCTTCGGACAGCACCAGACGATCGGCGGTGGGGTAAGTCGGGGCGTCTGGGCTCCACCGCATGGTGTGGAACATCAGGACGGTGATGATGTGGCCCAGGGAGAACGCCGTGCTGGGATGCCCGCTGCCTGCGGCGGCGGTCATGTCGAGGGCGAGCCGGTCGAGTTCAATGGCCTGGGCGTGTACGGCGGCTTCAAAGGACATGCCATTCTCCTCGTCAAAGGGCGGCGGATAACCGGCCGCGGAACTATCCTGACGGAACCCGCACGGCGGCGCCGCCGCACGGGGCTGAATTCCTAGTATGGTGCATTCTCGGCCAAAGAACAACCCCTCTTCGCGCGGCTTCCCGGATTCGCGCGTAGGAGTTGAGATTCCGAGTAAACTGGCGGGTTCGACGGCGGCGGTCGGCCGCCACAGCGGGGATTGATCGAAGGGAGATAGCGGGCAATGAAGGTAATCTGCGATCGCGCGGCTTTGAAGAATGCGGTGGACCTCGTGGCGGGGGTGGTGCCGGCACGTTCGCCCAAGCCGGAGCTGACGTGCATTAAGGTTGCGGCGAAGAAGGCCTCCGGCAAGGGCGGGGCGGGGGCGGGGGCCCTGACGCTCTCGGCGACGGACGCGGAGGTCTCGCTGCGCTTGTCGCGGACCCAGGTCGAGGTGCAGGACGGCGGCGAGATCCTCGTGCCCGGGGATCGGCTCCGCAGCATCGTTACGGCAGAGGATGCCGACCCGACGCTGACGATCGAGGCCGACAGCGAGGCGTGCGTCATCAAGGGGCGCGACGCGAAGTTCAAGATCTATGGGTACCCGTCCGGCTCGCTCCCGCCGATCCCGGAGTTCCCCGACAACGATCAGACGGCGGACATCTTCTCGATCAATGCGGGGCAGTTGCAGAGGCTGATCACGCGGACGATCTTCGCCGTGGCGCGGGATAACTCGCGGTACGCGATCAACGGCGTGCTGCTCAAGCGGAACGGGAAGAAGATCGAGATGGTGGCGACCGACGGGCGCCGGCTGGCGCTGGCCCGCGGCACGGCGGAGGGATCGCCCTCGGGCGACAAGCAGACCATGTGTATCGTCCCGACGAAGGCGCTGACGCTGGCCTCGCGTCTGATCGACGACGAAGAGGCGGCGGTGCGGATCGGAGTGACGGCGAACCAGGTGATCTTCTCGTTCGACGCCGAGGGGGGCGCGGGCGGGTCCGGGGGGGGCGGCACGATCCTTGCGAGCAACCTTGTCGAGGGCACGTTCCCGCCGTATGAAGACGTGATCCCGAAGGACCAGGACAAGCGCGCGAAGTTCGACGTCAACGCACTGAGCAGCGCGGTACGCCGGGCGGCGATCCTCACCAACGAGGAATCCCGCGGCGTGCGGATGGCGTTCGCGGGGGGCGGCAAGGGGATGAAGATGTCGAGCCGAACGCCCGAGTCGGGCGAGGCCGAGATCGATGTCGAGGTCGAGTCCTACGACGGCGGCGAGATCGAGATCGGCTTCAACCCCGCGTTCCTGAGCGATGCGCTGAAGGTCGTGCCGGAGCAGCACGTGCTGTTCGAGATGAAGGCGGGGAACAAGCCGGGGCTGATGAAGAGCGGGAACGACTTTTTGTATGTGGTGATGCCGGTGAATCTGCAGTGACCTTCGCCTGAATTGGGCCTCCGATGCGTCGGCGTCCTATGATCCTGCGTGAGTACCTCGTTCGGATCCCATGTCATGGCGGTTGACCGGGTTGAGCGCCGCCTGCGGCTTGTCACGAGCGCGCTCGATGCCGCGGGGGTTCCGTACGCGGTCATCGGCGGCAACGCGGTCGCGGCGTGGGTCGGGCGGGTCGATCCATCGGCGACGCGGGCGACGAAAGGCGTGGACCTGCTCGTTCGGCGGTCGGATCTCGATCGCGTCAGCGCGGTCATGGCGTCGCTCGGGTTCCTGCGTGAGGATCTGCGGCGGCTCGTGCTGTTCATGGACCCGGCCGAGCCGAGCAAGCGATCCGGCGTTCATCTCGTGTGGGCCGGCGAGAAGGTGTTGCCGTCGTACGCCGCGCCGGCGCCGGATGTCGCGGAAGCCGTGCGCGACCCGGAGGGGTTCCTCGTGCTCGATCTGCCGGCGCTGGTGCGGATGAAGCTCACGTCGTTTCGCGATGTCGATCGCGTGCATGTGGCGGACATGCTGAGTGTCGGGTTGATTGATGCGGGGTTGCGCGGGGGCCTGCCGTGGGTGCTTCGCGAGCGGCTGGAGAGCCTGGAACAGTCCGAGGAATAGCGGTTCATCAAGGGGCAACCGAACGCCCTGCGCAGGGCGATCGCATTATCGCTTCGATGTGCCTCACAGCCCGCGGAGCGGGCG
>CAZBDZ010000061.1:0-21763 GCA_964490785.1 uncultured Phycisphaeraceae bacterium
CCACTGGCGGCTCGTCCGCCAGTGCGAAAACCCGTTGCGCCCAACCCGCGTGCGCACACCCCCTCCACTGGCTGACAACCAGCCAGCGCCACAGAGTCAATCTCCCTGTGCCACTGGCGGCTCGTCCGCCAGTGCGAAAACCCGTTGCGCCCAACCCGCGTGCGCGCACCCCCTCCACTGGCTGACAACCAGCCAGCGCCACAGAGTCAATCTCCCTGTGCCACTGGCGGCTCGTCCGCCAGTGCGAAAACCCGTTGCGCCCAACCCGCGTGCGCGCACCCCCTCCACTGGCTGACAACCAGCCAGCGCCACAGAGTCAATCTCCCTGTGCCACTGGCGGCTCGCCGCCAGTGCTCCCCCCCCAACCACTCCCACCCACGCCCGAATCTGACGGGGATCCACTTGCCACGGCCCTCAAAGCGATCCGCACTTTCCACACCCGCGCGTTGTTGCAAGTCGCGCGGCCGCATCCCCCTGACAGATAGAACAACTCCACGACCAAATATGGTTAGGTGTCTGGACGGCCCGGATTATCTTGACTCTTTGGCAATCCGAGTCATATTTGGAACAGGACGCGCCGATCTTCGAGACGACGGCCGCTTTGTCCGCGGCTTGGCGTTCGTGGTGTGGATGACGCGCCTTCTGAAGAAAGGGCAAGCGATGAAGATGCGCTCTCGGACGAAGTTCTGGGTTGGCAGTGCATTGGCGTTGGCCGCCGCAGTGGGCCTCGCCTGGGCCGATGACACGACCTGCCCCGGCACCTGCGCACGCACCTGGCACACCAACATCCACTACTCATGCACGTCGCCCGGGGCGGCCTGCGGCGTGGGGTGCGTCTGCCGAAACGTCCGCGGAAACATCTGGCGCGACTGCTATTGCCTCAAGCCGACTGTCACCGGTAAGCCGGAACCCTGCCTCTCGAACGGCGGATGGCAGGTGCTGACCGCTGCGCCGCTGAACCCCGGCGCCACCGTCGCCTGCCAGTTGGTCCATACGCCCGGCAACGAACTCGAAGTCTTCAGCGCGGGCGACATCGGCGTCGATCCCGACGGCACCGTGGGCGCTTCCGCGATCCTCAACGGCCCCGCCGACTTCCAGGGAACCATGGTGGTCCGCGTGCTCAACGGCCCGCCGGACCAGATCCCGATCGAAATCGTCTCCCTGAGCCTCGTGAGCGCGAGCGTCCCCATCGGCCCGCTGCCGAGCGGGCCGAACAACGTAACGCTCGGCCCCGGACCGGCGGCGCAAGGTATGTGGGACACTACAACGGGACGCATCCGCTTCGATACCCCGTTCCCGATCATCGTGCAGAACAACCTGTATCCCGCCGGACTCGACGGCGTGGCCAGGCCGACCTTCGAATGCCCGCCGGGCCTCGGCGTCCAGCAACTGCTCCTGCAGCCCCACGGCGTAATCCCGCTTCCCGCGGGAATCCCGACCGTCTCGGAATGGGGAATGATCATCATCGGCCTCGGCATGCTCACCGGCGGCGTCTTCGCCATGCGGTGGTTCGGCCGACCCATCTGATCCCGCACCCGACAAGACATCGCCGCGAAACGTGAGCCCTCGAATCGAGCGTAGAATCGGCCCGTGCCGCTGCTCGCCGCCGTAGGTCTGCGCCATTCGTTCGGAAACGCCATCATCCTCGATGGCTGCTCGTTATCCATCGAAGCAGGCGATCGCGTCGGCGTCGTCGGCCGCAACGGCACCGGAAAAACAACCCTCCTCAAGGCCCTCGCCGGACGATTCAAACCGGACGAAGGCGATGTCATCGTGCAGCGCGGCGTGAGGGTCGGCTACCTCCCGCAGGACCCGGAACTCGACCCCGATGAAACCCTGAAAGGCGCCGCCGAGGCGGGCTTCGCCGAACTGCACGACCTGCACCATCGCCAGCATGAACTCTTCGACGAGATGGCCACCGCGACGGGCGAAGCCCTCGACCGCGTCATGAAAAGGCAGGCCGAGGTCGAGCGCCGCATCGAAGCGCTCGGCGGCTACGCGATCGACCACAAGGTCGAGCAGGTCCTGCACGGCCTGGGGTTCTCCGATTCGCAGTTCGAGGTGCCCGTGCGCGGGCTCAGCGGCGGACAGAAGGGACGCGTCGCCCTCGCGCGCCTCCTGCTGGAGCAGCCGGACGTCCTGCTCCTCGACGAGCCGACGAACCACCTGGACCTCGACGGCCGATTGTGGCTCGAGTCGTTCCTCAAGGACGACTTCCGCGGGGCCGTGCTGATGATCAGCCACGACCGCTACCTCCTCGACAACGTGGTCAGGCGGATCGCGGAGGTCGAGCAAGGCCGGCTGATCGACTACCCCGGAAACTACGAGGAGTTCCGCGAGACCCGCGCCCTCCGCCGACTCACCCAGCAGCGCGCCTACGAGAAACAGCAGGCCCACTTCCGCAAGGAAGAGGAGTACATCCGGCGCTTCAAGGCCGGCCAGCGCGCCAAAGAGGCCAAAGGCCGACTGTCCAAACTCGAAACGAAAAAGGAGCGGGCGCTCGAGCGCCCCATGGAACTCGCCAACATCAGCCTGAACCTCGACGCCGGCGATCGATCGGGCGAGATCGTCCTCGCGGCGCGAGGCGTGTCCAAGGCCTACGCCAACACCGACGGGACAAGAAAGATCCTGTTCGACAACCTCGACATCGTGATGAAGCGCGGCGAGCGCTGGGGAATCATCGGCCCGAACGGCGCAGGCAAGACCACCCTGGTCGCCTGCCTCCTGGGCCTGACCCCGGTGGACGCGGGAACCGTCCGCCTCGGATCGAACCTGCGCGTCGGGTACTACAAGCAGATCCACGAGGGCGTCGACCCGGACCAGCCGGTGTGGCGCTACCTGCAGCGGATCGTGCTGAAGGAGCATCCCGGCGCGGGCATGAGCGAGCAGTCGGCCCGGAACCTCGCGGGGGCGTTCCTCTTCTCCGGGAGCGACCAGGAGCGGGACATGGGCTCGCTCTCCGGCGGCGAACGCAGCCGCGCCGTCCTCGCCGGCCTCCTGGCGAGCGCGAAAAACCTGCTCGTCCTCGACGAGCCGACCAACCACCTCGACATCCCCTCCGCCGAACGCCTCGAGGAAGCCCTCTCAATGGGCGACGAGGACTCCGTGAAGAAGGGCGGCTACGACGGCACCCTCATCGTCATCTCGCACGACCGCGCCTTCATCGACGAGACGTGCGACCACCTCATCGTCCTCGACGGCTCCGGCGGCACGAAAACGTTCCTCGGAAACTACTCGGACTGGAGGGACAAGGAAGACGCACGCCGCGCCGACCTGGACCGCGAACGCGCCGAAGAGAAACGCCGACTCGAAGACGCGGAACGAAAACGCCGCGCCGCCGAGGCGGGCCGCAAACGGCCCGCGCCCGGCGCCGACTCGGCACCGCCCGGGAACCCCTTCGCGAAACTGAAAACGGAGCAGATCGAGAAGAAGATCGAGAACATGCAGTCCCGCATCGCCGAGATCGACGCCTCGCTCAGCGAGCCCGAAGTCTGGCGCGACCCCGCCCGTTGCCAGAAACTCGGCGAGGAACGGACGCAACTCGTCCAGGACATGGAACCCCTCGAATTCGAATGGCTCCGGCGCGCGGAGGAGTGATGCGAATCCACACCCATTCGCCCCCACGCGCGGGATGAGCGGAGCCTCCGGCCGGCGAATCCCGTGGAACCTCGGCGCGAGGTCGATTGAGGATTCGCATGAGATCGATCGCGCGAGAATGCTCCTCGCGTCGCGTCCCTATTCCTGATCCTCCCCCATTCCCCGCAGCCCACGCCTCATCGTCCGCGGCCTCGGAATCCCCAGTTTGTCCATCCGGCTCAGCAGCGTCTGCGGGTTGATCCCGAGTTTCTCCGCCGCGCCGCCCGCTCCGAACACCTTGTACCGGTTCGTCTCGAGCGCGTGCATGATCTGCAGACGCTGCAACTGGTCGAGCGAAAGGTCGAGCAGCACGTCCCGCGGAACCTGCGACGTATCGCCGGGGGCGGCCGAGCCCGGCGCGCGCGACTCCGCGCCCCGCGGAACGTTCGGCGCCTCGGGAATCTCGATCTCCAGCTCCGTCGCCTCCTCCTCCGCGAGAACGGTCGCGCGTTCCACGGCGTTCTCCAGCTCCCGCACGTTGCCCGGCCAGCGGTAGGTCAGCAGCCGACGCATGCTCCGCTCGCTGATCGGCAGCACCGCCCGCGCCATCCGCTTCGCGTGCAACTCATGGAAGTGCTCGGCGAGCGCGCGGATGTCCTCCTTCCGGTCGCGGAGGCTCGGCACCTCGATGCGGAACACGTTGAGCCGATAGAACAAGTCCTCGCGGAAACGCCCGCGCTCGACCTGCCTCGCAAGGTCGCGGTGCGTCGCCGCGATCAGGCGCACGTCAACGTGGATCGTCTCCGTCCCCCCGACGCGCTCGAGCGTCCCCTCCTGAAGGACGCGGAGCAGTTTCGCCTGCGCCGCCGACGACAGTTCCGCGATCTCGTCGAGGAACAGCGTCCCCTCATCCGCCAGCTCGAACTTGCCGAGACGCTGCCGGTCGGCCCCGGTGAACGCGCCACGCTCATGCCCGAACAGTTCGCTCTCGATCAGCGACTCGGGCAGGCTCGCGCAGTTGACCGCGACGAGCGGCCGGGCCGCCCGAGGCGAGCCCGCGTGCAGCGCCTTCGCCACCAACTCCTTCCCCGATCCGGATTCGCCGTGAATCAGCACCGTCGCGGGACTCGCCGCCACACGATCCACCTGGTCCATCATCGAGAGCATCGGCGCGGATGAGCCGATGATCCGCGGCGGGGCGCTGACCGCCGTCAGTTCCGTCGTGATCTCGCGCATCTTCGACCGGGCACGCTCGCTCTCGGCGAGAGCCTTCTGAAGCCGCGACAGTTCCTCCTCCTGCGCAACCCGAGCGTCGGCGTCGAGCATCACGATCAGAAGCGTGCCCCGAGGGGTTCGCTCGACGAGAAGGTCCGCATCAACACGCCGATCGACGCGCGCCAGCCGAACCGAACGCATCGAAGCCCGACCGGACTCCTTGAGGCCCGCTTCCAGTCTCTGAATCACCGACTCGCCAACATCCAGGAACGCCGCCAGCCGCGTCCCTCCCATCTGGTCCGCCCGCACCCCCAGCCGATCCGCCGCCACTCGGTTTCCACGGACGCAAGCCCATTCCGGATTCGTCTCAATGACGGCGATAGGAATCCAGTCGGGGTCAACAGTATCGGGCGGAGGTGGGTTCGGATCCGGTGCGGCTGGCATACGCAGATATTATTGAATCTCGTCGTATCAAAGTCAACTACCAAATATCGCAAATACGATTGTGATTAGTCGTCGTAATTGCCGAATATCCGGGTTTCGCGGGCAAGATTGTCGTGGCATGGTCGTTGCATTCATCACCCTTTGCCAGACCTTCTGGCGGGGAGAAAGTTGGGCGCGACTGGCCGGAAGACCGTCGCCGCCCATTGATGGGAGAAATCGTGGGGTGGCCCCCGGCGAAGCCCGGCGGGAGAAGGCTAGGAGGGCTGGGAGCGCGGCGAGAACCCGCGAGTCCCGGCATCGAAGGAAAGGGCGGGCCCCAGGGGCGGCCCGAAGCCGAGGGAGTGCGTGGCCAAGTGGGCAGGCCACGGCACCCTCGGCTTCCGGACGCCCCTGGGAAGAACCCCGCGGGAAGAAGGAAACACGCTGCCACATCCGTCCAACTGACCTCCCCGGACGGTTCACCCGGCCGACTGCGGACGCACAGGGCCGCAGTCGCCCGACCATCGCGGCCCGATGTCCCGACACCAGCATCGGGCCGCTTCATCTGTACCGAACGCCTCACTCCTCCACTATGCCGGCGGACTGAGGCGTTTGGCTTTTTGCCGTGCCACGCCCTTTTCGCAGAGTCGCCGAGGCGACCCAGGGCGTGCGCCCCGCGGCATGGGCTGGAAAGCCCATGCCACATCCTCAGCCGCGATACCCCCGCGGATTCGCCTTGAACCACGCCCACGCCGAGGCCACGATCTCGTCGATCGTCCGCACCGAGGCGCGCCAGCCCAGCTCGCGCTCGATCTTCGAGGGGTCGCAGAAAAGCGTCGGCGGATCGCCCGCGTGGCGGGGGCCGTCGATTGTCTTGATCGTCCTTCCGACCACGCGCTCGACGGCGGCGAGCACATCGCGAATGGAATACCCCCGCCCGATGCCGAGGTTGTACGCCTTCACTTCATGCGATGAGGGATCGAGGCGATCCAATACCGAGGCGTGCGCGTCCACGAGGTCTTCGACATGGATGTAGTCGCGGACACACGTCCCGTCGGGCGTCGGATGGTCCGTGCCGAGGATCGTCAGCGAATCGCGCAGGCCCAGCGCCACTTGGAGCATGATGGGGATGATGTGCGTCTCCGGCGTGTGATCTTCGCCCAGCATCCCGGAGCGGTCGCAGCCCGCGACGTTGAAATAGCGGAGCATGCCGGCCGCGAAGGGTCTGCCTCGGGCCTTCTGCACCGCGGCGAAGTCGAGGATCATGCGCTCCACGAGGAGTTTGGACCAGCCGTAGGGATTGATGGGCTGCTGCCGGGCGGTTTCCTTGATGGGAATCTGGGCCGTCGGCGGCTCGCCGTAGGTCGCGCAGGTGGATGAGAACACAAGGCGCGGCGTGCCGACCGCCTCCATCGCCTCCAGGAGCGCGACGCCGGCGGCGGTGTTGGCGCGGTAATAGGCAATCGGCCGCTCCATGCTCTCGCGCACATACGCCAGCGCGGCGAAGTGAACCACCGCATCAATGGCATGCTCGCGCAGGAGGCGCTCCACAAGCGCGCGATCATTGACATCGCCCCGGTGAAACACGAGCCGCGCGGGACCGACGCCGGGCAGCGCCCGCAGCACGTCGAGCGGGCGTTCGTGCCCCCGGCAGAGGTTGTCGAGAACGACGATTGTGTGCCCGTCGGCAAGGAATCGCCTGCAGGCATGAGTCCCGATGTAGCCCGCGCCGCCCGTCACGAGGATGTTCATGGGTATGGGCATGCCGGCTCAGAGGACTTTCGCCGCCACGAACGCGCCGACGATGGCGAGCCCCAGAACGATCGACAGGATATTGAAGTACCTTTCGATGAAGTGCCGGACCGGCTCGCCGAACTTCCACAGGAGCGCGGCCACGAGATAGAACCGCAGCCCACGCCCGATCGCCGACGCGACGATGAACAGCACGAGCGACACGTGAAACACCCCCGCCGCGATGGTGAACAGTTTGTACGGATGCACGACGATCGACCCGCCCGTGAGGAGCCAGAAGTTGTCGAAGTACTTGTGCGCCTGTTCGAGGGCGTTCTCGGAAAAGAGCCATTTCGCCATCCCGATGAACAGGTACCCGATGAAGTAGCCCGCAATCCCGCCGAGCACCGACGAGATCGTGCTGATGAAGGCGTAGTACCACGCCTTCTTCGGGTTCTCCAGCGTCATCGGAATCTGCAGGATGTCCGGCGGCAACGGGAAGAAACTCGCCTCGGCAAAGGAAAAAACGAAAAGCGCCGGCACCGCGTGCCTGGTGTGTGAGAACGAGAGCATCCAGTCATACATCCGACGATGCCAAGCCCACCGCGGCACGACCTTCCCGGTGGGAGACGCTTCATCGGTGGAACGGATTTGCAATCCGTCCTCCCCGGTGGGGCGGGCTTCCGGCGGGCACAGTCGCCCTGGCGACCCGCCCGCTGCATCCTGGTTCTGAAGCATCTCGCTCACAGCGGCAGGAGCCTACTCGCTTTTTGATTTCGCGTCGGAGGGCGACCGCCGCCGGTGCGCCCCATGGACCTGCCGCGAGGAAAGACCATGCTCCCGCCCGCATTCCGGGCACCGACCCGTGGTGTTCCCGGTGAGGTCATACCGGCACCGCCGGCAAGGCACCGCCCCGCGCCGCGGCCCCGGCATGAGAACGATCATCACGCCGACCATCAGGATCACCGCCTCGTACGCCGTCGCGACAATGTTGAGGATCAGGTTGTCCGCGTGCAGCACCCACCGCAGCACCTGCACCCCCGCCAGCGCCACCGGGATCGTCGCCAGCAGCACCACATACGCCGGCCACCGCCGACGAAAATGATACACCCCAAACCACACGATCGCGGCATAGAGAGCGAAGAAGTACACGGGAAGAATCGTATGAACTGCGGAGCCACCAATGCCCGGCGATGATCCGATGGGATCATGGTAGGCGAGCAGACGAATGGCCTGCGTCTTCGCGGGTTGAACACATCACGCCTTCGACAGAGTGCGCCGCATCTCCTCCACGGCCGTTTCCAGCGACGGCAATTCGACCTCGATGATTCTCCACACCTGATCGAGGTCGATGGTGTCGTACGCGTGAATCAGGATGTCGCGGAAGCCGCATACGCGTTTCCACGGCACGGCGGGGTATCGCGCGGCGAGGTCGGACGGGAGCCGTTTGGCCGCCTCGCCGATGATCTCGAAGTTTCGCGCCACACCATCGATGCGCAGTTCGTCCGCCATGAACGCGTCGCGGCCGACGGAGACGTACCGCTTGATCTTCCCGATGCAAGCGGCGATGTCTTCCAAGTAGAGGCGAACATCCCGGCTCACAGCGGCACCGCCTCGCGGAGCACACGGTCGCGGATGAGCCGATGAACCGTCTTCGGGGAAACGACATCCACGCGCCGCCCGAGGAGGTCTTCGAGATCCTGCTTGAGGCCGATCCGGTCGTAAAGGCTGCAGTCAGGGTGGAAATCCACGAGCATGTCGAGGTCGCTGGCGTCGCCCGCCTCGCCCCGCGCGAAGGAGCCGAAGACGCGGATGTTACTCGCGCCATGCATCGCGGCGATGCGGAGAATCTCGTCGCGGTAGGGGGAGATGGAGAAGAGCGAGACCATGCGTCGGATTGTAGCGCGCGGCGGGTTCGCCGGGCGCGCCGCTGTCGGGCGCCCTCATTTCCCCGCCGCGAAAAACGTCCTCAGCGAATCATAGATGTCGTCCCGCGAGTTCACCCGGCTTGTCACAAGGTTCGAGTCCGCCTCGCGCCCCCCGCGGGAACTCGCGCTCCCCGTGAACGCCTCGTGCAAAACGTTGATGAAGTTGCCGCTCCCGTACGCGCTCGTCACCTGGCAATACCCGAAGAGATTCGCCACCGGCAGCAGGTCCTCGCCGAGGATCTTGCAGCACTGGCGGTTGTCGGCCTCGCTCGAGTTGTCGCCATCGGAGAAATGGAACAGGTAGATGTTCCACTCGCTCGGGTTGTACCGCTGTGCGATGAGCTCCTTCGCCGCCACGAGGGCGGAACTGATCCGTGTCCCCCCGTCCTCGCGGATCGAGAAGAACGTCTGCTTGTCCACCTCTCTCGCCGCCACGTCGTGGACGATGTACCGGCTCTCGATCCCCTCGTAGTTCCGCCGGAGCCACGTATCGATCCAGAACGCCTCCAGCCGAACCAGTTCCTTCTGCTGATCGCCCATCGACCCGCTGACATCCATCATGTAGACGATCACCGCGTTGTTCTGCGGCTTCTTCACCTCGTTCCACGAGCGGAAACGCAGATCGGGCTTCGCGGGGATCACGACCGGATTGTCGGGGTCGAACTGCCCCAGCATCACCTGCCGCTTCAGCGCCTCCTTGTACGTGCGCTTGAAGGAGCGCAGCGCCGCCGGCCCGACCGTGCGGATGTTCGTGTACTTGTCCCGCACCGACGTCAGCCGGCTCGCCCCCTTGGGCTTGATCCGCGGGAGTTTCAGCTCCTCCGCAAGAATGTCCGCGAGTTCCTCGAGCGAAACATCGACTTCGAGGAGGTGCTTGCCCGGCTCCTCGCCGCCCGTGTCTCCCCCGCCCTCGCCCGGACCCTCGCCCATGCCGACCCCCTGCGAGTTGTCGCCGTAGCGGAACGTCGGCGTGTCGATGTCATAGATCGGGATCGAGACGAGCCCCTTCCCTTCGCGCCCAATCAGCTCGCGGCGCGAGAGAAACTTCCGCAGGTCGCCTCGGATCTTGCCCTTGACGATCTGCCGGAAACGCTGGTGATCTTGTTCGATGCGTGCGACCATGACGACTCGGCCCCTGCCTACGTAGTGATACGTCTGATCGGGCCGTTCGGACGAGGGCTGATCGTCGAACGGCGATTCGCCATGACCGCCCGTCCGAGAATGGGGCCTGTGGCTAGCATGACGGCGTGCCCGCAGAAAAGAAGCGATCCGCGTTGGACGCGAACCCCGCCCTCCGGCTGGCCTCCATGGGGGCCGAACTCTTTGCCGCCATCGCCGGTATGCTTTTGTTCGGGTATCTGGCCGACCGGCTCCTTGGCACCTTGCCTTGGCTCTCCATCACCGGGGTCACTGTAGGGGCCATCGGCGGGCTGTATAACTTCATCCGCAACGCGGCACGGGAAACGCGGCGAACGAATGAACAGTTCCGACGAGAACACCCCGCAGGACTCGGGCGCTCCCGCGAGCACACCGACACCAAAGCCCCTCCTGACGCTTGACGTCGGCCCGGTGGTTTCCTTCTCTTTTCTTGTGTTTTTCGGGGCGGTGGTGGTGGCGACGACGGTCATCTGCGGCGTGGCGTGGGGGATTGTGCGGAGCATTGACGCAACACGAGTGCCGGCGATCCTGCCGGGGGGCGCGGCGGTGGTGATCGCGCAGGGGCTGGGGCTGTTGGCCTCACGCCCTTGGAAAAAGCGGCATCTGGGCCGATGGCCGATGGCATGGCTGACGGGCCGGGGGGTCAGCTTTCTCGGGGTGTTTGGGGCGGGGGCTTTGCTATACTCGGCGTCCCGACCTGATCCGCTGGTCTTTGGATTGGTGACGGCCGGGGCGTACTTCGCCTCTTTGCTGGCCGAGGTGTGGGCCTACTCGTTGCAGGTCAAAGCAGGGCCCGAACGGGCCGGGGGGTGACCCTCCCCGCAGCGAAGGACGGCCGAGCGTGGGGGATGAGTGCAGGGGCATACGGGCCCCGACTGGAGACGGTGCCGAGCGATGATGAACCTCCTGATCCTGGCCTCCGAAAACCCCGTCGAGCATGTGATCGACCGCCCTGTCGGCCCCATCACCATGCACGTCGTGAACATGATCGTTGTCGCCGTCCTCCTTGTCCTGACCCTCGGCGTAGCGGCGAAAGCCATCGCCACCGGCCCCACCACCATGGGCAACGAGCGATACATCACCAAGGGACGCTTCGCCCAACTCATCGAGGTCTTCGTCGCCTACCTGATGGAGAACGTCGTCCGTCCGCAACTCGGAGAGAAAGCCAACCGCTTCGCCCCATTCCTCCTCACCATCTTCTTCTTCATCCTCTACAACAACCTCCTCGGCCTCATGCCGCTGATGGACCTCCAGCACCTGCTCGGCCTTGAGCATCCCGTCATCGGCGGCACGGCAACAGGGAACATCGCGGTAACCGCCGCCCTCGCACTCATCACCTTCGTCGTGATCCAGATCAACGGCGTGCGCTCGCTCGGGCTGCCGACGTATCTCAAGCACTACTTGGGCGGCGCGCCGCCGTTGCTTGCCGTCATCATGGTCCCGGTCGAGATCATGGGCACCTTCATCAAGCCCTTCGCCCTCGCCGTGCGCCTCTTCGCCAACATGACCGCGGGCCACGTCCTGCTCGCGACGCTGCTGATGTTCTGCACGTTGGGGCTCAAGGCGCTCGGCGTGGTCTTCGGCGGGGGGATCACCGTCGCCTCGGTCGTCGCGTCGGTGCCCATCATGTTCCTCGAACTTTTCGTGGCCTTACTGCAGGCCTTCATCTTCATGTTCCTTTCGACCCTCTTCATCGCCCAGTTGTCCCACCACCACGGCGACGATCACGAGCACGACCACGGGCACGCAGGAGCCCATTAGCGAGCGACTCGATATCCCGCCCCGGCGAGACGTTTCGCCGGGGCCGTTCAAGCAGATTGGTCCCATGCCGACAGGCCGCCCCGCGACCCGTCGGCGACACTCACGGAGCAAGCGGAATCATGAACACGACGAAGTTGACGAAGCAGATCGCGGTCGCGGCAGGGATGGCCCTCGTCGCCACGAGCCCGGCTCTCGCGCAGGCGGGCGACGCCGTACACGCCGCGCCCGACGGCCTCGTCGCCGTGGGCAAGGGCCTCGGCGCGGGGCTCGCCGCGGGCCTCGCCGTCCTCGGCGGCGGCCCGGGCATCGGCCGCATCGGTGGCTCGGCCGTCGAGGCCATCGCCCGTCAGCCCGAAGCCGCCGGACCGATCGCACAGAACATGATCCTGACCGCCGCACTCGTCGAAGGCGCCACGCTCTTCGCCGTCATCGTCGGCCTCCTCGCGATCTTCCTCATCTGACCGAACGGTCCCCTCGCGCGGGGCGCGAGGGAGCGGCGCGGCGAAGTCGCGCCCGGCTCCCCCGCGCCCCGACGGGCGGACTCGATTCGTCTTCACGGAGCATCATCCGATGGCTACGTTCATGCAGTCACTGCTCATCGCCCGCGAAGGCGGGGCCGCGAATCCCGTCGCCTTCAACTGGGTGCCCTTCGTCGCCGCACTCGTGATCTTCGGGATCACCTTCGGCGTGCTGGCGAAGATCGTCTGGCCGAAGATCCTCGCCGGGCTTGACGAACGAGCGAACAAAATCCGCTCCGAGGTCTTCGCCGCCGAGGACCTCCGCAAGGCCGCCGCCGAGGAGAAAAAGCAGTTCGACAAGGCCCTCGCCGACGCACGAGCCGAGGCCCAGCGCCTGATCGATCAGACGAAGTCCGAGCAGATGCGCCTCGCCGCCGACCTCCGCGTTCAGGCCGAGGCGGAACTCTCGGCGATGCGCGCCGAGGCAAAGGCCGGCATCGACGCCGCCAAACGGGCCGCGATCAACGAAATCTACGAAGAGGCCGCGGAACTCGCCACAAAGGTCGCGGAGAAGATCCTCCAGCGCGAAGTCAAGATCAGCGACCAGGCACGCCTCGTCGACGAGTCCCTCGGCCGGCTGGAGAGCCAGTTCGCTGGGCGGTAAGACATTCACCACAGAGACACAGAGAACACAGAGAAAGACAGATAAGACTGGGTTCAAAGCACTCCGAGCGCACCCAGCACCCCGCACGCCGCCCCTCGGTACTCGGTATTTCCCAAACTCGGTACTCGGTACTTCCCCAACTCGGTACTTCACCCCCCATGCCCGCACCCGCCATCATCGATCAGCCGCCGGAAGCGCTCGACAAGGTCTACGCGCAGAGCCTCTTCGAACTCGCCGAGGCCGAGGGAGGCCACGCCCGCCTCGAAGAACTCTCCGACGAGATGGACCAGTTATTCGAGTTGCGCGGCTCGGACCCGCAAGCGACCGAGTTCTTCCGCTCGAAACTGATCCCCGCCGCGGCGAAAATCGTCGTGCTGCACAAGGCCCTCGACGGCAAAATCACTCCGCTCCTCCTGAAAGGGATGCTCCTCCTCGCCCGCAAGGAGCGGCTGGACCGCATGTGGCGCGTTTTCACCGCTTTCCAGCAGATGCTCGACGAGAGGTTCGGCAAGGTCGAGGTCGACGTCTTCACCCGCTTCCCCCTGCCGCAGGACGAACTCAACCGCCTCCGCGACCGCCTCCAGGGCGTCCTGAAACGCGAGCCCGTCATGCACGCCTACCTCGACGAGGGAATGATCGGCGGCCTGAAAATCCAGGTCGGCGACAAAATGATGGACGCCAGCATCACCACCACCCTCCGCCGAATGTGCGACCGAATGGTCGAGCACGGCGCGGACGAAATCCGCGCGAAGGCGGACAGGATCATCGAGGAGAAGTAGGTCTCCCCGCTTCGCCGAGAAAGACATTCACCACAGAGACCCAGAGAGCACAGAGAAAGACACTGGAACCGGGACAAAGACACTCGACCCGGACGCCACACTCAGCACTCAGTACCCGGCACTCGCTACTCGCTTCAGGACCTCCCATGAAGATCAAAACCGACGAAATCGCCTCAGTCATCAAGCACGAGATCCAGCAGTTCTCCGCCCAACTCGAAATCCACGATGTCGGCAAGGTCATCGAGGTCGGCGACGGGATCGCCCGCATCTACGGCCTGACCAACGCCATGGCCGGCGAGATGCTCGAGTTCCGCACCTCCGAGGGCGCGGTCATGGGACAGGTCTTCAACCTTGAAACCGACACGGTCGGTGCGGTCATCTACGGCGACTACCTCTCCGTGAAGGAGGGCGACACCGTCGTCGCCACGGGCCGACTCCTCTCGGTCCCGGTCGGCGAGGCCCTGCTCGGCCGCGTCGTGAACCCGCTGGGCCAACCGCTCGACGGCGGGCCGGCCATCCAGTCCAAGCACATGAAACTCGTGGACATCATCGCCCCAGGTATCGCCGAGCGACAGCCCGTCAAAGAGCCGCTCCAGACCGGCGTCAAGGCGATCGACTCGATGATCCCCATCGGCCGCGGACAGCGCGAACTCATCATCGGCGACCGCAAGACGGGCAAGACCGCCGTCGCACTCGACACCATCATCAACCAGAAGTCCAACTGGGGCACCCCCGACGCCGTGGTGTGCATCTATGTCGCCGTCGGACAGAAGGAATCGACCGTCGCCGCCGTCGTCGAGACTCTCAAGAAAAACGGCGCCATGGACTACACCATCGTCGTCTCCGCCGGCGCCTCCGACCCAGCGCCGCTGCAATACCTCGCGCCGTTCGCGGGCTGCACCATGGGCGAGTACTTCATGTGGCAGGGCAAAGACGGCCAAACGCCGAAGCACGCCCTGTGCATCTACGACGACCTCTCCAAGCAGGCCGTCGCCTACCGCCAGTTGTCGCTCCTCCTCCGCCGACCCCCGGGCCGCGAGGCGTACCCGGGCGACGTCTTCTATCTCCACTCGCGCCTCCTCGAACGCGCCACCAAACTCTCCGACGAGAACGGCGGCGGCTCCCTCACCGCCCTCCCCGTCATCGAAACTCAGGAAGGCGACGTCTCGGCCTACATCCCGACCAACGTCATCTCGATCACCGACGGCCAGATCTACCTTGAGCCGGAACTCTTCTTCGCCGGCCAGCGCCCCGCCGTCAACGTCGGCATCTCGGTCAGCCGAGTCGGCGGCAACGCCCAGATCAAGGCCATGAAACGCATCGCCGGATCGCTCCGCCTCGACCTCGCCTCCTTCCGCGAACTCGAAGCCTTCGCACAACTCGGCACCGAACTCGACAAGGCCACCCAGGCCCAACTCGACCGCGGCCGCCGAATGGTCGAACTCCTCAAGCAGCCGCAGTACGTCCCCTACAACGTCATCGATCAAGTCATCTCGATCTACGCCGGCGCCAAAGGCTTCCTCGACGACATCGACACCGAAAAGGTCGCCGCCTTCGAGAAGGACCTCCTCGCCTACATGAACGGCCCGGGCAAGCCCGTCAAAGACGAACTCGCCAAACTCCGCGACATCGACAAGGCAATGGAGGAGAAACTGGGCGCCGCGATGAAGGCGTTCAAGAGCGGGTGGAAGGGCTGAGGAGACAAGAGTTTGGACGCGTGATGCACCCCAGCCCACGGGCCCAGGGCAATCGCATTATTGCGGCTGCCCCGGTCTCGCTGGCTTTGCAGCGAGGCCGGGCGGCGTTGCAAGTGCGTCCCGGCCTTGCCGCGGACGGCAAGACCGGGGCACCCTCTTGATAATGCGATTGCCCAGCCCACGGGCCTTGCCTGTGGGCTTTTTGTCTCGGAGTCCCTTCACGCCGCGCCCGATCTCTCGCGACTCGCCGCTGTCCTGTGTGCCGTTGTTCCCTGCGCGTCCCCTTGCCGGGGGAGCGCCCCCGTGCTCGGCGGAGGATGTCCACATGGCCCGCAACTCGATTCGTTCTCTTCGGCTCGCCCGCTTCACTCCGATCGTCGTCGCGGCCTGGATCGCGCACGCGGCGGCGGGGCAGGTCGCGCCGCTCTCCGTCGTCGCGCTCTCGGGCGACCCCGCGCCGGGCGCGGGGGCTGGGGTCGTCTTCACCACGATCCCATTCAACTTCGCCGTCGGCACGCCGTTCATGAATAACTCCGGACGTGTCGCGTTCCTCACCGGGCTTGCGGGCACGGGCGTCACGGCCGCGAACGACTTCGCGGTCTACTGCGGCACGCCCGGCTCGCTCTCGATCGTCGCCCGCGAAGGCGCCGCCGCACCGGAACTCGCGGGGCTGACCATCGCGACCATCACCGATGCGCCCCTCTTCGGCGGGAGCGACGCCGTCTCCTTCCGCGCGACACTCGCCGGCGCGGGCGTTACGGCCGCCAACGACGCCGTCCTCTATGCCGGAGCGGCAGGCGCCCTGACGCTCGCCGCACGCGAGGGAGCCTCCGCCCCGGGAGATCCGGGAAGCCTCTATTCCACGTTCAGCACCGCCGCCGTCAGTCAGACCACAACGCTCGCTTACGGCGGAACCTACACCAGCGGCGTCGCCGGGCTGTGGGCAGGCATCCCCGGGAGCATCACGAGTTTCGCCCGCGTAGGCTTGCCCGCGCCGGGGTTCCCTCCTGGATCGACGTACACCGCGTTCGTCGGCGCCGGTGTCGGCGCCGGGGCGACGCAAGTCCTCGTCAACAGCGCCGGGCAGGTCGCTTACCGCGGCGTCGCCTTCGAGTTCGGGGTCGGGCTTCGCGGCGCCATCTGGGGAGGCACGCCGGGGAGCACCCACCTGGTCGCCAAAGTGGGCGACGAGGCCGAGGGATTCCTGGGCGAACCCCTCGGAACCTACGCGGGGTTCAGGAACCCGGTGCTCACCGATTCCGGGGCCGTCGCGTTCCAGGCCACGATCTCCGGCGTTCCCGCCGATCGGGACTCGGCCATCTATCGCACCATCATCCTCGGCGAGATGGACCACGTGATCGGCGAAGGCGACGCCGCGCCCGGAACCCTCGGCGTCTTCCAGACGCTCGACGACACCGCCTCCGGCGGATCGGGAGTGCCGCGGATGAACAACGCCCACGGCGTGGCCTTCTTCGCCCGCGTCGCCGGCATCGGCATCGACGCCACCAACGACGAAGGCGTGTGGGGGCACAACGACATCGGCTCGCTCTCCCGCCTCCTCTATGAATCGGAGCCGTGTTCCGCGGCGGGCGCGGGCGTGTGGGTCAACGGCATCGCCGCGATACCTCCCGCCCTCAACGGCGCGAACCGCATCGCCGCCCGCGCCACACTGGCAGGGACCGGCGTCACCGCCGCCAACAACGACGCCATCCTCGCACGCAACGCCCTGAGCGACCTCGTCATCGCGCTCCGCGAGGGGCAATCCATCGACATCCCGGGATCGGGCGTCCGCACGATCACCGCTCTCCCGGCCGCAGACCTCGTCGTCGGCCAGGGCGTGCAGAACGGCGCCTCCACAACATGGACCGACGACTGCCGCCTCCTCCTCCGCGCCGCCATCAGCGACGGACGCACCGGCCTCTTCATCGCCGACGTCAACGCCACCTGCCGCGCATCCATCACCGATGAACCCGACTCCGCATCGGTCAGCGCGGGCGGCGACGCCGATTTCACCGTCGCCATCGAGCCGGGCTTCCGCATCGGCGCCTTCCAGTGGCAGCGCAACGGCGAGGACATCATCGACGGCCCGGGCGGCGCGTCCGCCGGCGGAGGCAACGTCTCGGGAGCCTCAGGCGCGCTCACCACCCCACACGACGGCTCGCCCCTCACACTCACCATCGCCGGCGCGCAGCCCTCCGACGCGGGCGACTACACCATCATCTTCTCCAATCCCTGCGGCGAAACCCCGAGCGCCGCCG
Source organism: uncultured Phycisphaeraceae bacterium (assembly GCA_964490785.1). GTDB lineage: Bacteria > Planctomycetota > Phycisphaerae > Phycisphaerales > UBA1924 > JAEUIV01. Next base: position 17,649 of record CAZBDZ010000061.1, read on the forward strand.
CCGCCCTCACCATCGTCCCCCCACCATGCCCAGGCGACGCCGACGGCGACGGCACCGTCGCCTTCTCCGACATCACCAGCGTCCTCGCCAACTGGGGCAACGACTACTCCCCCGCCACCGGTCCGGGAGACGCCGACCACAACGGCATCGTCAACTTCGCCGACATCACAAGCATCCTCGGAAACTGGGGAGCCGCCTGCTCCTGACGTTCACAAGCCCGATCGCATGATGCGGGTGCCCCGGTGTCGCTGGCTTTGCAGCGAGGCCGGGCGACGCACGCCTCTCGCCGCGACGCGGCGCACGGCAGTTGCCAGACCCCGCCGTCATCGGCGCGGGTCTGGAAAGAGTTCCACTTCCCCTCTGAGACGGATTCCCAACGATCTCCGGGCGTCAGAGAAGCCGCTTCTGAGCGAGTCTTCGAGTCGAAGATCCGCCGTGGCGGGCGAAGAGGCGGATGCTCCCGCCCGGAAATCTCGTGGGATCCGTATAATCCGGTAACAATCCGAGATTCCGAGAACATCCAGCGGACCTCCCCCGACGAAAAACGGCAAAACCCGCGATACTCCCTTGCCCCGCCCGATCCCTGGGGTACTCTCCATGTCAGGAAGACGGGAGAAACCTCATCATGAGATCGCTTGCCATTTGCGTCATCGCGGTCGCCGCGTCGGCCGCGCCGGGGGCGGTCGTTCAGATCCCCGCATCGCGGGACAACACCCTCTACGAAGACGCCGCCGGCGCCACCTCCAACGGCGCCGGCCCCGCGATGTTCTCGGGCCTGAACTCGCAAGCCCGAAAACGCCGCGCCGTCGTGCATTTCGACATCGCCGCCATGATCCCGCAAGGGTCGGTCATAACCTCCGCAACGCTGGTCCTGACCGAAAACGGCGCCAACGCCTCGCCCGCGACGGTCTCGCCGCACCGTGCGCGCGAATCCTGGGGCGAAGGAACCTCGACCGGCACCGGCGGCGGCGGCAACGGCGGCCCGGCCTCCGCGGGCGACGCAACCTGGCTGCACCGTTTTCACAACACGACGTACTGGTCCACCGTCGGCGGAGTGTTCGACGCCGCACCGAGCGCTTCCCTCACCATCGCGGGCAACGCCGTGTACTCATGGACCTCGCCGACCCTCGCCGCGGACGTGCAGGACATGCTGGATAACCCTGCATGGAACTTCGGCTGGTTCATCCTGGGAGACGAGGCCGCCGCCGGCAGCGCAAAGCGATTCGCAACACGCGAGGATCCAAACCCCTCCGCGCGGCCGATGCTCGTGCTGGACTATGCTGTTCCCGGCCCGGCGTCGATCATGCTGGCGGGCGCCGCCGCGACGCTCCGACGCCGGCGAACCCATCGGCGGTAGCGGGAAAAGGAAACGAGGAGGGATGTGATTCAACGCATTTTCGGTCAGACGCACGTGACCGTTCGATCGGCATCGAACGATTCCCCCCGCGCACCGCGCACCGCCTTCGCGATCGGCTGCCTCGTCTCCGCACTCATCGCGGCACCGGCGCACGCCCAGACACAGAACGTCTCGCTCCAGGCAAGCCACGACAACACGCTCTACGAAGACCTGATGGGCACCACCAGCAACGGCAGGGGCGCCTACCTCTTCGTCGGCGATAACGGCGCAGGCGTGAAACGCCGCGGAATTGTCCGCTTCGACCTCGCCTCGATCCCGGCGGGCGCCACCATCACCAGCGTCTCGCTCTCCATGAACGTCTCCCGCACACGCGCCGGCCTCCAGTCGATCGCGCTGCACCGCGCAACCTCCTCGTGGGGCGAGGGAACCTCCGATGCCGGCGGCGAAGAAGGCATCGGCGCTCCCGCGACCACAGGCGACGCCACCTGGATTCACCGCTTCTATCCCTCCACCCTCTGGGCGACCCCCGGCGGCGACTTCGCCCCCGCCGCGAGCGCGACCACCAGCGTCGATACCGGATCGACAACCTGGTCCTCAGCGGCGATGGTCGCCGACGCGCAGGCATGGGTGAACAACCCCGCGACAAACTTCGGCTGGGTCCTGAAAGGCAACGAAGTCGGCTCCGTAACCGCCAAACGATTCGACAGCCGACAACATCCGACCCTCTCCCGCAGGCCCGTGCTGAACATCACCTACACAGGCCCCGCGCCCTATTCCGGCGCCTGCTGCCTCCCCACGGGAAACTGCACCGTCACCCTCGCCGGCCAGTGCGAGAATCAGGGCGGCGTGTACCAGGGCAACGGAATGTCGTGTTCGCCCAACCCATGCCCACCCCCGCCGACGGGCGCCTGCTGCCTCCCCTCAGGAACCTGCATCACCGCGTCGGCGCTCAACTGCGCCTCCCAATCCGGCGTCTACCAGGGCGACAACACCTCATGCACGCCCAACCCGTGCCCGCCAGCCCTCACACCCTTCGTCGATCCGCTCCCACTCCCAGGCCTGGCCCAGCCAACCACGGGCGTCATCGGCGGCTCGGCTCACTACGACATCGCCGTCTCGCGATTCCCCCAGCAACTCCACCGCGACCTCCCCCCGACCATCTGCTACGGCTACAACGGCTCGTACCCCGGCCCAACCATCCTCGCACGACGGGGATTCCCCATCACCGTCACCTATATCAACGACCTCCGCGATGACCAAGGACAACTCCTCGCCGCACACGATCTGCACGCCGACGAGTGCGTCCACGGCCCGGACATGAACGGGCAGACGCCCTTCGTCATTACCCACCTCCACGGCGGGCACGTCCCCGCGGACAGCGACGGCTACCCGGAGGCCGCCATCGCACCAGGCGAGGAATCCTCGCTCTACACCTACCCCAACAACCAGCCCGCCGCAACGCTCTGGTACCACGATCACGCCCTGGGCCTGACACGCCTCAACACCATCATGGGCATCGCCGGCTTCTACCTCCTCCGCGATTCGATCGCGGACGCACTCAGCCTCCCCGCCGGACCCTACGAAATCGGACTCGCAATCCAGGACCGCTCCTTCTATCAGGACGGACGATTCAAATACCCCGAGATGTGGATGGAGCACTTCTTCGGCGACTTCCTCCTCGTCAACGGAAAAGTCTGGCCCTACCTCAACGTCGACCAGGGCAAGTACCGCTTCCACATGCTCAACGGCTCAACCTCCCGCGTCTACACCCTCTCACTCTCGAACGGCAGGCTGATCACGCAGATCGGATCCGACGGCGGGCTGCTCGAATATCCCGTCCCTCAAGCCTCGATCACACTCCTCCCCGGCGAACGCGCCGACACCATCATCGACTTCTCCGGCCTGCCCACGGGAACGCAGGTCATCCTCCAGAACTCCGCACCCGCCCCATACCCGGGCGAGCCGGGCGTCGGCGTCATCCCCAACGTCATGAAATTCATCGTCACCAATCAGGTCGGCGACACCGATCCCATTCCCCCGTCGCTCACCACTATCACCCCAATACCCGCCTCGTCCGCCCTCCGCGAGCGATCCTTCGTCCTGCGGACCATCCCCTTCGCCTGCGCCCACGGCTCGGAGTCCGCCGACCACGGCGGCTTCATGTGGGCCATCAACGACCTGCTCTGGGACGACATCGTCGAGCAGCCACGCCTCGGCACCACCGAAATCTGGTCCTGGATCAACCGCTCCAACATCCCGCACCCCATGCACATGCACCTCGTCCAGGTCCAGATCTTGAACCGCCAGGCCTTCACCGTGATCGACGGCGTGCCGACCCCCACAGGACCCATCATCCTCCCACCACCCCAGGAACAAGGCTGGAAAGACACCGTCAACTCGCCGCCGGGCCAGATCACCCGCGTCATCGTGCGCTGGGAGAACTTCGACGGCCTGTACCCCTACCACTGCCACATGCTTGAACACGAAGAGCACTCGATGATGCGCCAATTCCGCGCACGCCCCACCTGCCCCGGCGACGCCAACGACGACGGCGTCGTCAACTTCGCGGACATCACCACGATCCTCGCCAACTTCACCGCCACCGGCCCGCGAGGCATCCAGGGCGACGCCAACCTCAACGGCATGGTCGACTTTTCCGACGCCACATCAACCCTCGCGAACTTCGGCGTGTCGTGCCAGTAATATTCCACATGGTTTCCGGGTGTCAGAGAAGCCGCTTCTGAGCGAGTCTTCGAGT
>CAZBDZ010000062.1:0-21208 GCA_964490785.1 uncultured Phycisphaeraceae bacterium
AAACCGGAGGAAGGTGGGGATGACGTCAAGTCCTCATGGCCCTTACATCCAGGGTGGCAAACGTGCTACAATGCCGCGTACAGAGCGATGCAAGACCGTAAGGTGGAGCAAATCGCAAAAAACGCGGCCCAGTTCAGATTGCGGTCTGCAACCCGACCGCATGAAGTCGGAATCGCTAGTAATCGGGGATCAGCCATGCCCCGGTGAATAAGTTCCTGAGCCTTGTACACACCGCCCGTCAAGTCATGGGAGCCGGGAGCGCCCAAAGTCGCCACATCTCAGTGGTGCCAACGGCGAGCTCGGTGACTGGGACTAAGTCGTAACAAGGTAGCCGTAGGAGAACCTGCGGCTGGATCACCTCCTTTCTAAGGGATTTCCTTGGACCGGCCACATCAACCCGCATCGCGGGTCGATCGGGGAGCAATCCTCAGCCGGATCAGTCAACGCATTCTCGCCCGCTCTCCGTGAGGAGGGCGGAACCCCGGACAGCAATGCCCGGATCAGCATTCCCAACTGTTCCTTCAATACAACGCAACCCCCGGCTATTTCCAGCCGGGGGTTGTTCTTTTTGCTCTCGTCCCCTTGCCGAACCGCTTTTTCGATGCACAATGCAGTGGTCCCGCATCCCGGGCCACGACGCCCCTCCGCACCCGAAGGAGGTCCTCATGCCGTCGATCACGCTCCCGCGGCGCTTTTCCGCGCTCCTCGCCCTCGCCTCGGCCGCCGCCGTCGCACATGCCGAAGGCCCCGACCTTATCGTCGCCGACGCCTACTCCGCCGTGAAGTGGGGCGCCATCGGCGACACATCCGCATACTCCTTCTCCTACATCTATTGCAACCTCGGCGACGAGCGCGCCGTCGTCCTCCAGAACATCCCCCCGCACCCGGTCATCACCGCCAACGTGTATCGCATCAAAGGCGGACGCCTCGAGCACATCGCCCAGGGGTTCGGGTTCCACGAGTATTGCGCGCTCCAGTCCGCGACCTGCCAGACCTGCAACCCCGTCCAGACAAGTTGCACGGCCCTCGGCCCCGGATGCTCGACCACCACGGGCTCGAGCACCGCCGGCGCTCAGCAGCGCCTCGCATCGCGGCGATTCGTCAACCCCGCGACCGGCGAGATCGCCTGGCCCATCCCGGGCTTCGGCGGGACCGGCGACACGCTCTTCAAGCGCGTGCAGGTGTTCAACGGCGACCTGGATCCGGCACTCAATGTCGGCGCTTCGTATTTCGTGGAATCGATCATCGTGGCCATCGACGATGCCTACTACAGCCGCAACCTCAACAACGCCACCTGCCGACCCTTCACCGTCGGCCCGTACTACGAGGGCGGCTATCACATCGCCCTCGCCGGCTCGCCTCAGCGCGAAAAGACCGCCATCGACCATTGGGCCGCCCTCGATCCTTCCGTCGTCGTCTCGGTCGTCTCGCTCGCCGACCCGCGCGAGCGGTTCATCCTCGGCTGCAAGGCCACCGACCTCGGCAACGGCACGTGGCGCTACACCTACGCCCTTCAGAACTACTCATCCGTTCAGGGGGCCGGCTCCTTCGCCGTTCCGCTCGCCGGCGCCTCGGCGTCGGCCCTCGGGTTCCACGACGTCAACTACCACAGCGGCGATCCCTTCGACCCCGCCGACTGGTCCGCCGGCGTCGGCTCGTCCGTCGTGTGGACCTCGCCCCAGACCTGGGCCGAGAACCCGGACTCCAACGCCCTCCGCTGGGGCACCACCTATACGTTCACATTCGAGGCCGACACTGCGCCCACCACCGGCGAAGCGATCATCGGCCTGTTCGCGCCCGGCGACCAAGCCGAGGTTTCAATCGCCGCGACGGTCCCCTCCCCCACGCTCTGCCTCGGCGACGCCGACGGCGACCGCATCGTCAACTTCTCCGACGTGACCGCCGCCCTCGCCCGATGGGGCACGATCTACCCCGGCCCGACCGGCTTCGGCGACGCCGACCACGACGGTTTCGTCGGCTTCTCCGACATCACCGCCGCGCTCGCCCAGTGGGGCGGGGTCTGCCCCGCGTAAGGCTTGGTGAGGCCACAAGATGAACGTTTGGACCCAACGCGCTTGACTGGCGGGGTTTTGTTTGGTATCATCAGGGTATGGCGGATTCGAATCAAGACAAGCCAAGTGCCCTGGATGCCGCGAACTTCATTCTGGAACTGGCTCGGGCGGACGGAATAGCGATCGACCCGCTCACCCTTCAGAAAATCCTCTATTACTGTCAGTGCTGGTCTCTTCGTGATGGCGAATGCCTGTTCCACGACCGAATCGAAGCGTGGAAGCACGGCCCAGTGGTGCGTTCCGTGTGGCTGGCCCATTCAGGCAGCGAAGTCATCCAGCATCCAAGCGAGCCGCGCCACTTCGCGCTGTCGCCGGACCAGATGGACCTGATCCACGGTGTGTGGGAGTGCCTTCGGGGCGTTCACGGAACAACCCTATCGAGAGAAACGCATGCGCCAGGATCGGCGTGGCGGAAGGCTCGCGCCAACCTGCCTGACACCGCGCCCTCGGATCGCGCGCTGTCGGCCGACGACATGGCGCTCGATGCCGCACAAATTCAGGAGGCAGTCGAGCATACCCTGATCCAATCCTGGGATGAGATCGAGAGATGCGCGAAGTAGCGGAGCTTCCGTGCACCGGTGATGTGTTTTGGTGCGAGCAGTTCCCGGGGCTGCACGGACATGCCGCGAAAGACCGATATGCGGTCGTCGTCTCGCCGCACGGCAAACTGCCGGATACGAAGGGCAACTACCTTGTCGTGCCGACCTCGGAGTCCTCGCTTTCCACGTTCGCTGTTCGGCTTCCCAGCCTCACCGAGTATCCACAGACAAGCAGCGGGCTTCCGAATCCATGCGTTGCCGTTTGCGATGAGTTTCGATTCCTCAAGGCCGAGCAGTTGACGCGGTGGGTCGGAGACCTGAGAACTCCCACCGTCCACAGGATTCAAGAGAGAATCCTCGAGTTCATCCATACTCGCAAGCCACAGTGACCGTGCGCGGTCTCTCGCTGAACTTCCACGCCGAAGCGGACCTCCCGTTGCATCGGGTCGATTCCGTGCGGCGCGCATCACCCTTCCGCCCTCGCGACGACCAGCGTCTGGTCGTCCGCGCGCTCGCGCGACCTTGTGTGCTCGTACAGCCGCTCGTGGATCGACTCGATCACGCACGAAGGCTCGCCGCTGCACGTGGCCAGCGCCTCGCGCAGCCTTCTCACGCCGAACATCTCCCGCTCCGGCGGCGGGCTGAACGCCTCGGTCACGCCGTCCGTGTAGAGCACCATCGTCTCTCCCGCGTTCATCGGCGTGCGCGCGTCCGTGTACTCCGGCCGATCAATCACCCCCAGCGGCACCGACGCCCCCTCCGCCAGCGACCGTGTCTCGCCGCCGATGAGCCGATGTTCCGGCGGATTGTGCCCCGCGTTCGCGTAGGTCAGCACGGCGCGTTCCCGGTCGATCACGCCGGCGAACGCCGTAACAAACATCGTGTCGAACCGCTTCCGCATGAGTTCGCGGTTCGCATGCTCCAGCATCGCCGCCGGTCCCTTGTGGCGTTCCTGAAAGCCGTGCAGGATCGTCTGGAGCATGGCCATGACCGTCGCCGCCCCGGCGCCGTGCCCCGACACGTCCGCGACGACAACCCCCAGCCGACCTTTCCCCATCTCGAAGAAGTCGTAGTAATCGCCCCCCGCTTCGTTGCTCGTCAGGTAACTCGTCGCGATCGAAACCCCCGGCACGCTCGGCAGGCGATCGGGAAGGAGCGTCCGCTGAATCTGCGCGATCTCCTCCAGTTGGGCCGTCAGTTTCGCGTTGAGTTCGCGCGCCTGCTTCGCCACCACGAGCGATTTGGTCAACTTGCCGATGACATTGGACCGCAGGATGTTCGTCTCGCTTCCCTCGGCCGTGTAGGCCTCGTCCCCGACTCTGAACGTGATGCTCCAGTTCAACGCCTCTCCGTCGTCATACAACGGATTCGCGAAGCACGACCCGAATCGCGCGAGCCGATCGCCGAGCACCGGATCATGCCGAACGTTCATGTGCTGCACGATCCTCGGCACGGGCGCCTCGATCAGCGACCCGATGAACCCGCCCGAATGCGTCGCCAGGTCATTCCATTGCCGCCACGGGTTGATGGTGACTGTCCCGACGTCATCGTCGAGATTGACCCGCGTGAACTTGTACTGCCCTCTCGGCAGCCCGCGCACTGAAAGGGAGATCATCCCGTCCACCTGCCGTTCTTCCCGCAGGATCCGCGCGAACTCCTTCTGCACATCCGCGGGCTCCGTATGCCGGCTGACGCGGCGGAGCATGTCCACGTACATCGCAACGCGCGGGATGGAGGTGAGGTCGATCGTGTGCATCGGGGTTGCGAGTGTATTGGAGGCTTTCCTCGCGCCGAAAACAGGTTGACGGGAAGAAAGGCAGCAAGGCAGGAGGCATCAAGGCAGGACATCCTCCCGGATGCTCTGTCATACCATGACCGTATGCCGCTCACCCCCGCCGAATGCGCCCTGCTCGACGCCGCCTACGACGAAGCCCTTCTCGGTCTGCGCGAGGGCGGCATCCCCATCGGGTCGGCGCTGATGAGGCCGGATGGGACCATCGTCGCGCGCGGGCACAACCTCCGCGTGCAGACCGGGGACACCACGGCCCACGCCGAGGTGTCCTGCATCCGCAACGCCGGCCGGCGACGCGACTGGCACATGCTCACGCTCGCCTCGACTCTCTCGCCATGCATCATGTGCACCGGCACGTCGCTCCTCCACCGCATCCCGCGCGTCATCGTCGGCGAGAACAGGACCTTCATGGGCGCGGAGGACCTCTTCGCGTCCCGCGGCGTACGCCTCGACGTCGTCCAGGACCCGCGCTGCATCGCCCTCATGGAGCGGTTCATCCGCGATCGTCCCGACCTCTGGAACGAAGACATCGGCATCCCGCCAAAGGCGTAGCCACGGATGAACACAGATGGACACGGATTGGGGAAGGAGTGTTGGCGATCGGCGTGAGCCATTTCCATTCCCAGTTTCAATCAGTGTCCATCTGTGTTCATCCGTGGTAAATTGCCTTCCATGCCCCGCCTCGCCAACGTAACGCTGTACTGCTCGTCGAGCGAGGTCCTTCACGCCGACTACTACGCGCTCGCGCGCTCCTTCGGCACGCTCCTCGCCCGATCCGGTCGCGGGCTGGTCTTCGGCGGCGGTCGCGTCGGCATCATGGGAGAGACCGCCCGCGCCGTCCGGGGCGCCGGCGGTAGCACCCTCGGCATCATCACGCACCGCCTCAAACAGGCCGAGCAACTCGACGAATCCAACAGCGAGAACATCATCGTCGCCACCATGCGCGAGCGCAAGGCCATCCTTGAGGCCCGCGGCGACGCCATGGTCGTCCTCCCCGGCGGGCTCGGGACGCTCGAGGAGTTCTTCGAGATTCTTGTCGGCCGACTCCTCGGCGAGCACGACAAGCCCATCATCCTCCTCAACCCGCGCGACCCTGACGGCCCGGGCAACGGCAACGCCGGCGGTTTCTTTGATCCCCTTCTCCTCATGCTCGACCACATGATCCGAAGCCGATTCACGCGCGATGCCGCGCGCCTGCTCTTCGATGTCCTCGCCACTCCGGAGGCCGTCATCGCCCGCCTCGACGAACTCGAACGCACGCCGCCCGTCCGCCCTTCGCTTGACGAACTCGTCCCCGCGAACGCGAAGAGATGAGTCCCGCCACCGCGCCCATCGCCCTCTCGATCCTTCCCGATCCGCCGGCCCCGCCCGCGGGGCTCGGTCTGATCGCCGGGGCGGGACGGCTTCCCATCCTTGTTGCGCAAGGCATGAAGAACCAGGGGCATCCCGTCTTCGCCGTGGGACTGTCGGGGCAGTACGACGCGGCGCTTCCCGCGCTGTGCGACCGTTTCGCGGAGGTCGGCGTGCTTCGCCCCGGCTCGTGGGGCCGAACGCTCCGGCGGATGGGCGCTGAATACGCGGTCATGGTCGGCCGGGTCGAAAAGGCGCGGATGCTCTACTCATGGTGGAACATCCTGAAGAACACGCCCGATCTGCGCGCGGTTAGGATGTACATCCGCCTGCGCCGCGACCGGCGTTCGCACCAGATTCTGCTCGCCCTCGCGCACGAACTGGCGCGCGACGGAGTTGAACTCATCGACTCAACCGCCCACATCGCCGACCACCTCGCCCACGCGGGCGTGATGACCGATCGCCATCCCACCATAGCCCAGCGTGCGGCGATCGAGCACGGGTGGCAGATCCTGCTCGAGATGCTCCGCCTCGATATCGGGCAGGCGATCGCCGTGCGCGACCGCGACGTCATCGCGGTCGAGGCCGTCGAGGGCACCGACCGCATGATCGCCCGCACCGGCGAACTCTGCCGCTCGGGCGGATGGTGTCTTCTCAAGGCCGCCCGCGCCGGGCACGACCGCCGCAGCGACGTCCCCACCGTCGGCCCGGACACGATCACCAACATGCACAAGCACGGCGGGCGCGCCCTCGCGCTCGCTTCGGGCGACGTCATCATCATCGACAAGAACGAAACGCTCGCCCTTGCCGACAGGCTCGGCGTCGCCGTGGTCGGGATTCCGCCGGTGTGATGCGGAATCGTGGAAATAATGGCGCGGCCGCATCCGCCACTTCCTCGCGGACTCGTCAGTGGCGGCTTCTTCGGAGCACGGGCTATTGCTGGAAAACGTGCGGCGGCGGGGCTACTCGCACACCTCCAGGAAGTGCGCCAGCACCACCGTCACGTCGTTGAAATCCACGTCGCCGTCGAAGTCGGCGTCGCCCTGCGGCCCTGAGCCGCCGAAGTTCGCCAGGGCCACGGTGATGTCCTCGAAGTTGACCACGCCGTCGCGGTTCGCATCGCCGAGGCATCCCGGCGGCGGCGCGCACTCAACGACTTCAACCGTGAGATCGTCGACCGCCGCCTCGATCAGCGAGCCGGCCCCAAGGTCGCTCGCCACGAACCGCACGCGCACATTCGACGAGAGCGGCACAAACGCCTCCACAGGGAAGGAATGGAAGAACCACCCGGCGTGCGACTCCGCGCCTGTGGGGCCGACGAACTCGACGTTGACCCAGTTGAGCCCATCGTTCGAGACGTCGACGGTGAATACATCGTTGTTCGGATCGCCGCCGGTGTCGTTCGAGTACCAGCGCCAGTACGAGATTCGGGCCCCCGCCGCGGCGCTCAGGTCGATCGCCGGGGAGACGAGGGTCGTGGTCCCGCCGTCCACGTCCGCCTGGCCGAGACTGCCGCCGGGCGTGCCTTGGCCCGTGAAGAAGCAGTTGACGCCCGGGTCTGCGGTGTGGTCGTCCTCCGGCTGGGCGGCGGTGCCGATCGGATCGCCGAAGGTCCACTGCCCGGTTGTCGCCGTATCGCCGGGCGCGCCGAGCGACCATCCCGCGCTGGATTCCGTGAACGATTCCGTCGTCACGAATGTCGAACCCGACATCGCGGAATAGAAATCGGTCGGCGCGTTGTACGGGTCCTGATCCAGTCCGCCGCTCTCGATGCCGACCTGCACGTAGTACCGGATCGCCGACCCGCACGCGGACGCGGGGAACGCGACCTGGTACTGGTTCGTCCCGATCTCGGTCATCGGCACGGACGTGTACGGCGCGCCATTCACGCTATGGAAGAAGACGCCGCTGTTCGCCGCCGGCGTCGCCGTGATCGGCACGATGTCCACGCGGAGCAGGGTCCCGCCGGTGGTCGAGACGAGTTCCGGTCGGCCGGAGGGGTAGACGAAGTCCACGAGCGCCAACTGCGGGCAGGCGATGCCGTGCTGCCCGAACGCCTCGCAGATCAGGGCGTAGTTCGGCGTGCCGTTGTCGATGTTCGCGTCGTTGTCATCGACGGTCAGCCATTCGACCGCGGTCTGCGGGTGGGCGGAGTTGCTCCCGATGCCGCCGACGGTGATCTGGGCCCAGTCCACGTGAAGTTGCCGCATCAGTTCGATGCCCGTCGCCGGGCCGTAGGCGTTGACGAAGTTGTTCCGCATGTCCCACACCGTGCCGCCGAGGATCTGCCCGCAGCAGTGGACGGCCCCGCCGCACGATGCCGAGCACGGATACTGGATGTTCGCTGCTTCCGGGCTCCGGATGAACGACGCCGGGTTCCCAAGCCGGAACCCGCGCGCGATGATCGGATCGTCGTACACCATCATCGCCACCGTGTCCGAGAACCCCTCGCCGAACGCCCCCTGCCCCAGCCCGAGGCGGTTGACGATGTAATGCCCGTACTCGTGCGACACCACGGTGCTGTACGCCGAGTTCACGCAGAACACCCCGGGCGTCGTCGACGATTCCCCCTGCACGTAGAAGTTCGTGCTCAGGTCGATGCTGTCGAAGAAGGCGTTGCAGGTGGAGCCGAGGTTCACGTTCGCCGCGACGTCATTGTCCAGCCCCGTGAACGAGGGCGCGCGGTCGCGGAAGTAGTTGTGCGTCAAGGTCTGGTGGATGAACGCGTTCACCTGGGCCGTGGTGAACGAGTTCCCCGCCGGGGGAGCCGGGGCGTTCAGCACGAGATCCGCCGGCCCGGGCGGGAACACGCCGCTCGCCGTCGCTGAGATGTTCCCCCCGCCCGCGGTGTTCGACACCGAGACCCACCGCCCCGCCGCGACGCCGGCCACGACGCTCAGAGGCCCGCCCATCGCGCTGTCGATCGTGAAAAGCCCCATGCGATCCGAGTACGCGCTGTTCCCGCCCGTGATGCTCGCGAGAATCTCCGGCATCTCCAGCAGCGCCGGCGGGTTGTACGTGTCGTCCGGCAGCAGCCCAGGCGAGCCCCACCCCTTCACCGACCCGCTCACATCCGCCGACCCGAAGTGGATCTCGTTGCGTGCGAAGACGACGCGCCCGTTCGATGCATCCACGAAGAATGTCCTCTTGAGCGGCGCGCCTCCGATCACGGCCCCGGTCCCGACGAACTTCCACGCGCGCACCGCTTCGATCGGCTGCTCCTCGTCCCCCTCGCCCGCGTACACGACCATCGCCGGCTCGCCGAACTCCTGCATCGCGGCCCACTCGGGCAGCGAAGCCACGGCCTCGACCGCCTGCTTCCCATCGATCGCGTCGGGACGGAACCCGCCGTCGGGCACGCGCGCCAGCCGGGCGCTCGCCATCGCCACCGTCTGCCTCCCCGGCTCCGCCTTCACCACGACGCGCACCGCGCTCCGCTCCACCGGCAGGCCTTCGACGCTCTGCGAATACACCACGACCGTCGACGCGCTCGTCATCAACTCGTTGACGCGCGCGACCTCCAGCGTCGGCATCCCGACCCCGAACACGCCGATGTCCTCCGCCACGAACTCGTCCGCCGCGGCGAGGGCCGTCGCCCCCTGCGCCATCGCGCGCCCGTACACCATCGACACGCGCCCGCCCACCGTCTCGACCCGCGCGCCGGGATACTTCCGTATCAACTCCAGTGCCGCGCTCGGCAGCCGATCCGGCCCTGCTCCCGACGCCACGCCGCACAACCCCAGCACGATCCCCGCCCCCAACGACATCATGATCGACTTCATCGCGGCGTCTCTCCCTTGGCGGACAACCACACCCCGCCGCGAACCGTCGCGGCGTGGGCAGCGCCTCCGTCCACTACAAGTTAGAGCGCAATAGCGCCAACGCCAGCAAAAACCCGGCGGATACCGATTTCGGGACATATCAGGACCGAAAACCCCCGCCTTGGGGGTCATGGGCCGGGTCGCTGCGGCGAAAGACCAATGGGTCCTCGGCCGGTGCGAGGATCATCCGCTCGTCAATGCGGATCCTGCCCCTTGCCATGTGTCGGCGCGTCGGCGGTCTTGTGCTTCGGCGCGTCGTGCCCAGGCCCGGTGGTCGAGTCCTTCGGCGACGGAGCCTCGTGCGTGTCCTTCTGCGCCTGCTCCGTCGGCGCGGCGGGCATCGGCTTCGGCGCGGCCGCGGGAGCCGCCGATCGCGGCATGGGCACGTTCTCCGCGTGAGGCTCATCCAGCCCGGCAGGGGCGCTCAGCAACTGGTCCTGGTACGGATGTTCCCCCAGCCAGCGCACGCGCCCCGACGCCAGGTCGTACACCGCCCCCACCACTTTCAACCTGTTCGCCTCGACCAACCCGCGGACCTCTTCGCTCTTCGTGAACAGGTCGTCGATGCTCTGCCACACGTTGGCCTCGATCGCCGCGCTGACCAACTCGTCTCCCGTCAACCCCGGCCTGTTCTTCCGCACCCACTCGACCGCCGGGATGATGTTGTCCACCAGGCCGGGGATCGACCCGTGAACCTCCGCCCCCGACGCGACCGCCTTCACCGCGCCGCACGCACTGTGCCCCATCACCACGACCAGCGGCGAGTTCAGATGCCCCGCGCCGTACTCGATCGTGCCCACTTCATCCGTGTCCGACACATTCCCCGCGACGCGCACCACGAACAGGTCCCCGATCCCCCGATCAAACACGCGCTCCACCGGCACACGCGAATCCGCGCACGCAAGCACCACCGCGAACGGATTCTGCCCCTCCGCAACCTCGTCGCGCCGAGACTGATCCGCGTTGGGATGCTCGGCCTTGCCGTTGAAATACCGCGCATTCCCCTCGCGCAGCATCAGCCACGCCTGGTCCGGCGTCGGGCCATTCGCCGGCGCTGAATGCGCCTTCTGTCCCGCCGGCATCGGCGAAACCGCACACGCCACCAATCCCGCCGCCGCAACAAGTCGAATACGCGCCATCGGAAGGCCTCCAGGTATGTGCCACACCATCCGTCCGCGTCGAAGCGGATGCCTCCCCCGTGGCGCACCGCAGCCGGACTCCCCGATTGCATCGGCAAAAACAGCCCCTGAATCGACCCCCTCCATCAAGGTACACCCCCGCGCACGAAACCCGATAACCCATCCTCCCGCCGCGCACGCCGCGCCTCCGCGGTCAATCCTCACCCCGCAGGCTCGATGATTCCCCGGCACTCCCCGAAGCCGATCCGCCTGAACCCCTCCCGCTCGCAGTACGCCTTCATCACGACCTCATCGCCATCCTCGAGGAACAGCCTCGTTTCTCCCGTCGGCAATGCGATCGGCTTCCGCGGCAGCGGCTTCCCGCCCGCATCCCGCCCCTGCCACGTCAACTCCAGCAGGCACCCACGCGAGCCCTGCGATTCGCCGCTCACCGTCCCGCTCGCCAGCAGGTCGCCGGCCTCGAGATTGCATCCGTTCGACGCATGGTGCGCCACCAGTTGCGCCATCGTCCAGTACATGTCTCTGAACGACCCCTTCGACAGATGCACCGGCAGCATCCGCCGCTGCCGCATCTGCTTGCTCGTGAGCCAGACATCCAGCGTGATGTCGAACCCGCCGCGCTCTTCGTTCTGCTTCGAGGAGAGATATGGCAACGGCGCGGGGTCGCCCTCCGGTCGCCGCATCGCGGGACAGCGGAAGGGCGCGAGCGCCTCGAGTGTTACAACATAGGGCGACACGCTCGTCGCGAAGTTCTTGGCGAGGAACGGCCCGAGCGGCTGGTACTCCCACTTCTGCATGTCCCTCGCCGACCAGTCGTTCACCAGGCACAGCCCGAGGATGTTTTGTTCCGCCGCTTCAACTGGGATCGGCTCGCCCCTCTTGTTCCCCCCGGCGATGATGCAGCCGACCTCCAACTCGTAGTCGAGCATCCTGCATGGGCCGAACTCAGGCGCGGCCGCATCGTCCGCCTTCACCTGGCCCCGCGGCCGGCGAATCTTCGTCCCGCTCGGCACGATCGACGACGCGCGCCCGTGATACCCGATCGGCACCCACTTGTAGTTCGGCAGCAGCGGGCTCTCCGGCCTGAACATCGAACCCACCGTCATCGCGTGGTGGATCGACGCATAGAAATCCGTGTAGCCCCGCGGCCATGTCGGCACCAGAATCTCGACCTCCTCCAACGGGCGGACGATCATCTCCTTCACGTCCCGCCCACGACCGACCCGCTTGCTGTCCTTGCGCAGAATCTCGACCGCATGCCGGCGCAGGTCGCCCCACGCGCCCCGCTTAAGGATCAGCAACTCCTCCTGAAGCGAATCAAAGGGCTCATGCGGCGCCATCTCGTCCGATGGACAGTCGCGGATCAGCCCGTGATCGGCGCACGCCGCAAGGTCCAGCACCTGATCCCCGATCACCATCCCCACCGACGACTCCGCCGGCCCGGGATCGCCCGAGTTCATCGGCTCATCGCCGTCGTCCGACCATTCACCCTCGTACTGGAAGAACACGAGCGGCAGGTTCTGAATCGGAAAATCCGTCGCCGGATCGTTCGCCGATTCCACCCACGACATCAAGCGCGGATCGTGCGTCTCATCAATCTCGAAGGCCATCGCGCGGCACCCTCATCCCCCGTGAAACCGAAGGCAATATAGCCTCCGGGTGCCGCTGGTCGGAGAAGCACGCCGCGGCCGACGCCACCAGCCATGAAACCGGGGGGCGGCGGAAGGCATTGCTTCCTCGACGCGCCACTGGTTCCCCGGTCGCCACAGCGACCGTTCAATCCGCGGGAAACCTGTGCGTGGAGCGTTCTCTCACGCGGGGGGAGTACTGATTCCGGAGGAACCGGAATCAGTGGCACCGCGAGGAATCGATGCCACCCGCCCACGTTGGCATCCATGACCACCGTGACGCCGGAGATGCTGCCCAACTTGTCCGACAGGAACATGCCTTCAATCGTGCTGGTGGCGAGCGCTTCGGATTCTTCGGGCTCGACGACGATCGATTCGATGTCCTTGAGAGGGTAGGAGAACGAGCCAATCCAGATGTGGATTCCGCGGTCGGTGTCCTCGGAGATCTGAATGGTAAGGGTCCGGATCGAGTCGTCGGGTGTGTTCTCATCCCGCGTCACGATGAAGTGCTGCCCTGGCTCGAAGACGTTGCACCATACGGTCAGGTCGTACAGCCCATCCTGGATCTCGGTCAGGATGTAGGACGGAGGTCCCCCGGCTGTGCCCACGTGAATGTCGCCCCGAGAGGAGAACGTGGAGAGAAGGAGGGTAACAAACAAGGCGACGAGTTGTGCGAAGCAAGAACGCACGTCCTGTTCCTCCGTTGCAACGTAGTGAGCACGGCGCTCAGGAGCAGGCACGCACCAGGCCCTGGCACCGCGCGAGCGATTCTCAATCCGAAGATCGACGCCGGTGGCGCGCCACCGGGGAAGTCGATGCTGTCGCTGTACATGGGGTCTGCGACGCTGATTTGCGAACCACGAAGTCCCCGCAACCACAGCCCGCTGCCGTTGAGTCGATACCCGATTTCGAGCCATTCCCTCTTCCCGCCGGAAAGGTCCCACAATCCCCACGGCGACTGCACATCACGGTAGGCCGCCACGTCGGGACCAACCGAGGGGCTCCAGTCAATTCCCGCGCTTGTCTGCCCGACACCGGGCACGCCGGGGATCAATGGGGTGTCGGTCCCGTTGGGGTAGTGCCAATACCCAGGCTGCGCGATGCCAAAACGGTTCGGATCCCAGTAGGCCGATTTGACCCATTCATCCGCCGAGGGGATCCAGTAGCGAGAGCCCGGGTTCCGCTCCAACTGATCCGTCAATGTGCCGTCCGGGTTTTCACCGAATGTGCTGGTCTCGTAGACACCGCCCTCGAACGCGTTCTGGGTGAGAGCCCGGTCGTTGTGGAGCCAGTTGACGTAGCGCGCGGCGAACCGCCAGCCGATCTCCACCGGCTTGTTCCGCACGGATTCCGCCGTCAGGCTGTATGTGTAGCCCCCCGCGCCATTGGAGCGACGCCGAACAAAGACACTTGTAAAGACCGAAGAGCTCGCGTAATCGTTCTCGACGTAGGGGCCGTAGGCCTGCACGAACTCAAGCCACTCGCCCGCAGTGACCTCGGTCCGGCTGATCTGGTACTCGTAAGCAACTCGGCCTGAGGGCGTTTGCTCCGGAACCCATGTCGGCGGAACGTAGTGGTCATTCCCCGCATGCGTGATCGTCGCCCAGCGTTCGGATTCCGGGATCGGGTGGGGCGGGGACTGCGCGGAGGCAACCGTCGGGAGAAGCACCGCGAGGAACGCGCAAAGGCACATGGGCTGGGTCGCCTCGGCGAATCTTCGAAAAGCCCATGCCACCAGGAGTTTGCACCACCGGCCCATCACCGGGAATCTCCCGGCCCCGAATCCACCCCGCTGGTCGCAGAGCCGACCAGCGGCACCCAGTCAATATGGCGCGAGGCTCGGAACAACTTCCTCGGCTTCCTTCCCGCAGTGCGGGGCATCGCTCGGAAGGACGCCGCGGACCCCAACGACCGGGCCGCTCGCCGACACTCATTATGGATACATCATGTTTCTGGTGTTGGCAAATAAAATCTGTCCGAAAAAAAAAACGAGAATGCCCTGAATTCAGGCTGAAACGGCGACGGGGATCGGCCGACCCCGGGGTGTGGGGACGCCGATGGCGCACGGCCACGGCCGACTGCGCTGGCCGTGGCACCCGGCGGGCGGAGGGCGCACGGGGCTCTCGGCACCGATTCCCTGAGGACAGGGAATCGGTGGCACGGCCACGGCCGACTGCGCTCGAAGACTCGCTTCGCTGGCCGTGGCACCGGGGGGTGCACTGGTTCCCCGCGGACGGGGAATCAGCGGCACGGGAATCGATGCCACCTGGCGTCCCTCCTTCAAGGTCGGCCTTCGTAGATAAGCGCCGCCGCGCGCAGCACCTCGGCGACGCTCCACGCCTGGGCGACGCAGCCCTGAGCGCGGCGGGGTTCGTCGGCGTCGTAGACTTCGGCGATCTGGCCGAGGCACGCGTCGGTGAGGGAGTCGAGGATGGGCTGGAGGGCGTGGCGTGCTTCTTCTCTCGCGGCGTGCGAGAAGTCGCCGGCGCGGAGTAGGGCTTCGCAGTACGGGCCGATGAGCCAGGGCCAGACTGTGCCGTTGTGGTAGGCGCGGTCGCGGCGCATCATGTCGCCGTCGAAGCGCGGGCAGTAGGCAGGGTCGGAGGAGGCGAGCGTGCGCAGGCCTCGCGGTGTGAGCAGGTGCGTCTTGACGTTTTCGACGACGGCGCGGCGCTGGTCGGGCGTGAGCGGGGAGAACTCGAGGGATGCGGCGAAAATCTGGTTGGGGCGGATGTGGGGGAGGGGGGTGTCGAATCCGGTGGAAGTCGCACTGGCGGGCGAGCCGCCAGTGGCACAGGGGCCGGGATCGTGTGCCACTGGCTGCTTGTCAGCCAGTGCAGGGGCCTGCTGCGTCCGATCCCGACACGGGCTTTCGGGATGCTTGGCACTGGCGGGCAAGCCGCCAGTGGCACAAGGCTGCAGGCAGTCAAAGAGCCTTCGTTCCTGCTCGTTCCAGAACTTCGCGCGGAATGAATCGGCGACGCGGGCTGCCAGGGCGCGGAGTTGATGGGCTCGCGGCGTGTCGGTTGTGCCGATGCACTCGGCGACGCAGAGAAGGCCGTGGTGCCAGAGGGCGTTGATCTCGACGGGTTTGCCGTGGCGCGGCGTGAAGACCACGCCGTCGCGCTTGGCGTCCATCCAGGTGAGTTGAGTGGTTGTATCGCCGGCGGAGACGAGGGCGTCGGCGGGGTCCATGCGGATATTGAAGTGCGTGCCGGACTGGTAGCGGCCGATGACCTGGAGGCACGCGGGGAGCAGCACCTTGTCATGGACGGGTCGCTCGCCGCCGGCGCGGAGGTACTCGCGGCAGGCGTGGAGGAACCAGAGCGAGGCATCGACGGTGTTGTATTGCGGCGGCCCGCCGTAGTCGTCGAAGAGGTTGGGGATCAGGCCGTCCTTGACGTGGCGTGCGAAGGTCTCGAGGGCCCCTCGCGCGTCGTCGAGTCGCCCGGTCGTGAGCATCAGGCCGACGAGCGAGATCATGGTGTCGCGCCCCCAGTCGGAGAACCACGGGAACCCGGCGAGGATGGTCGTGAGTTCCTTGCCGTCCACGACGCGAGGGGCGAGGAAGTCGTCCGAGGCGTCGACAAGCGGCGTGAGCGCGTCCAGGCCGGGATGGGCGCGAAGGAAGCCGCCGCGGACGCGGGAGAGATGGTGCTCGCGGGATTGGTCGGCGAAGATGGCGGGGTCGGGAGAGTCGGGTTCGAGGGCGGCGGAGAGTATGAAACACGCGAGAGGGGGAACGGGGTCGGCGGCCTGAGGATGGGGATCAGGGATCTGAGATTCAAGATCTGAGATTTGAGATTCGAGATCTGAGATTCGAGATTTGAAATCTGAGATTTGAGAATTGCGATCTGACATGTGAGATGTCAGGGTTGAGATCTCGAACCATCCCGGCGTGAAGACCTGCTCCACGTCCTCCTGCCGTCGTTCGGATTCGAAGTCCAGAAGGACATCGTGGAGAAAGCCGGGCCGGGCGACCGCATCGGCGTGCCCGCAGACGATGTTGAGCGTCCGGCCCTCATGCGAGATCCGCATGCTGTCGCCTCGCGCCTCGGCCGAGTAGCACGACAGATCAATGCTCGCATTGACGGCATGGAAGTCGCGGAGGGTTACGCGAGGGGTGATGAGGAGGCGCAGGTTTCGCGGCCGGCCGCGCAGGGTGTACCGGACGGCGCAGCCGTTGCGCCGAGAGGCGAGTTTCAGTTCCTTGATGACCTCGATGCCCGCGACGGCATAGACCCACCGGGCGACGGTCGGAGTCTTCTCGAAGCGGACGAGAAGGTCGGCTCCGGCCGGGTTGAGCGCGCCGGTGCGGAATCGGTGGGTGTCGAGGTGGTGGCGGGAGGATTCCCGGCCGGCGTCGTCGTGGAGGATGAGGGTCTCGTCAAGCCCGACGAGGCATGAGACGCGGTCAACGGGCGGGTGGGTGCTGGCGATCAGGAGGGCGTGGTATTTGCGGCGGTTGACGCCGGAGGCCGTGCCCATGGCGAACCCCCCGTTGCCGGTGGTCAGGAGCCACTCCGAGTCTGGAGATGGTCGGGTGTGGCCTTGGGGGCGGCTGACGATGTAGGGCGGCTGTTGGGTTCGCAGGGGGGCGGGCATCGGAGAAAGGGTAAGGCGGAAGGTCCAAGAAGCCGCGGCGGGCGGGGGAAGGTCGAATGGGAACGGGCGCGGGCTGCACCGGGGCGGAGATTGGGCCGACGATGGATGTGGGAGATGCCGGCCCGGGCGATGCAGCCCCGGCGCTGATCAGGCCGATGTAGGACCGGTAACTCCCCGGCGCGGAGCGCCGGGCGGTCACGTCGCCGGAGGCTGGTTCGTCGAGGTGTCGTGTCAGCGGTTCCCGAGCGCACGCCCTGGAAAGGGCGTGGCACGCGGGGCACGGCACGCGGGTTGTGATGAGCCGGGGCCGGCGTGAGGGTGATCGTGCCCACGGAGGGGCGCAGGCAAAAGAGGAGGCGTGCGCATGGGCGGCGTGGCATCAGGCGTTGGTCTGTTCAGCGGGATCAACTCGGCGCAGTTGATCGACCAGTTGCTATCGCTGGAGGCTCGGCCCAAGCAGCAGATGCAGCAGAGGATCATCTCGCTGCAATCGCAGAGGGCGGCGTACCTCGATATCAACTCGTCGGCTCTCGCGCTCAAGTCGGCGGCGCAGAAGTTCAGGCTCTCCAACACCTTCAAGTCGTCGCGGGCCCAGAGCAGCGACACGGACGTGCTCACCGCGACGGCCGGAACCACGGCGGCGGCGGGGTCATACCAGTTCGTCGTCAAGCGACTCGTCACGACGCAGCAGGTGCTCTCCCGCTCGTTCACCGACGCGGACACGTCGGCGGTCAACGCGGCATCGTTCACCTTTGAACTGGGCGGCGGGCAACTCCAGACGGAGACCCGGCTGACGGAACTCAACGGCGGGGCGGGGGTCGAGCGCGGGAAGATCGTCATCGCCGACGCCGCGGGGGGCAGCGCGACCGTGGACCTTTCCACCGCCGTAACGGTCGGCGACGTGCTCGATGCGATCAACGCGGCGAGCGGAGTGCGCGTCAAGGCGGCCGTGGACGGCGACCGCATCAAGATCACGGACCAGAACACCTCGGGCGCCGCGGCCCTCACCATCTCGAACGCGACGGGGTACACCACGGCGACGAGCCTCGGCATCGCGGGGAGCGCCACCGCCGGGTTCGGCAACGCCCTCGCCGGAACGAAGATCAGGACGCTCTCCGGCGCGACGGCCCTCACAACGCTGAACGACGGCACGGGGGTCAACATCCGCGACGGGAGTTCCGATCTCATCATCACCGCCCGCGACGGGAGCATCCACAACATCTCGCTCGGCCTCATCACGCACGAGGAAGAGAACGACCCCGAAACCGACGACGATGACGAGACCATCGTGGACCAGACGCGGGCGTCCACGCTTCAGGATGTCATTGACTACATCAACACGCAGACATCGGGGAAGGTTACGGCCGCGCTGAACGCGGACAAGACGGGCCTCGTCCTCATGGACACCACGGGGCAGACGACGAGCAACCTCATCGTCCGCAGCGCGACGAGCAACCGCACGACCGCGAAGGACCTCGGCATCGAGACCACCACGACGGGCGTCGCGTCGGGTACGATCAACGGAACCCGGCTCATCTCGGGGCTGAACAGCATCCTCGTTCAGTCCCTGATCGGCGGCGCGGGGGTGTCGGCGAACGACCTTGCGATCACGGACCGCGACGGGACGGTTACGAACGTAACCATCGGCGCCTCGGCCCTCGCCGGCTCGCTGGACGACGTGATCAACGACATCAACGCACAACTGGCCGCGGCGCCGGGGCAGGGCGTCCGCGTGAAGTTCAACCGCGCGGGCAACGGGTTGGCGCTCGAGGACCAATCGGGCGCCGGCTCGGGCAACATCGCGGCCAGCGGCGCCGCGGCGACGGCCCTCGGCATCGCCGCGAGCGGCGCGACGGGCGGGTCCTACAACGGCTCGAACATCCAGGCGAAGTGGATCGGGCGCGGGACGCTCGTCTCGTCGCTCAACGGCGGGAAGGGCATCGGCACCGGGAAAATCCGCATCACCGCCGCCTCGGGCACCTCGGTCACGCTGAACATCGCCGACTCGATCAAGACGGTGGACGATCTCATCCAGTTCATCAACGGCGCGGCGCCGAGCGGCGTGACCGCCGACATCAACACCAACGGCGACGGCATCATCATCCGCGACACCTCCAGCGCTACGGGAACCCTGGAGGTCGAGGACGTCTCGGGCACCGTGGCGAAAACCCTGAATCTCGCCTCGTCGGACGACAACGACGGCGGGGTTACCGAGATCAACGGGTCGTTCGAGCGCACGGTCACGTTCGCCGCCAACGACACGCTCAGCACGGTCGCGAGCAAGATCAACGCCGCGGGCGTCGGCGTGTCGGCCGCGATCATCCGCGACGGCACGGGGGCGCGCCTCAGCCTCACGTCGCAGCGCTCCGGTGCCGTCGGCAGGGCCACCATCGACACCGGCTCGCTCGACCTCTCGCTCACCACGCTTGCAAAAGGGGAGGACTCGGTGGCGTTCTACGGCTCGGGCGATCCGGCGCGCGGCGTGCTCCTCACCGGGTCCTCGAACACGCTCGACAACGTCATCCAGGGCGTGACGATCGACCTGCGGCAGACAAGCAACACGCCGGTTTCGCTCACCGTCACGCGCGACACGGAGACGATCGAGAAGACCGTTACGGAGTTTGTCACGGCGTACAACGCGCTCATCGACAAACTCGCCAAGTTCGACTCGTACGACACGGAGACCAAGCAGGCGACGGCGCTCTTCGGCGATCAGACGATCGGGTCGCTCCGGGCGGGCGTGCGCTCGATCGTGCAGGGCGCGCCCGACGGGGCGGCGGGGCAGTTCACGCGGCTGTTCCAGGTCGGGCTGACGCTCAAAGAAGGGTCGAAACTCGAGTTTGATTCGACGAAGTTCCGGACCGCGCTCGAGCAGGACGCCTCGGCGGTCGAATCGCTCTTCTCGGCGCGCGACGTCGTGCCGCGGGAGTCGCAGGTCATCGTGGACGACCTGGGGGACGACGATCCCGACAACGACGTGCTGGTCTCGAACACGAGCACGACGACCGAGTTCACGCGCCTCGGCGTGGTGGAGAAACTGGCCGAGTTTGCCGCGAACACGACGAGCACGGTGGGCGGCACGCTCAACCGGCGCGGGCGAACCATCGAGGACCAGATCCAGTCGCACCAGAAGCGGATCGACCAGTTCGACGTTCGGCTGGAGGCGAAGCGCGCGCGGCTGGAACGGCAGTTCGCGTCAATGGAGCAGGCCATCGCCGCACTTCAGAGCCAATCGGGCGCCCTGAACTCGATCTCGTCGCTGCGGTAAGGACCCTGCGACTGAATCCGCGACCTCACTCCGCCGATACCACGATTCATGGCCTTCGACATCAACAACCCGTACTTCCGCACGAAGGTGCTGACCGCAAGCCCGGAGGAGTTGCGCCTGATGCTCATCGAAGGGTGCATCCGCTTCCTCAGTGAAGGGCGGGAGTCCCTCGCGGCGAAGAACTTCGAGGTGGTCTACGAGACGTTGACGAACGCGCGGAACATCCTCGTCGAACTGACGACGAGCCTGAAACGCGAGGTCGATCCGGACCTCTGCTCGAAACTCGAAGCGATCTACACCTACGTCCTCCGGCTGACGGTCGACGGCTCGTTCCAGAAGGACGTGAAGAAGATCGACGAGGCGATCGAGTTGATGCGGTACGACCGCGAGACCTGGGTCATGCTCATGGAGAAACTCGCGTCTGAGAAAGCCTCGACCCGGGCCGCGACGGAGTACGCGCCGATCTCGGTCCAGGGGTGAGCCGCCTCTCACTCCACCGGCTCGGCCAGGCCGAACGCCCAGGCGGGGCCCTGCATATCGACGTTGCGGACGCGGATGGCGGCTCGCCGCCCTGAGCGCGAGCGCTTGGTGACGCGGACAGCGTTCCACGGGATGCTCATCTTCGTCAGCCGGAACCAGCGCAGGAACGCGGTGGGGTCGATGTGCAGGTGGTCCTCGTCAACGGTCAGGTGGACGCAGAAGCCGAGGTTGAACAGGCCGACGCTGATCGACTGAAACTCCTTCCGCACGGCGTCGCGCGCGGGCGGCTGGGGCGGAAACGCGGCCGCCAGCGGGCCCCACATCGACGCGCGCAGGTTGGCGAAGAGCGCGCCGATGATGAACAGATCGGTGAACGTAACGACGACGATGAAGACGGCAATGGCGAGGGGAGTCATGGTCGCGTGAAAGCCTATTCTCCGCGGGGCCGGCGGCGCCGCCCAGGGCAATCGCAAGATCACGTCCGAGGACTTGGGCGGCTGGATTGGTACTCAGC
>CAZBDZ010000063.1:0-20751 GCA_964490785.1 uncultured Phycisphaeraceae bacterium
GTTGGCACAGTGCTGTGTTTTTGATAAACAGTCGTCAGAGCCTTTTCTCTGCGCCCTCTCCTTGCGGAGGAGGGCCCCCTTGTTGCGAACGTACGGGGTCAATTTGCCTAGTTCCTTCGCGACCGTTCTCTCGAGCGCCTGAGGCTATTCGCCTCGCCCACCTGTGTCAGTTTTGGTACGGACTCTCGCTTAACTCCCCAGGCTTTTCTAGGAACCCCTCCCTCTCGCATCGGCCACAAGGGCCTCAGACAGCTGACGCTTCCGCGAGACTTCGGGATCCGAACCTGGTTCGATGCGCGAGAGGCGCAGGAATATTGACCTGCTGTCCATCGACTACGCCTTGCGGCCTCGCCTTAGGATCCGGCTAACCCTGGGCGGATTTACCTTCCCCAGGAACCCTTGGGCTTACGGCGACCAGGATTTTCACCTGGTTTATCGTTACTTAACCCGGCATATTCACTTGCTGACGCTCCAGCGACCCTTCCGGGACGCCTTCGCTGCGGACAGCAACGCTCTCCTACCGCTCTTTCGAGCCCGCGGCTTCGGTACATCGCTTATTCCCGATCATTGTCGGCGCCGGACTCCTCGACCAGTGAGCTATTACGCACTCTTTAAATGGTGGCTGCTTCTAAGCCAACATCCTGGCTGTCATTGCAATCCGACTTCCTTTACAAACTGAGCGATGTTCAGGGACCTTAGCCGGCGATGAGGACTGTTCTCCTTTTGACGACGGATATTATCACTCGCCGTCTGACTCCCAGGACTTGGCCTTCGGTATTCGGAGTTTGGTTGGCCCGGGTAGCCTTGCGGCCCCCTGAGCCATCCAGTCGCTCTACCCCCGAAGGTTGCTTCCTGAGGCGATACCTAAATATCTTTCGGAGAGAACCAGCTATCTCCCAGTTTGATTACACTTTAAGTCCTCCCCACAGCTCATCCCATATCTTTTCAACGATAACGAGTTCGGACCTCCAGGCGGTGTTACCCGCCCTTCATCCTGGCCGTGGGTAGATCACTGAGGTTTCGGGTCTACGCCGCACGACTGTTCGCCCGTTTCGGACTCGCTTTCGCTCCGGGTGCGGGCCGGTGGCCCTTACCCTCGCCGTGCAACGTAACTCGCCGGGTCATTATGCAAAAGGCACGCTGTCAGTCGCCCGAAGGCGACCTCCAACCGCTGTGTAGGCACATGATTTCAGGTACTCTTTCACTCCGCTCGCAGCGGATCTTTTCATCGTTCAGTCGCCTTACTGATTCACTATCGGTCGTCAAGGAGTACTCAGCCTTGGAGGGTGGTCCCCCCATGTTCACACCGGGTTTCACGAGCCCGATGCTACTCGAGGGCTACCCCTTCACCGCGTTACAGGGCTATCACCTTCTGTAGCGCGCCTTTCCAGGCGCTTCGCACGGTTCCGGGTTTGTCCGCTTTCGCTCGCCGCTACTCACGGAGTCGCTGTTGCTTTCCTTTCCTGTGCCTACTGAGATGTTTCAGTTCAGCACGTTCGCTTCCCGCGCCTATGCATTCAGCGCGGGATGACCTTTCGGCCGGGTTGCCCCATTCAGAAATCCCAGGATCAGGGCTTGTTTACCAGCTCCCCTGGGCTTATCGCAGGTTACCACGTCTTTCATCGCCTCTTGACGCCGAGACATCCTTCATGTGCCCTTGTTCGCTTGATCGCACCAACCGTGACGCCGCCTCCGTCCCGGGATTGCTCCCGATCCTTCGGCCTCGCCACGTCGCTGTTTCTCATATGTCGAACGCCGCGTCGGACTCCCCTCGGGGATTGCTCCCTTCGGGCCGTCCTGCGGCACGAATCGCCGTTTCTAAACGCTCTTCGCACTTTCTCGGTGTCGTCGATCTGTACACGCGGTCGGAAAGACCATAGGAATCTGCTTTGGTAGATGAAGTAGAAAGCCGCGCGTCGATCGACGCATTACCCGCTGACGTATCCGGATGTCAAAGAACCGATGAACGCCGCCCATCACGGGCGAGCCCACCTCTCGGCGTCGGCCGATGGACCGGCCTCATCCGAGCGCTGCCTGAAATGCAGCGGGGGAGAGAGTGTACCAACCTCTCCGTGCGTGTCAAGGGCGAGCAATCCCGGGACCCCCGGCCATGCGATTTCCCCTGATTGACGGGGGAAATCTTGGGGATTCCCAAGACTTACCGTCGGTCCGAGTCCCCCGGCCCGCCGCCGGGCGGTGTGCGCCCGCCGTCGCGGCCTGGCTCGTCAGGAGGAGCGGGGGGGCGACCCCGGCCGTCGGACTCAGGGGAAGCCCCAGGTTCGCGGGTTGTCGCCGACTCGGCCAGGGCGGCCGACGCCTGGAACCTGCCCCGGCGGGCCGCCTCGGGCCCTTCGTTGGCAGGCCGGCGGACGATCAGGCCGGCGCGCCCGGCGGCGAGATACGCCTGCGCGGCGCCCGCCGGCCCGCTCAGCACCGACGCGGTATCGAGCAAAAACAGGTCGGTTTCGACTGTTTTTTCCCGCTCCAATGCGGATTTGTCCTTGACGGCGTAGCGCGACCCCGATTCCCCTTCGCGCACGATTTCATAGGCGAAGAGTTCCGGAAGCGGGATCGTTCCCGCGAGCCGATCCCCTGGCGACATTGTTACGGAGGTTCGGCGCCAGTAGCCGTAGTAGAACTCGTACATCTCCGCCGATGCTTTCGCGGTCGTGGCGATCGGCCCGCCTGCTTCCGATGCGCTCGTGATGAAGAACACGACCTTCGGCTCGATCGACATCGGCTCGGACCATTGCGACGCCTCGCCGACGATCGTCGGTTTTTCCGCCAGGGCCTTCTGATCGTCGCGCAACTTTTCGAGTTGGCCGTAGAACGGATTGGTCAGGGTCGCCCGCGCCTTGTAGCGATAGGTTCCCCCCGGCCGGGCCGAGAGATCGTGCGTCCATAGCGTGATTTGCTGCGTTTCGTTGCTGGAGAGCGAACCCAGGGGTTCCTCGAACGCGATCGGCGTCTGCAGACCTTGAGCGGCGACGCCTTTGGCCTCGAGTTCCGCGACGATCTCCTTTTCTCGCTTGTCGAGTTTCGCGATGTCGTCCTCGAGTTTTTTCTTCGCCGCCGCCTCGCGGTCTTTCCCGCGATCGGCCGGGGGATCGGATGACCCCCCCGGCCTTCGCCCGCCCGCGGGCGCGCCCTGAGCCAGCCACCCGTGCTGCAACACAGGCCAGTCGAAGCTGCTGTCCGAAACTCCGTGAGGCGTTTGCCTCGGCTCGGCGCTCGCGGTCGGCCCGCGGTCGCCCCCGCCGCCGCCGCCACCGCCACCGGCCGGGGGCTTCCCGCCTGGCGGAGCCTGGGGCGGCTTGCCGCCGGGGTTGTTCACCCGCTCAAGCCGGCGCCGAAGGTCGTCCAACTCCCGCCTGAGGGCCGCGAGTTCCTGCTTGAGCGCGACGACATCGGTCGCGTCCTTCGACTCCGATTCCTTCTTCGCCTGCGAGGGCCAGACCCACGACCGCCCGGCGATCGTCGCGTAGAACGGGGGGCGACGGATCACCTGCCTTTCCTGCCGCTCGCGCTCGATCAGTTCGCGGAAGTCCGCGGGCTGGAAGTCCGTCTTGCCGACGATCTCGCGGATCGTCGCACGCCCCGGCAGCGGCGGGAGCACCGTCTCCTCGCCCCATTCGCCGGTTGTCGTGCGCTCCTGCCTGATCCATTCGATATCCACGAGTTCAAGCCGACCCTGCCACAGTGCGGCGGGGAGAGGCGACGCCCCCTCTTCCCCCGGCGTTTCAAGCGATCGACGAAGCCCGGCGGCGTCCAACGTTGTCTCGACCGAAATCGCTCTGAGGTCAAACGGCTGGGCCTCCGGGAGCGCCGCCGCCAGCCCGGCACCGACCTTGGCCACCTCGATAGGGTCGATCGTTCCTTCAAATTCCCCAACGACCGGAACCCCAGGCACCGGGACGCGGATCGCCGCGAAACGTGTATCGCCGCCGCCTTTGGGCAGGGCGAGGCCTGATGTCGCCAGGTCGTCTCCCATGCGCAAGGGCGACTTTCCAAGCGCCGCAAGCGGGGTATTCGCCCCGGACGACGAGGCGATGGCCTGCTCGAACACTTGAAGGGGGTCCGGCAGCGATGCGGGGATTCCCGCGGCGACCTGATCGGATTGCAGGCGGCCTTGTCTTTGAAACGCGATCTCCTTCACGCCGAGCAGGGCCTCGTCAACGGGGCGTTCGGCGGACCCGACCTTGACCCTCGGCGAGCCGCCGACCAGCCCTGTCTGCATGAGAAGCACGCCGAGCACGAACGCCGCCGCCAGAGAAAGCACGACCTTCTCCACGTTGCGCTCGATCGGGTTGATGCCTTTCGTTTTCATTCGTGCGATCCTGTTCGAGTCCGACCTTCGAGTTCGACCTGGTGGTTCAATGCCGGCGTGTTATCCCGGCTTCGACTCGCCCGCGTCGGCGGGCGGCGGCTGATCGTCCGGAATCCCCAGTTTCTTGCGGACTTCAGGCGGCATCCACTGTTTCACCCACGACCGCAGCCACAGCGTCTCGATCCGCATTGCGACGCGGACGACGTGGTCCGACCCGAAGTCGTACCCCGCCGAAAGGGCGGGGACCGCGTCGAACTCCTCGATGTCGAGATCGACGACGGTCATGAAGTTCACGCGGGGGAACGCCTCGACGATCTTCGGCAGGCGCGACGCCGACGCCACGATCACCACGTCCGCGTAGACGATGTCGTACAGCGGATTCGGGGCGACCGGGGCGGCGGCCCTGCCCGACAGGCTGACGGCGTAGTTCCGCTGCACCTCGGCCGAGGGGTCGCCGCCGCCCTGAGACGCCGAGGCAGAGGCGGGCGCGTCGTCCTCTGACGATTTGTCGGCCCCGCCCTTGGACAGGGCGATCGACTCCAGCATTTTGACCGGGCCGAGGAACACCGGACGGAACGCGCCGATGTCGTCCGAGTTGGCGAGCGACAGCGCCTTGATGATGTCGCGATGGACCCAGTAGTCCATCTGCCATTCCCACGCCGTCGGCATGGGCATGACCTTCGTTTTGTCCCAGGGCTGCACCGCGGCGAACGCCGACTTGTCGGCGTAGAACCGGATCTCGGTCGCCGCCTGTCGGTAGAGTTCGAGCCTGGTTTTTCCGAGCAGAAGAGCGATCTGGGCCTGCTCTTCGGGCGTGAGGCTCGATTCGCCCCCGCCGGTCGTGCGACGGCCGATCTCCTTGGTCCGCAGTTCCGTCAGTGTCGTTCGCACGGCGGGCTGATCGGGCGGCCCGCCGGCGCGGAACTCGCTCAGCAACTCTGCATGAGCCTTGGGCCAGCGATCGACCAACTGGTCCAGCAGCCGAAGCCGCGTGCTTTCGTCCTTGTTTTCCGGGAACAGGCTCTCGGCGGGGGTCGCGCCCTGGATCAGCAGCGGCTTGTCCGCCGAGTTGATCTCGATCGCCTTTTGTCGGACCGCCTCGCTGCCTTTCACCACCGCCTGGAGCAGGCCCGCCACGGCGTTCGTCGTCGCCTCGTTGGGCGGGGCCTTCACCGAGATCGGCTCCTGCCCCGCAAGGTACGGATCGACCGAGTAGGACACGTCCGACGAGGACAACTGCTGGATGAACCCTGAGACCTGCCCCTCGACCTGGTCGTGCAGGCGTTTCTCCCAGCCCCGCGCGAAGAACACCATCACCGGGGCGGCGATCACGCCCAGCACCAACGCCACCACCGCGATCAGGTTCGCCTTCAGCCAGGGTAAGAGTTTCTTCATTGCTGCCCCTCCTGCCCAGCCGGCGCGCCCGCCTTTTCCTTCTCGCGCTCCGCCATCGTCTTGATCTGCGCGACCCATGTGATCGTGTAGCGGTACGACGCCGCCGTCCGTGCCGGGGCGAGCACCTCTTCAGGGATCGGTGCGATCCGGTCGGCCTCGGCGTCAGGCTTCGGCGGCTCGCCGGCGGGGGCTCTTGATCCGCCGGAAGGTGCGCCCTTTCCGAACCCGCCGGAACCGCCTCCGCGCTCGTCGTCCGGCGGCGGCGGTGGCTCGCGATCCCCGGGCGGAGGCCCGGGCGGTCCGCCTCCACGGCCGCCCTGACCCGGGGCCTTCGGTTTTTCCTTCGGTTTGGGCGGTGCGATCGGCTCGGTCGTGATGTCCGTCGCTGCGGGAATGCCGACCAGCGTGTAAGGCACCCCGGCCCGCTGCGCATTGTTCCTCAACCACGCGAGGAATGAGTCGTTGACGAATGCCCGGCTGTCCTGCGGCGAATCGACGACCAGCGTGAACCTGACCGCCCCGGCGGCCCCTGCCGTCTTCGCCTCCGCCGCCGCGCCGGCACCGGCACCGGCGGCCCCGCCCGTCCCGCCCCGTCCCCCGCCGAAGTCCGGCGGCGGGTCCTGCTCCGTCGGCTTGGACCCGAGCGACTTCCCGGGCGCGACGTACTCCGTGTCGAATCGCCGCAACTCCGCGATCATCGGATCGACGCCGAGGTTCTTTTCTCTGGCGTAGGTCTCCGCCGAGGCGAACATGCTGCTGAGGTCCGCGAGGAACAGCGGATACATTTCCCGCCCCTCGGCGAGGCGGCGCATGTTCTCGGCGATCATTCCGGGCTGCTTTCCGCCGCTGGCCTCGCTCCATTTGGTCTTGAGGCTGTTGCCCAGGGAGATCGCCTGGTTGATCGGGTCGTTGATGGCCCGGTCGATCTTCGCCCGTCCGACCGCCATGCCGTCGAGCAGCGGGCGTGCGAAGGACAACGCTCCGCCCGCGACCAGCAGCCCCGCCGCCGCGACGAACCACGGCATTTTCTTCTTCCACATGGCCTGACGCGCGACGTGCAACGGCATCAGGTTCGCGTTGATGGTCTGCAAGCCCAGACCCTGCAGGGCCAACCCATACGCCGTCGCCATGTTCGGCATGGCGGCCTCGAAGTCCGCCGCCGCGGCCCCCTCGATGTTCAGCCTTTTGGCCCGCTCGTACCGGAAGACATCGAGCCTCAACTGCTGGCTGAGCAGTTTTCGCAGGCCGATGAGTTTGAACGTTGACCCGACGCCGATGACCCTCGAGATGTTCGCGTCGGGGTGCGTGTCCTTGTAGTACCCGATTGACCGCTGCACGTCCTGCACCAACTCCGTCAGGACGGGCTTCAGCGCCTGGAAGATGTGCCGCTTGTATTTCGACGTTTCGGCCTCTTTCTTGAGTTTTTCGGCCTTGGGATAGGTCAGTTTGAAGGTCGCGGCCAGGGCCTCGGTGAAGTTGTGCCCCCCCAGCGGGAACGTGCGAATCCACACGCGCCCCCCCTCGGCGATGATCAGGTCCGTCGCCGTCGTCCCGATGTCGAGGAGGACAGTCCCGGGCGTCTTCGCCGTGAACCCGAGGTCGAACGCCACGGCGTTGTACACCGCGACCGGGCTGAGCGTGAAGATGTTGGGCGTCAGCCCCTGCTCGCCGTACTGCGCCAGGAGTTCCGCGATCTTGGCCTTGGTGACCGCGAAGATGCCGACCTCGATATCCGGGCTGTCATCGCTCGCGAAGGTCTGATAGTCCCATTCGACGTCCTCGATGGGGAACGGAATCTGCTGCACCGCCTCGAACCGGACGAGGTTGGCAATTCCCTTCTTTTCCACGGGTGGCAACTTGGCGAAGCGCGCGAACGCGCTGTGCCCTGGGATTGAAAGAGCCACGCTCGCCCCCTTGAGCGCGTCCCGGTACTGGCTCATGAACGCCCCCAGCGCCACGGCGATCGCGTCGTCGCGGTTGAGGTCGGGGGTGGACAGGACCTTTTTGTGGGGGACAACCGCGAAGTCGGAGACGCGAAGGTCGTCGCCGTCGCGTTCGACCTTCAGGGCCTTGATGGCCCCGGCCCCGACTTCGATTCCCCAGCAGACGTTCGATGCTGACATGGAGGCTCCAAAGGGCTATTCAGGCTCGACCCCCCGCCGAAAAACCAGCCGGTCAAGCGATTCGGCCCATGCTACCAAGCGGGTCCGCGCGCCCCTCGCCGACCCGCGGCCGGTCATGGGCAACGTCCCGGTCATCCGGTACGCCCGCCCGCCCCATACGGTTCTGATCCGTCCCCCGCCCGTGGCATGGGTTCTCCAGCCCATGCCGAAGGCGCACGCCCTGGGTCGCCACGGCGACTCCGCGAAAAGGGCATGCCACATGGCTTCCCCCCCGCACTGGCCGATTCGCCCCGAAGATGTAGACTAATCTGTTCGATACCTGTCGGGCTTGGCGCCGGCCGTCGGCGCCGGTGGGACCCACAGGCCAGAACCGTCAACCTCGAGCGATTCCCCCATGACCCAGACTTCGGACTCCGCACCTTCGCCGGAGACGCCCCCATCGCCCCCGGCCTCGACTCCTTCGCTCAGCGCCGATCTCGCCGCCGAGATCGACGCCGCGATGAACCAGTCGATCGAGTCCGCCTCCCACCACGTCAAGCCCAAAAAGGAGGAGATCGACGCGGCGCACAAGGCCATGGGGGGCGGCCCGAAGATCAAGGGGCCGCGCGTCGTCGAGAGCGGCCGGGAACGGCGCCCGGGCGTTGTCGTGTCCGTCGGCCCCACCGATATCTTCGTCGAGTTCGGGCCGAAGGAACTGGGCGTCCTCCCTCGCATTCAGTTCACCGACGAAGACCTCCCCAAGACCGGACAAACGGTCGAAGTCGTTATCGAGCGATTCGAGTCCGCCGAGAGCCTTTTCATCTGCAACAAGCCCGGCTCGGTTCAGAAGGCCGATTGGGAGATGCTCGAACCCGGACAGGTCATCGAGGCCCGCGTGACCGGGGTCAACAAGGGCGGCCTGGAACTCGAGGTGGCCAATCACGTTGCGTTCATGCCCGCCTCGCAGGTCGACGTCCGTCGCATCGAAGACCTCTCCGTCTACGTCGGCGAGAAACTGAAATGCGAGGTCGTCCGCGTCGACCGCACCGGCCGGGGCAGCATCACTCTTTCCCGCAAGAAGATCGCGGCGGAGGACCGCAAGGCCGAGGTCGAAAAACTCAAGGATTCCCTGAAGGAAGGCGACGTCAAAGAGGGCATCGTCCGCAAGATCATGCCCTTCGGCGCATTCGTCGATATCGGCGGGATCGACGGCCTGCTCCACGTCTCCGACCTCAGCCACGACCGCGTCAACAAGGTCGAGGATGTCGTCAAGGAAGGCGACAAGGTTACGGTCAAGATTCTGAAACTGGACTGGGAAAGCAAGCGGCACTCCCTCGGCCTCAAGCAACTGACCGAGGACCCCTGGGTCGCCGCCATCAAGGATGTTGTCGAAGGGGCCGTCCTTACGGGCAAGGTCACGAAACTCGCCGAGTTCGGCGCGTTCATCGAGGTCGCGGCCGGCGTCGAGGGGCTCTGCCATATTTCGGAACTCGATTGGAAGCGGGTCCACAAGACCAGCGACGTTGTTCAGCCGAACAAGGTCGTCAAGGCCAAGGTCCTCAGGATCGACCCCGGCACCAAGAAGATCAGCCTCAGCATCAAGCAGGCCTTGGAACGCCCCGCCGACGAAGGAGGTCCCCGGCGAGGGCGGCGCGGCGGGTTCGAGGAAGACACCCGCAAGCCCGAGGAGATCCTCAAGGAAACCGCGGCCTTCCGCCGCCTCAAGGAAGAGGCGAAGAAGAAGCACAAGGAAGGGCTTAAGAGCGGCCTCGGCGGATCGCTGGGGATGGGGCTGAAGGACCTGAAACTCTGATCAATCCTCGGCGGACCACTGGATTCCGATGCGCAGGAAGGCAACAATCAACGCACAAGGTGCGCCATGGGATTCCAAGTCAACCTCCCGGAATCGATCGAGCAATGCCTGAGGGCCGCCTGGGGCGACCTCGATCGCGCAGCATTTGAATCCCTGGTCATCGAGGGGTACCGAACGGGTCGGCTCTCGATCTCGGAGGTGGCCGCCTGCCTCGGACTGGAGACGCGCTTCGACGCTGAGTCATGGCTCGGGCAGCGGGGTGTCGCATGGAACTACTCCCTCGCCGACCTCGAATCTGATCGTCGGACGCTTGCCGGCCTGTCGAAGGATCGTCCCCGGTGATTGTCGTCAGCGACGCTTCGCCGATCAATGTGCTCATCCGCATCGGGTTGATCGACATTCTCCCGTCGCTGTACCGCCAGATCGTGATCCCATCGATGGTCGCGGCTGAACTGGCCCATCCGCGCGCTCCGGACGCCATACGTCGGTGGATCACGGAGCCGCCCGCGTGGCTGCTCGTTCGTTCGCCGACCGTGGTCCCGCAAACTCTCTCAATCGTGGGCGGAGAACGCGATGCGATCGCGCTCGCGATCGAACTCAGAGCCGAGTTGCTTGTCGTCGATGATCACAAGGCAAGAAAAGCGGCGGAGAGGCATGGCGTCCCCATCGTCGGAACGCTCGGCGTGCTCGAAGCCGCGGCGGACGCACGTCTCGTCGACCTTGATGCCTCCATCGCACGACTTCTTCAAACCGACTTCGCCGTTTCAAGGGCGCTGATTCAGTCAATCCGATCACGCCGGTCGATCGGCGGCTCCTGATTCACGGCGCCGCCCTTACACTCCGCCCATGATCGATCCTGTCCAACTGCTCGGCGACTGCCTCGTGCGCGCTATGCGCGCCGCCTTTGGCCCGGCCCTTCCGGGGGACGCATCGCCCGCGCTCGCGTCCTCCAAGAGCTCGCAGTTCGGGGACTTCCAGGCTAACGCCGCCATGGCCCTCGGCAAGGCCCTCGGCAAACCGCCGCGTGAGATCGCCGCCGCCATCGTCGCCCGCCTCAACAGCGACGCGTCCTTCGCCGCCATCGCCGAACCGCCGGAAATCGCGGGCCCGGGCTTCATCAACATCCGCCTGAAGCCCGCCGCACTCGCCGCGGCGCTCGACGCCCTCGATACGCCCGCCCTCGGCATCGATCCGCCGGAGCCGGCGGCGCGCGAAACCGTCGTCGTCGATCTCTGCGGCGTGAACCTCGCCAAGCAGATGCACGTCGGCCACCTCCGCGCCACCGTCATCGGCGACGCTCTCGCGCGGCTGTGGGAACGCCTCGGGCACCGCGTCATCCGCCAGAATCACTTCGGCGACTGGGGGCTTCCCATCGCCATGGTGACCGCCGCCGTCAAACGCGCCGTCGAACGCAACGAGATCAGCCTCGACACTCTGACCCTCGACGCCCTCGAGAGGATCTACCGCGCCGCCCAGAGAGCCTGCGACGCCGACGAAAAGGGACTCGCGGCCGTCCAGCGTTTCGGCCTGGGTTCGAAGGCCCTCGCCGAACTTGAAGCCCAGGTCTCCGGCGCCCGCGAACAGCAGGCCCAATCCCAGGCCGCCCTCCGCGCCCTGCAGTCCCACGACCCCGCCTATCTCAGCATCTGGAAGCGCATCTGCGACATCACGCTCGAATCCTGCTTTGATATCTGCCGGCGTCTTCACGCCGACGTAACCGCCGAGGCCACCGCCGGCGAGAGCACCTTCGCCGAGGAACTTGCCGGGGTCGTGGACGACCTCCTCGCCCGCGGCGTCGCGGAGGAGAGCGACGGCGCCATCGTCGTCCGCCTCGAAGACGCCGGCATCAAGGAACCCTGCCTCATCCGCAAGTCCGCCGGCGGCTATCTGTACGCCACCACGGACCTCGCCGCCATCCGCCGCCGCGTCCGGACGCTTGGCGCCGACCGGGTCATCTACGCGGTCGACGCCCGCCAGGCGCTCCACTTCAGGCAGGTCTTCGCGGCATCAACGAAGGCGGGCTACGCGCGCCGTCTCGCTAAACCAGGTTGCGAAACGCAGGCGAAGGCGCCCGACGCCATCCTCATCCACGCGGCGTTCGGCACGGTCCTCGGCGACGACGGCACGCCCTTCAAGACCCGCTCGGGCGACAACGTCCGCCTTTCCGACCTCCTCGACGAAGCCGTCGCCCGCGCCGACGCCGCCGTCAGAGAGAAGAACCCCGATCTTTCGTCCGCCGAGCGCCGCATCATCGCCGAGGCCGTCGGCATCGGCGCGATCAAGTACGCCGACCTGGCCACCGACCGCGTCAAGGACTACGTCTTTTCCTTCGACCGCATGCTCGCGTTCGAGGGCAACACCGGCCCATACCTCCAGTACGCCCTCGTCCGCGTGCGCTCGATCTTCCGCAAGGCCAAGGAACAGTTCGGCGTCGATGAATCACGTTTCCAGAAGTCGAGCCTGAACTCGACGGCGGGTGGAGGCTCGGATCCTTCTCCCTTCCGCATCGCCGCTCCCGAGGAAAAGGCGATCGCCCTCCAACTTCTCAAGTATTCTGCCGTCATCCGCGCCGCCGCCGAGGCCTGCGAGCCGCACCGCCTCTGCGCCTACCTCTACGACCTCGCCGGGGCCTTCAGCGCCTTCTTCGCGTCCTGCCCGGTCCTCCAGGCTCCGGACGAGGCCACTCGCCTCGCCCGCCTCCGCCTGTGCCACCTCACAGGCCGAGTGCTCAGGGACGGCCTCGAAACCCTCGGCATTGTCCCCCTCGACCGGATGTGACCCCCCGCGGAAGTGCGCTGTGCGGTGCCGCGCGCCCATGTTGCGGAATCGTGGAAATAATGGCGCGGCAGCATCCGCCACTTCCTCGAAGACTCGTCAGTGGCGGCTTCTTCGGAGCGCGGATTACTGCTGAAAAACGATGATACGGATCATCTTTCAATCTCGCGCCGGGCGACCACGGGATTCGCTGCGGCGACCCTCCGCACATCCCGAGCGTGCGCGCGATTGACCGGCGATTAGTGTGACCACCGGCAGACACGAACCACATCGGCCCGACCCCGGAGAGGGGCGGCGAATCCCACGATGCGGCGGGCATGGGTCAATAGACAGTCCCGCATTCCGGACACTTCGAATCTCGCAGGCCCGTCAATGCATAGCCGCAGCGGATGCATTCCTTCGGCGCCACGCGCAGCGCGAACATTGTCCCGCAATGGCGGCACGCCGACTCACCCGGCGGAATCGGAATCTCCCTTCGGCATTG
Organism: uncultured Phycisphaeraceae bacterium; assembly: GCA_964490785.1. Lineage (GTDB taxonomy): Bacteria > Planctomycetota > Phycisphaerae > Phycisphaerales > UBA1924 > JAEUIV01. Next base: position 12,897 of record CAZBDZ010000063.1, read on the forward strand.
CGGGCACGTCGTGGACAGCGTAAGGGCGTCCCTGATCTCGACCGACATGATGCCGGGCGACCGGACGCGGATTGCGATCAGATGGATGCCCATGCTGATCCCCGCCAGGAGCAGGAAGAAACCCGTCATGCGCTCGACCCCCAGGCTTTGAACGCCCGGCTCTCCCACGACTTGAAGCCATCCCGAAACCGCCGCAATCCAGATGAGCGCGAGCGTCAGGATCGCCGACTTCGTTTTCCTCACTCTCGGCGTCGGCAGACATGCGAGGATGCTCGCCGCCAGCGCCGCCGACCCGATCAGGGCGACCACTATGGACTTCTCGATGTATGGGTCGCCCCACCAGCGGCGTCGATAGCCGCCCAGCCATACTTCGGCCATCGACAGCACGAAGGCGATGGCGCACGCGCCCCAACTCGCGTTGACCAGCCGTCGCAGCCGGCTTTGCCTGTGCAGGAACCTGGCGGGCAGCGCGAGCACGAAGCACGCCGTGAAGCACAGCACATGCTCAAAGGCAACATCGCTGGAGTGCCGTTGTCCGCCGAGCCATTGAGCGGCGACGCACGCCGGCAGGCTGATGGCCAGCATGCCCAGCACGATCTTGTCGAACATGTCGAGCCGTTGCGTCGACCCGCCGCGGAGAAGGAACGCCGCCAGGCCTCCATGCAGCCCGACGAGGACCGCCGTCTCCATCAGTGAATGGACCGCGCCGTAATCCTCGGCAATGAACGCCAAGAAGCCGCCGACGCCCATCGCAACCAGCAGCACCGCGATTCCCGCCAGCATCGCCAGCCGCGCCCACCCGTCAGATTGAACCGCCTTTGCCTCCGGCATGCAACGACCTATACGACGGGCGGCACTGATCGGGTTGCCTTTCGTGGCGAGTGTTTGCGTGAGTGGCATGTTCTTCCCAAGGCGTGCGTCCCCGGCCATGGCCTGGAAAGGCCATGCCACGTGCCTGCGACTCGTGTTTAGAAACGTTTCTAATACAGTCCAAAACCCAAGACCGGCATTATCAAATCCGAGAATCGAACTTGTGCTCGGCTGGTGTGCCGGCCGTGATTCCGCCCGCATCAGGCTTCCGGGGGGGCAATTCCGGGAGATGGCGCCCACCCGCTTTGGGTATGCCGTTTGCATCAGCAGTGCCGGAGCCTGCGCCCTTGGTGTGGCGACCGGGCAAGCCTTCGTGGAAATCGGGAGATTCACATATGAACAACCACCGAAAACATCTCGCCGCCGCGGTGATGGCGTCCCTGAGCGTGGTCGTCGCCGCTCACGCGGCGGACCTGCTCAGCGGCGTGCGTGGCGGCATGCGGTACGACAACTGGTGGGTTCCCGCCGGACTTCCGGAGCCTCAAGGGAACCACCCGCTCTACCCGCAGACAGGGCAGCAATCAGGCTCGGCGACCTGGAGGTGCGCCGAGTGCCACGGCTGGGACTACAAGGGCGTGAGCGGCGCCTACGCCTCAGGGCCTCACTACACAGGCATCCCCGGCGTGCTCGGCTCGACCCTCACCGCCGGGCAGATGTTCGATCTCATCAAGAACAACCACGCCTACGGCCAGGCCGGCATGCCTGACCAGGACATCAACGACATCGTCGAGTTCCTTCAGAACAACCTGATCGACACCGCCCCCTTCATCAACGCCTCGGCCGAGTTTGTCGGCGACGAGGCCGAGGGTCGCTTCGGCTACCGCGGCGACAACGGCTACCACACCTGCCTTCACTGCCACGGCGACCAGCCGGGCGACATCCGCCAACTCGCCCTCGATGACCCCTGGCAGTTCATGCACAAGGTCCGCTTCAGCGACCCCGAGGCCCCCATGTCCTCCTGGCTCCTCGCGGGCGGCGATGACCAGGGCGCCGCCGACATCGGCCGGTATGTCCAGGCGGGCTACGCCGGCCCGAACTACGCCGGCGACGACTCCTGCTCCACCTGCCACGCCGACTCGCCGTACCCGGGCTTCTTCGACGCGTACCGTCGATCAGGCCACCCGTGGAAGATCTTCCGCACCGGCGGCGAGACGCCCGCCCCCGATGCCTGGCCCCACACGCCCCCGCCACCGCTTCCCATCGCCAACGGCCTCCAACTCGTCTGGTCCGACGTTGAATACGTCATCGGCAACTACTTCTGGAAGTCGCGCTTCATCAACCGCAACGGCTACATCTACACCGGCGTCGCGGGTGAGAAGACCCAATGGAACCTCGCCACGCAACGCTGGGTCCCCTATAGCGCCGGCGCCGTCAACAAGCCCTTTGACTGCGGCGTATGCCACACCACCGGCTACAGCCCCGTCGGGAATCAGCACGGTCTCCCGGGCCTCATCGGCACGTGGGCCCAAGACGGCGTGCGCTGCGAGGCGTGCCACGGCCCGTCGTCCGACCACGTCGCCCACCCGGCGGAGATGCCGCCCCCCGGAGGCCAGGACTGCGCCGAATGCCACTACCGCGATCCCCAGTTCCGCATGCCTTGGAAGAGCGGGTTCATGGAGCACCACCAGCAGGGCGAGGACCTCGCCCACTCGCCCCATGACCGAATCTCCTGCGTGACCTGCCACAACCCGCACCGGTCCACGGTTTACGACGACGGCGGGATGATCTCGCAATGCACCGACTGCCACCCGGGCGATGCCTCAAACAACCACTACGTCGTCGCCGAGATGGAGAACGTCGCCTGCATCGAGTGCCACATGCCCTTCATGGGCAAGAGCGCCGAATCCCCCAACGCCAACATGGGCGACGTCCGCGGGCACATCTTCACGATCATGAAGGCCCCGATCACCGCCGCCCAGAACACCTATCAGGTCGGCTCAAGCACCTTCTGGAAGCAGAACGACCGCGGGCAGTCGTTCGTCACGCTTGACTACGCATGCCTCGGCTGCCACATGCAGATCGGCGAGCCGATCACCATGGCCGAGGCGTCGGCGTATGCGAACGGCATCCACCGCCGCATCATCCTCTGCCGCGGCGACGCCGACGGCAGCCGCTCCGTCAACTTCACGGACATCACCGCCATCCTCACCTCCTGGGGCGCCACCGGTGAGGCCTACCGCCGCGGCGATTCCGACGGCTCGGGCTCCGTCAACTTCTCCGATATCACCTGCGTGCTCACCAACTGGGGTGCGACCTGCCCGTAGGCAGTCCCATTCGGAGTGAAAGCACGCAGGCTCTTCACGCAGGCCCGGCGATTCGACCCCTTTCGATTCGCCGGGCCTGTTCTATTCCCGAGCCGCGCATGCCGATCGCATCAACAAGGGACCGCATCCAGGGCAATCGCAAGATCAATCGGGTGCCCCGGTCTTGCCGTCCGCGGCAAGGCCGGGACGCACTGGCAACCCAGCCCGGCCTCGCCGGGGCGCCCGCAGGGCAATCGCATGGTCACTTCCGAGGCCGTGGGCGGCTGGATTGGTCCTCAGCCCGCAACGCGGGCGCCGGTTCATTGCCCCGGACGAAGTCCGGGGGTCCGGGGGGTCCGGGGTTTGCGGGCGCTAGGCCCGAGCCCCGGCGGGGCGAAGGAGGCGTGTTGCGAGCCGTTGTGCACCCAACTGCGGTGCGACCGTCGCCCCGTCCGGGGCTTCAGAGGCGGCAACCACCCGAATCCCCGGACTTCGTCCGGGGCAAGGGACCTGCGCCCGCTCCGCGGGCTGTGAACCACATCGAAGCGAGAATGCGACTGCCTTGGTCCGTCGTGCGCCGCTCGCAACGTCCGTGCGCCGAAGGGTGAAAGGCCTTCGAGACCGGGCCCACGGCCGCCCGCCGCGTCGGGACCTCGACCACGAGAGCCTGGCACGATGCGGCACTCGACCGGAATCGGCTTCTCAAACATGCTTGCTCTGTTGAAACGGTTGCGCGTCGCGAACCGGTTGCACCCCTTCAGGGTGCGGACAGAGGATCTGAGCGTTTTCCGGGGGCGGCGCCCGCCGCGGCGGATCTTCGACTCGAAGACTCGCTCTGCCCCCGGCTATTGAATGCCAGCCTTTCAGGCTGAGGACGGGGCATTTCAACAGAGCAAAACATGCTCTAAGACTTCATGGCGCGTCATCACCCACGAAGCAGCCCCTCCAAAACCTCCAGCCCGCGCTCCAGCACCCGGTCGCTCGTCGCGAAGCTCAGCCGGAAGTGCGTGTCCCGGTTCGAGAACACGAACCCGGGCACGACCAGCAGGTTCTTCGTCAGCGCCTTCTCGAAGAACTCCCGCGAACTCCCCGCCGACCGCGCGGGCACGGGCACATACGCATAAAACGCTCCGCCCGGCGTCTGAACGTCCGTCATCGGCCTCAAGCGCTCGATCACCATATCCCGCTTCCGCTGGTACGCCGACACCTGCCCGCGCATGTCGATATCAAACGCCTCCATGCACGCCCACTGCATCGGCGTCGGCGCGCACACGAACGAGTACTGCTGCATCTTCAGCATCTGGTCGATGAGCGGCCTCGGCCCCACGGTGTAGCCCATGCGCCAGCCCGTGCATCCATAGGTCTTCCCGAACCCGCGGATCAGCAGGATCGATTCCTCGCTCCCCTTCACGCGGCAGGGGCTCGGGCAGCGCCCCGTCGCCGGGTCGAGCGCATCTGAATAGCAGAACTGATCGTAAATCTCGTCCGAGATCAGCAGCACCCCCTTCCGCCTGCACAACTCCACGAGGGCCGCGCACTCCCGCGACGACATCACCACCCCCGACGGATTCCCCGGCGAGTTCAGCAGCACGGCCTTGGTCCGGGGCGTGATCAGCCGCTCCACCCGCTCCGCTGTCATGCGGAAGTCCGGGTACGTGTCGCAGAACACCGGGTTCGCCCCGCACAGCCGGGCCATATGCGGGTAGGCGACGAAGAAGGGATCGCCGAGGATGATCTCGTCGCCTGGGTTGAGGATCGCGAGCATCGCGATGTGCAGCGCGCCCGAGGTGCCGGTGGAGACGATGATCGAGTTCACGCTGTGCGACGCGGGCCAGCCGATATCGCGCTCGAGGTGCGCCCCGATCCTCTTGATGAGGGGGCTGATTCCCTGAGTGAGCGTGTAGCCCTGCTTGTCCTCGTCGATCGCCCGGATCGCCGCCCGCTTCATCCGCTCGGGCACGGCGAAGTCCGGCTGGCCGATCGAGAAGTCGATCGGATCCGTCATCGTCGCGCGGCGGCTGAAGACCTCCCGGATGCCGGAGGCCTCGACGGCGCGGGCACGATCGGAAATCAGGCGGTCGGCATCCATCACGACAGAGTAACGAACCCTGACCGTCAGGGAGCGGGCCTCCGGGGTACCTCCGGAATTGGGGCTGGTGTCTCAGTTTGAACGTGGCACGCCCTTTCCAGGGCGTGCGCCCTCACCGCATGGGCTGGAAAGCCCATGCCACTTTCAAACTGAGTGGCTTGAAGTGTGCCGGTAATCGTGGCCCTTTTTCTCACCCCGCAAGGGGTGCTCGTTCGTAGCCGGGGGTGAAGGCTTCCGACACCTCCGGAAAGCGACTCACCAAGGTGCTCGTCCATTTCATTTTCTCGACCAAGAACCGCGAGGCATGGATCGCGCAGGAACTCGAACGCGACCTGTTCGCGTTTATCGGGGGGCTGTGCCGCGCGCTCGATGGGGCGCTGACGGCGGCGGGTGGCGCGGAGGATCATGTCCACCTGCTCATCAGCACGCCCAAGACGATGACGCTCTCCGACATCATGCTCCACGTCAAGCGCGACTCCTCGAAGTGGATCAAGGCGAACCACCCGTCGCTCGTCGATTTCGCCTGGCAGGAGGGGTACGCGGCGTTCTCGGTGGGTCATGTGCAGATCCCCGAGGTGCGTGGCTACCTCTCCAAGCAGCGCGAGCATCATCGGACGCGATCGTTCAAGGAGGAGTTGGTCGCGTTCCTGCGCAAGTATGAGGTCGAATTCGACGACCGGTACATCTGGACGTGAATGCGGTGTGTTCGATCACCCCGGTGGGGTGAAGATGGCCTCTTGCGGCCGTGCTCCGGGGGTGTCGGAGGCCGCCACCCCCCGGCTACGAACGACCACGCCTCCGGCGTGAAGGCCCGCGGCTACGAACGGCCAGCCCTCCGGGCAGTATTCACTCACAGCGCCCCCGCGCGATCTCCACGGCCGACTGCGCTGGCCGTGGCACCCGGTGCGCTTCACGCCCCCGTCTTGCGTGCGTTCGTCTTGACGAGCCCCAGCACCGGCTTCTTCTGCGGGTCGAAGCCGTTGTTGGCTTTGAGTTTCTCCACGCGCTCCTCGCGCTTGAGGACGCTGCGCTGCTGGGTCAGGCCGCCTTGGGTGCGGAGGGAACGGTCGAGGCTCATGGGTCGGTTCCTTTCGTGTTGTCCGATCCGAGCCTTCGCTCGCGGACTCGCTCATTCTCGGCTTCTCTGGAAGCCACTTTGTCGGTTCAACTACTTCGTGTGCTTCTTCCACCAGGGGTCGTTGAAGACCGTCGGCCCCTTCATCACTTGCTTGTACTCCCGCCCAAGAGCCTGAAGACGCTGCTCCAGACTCTTGGCCGTCGGCCCGCCGAGATCCTTGGCCGCCACCCCCTGGAGAACCACCACCCACCGAAGGGAAGCATTATCCGCTCGAACGACCGCAATCTCAAGTCCCCTTGAAACAAGGAACGCCGCCGCCTTTTCCGCCTCGTCCGGGGGCAACGTCGCCGCGATCAGGTAGTTCAGCCCCCCTTGCCGGGGGTCGTCCGCGGGCGATTTCACGATGATGACCCCGCTCCCGCGCCCCTGGTCCGCGACCTTATCAGACCCGGTTGGCGGAGCCTTCGCCCCGCCGCCCCCCGGCATTGGTGTCGAGCGGTTTTCGCGTTGCTGGGGCGTTGACGCCGGCATCGGCTTCGCGGCGGCGGGTGGCGGCAGCGTCAGCGGATCGACAAGCGCCGCCATGTCCTGTGCCGCCGTGTTCGATTGCTCCCGCAACTCCTCCGATTTCCGCGACTGGTACCCCACCGAATACGCGCCGACCAGCAGCAGCCCCAGCGCGACCCCGATCGGCACGAGATACCCCACCGGGACGCGCACCGCCCGCCCCGGCCCGAACCATCCGCCCGGCGCGGCGTCCTCCGCCGCCGCGGGCCGCGCACGCTCCGTACTTACCGCCGGTGCCGGCACGGCCACCGGCCCACGCCCCGCCGGGGCGCACACCTGCACCGGCGATCGGCCCTTCCCAACGAGTTCGAGGAGCGCAGGGGCATTCTTGTCGCGCCGCATTATTCGATTATCGGCTCCGCAACACCATTCGGCAAACCGTGCCCCTGACCGTGGCTTTGCACGGTCGGTGCCGCCTTCTTGCGCAGGGCACCGACCGCTCCGAGCAGCGGTCGGTGGCACGGCCCGTGGCCGCGCGCCGACCGCGCACCGTTTCCGGAGACTCAACCTCGTCCCTCGGCCACCGCCGACGCCATCGCCACCCCTGCGGCGTGGCTGATCGACAGCCACCAGCGGTCCGCGCCGATCGACTTGGCGAACTTCGCCGCCTGACCCGTCAGCGCGACTCCAGGCCGACCCGCGGCGTCGGGGACCACCTCGACATCCGTCCATGCGATTCCGTGCCGCCAGCCGGTGCCCAGCGCTTTCAGCACCGCTTCCTTGGCCGCGAATCGTCCCGCCATGTACTCCGCCTCGCGTCCGCTCTCGGCCGCGGCGTCGCGCTCCGTGCGCGTGAAACAGCGCTCGCGGAACCGCTCCCCATGCTCGCGCAGCATCCGCCCAATCCGCGCGACCTCCACCACATCAATCCCATGGCCGACGACGGGCATCCGGGCATGGTAAGGCCGCCGCGCCATGCCCTTTCCCGGGGATGCCGCGAATGCCACGATCCGCCGGCAGGGCGATCGCATTATCGCTTCGATGTGCCTCACAGCCCGCGGAGCGGGC
>CAZBDZ010000064.1:0-1919 GCA_964490785.1 uncultured Phycisphaeraceae bacterium
GGAAATTCGCCGTGGGAGCACCGACCGTGCCGAGCCACGGTCGGTGGCACGGGGGCGCACTGATTTCAGTGTCAGAGCAGGTTGGAATCGGGGGGACGGGGCGCTGACGGGTTTGGGCGGCTGGTGCGTCTTTGTGTGGCAAGCCGGGCGGCGTTCGGGCGTTGTGCAGGTCGGGGCCCGAGGTGGGGCGGGTATTGTTCGTGGATAACCCTGTGTGGAGGTTGAGGCCATGATGACGAAGACGGGATTGCGGCGTGTGATGGTGCTGGGGTTGGTTGCGGCGGCGGTGGTGTCGTCGGCGGGGGCGCAGAATTTTCAGTTTTTCGGGGGGGACGGGCCCGGCGGGATGAACGCTGAGCCGCCGGTGAACTCGAAGCAACTGTCGCGTTACGCCGACCTGCTCGGGCTCGACGCGGATCAGCGCGAGGCGGCGTCGGCGTTGCTTGACGGGATGCAGGCCGAGTGGGACGCGGCGTCGAAGAAGACGCGGGACGAGATGGACGCCATCCGCGAGGAGTTCCAGGACGCCCGCGACCCGTCGATCTTCATGCAGCGCATGCCGGACCTCATGCGGAAGCAGCGCGAGTCGCGGACGAAGCTCGAGCAGACGTTCATGGGCGATTTCAAGTCTCTCCTGACGGATGAGCAGCAGGCGGGGTGGGTCGTGGTCGAGCGCGTCTACCGGCGCGACAGCACGGTTCCGCGCGGGCGGCTGAGCGGCGAATCGGTGGACCTTGTGCGGCTCGCCGAGGAACTTCCGCTGGCGGCATCCTCCAAGGCGGCGGTGAAGTCCATGCTCGATCAATATGAGACGGACCTCGACCGCGCGCTGATCGAGCGGAACGAGATTGTCGATCAGGCGCAGGCCCGCATCGGCGACGGGCCGGGGGCGCTTGAGCGGGCGCTTTCGGGTGGGGACGAGGAGTTTCAGAAGCTGCGCGAGAAGGCGCGCGAGGCGCGGCTGAAGGTCCGCGAGATCAACCAGCGGTACGCCCGGCAGATCGCGTCGGCCCTGCCGGGGGACGAGGCGGCGAAGTTCAACGAGGCGTTCACTCGGCGGTCGTTCCCCGATGTGTTCCGCCGGTCTCTGACCGGCGATTCTCTCGCGGCCGCGGCGGGCTTCGACGACCTGACGCCGGAGCAGAAGCAGTCGATCGCGTCGATTCAGGAGTCATTTGCGCAGGACGTTGAGCGGGCCAACAAGGCGCTCATGGAGGCGACGGAGAAGTTTGAGGCGACGTCGGAGGGCTACGCCGCGGCTCTTGGCGGGGGGATGCGTATGCGCATGTTCGGCGACGGCGGGGGTGAATCGGACAAGCCCAATCCAGTGGAGGAGGCGCGGTCCGCCAAGCGAGAGATCGAGAAGAAGGCGCTCGACAATCTCAAGGGGCTTCTGAATGATGAACAGCGCGAGCGCTTGCCGAAGCGTCGCGAGCGGGGCCAGGGGCCGCGGGCGATGGGAGGCGGGCCTGAGGGCGCGGTCATCATCGCCGGGGGCGAGGGCGAGGTCGAAGGCGGCGAGGATGGGCAGGTGGTGCATGTTCTTCGGCAGGTTGAGGTTGGTCCCGACGGCAAGCCCAAGGAGGCCACCGCGGTTTTTGTCCAGAAGCTCGGTCCGGGCGAGGCGCCGCCGGAGGGCGAGGGAGACGAGACGATTGTTGAGATCCACAGGAAACAGGGCGAGGGTGAGGGAGAACCGGAAGAGGAGGAGCCGAAGCCGGAGTGATGCGCGTCGGTCGTGGCCTGCCCTTTCGAGGGCATGACGGGCGAGATTTCAGAACTGTGGCAGGGGTTTGTGAGTTGCGGCGATGTTGGGGGGAAATGAGAGGGGCATGGCCTGGAAAGGCCATGCCACGGAGCATGCCCTAGAAAGGGCATGGCACGGAGCATGGCCTGGAAAGGGCATGGCACGGAGCATG
>CAZBDZ010000064.1:2019-20672 GCA_964490785.1 uncultured Phycisphaeraceae bacterium
CCTAGAAAGGGCATGGCACGGAGCATGGCCTGGAAAGGGCATGGCACGGAGCATGGCCTAGAAAGGGCATGGCACGGAGCATGGCCTGGAAAGGGCATGGCACGGAGCATGGCCTAGAAAGGGCATGGCACGGAGCATGGCCTGGAAAGGGCATGGCACGGAGCATGGCCTAGAAAGGGCATGGCACGGAGCATGGCCTGGAAAGGGCATGGCACGGAGCATGCCCTAGAAAGGGCATGGCACGGAGCATGGCACTGGCGCGCAATGAACTTCGCCGCACTACCATCCTCTGATACGCCTGCCGAGGGCACCATGCCAGAGGATCGCGCCGAGCACATCCTTGATCCAGCGTTGGTGAAGTCGGCTGCCGGTGCGCCCGCGGCGATGAACGGGAGCCCCGTGGGCAAGCCGGACTTCGACCCTCTCGCGGCGCGGCTGATCCAGGCGGAGCAGGCGATTCGGCTGCGTGCGGTGCCGATGCGCATCGCGGGGGGCCGGCTGCACGTGGCGATGCTGGATGCGGGCGATTTCGCGGCGGCGGATGAGCTGTCGGTGGTTACAGGGATGCCGGTTTCGCCGCACGCGCTGGCCGATCAGCCATTTAAGGAGTTGCTGCGCGAGGCGTACGGGATCACGGCGGCGGTGATGGCGGCGCGGCTGGCGGTGCCGGGGGCGGGTGCGGCGGCGGATGACGGGATTGCGAATCTCGAGGCCGTCGAGGCCGAGGCGCTGCACCGGATGGCGGAGCAGCCGACGCTCATCAACCTTGTGAACCTGCTGATTCTCGAGGCGATCCGGGGGCGGGCGTCGGACGTTCACATCGAGCCGTTCGAGAAGCGGTTGACGGTGAAGTACCGGATCGACGGGGTTTTGGTGGAGCAACCCTCGCCGCCGAAGCACTTGCAGCCGGCGATCACGAGCCGGGTGAAGATCATGGCGGGGATGAACATTGCCGAGCGGTACGTGCCGCAGGACGGGCATATCACGCTGCGGTTCGAGGGGCGGAAGGTGGACATCCGGGTCTCGACGGTGCCGACGATCTACGGCGAGTCGGTGGTGATGCGGCTGCTCGACAAGGAGTCCGTGTCGCTCGATCTGGCGTCGCTGGGGCTGCGCGAGGCGGATCGGAACGAGATGGACCGGCTCATCTCCCTGCCGCACGGGATGGTGCTGGTGACTGGGCCGACGGGCTCGGGCAAGACGACGACGCTCTACGCGGCGCTGTCGCGGCTGTATGACCCGACAAAGAAGATCATCACGATCGAAGACCCGGTGGAATACGAACTCACGGGGGTCAACCAGATTCCCGTGAACCCGAAGCGCGGGCTGACGTTCGCGACGGGGCTGCGGTCGATCCTCCGGCAGGATCCCGACATCATCATGGTCGGCGAGATCCGCGACGGGGAGACGGCGGAGATCGCGGTGCGTTCGGCGCTCACGGGGCACCTGATCTTCAGCACGCTGCACACGAACGACGCGGTGAGCGCGGTGGGTCGGCTGCTCGACATGGGAGTGGAGCCGTTTCTGCTGGCGAGCGTGCTCGAGGGGGTGCTGGCGCAGCGGCTGGGGCGGCGGGTCTGCACGAACTGCCGGGATGAGTCGCCGATCAGCGACGCGGTGCGTCATCGGCTGTCGGCGGCGGAACTGGCGATGTTTCCGGGTGGGCGGTGTGCGCGCGGCGCGGGGTGCGACCGGTGCGACAAGACGGGATTCCGCGGGCGGATCGGGTTCTATGAGATCATGCGCGTGGCACCGGAGATGCGCGCGGCGATCGGGAAACGGCTGCCGGCGCACGAGCTGCTGCGGACGGCGGCGGGCGATCACGTCGCGATGAGGAAAGACGGATTGATCAAAGCGGCGCAGGGTCTCACGACGGTCGAGGAGGTTCTGCGCGCGACGCAGGATGCGGGGGAGAATGGAACCTGACGAGGGCACCCGAGAGACCCCGGATACGGGATTCAGGATTCAAGATACGAGATTCAAAATACAAGATACCAGATTCAAGATACAAGATTCAAGATATAAGATTCGAGATACAAGATTAAAGATATAAGATTCAAGATACAAGAGTCAAGATACAAGAGTCAAGATACAAGAGTCAAGATACAAGAGTCAAGATACAAAATTTGAGATTTGAGATCAGAGATTCAAGACGCACGGCATGCCTACCTTTCGTTATGAAACCTCCTCGGCCGAGCCGCGCATGGGTGCGATGGTGATCGACGCGCCGGATCGGGCGACGGCGATCCGGGCGCTGATGCAGCGAGGGGAGGCTCCGACGCGGCTGGAGGAAGTGGGGGAGGCGGGAGCAAGAAAGGCCTTGGCTTGCGCGAAGGGCTCGTTGAGGGCGCGGATGTCGAAGGGGCAGATGGCGATGTTCATCCGTGAACTCGCGACGGCGGTGAATGCGGGGCTGCCGCTCGTGCAGGGGTTGAAGGCGCTGGCGCGGCAGGGGCGGTCGCCGGCGCAGCGGGCGATCCTCGCCCGGCTGATCGACGACGTGGAGCACGGCCGGCCGCTGAGCGACTCCATGCGGGCGCAGGGGCGTCCGTTCACCGACCTGATCGTGAGCCTTGTCGGTGCGGGTGAAGTCGCGGGTCGGCTGGGCGAGGTTCTCATTCAGGCGGCGCGGCTGCTGGAGCGGGATGCGAAACTGCGCTCGTCGCTCCTGGGGGCGATGCTGTACCCGGCGATCATCGCGGGCGCGGTGGGGGTCGCGGTGGTGATTGTCGTAACAGTCATCGTGCCGCGCGTTCTGGGGGCGGTGGCGGGGCAACTGACGGTCCTCCCATTGCCGACGCGGATCGTGCAGGGCGTGGCGTGGTTCGCCGGGTCGTACTGGTGGCTCATCATGATCGCGGCCGGCGGCGCGGGCTACGCCGCGTCAAGGCTGCTTGCGCAACCGGCCTCGCGGCTTGTGATCGACCGGGCGATGTTGCGCGTGCCCGTCATCGGGTCGGCGCTGCGCGATGTCGCCGTGGCGCGCTTCACGCGGACGCTCGGGACGCTGACGGCGGCGGGATTGCCCGTGGTCGGGGCGCTCCGCGTGGCGCGGGACGTGCTGGGGAATCGGGCGCTGCGTGATTCGATCGATGATGTGTGCGAGAAGGTGGCGGCGGGGCGCACCATCGCCGAGCCGCTGGAGCAATCGGGCTTTTTTCCGCCGCTGCTGGTGCAGATTGTCGGTCTGGGGGAGCAGACGGGGAGACTCGACGAGATGCTGGATCAGGCGGCGTCGGCGTTTGAGGACAAGACGGAGCAGAGCATCAAGATCCTGACCACGGTGATCCCGCCGGCGCTGATCATCATGCTGGCGTGCATCGTGGGGTTTGTGGTGCTGTCCATTCTTTTGCCGCTGATTGAACTTCAGGAGAGTATCGGATGAATGCATACATGGCGCGCGGTTCCGCGCCGGCGCGAGCGACGACGCCTGCAGGGCAGGTGGAGAGGGCCCGAGAGGCCGTAGCCCTCACCTCATGTCTCTCCCGCTCAGAGCAGCGGGAGAGGAAGCGGGAGCGGCGCGGGTTCACGCTGATCGAGGTGATTGTCATTGTCGTGATCCTGGGCGTGCTGGCGGCGGTGATCGCGCCGCGGTTCCTGAGCCGGATCGGGCAGTCGAAGGTCAGTGTTACGGAGGCGAACGCGTCGTCGCTGGCGACTGCGGTGAAGTTGTTCATCGCGGACCACGGCACGCCGGAGCAGGGGGCGACGATCGACATCCTGTGGGAGCGGCCGGGCAACGTGGAGGAAGCGAAGTGGCAGCCTTACGTCGAGAACCCGGAGAAACTGCTTGATGCGTGGGGCAACAAGTTTGTTCTCAGGATTCCCGGCGAAAAGAACGCGTTCGATTTCGACGTGGTGTCGTACGGCGCGGACGGGAAACCGGGCGGCGAGGGGGAGAATGCGGACATTGTGAAGCCGTAGTGGGGTGCGCAGTGGACAGTGGACAGTGGACAGTGGACAATGGACAGTGGAAAGCGGAAAGCGTACAGCGGAAAGCGGAAAGCCGATAACACGGTGCTTTGCTGTCCACTGTCCACTTTCCACTGTCCACTTTCGTCGGCTTCGCGGGCGTTCACGCTGATTGAGTTGATTGTCGCTCTGGTGATTCTGTCCGTTCTCGCGGCGGCGATCGCGCCCCGGCTGGGGGACGACGGGGCGCGGCGGGCGGCACGGGCGGCGATCGGGGTGCGGAATTTGCTTTCCGTGGCGGCGCACCGGGATTCGTTGGGGGGCGAACGGCTGGCGGTCGCGCATGACCCGGAGGGGCGAACGGTTTCGCTGGAGGCGTTTCGATCCGCGTCGAACGGCGAGCGCGTGTGGCGGGCCGACCCGCTGACGCCCGCGGCGGGACTCGGGCCGTTGACGATGGTGTCGGCGGCGTTGGATGGCCGGGTGCTGGATGCGGGTGCGTGGCGGATCGAGTTGCCGGAGCACGAGCCGAGGCCGGTGATCGAACTGACGCTCGAGCGTCCGGGGACGAAGGAACGGTGGACGATTGTGCTGTTGCCTGGGGCGACTGAGGCGGAGATTGCCGACGCGGCGACCTTGCCGATGCTGGCGAGGCCGGTGGACCTGGATGCGCAGGGGACGGGGAGCTCAGCATGGTGATTTCCTACGAGCCCCCCGCGCAAGCAGGGGCGAACGGGCGCGAGTCGAAGCGCCTCCGCTTGCGCGGTGGGCTTGTGCGGCGCGGCGTAGCGCTGATCGAGGTGATCGTTGCGGCGGTGATTCTGGGGATTGCGGTTTCTGGGGTGATGGGGCTTGTGGCGCGGGCGGTGTCTTCGCAGTCCGAGGGGGAGCGGATCGAGACGGCGGCGCGGCTCGCGGACGAGCGGCTGAATCTGGTGCTGGCGACCGGGGCCGAGGCGCATGCGTCGGTGTTCCCGCTGGCGGGGGTTTGTGAAGAGCCGTTTGCGGAGTATCGGTATGAAGTCGAGATCGAGTCGGCGAGCGGGGGGAACGCGTACCGGGTTCGTGCGGCGGCGTCGTGGGTGCAGGGCGGGCGGGCGCGGTCCGTTGTGCTTGAGACATTGATCGCCCCGCGCCCGGGCGAGGACCCCGATCCCGACAGAAAACCCGCGGAGACGCTGTCGCGTGAGTCGAGTTGATTTCATCTTCGGCGAACCGCCCCGGGCGCCGCGGCCGACGCCTAAGCGCGCGCGGCGTTCGTTCGTTGGTCGGTGTCCGCCACGGCCGACTGCGCTCGAAGACTCGCTGCGCTGGCCGTGGCACCCGGGGTTTACGCTGATCGAACTCCTGCTCGCGACGCTGATCGCGGCGGGGATCGCGGGGGCGGTGACGGTCTCGCTCTCGCAGGCGCTGCGGGCGCGGACGAACTCGGAGGGGCGGCAGGAGGCATTCGCCCGCGCCGCCGCGGCGGTCGACCGCATCGCGCTCGATGCGCAGAACCTTGTCCGTTCGGGGGACCTGTACGATGCGCGCGTCCTGCTGGTGGACAGCGAGGGGGCCGATCCCGCGTCGCAGCACGACGAACTTCTTTTGTTCAGCACCAGCCCCCGGCAGTCCCGCGCTGCAAGCGAGCAGAACGAGGGGGACGCGTACGAGGTGCAGTACCGGCTCCAGACGCCGGCCGATTCCTCGGCCCCCGGCTACATCCTCTGGCGGCGCGCCGACCCGTTCCCCGACGAAACGCCTGACGGCGGAGGCGTCGCGACACCCATTGTGCGGGGCATCGTCGCGCTGGCCATCGAGGCATTCGACGGCGAATCGTGGTTTGCGACCTGGGACTCCGACCGCGACGGCTATCCGCACGCGCTCCGCATCACCGCCATGGCGCGCGGCGGCGCCGAGAAGCCCGTCGAAGCGGCGGCGCGGCGAACCGTCGCCGTCGACCGCGTGCCGATCCCCTACGCGACGGCGGCGACAACGAGCGGGGGTGGGCGATGAGGTGCCGCGCGACCCAAGGCGTAGAACCTGTAGGAAAGGCCGAAGGGGGCCGAGCCCTCACCTCAATCCTCTCCCGCCCAAGGCAGCGGGAGAGGAGGCCTGATCGTCGTGCCATTGCTCTGATTCTCGTGCTGCTCGCCCTGTCGATGCTTACGCTGATCCTCGCGGGTGTGCAGTCGGTGTCGTTCCGGCAGGCGGCGGCGGGGCGCGAGACGGTCGCTCGGCTGCGGGCGCACTGGGCGGCGAGGGCCGGCGTCGAAGCGACGATCGCGCGGCTGGAAGCATCGTTGCAGGCGGGCCCGACGGGGTCGGCGTTCTCGATCGCGGACGACATGATTCAAGCATCTTCGGGGGCGGTGGAGGGCGCCTCGTGGCGCATCGCGCACGCGCGGACGAACGACGCCGCGGAGCAGTACGAAGGCCCCGGCGATCCGCACGCGAAGGTGAACGTCAACGTCATGACAAAGAACGACCTGATGCAACTGGAGTTCATGACCGAGGATGCGGCGGATTCGATTCTCGACTGGATCGATGATGACGACACGCCGAACGCGCTCGGGGCGGAGGCGGGGTACTACTCGCAACTCCCGTCGCCCTACGAGCCGCGCAACGGGCCGGTGCGTTCGCTGTTTGAACTGGAGCTTGTCGCGGGGGTGAATCCCGAGTCTCTTCGCGGCGAGGACTGGAATCTCAACGGCGTGCTCGATCCCAACGAGGACGACGGCGAGGGGTCGTGGCCGTTTGACAATGCCGACGGGCTGCTTGACGCCGGCTGGTCCGCGATCATCACGGCGGCGAGCGTCGAGCCGGCGCTTGCCGCATCGGGCCAGGTGAAACTCGATCTCTCGCAGGCGACGGTGGACGACGTGCGTGCCCGCGTTACGACGCTTGATCCGCTCCAGGCGCAGACGATCATCGACTATGCCGGGCGATCCGGGACCCGGATGGAAGACCTCATCTCGACGGACCTCTCGCAGATCGCCGGGCAGGGTTCGGCGGTGCGGAATCTGAGGAACGACCAGTTGCGTTCCCTCTTTGACGAGTGTCTTTTCGACGATCCCGCCGGCGAGCCGCCCCCCGGCCGGGTGAACCTCAACACCGTGAGCCGGGAGACCCTCGATTACATCACGTCCATTTCCCCTGGCCTCGCCGATTCGCTCATTCTCGCCCGCGACTCGGCCCCGACGGGGTTCACCAATATGATGGACCTTCTGGAGATTCCCGCCATGACGCCGCGCAGGCTCACGACCCTTTCGAGTTCTCTGACGGTCGAGGCCTCCTCATACGTCATCACGTGCATCGGCACCGACGAGGCCTCGGGGTTTGAGTCCCAACTCGTCGTCGCTGTCCGCATCGGTTCACTGCCGGTGTCTGTCGTGGAGCAACGCGCCAGATGAGCAACTCGGGGAACAACGCGGTTCGTGCCACCGATTCCCTTGAGGAATCGGTGCCGAGCGTTCCAGGCTCCCGCGCCGCCGCGCTCCATCGGCAAGGCGACGATTGGCGGCTCGTCATCCTCGACGCGGCCCCGGCCGGTCCGCGCATTCTCGATGCCCGCACCATCCGCGTCGGCGATGCCGCGACGGTGCGTGCCGCGCTCGAGCGATTCGGGGTTGCGAGGCTTATCCGGGTCCTTCCCGCGGCGAGCGCCCTGTGCCGCGTTGTCGAGACCCCCGAAGGAGGGCCGGCCGAGACCGCGTCGGCGCTCGTGCTCATCGCGGAGGCGACGCTGCCCTCGTCGATTCCCGCGCACCGTCGGGCGTCGGCGTCGCTCGCGGGGCTGAACGGGCATGTGTCGCCTCGCTCGGCCCTCATCCTCGGGTGGGCGGGCGAGGCCGATGGAGAGTCGATCCCCGGCGTTGAAGAGACCTGGACCGCGGAGCCGGCGGCGCTGTTGTTCCTCCTGAGGCTGCGCTGCCGGGCGGCCGTGTATGCCGACCGCTCCACCGGGTCCGTCGCCGCCTTTGCCGCGGGGGCGAATCGGCTTGTGGTCCGCGCGCTCCGCGAGCGCAGCGAACAGGAAGGCGAATGGTCCCGCACGATCGGCGAGCGCTTCGAGCAGACGCTCGCCGGGGCCGGGTTGCAGGCGGGCACGTCGCGTTTCGCGGCGGAGGGCGTCGAGATTCGCGCGACGGACGCGGAGGCGTCGCTCCTCGCGGCGCTCGCGCCCGCGGGCGCGGCGGCCGATTGGCCCGCGCTCTACGCCGTCGCCGCCGCCGCGGCGTTGGGCTCGCTCATCGCGCCGGTGTCGATGCGCCCGCTCTTCTCCCTTTCCGCCAGGCCGCGACGCGAGGTTGAGCCGCTCGCTGCGCGGCTGATGAGGGGAGCGACGGCGCCGCAGCGGGCGCCGTGGATCATCGCGGGGGCGCTCGCCCTCGCGCTTTTGATCCCCCTCGGCATCGCCGCGGCCCGCAGCGCGATTCTTTCCGCGAAATCCGGGGGCCTGGCGCATCAGCAGGAACTCGACCGCAAGGATGCGCTCCTGCAGTCCTTCCACGCCGAACTCGAAAAGCGACGCTGGCCCATGACGAGCCTCATCGCGGACCTCGGCGGGGCGACGCCCGTCGGCATCACGCTCGAATCGCTCCGTCTCGAAGCGGGTCAACGGCTTTCCCTCCGCGGCGCGGCGGACTCGCTTGATCTGGTGAATCAACTGCAAGCGAACCTCAACACCTCCGGCCTCTTTGCCGACGCCGCCATCGATCGCACGCAATCAACGGACTCCGGCGTTGAGTTCGATCTCTCGGCCCGCGTCGTCCGTCCCTACGCCGAGGCCAAGGGCATCGAAGACTTCGCCAAGCGAACCCTCGCTCAGCGGCTGTACGGCGACGACGCGGGCGCCAGGGTCGGCGAAGTCGGCGTTGGCGATGTGCCGACGACTTCCGAATCCGCGGCGCCTTCCGCCCCCCCGCGTCGTCGGCCTGCCCGCGCCGAATCCAAGCCTCTCGACATCCCCGACCCGATCTCCGACGAGGAGATCGGCAAACTCGACGCGACATCGGCGATGAAGCAGTGGACCAGCCGGCAGAAGGCGAGCAAGCAGGGCGGCCTCGACGCGGCGACGCGCGACCGTCTCAAGGCCGAGGCCGAGAAGTGCCGCGCCCGCATGCAGGCCGCGAGAAAGGGGGGTGCCTCGTGAGCCTCTTCGCCCGCTGGGCCTCCCTGCCGCGTGCCGCTCGTTGGCTGCTCGCCTCCGGCGCGTTCGTGCTCGGCTATTTCGTGGTCATCGAGCCCGGGCTCGAGGCGACGGCCCGGCTCAACGCGCGTGCCGATGCGCTCCAGGCCGCGACCGAGCGCCGCGACGCGCTCCGCGCCGGTCGGTCCGACGCCGCACGAGAGGCGGCCCTCGCCGCGACTCGCTTCGGTCCCGCGCTGCCCCCCGGCGGGCCGGAGCGCCCCGCGCAACTCAACGCCGCCGTCGAACGCATCCTCCGCGACCGCTCCATCTCCGCGCTCACGATCCGCACGCGCGCCCTTGTGCCGCTGGGGCGATCGGTGTTCCTTGGGCTCATCCCGGAATCTCAGCAGGCCCAGCGGCTGATCCTCGACGTCGACTTCGAGTCGTCGCCCGACACCGCCGCCGCGATCATTGCGGAGATGGAGCAGGCGCCGGAGGTCGCGGCCCTCGGCCGGGTCATTCTGCGGAAGGTCGAGCGCGACGGAAGGAAGGCGCTCCAGGTCAGCCTGTCGCCGGAGGCATGGCTCATCGCGTCGAAAGGGGGCGGGCGATGAACGCACTGCTGCGAGCAGCCCGCACGATCGCTCCTCTCGGCTGGGCCGCGCTGGCGTCGATGGCGCTCGCCGCGGGCGTTGTGTTGACCTCGCTGCCGGGCCTCATCTCTGCGGCGTTCGCGCCGGCGCCGCCCGAGGCCGACGGCGTTCCCGCCGACGCCGCGAGGCTGGAGCGTTTCCGCGAGTCCTTCGCCGGCGACGCGGCCCGTATCGCCGGTCGTTCGATGTTCTTCGCTCCGCCGGCGCCCGCGCCTCCCCCGCCTCCTCCCGATGAAACGGCGGAGCCCGCCGAGGCGCCTCCTCCCGAGCGATACGCGGGCCCCGCGATCATCGCGATGATCAACGGGCGTGTCTGGTTCGACAACGGCACGCGGCTCTCGCTCGACGACGCCGAATCCGCGGGCCTGCGCGTCATCTCGCTGAACGCCCCGTGGAGCGCCCGGATTCTGTGGTCGGGGAATGAATGGGATGTCCCCCTCTTCGACCGCACGACCGAGCGATTCCTCGAAAAGACCGAACCCGATTCCGCGCCTGCCCCCGGGCCGGCGCCGGAGACCACGCCCGATGAATGATCCATGCATGGTTGAGACGCCCTCGGATGACCCGCGAGCCGCACTTCTTCAGGATGCGGACGGAGATGCGGGCGACTCGCGCTTTGGGGGTGGCGCCCCTTCAGGGAACCCAGGGTGGAAGGAGTGCCCTTTCCAGACCCGCGCCGAAGCCGGCGGGGTCTGGCAACAGTCGTGCGCCGCGTTGCGGCGAAAGGCCGGGAACCTCAAGAGCAAGAGCATGGGAAGCGGACTTGAGTGCGTGGCGTTGGCATTCAGGCTGAAGGCGCGGGGATCGGCGCGCGGGATTCTTCGTCCGTGGGCTTCGGCGCTTTGCCTTTTCGTCTTGTTCATCGGCGCGATTCTCCTCGCCGCGCCTGCGCGTGCCCAGGACGACCAGCCTCCCGCCGCGCAGGAGCAGACCGACGCCCTCGGCCGGCGCGTTCCCGACGGGAAGACGACCACGCTCGCGTTCAAGAACGTAACCGTCGAGCAGATCGTCCCCTTCATTGTCGAATCCACCGGCAAGGTCGTCCTGCCGCAGACCGAGGTGATGTCCCGCCGCATCACCATTATCAATGACAAGCCCATCCCGCAGGGGCAGGCGCTGGACCTCGTGCTTCTCGCCCTCCAGCAGGCCGGGATCGCGGTCGTCGAGACGCGAGACCTCATCACGCTCCGCGACATCGCTGAGATCGAACGGCAGGACGTTCCCGTCATGACGCCGGAGCAATCCACGCTGGATCGCGCCGACGCGGGCTCCATCGCGGAGAAGGTGTTCGCGCTCCGCCACGCGACCGCCAAGAACATCGGCGAGGTGCTGAAGGAGTCGATCCCCGACTACGCCACGCTTGCGGTGGACGAAGAGTCGAACCAGGTGGTGGTCCGCGGCAACATCTCGCTGCTGCAGAGGCTCGAACGGCTCATCACGTCGCTCGACCGTCCCAGCGCGGCGTCGCTCACCACGGAGACCTTCCGGCTCCGCTACGCCGACGCCGAGCAGATCGCCACGAACATCCGCGACCTCTACGAGCAGCAGCGCGGCGGGGCGCAGCAGCAACCCTTCGGCGCGCAGAATCCTCTCCAGCGGTTCTTCGGGGGCGGCGGGCCATTCGGCGGGGGCGACACCGGCGGCGGCGGCCAAGGCCAGCGCGCCGGCGGCGGGGGAGGGAACCAGCAGGCCGCTCGTGGCGGGCAGCAGCAGGGCGGGCGCGGCGGTCAGAACGAGCCGGGGGCCGTCGGATCGTCGCCCAACCTCCGCGTTACGGCCAACAAGCAACAGAACTCCGTAACAGTCCTCGGCGAGCAGGCGATTCTCGACGAAGTGCGCAAACTCATCGGCACCGTCTGGGACCAGCCGTTGCCTGATGAGGCCGTCGCGCCGAAGATTTACGACTTGAAGAATTCCGACCCCATCAAGGTCCGCGACCTGTTGCAGGGTCTTTTCGGCACGCCGAGCGGAACGACGGCCGCCGCGTCCGCGTCGCAAGGGGTGGGGCGGCTCGCGGGGCAGTTCTCGTTCCAGGCGATCCCCGAGGCGGGCCGGCTTGTCGTTGTCTCCAAGACGCCGGACAACCTCGGCGTGATCGACGAGATCATCGCGGGCATCGATCAGCCGCAGACCGTGGGCCTGCCGGAGATCGTCGAACTCAAACACGCTTCAAGCGAAGACCTCGCCGAGCAGTTGAACACCCTTCTGGCGCAGGAGGGCACGCTCGCCTCGCTCCGCCGGAGCGAATCGGGGTTGACCGAGGATTCGTCCAACGCCAGCCCCTTCGCCTCGGATCAGTCGAACACGACCAACACCGACACGTCCAACCAGCAGAACACGAACAACAGCGCGGAGACGATCAACTTCTGGTGGCAGCGCGCCCGCCCGCCATCGGACAACCGAGGCACGTCCAACCTCGTCGCCAAGGTCCGCATCGTCCCTGTCTGGCGGCAGAACGCCGTGATGGTCCTTGCGCCGCCCGAGTACCGGCAGAGCGTCGTCGAGATGATCCAGGCCCTCGACAAGCCCGGGCGGCAGGTCCTTCTCTCCGCGATCGTCGCCGAGATTTCCAGCGAGGACGCGACGGAACTGGGTATCCGCTGGTCCAATCAGGACATCGCCACCAACAACCCCGACAACGCCGTTGCGTTCGACGTCGGCTCGGAGAACACCAAAAACAACTTCCTCTCCGGGCTGTTCGACACGTCGGTGCTCAACGTGAATACGGACATCAACGTCCTCCTCCAGGCGTTGAACCAGAAGACGGGCGTGAAGATTCTCTCCGAGCCGCGCGTCTTCACCGGCGACAACCAGGAGGCCGAGTTCTTCGACGGGCAGGACATCCCCTTCATCACCGACTCGCAGGTCAACTCGCAGGGCAACCTCACGCAGTCCTTCGACTACCGTGCGGTGGGCATCCAGTTGCGCGTGCGCCCGCGGATCACGGTCAACCGCGACGTGGACCTTCGCGTGAACCTCGAGTTGTCGTCGATCCAGCCGCAGCAGACCGTTCTCGGCGGGTTCATCGTCGATCGCCGCGAGACGACCACGCAACTCATCGTCCGCAACGGGCAGACGATCGTGATCAGCGGCATCCTCCGCAGCGAACTCTCCGACATCAAGCGGAAGGTGCCGCTGCTGGGCGACATCCCGCTCCTCGGCGCGCTCTTCACGAGCATCGACAAGGAGGAACGCCTGACCGAGCTGGTCGCGTTCATCACGCCGATCGTCGTGGACAACCCGGAGGAAGTGAACACTCTGAACGAGCCCTTCCGCCAGCGGCTCGACGTCCTGCGCGACACCGTGCGTCAGGACCTTCCGCCCGACGCTCCGAAGCCGATCGTCCCGTCCGTCGAGACTACGCCGCCTGTGGAGGAGAAGCCTTGATGATGCGGCCACCGGTCGGCCCTGAACCCGGTGGCCCGATTCCCATGACCAGCCCCAATGCCATCACACGCATGCGAGTTGGTCTGGGGCTGGCCTCGTGCCTGCTTGCTCTGCTCGCGTCCTGCGGCTCGGATCGGCGGGCCAGGAGTTCCAGGGAGGGCGCCGCCGCACCCATCGCCACCCCCGCAACCCAGGCCCGCTCGAGCGACTCGGCCGCGAAGATCGCTTTGCAGCCCCTCGGCCTGGTTCCCTACGACGGGAGCACGCTTCCCGTCGTGTCCCCCGACGGCATGCACATCGCCACGCAGATCGGCGCGGGCTACACAGTTGCGGACGAGCCGATCTGCATCGAGATCTACGACGCGTCGCGGCTTCCGATGACCGCGATTCGCACGAGGGCGGACGATCCCGTCGTGCTCGCCTACGGCGCGGACGCCGCGGGGTTCTTCGCCTATCGATTCGGGGCCGACAAACAGCGCGTCGACGTCAAGGTGCTCCCCGACGGCTCGATCGTCGATGCGCCGCATCCGCCGCTCGATTCGCGCGCGGTGGATCGGATCACGTCCGCCCGCCCGCCCGCGATGTATGCCGCCGCGCTCGCTTCCATCCAGCAATCGCCGACCGGCGCCGCCGTGTTCTTCGACCTCGCCTCGGCCCGCGTCGCGGTCTGGATGCCGGACGAGCCTTCGCCGCTCCTGCTGGCCCCCGGCTCCATCGCCGGTTGCTGGGCCGGGAGCGACGCCGTGCTTGTCACCACGAACGAAGGCCTCTTCCTCCAGCGCCTCGCCAAAGACCCCACCTGGCGCGCCGCCGAGCCGGTTCGGCTTCTCCGCGAGCCTTACGTCCCCCGCGCCACGACCAATCCGGACCGCCCCTTCATCCTCATCGGCCCCGGCCCGGCGAACAAGCCCGAACTGCTCCAGATCATGGCGATGAAACTCATCGAGGAGTGAGCGCCCCGACCTCGATCACCTCATCGCCCACGGCGAAGACCCGGTCCCCCGTCGTCGGCCGGACGACCTTCTTCCCCGTGAAACTTCCGAACGCCGGCAGGACCATCATCCGCTCGCGCACCCAGAAGCACGCGACGCGCATGGTTACTGTCGCGCCCACCAGCCGGGCCGCCGGATGAACATGCCCGCACAGAACGTACC
Source organism: uncultured Phycisphaeraceae bacterium (assembly GCA_964490785.1). Classification (GTDB taxonomy): domain Bacteria; phylum Planctomycetota; class Phycisphaerae; order Phycisphaerales; family UBA1924; genus JAEUIV01. The sequence goes on from CAZBDZ010000064.1 coordinate 16,242, forward strand.
CCCGCGCATCCTCCCCCGGCTCGTGCCGGAGTACGAACGGCCCTGCAACCGCCGGACCATCGACACACTCGATCCTCCACTCCTCCGGCGGGTCGCCCGCGCGCTCGTCGTGATTCCCCCGCACCAGCATCACCTCGACCTCGCAGCGCCGACGCCACGCCGCGAACGCCTCCGCCACCTCCGCGCTCCGTCCGCTGCGCGCGTGCAGCAAGTCGCCCAGCACGACGACCCGGCGCGCGCCGCATCCGCGCACCATCGCATCCAGCCGCCCGATGTCTGCGATCGTCGTTCCTTCCGGCACGGGAATCCCCAGCGCGCGAAACGCCGCGCCTTTCCCCAGGTGCAAATCCGCGACGAACAGCGTCGCCGCCTGTTCCCACCACGCCGCCCGACCCGCCAGCAGCGTCAATCCCTCTCCCGCAACCTCAATCCTCATGCCTTGATGCCCTTTGCCTTCCTGCCTTCTTCTTGATCACAACCTCCGCGGCGGGACCGGGGCGTCTCGGCTCGTCCGCCTCTTCTTCAAGCCTCACCGCCATCTTCCTGACGCGCTCCGCCCAGGTCTCGCTGCTCACATGCTGCGTCCGCAGGCTCTCGGCCCAGAGCGGGAAACTCATCGGCGAGAGTCTCTCCAATCCGACCATCACCATCCGTTGCCCCTCGATGCGCATCAGAGCCGACCGCAATCGTCCGGCCTCCAGTTGCTGCTCCATGACCTCGCGCCGCGCCTGGTCCAGCAGCCGATTGCCGGGGTCGAACTCGCTGAAGACATCGTAGAAGAGTTCGCTCGACGCCTGCACCTGCCGGGCGCTTCTCGCCGCGCCCGGGAAGCCCGGCACAATCAGACCCGCGACGCGCGCCACGCCGCGGAACTGCCGTCGGGTCAACTCCGTCGAGTTCAGGCACGACAGCAGATCGTCCAGCAGGGAATCCAGCGAGAGCAGGCGCCGCCATGAGGCCTCATCCGTCGGCAGCGGTCGATCCGACAGCAACTCGAACCCATAGTCGTTCATCGACACGGTCATCGTCCGGGGCCGCTCCCGCGCCAAGCGATGAGCCGCGAGCGCGCCAAGTCCCTCGTGAACGAGCCGCCCCTCGAACGGGTAGACGAACACATGAAACCCCTCGTCCGTTTCGATCGATTCAATCAGCAACTCGTCGGCCGTCGGGATGCGCGACCAGGTGCGCTGTATCCGCAGCAAGGGGCGGACGGCGTGCATCTCCGGCTCGTCGCCTTCCTCGTGCAACTTCCGCCGGACCGCGCCGGACAACTCGGTGGACAGCGGCGACTTTCCCCCGTCCCACCGCGGCACGACGCCGCGGAGGTCTTTCGCTCGTCTCACCTCGGCCGTCATCTCCCGCACGCGCACGAGTTCCAGTGGTCGGCCTCCCAGGACGAAGCGGTCTCCCGGCCGAAGCCGCGCAATGAAGCCCTCCTCCGTCGTGCCGATCACCTTCCCGCCGGCGTACTTCACCTTGATCGCCGACTCGCTGCTGATGGTCCCGATGTTCAGCCGGTGCATGCGCTCGATGCTCCGCGCGCCGAACAGCCGCCCGCCCTCGCCCGGCTCAACCCTGGAAAACCTCGGGTAGGCCCCGAGCGCCGACCCGCCCCGCTTCACGAAATCGAGGCACCACCGCCACTCGTCGCGCGACAGGTCGCGGTACGCCCGCGCGGAGCGGACCTCGGCGAGCATCTCCTCCTCTTCGAACCCGCCGCCGAGCGCGGCGGTTACCAGGTGCTGGACCAGGACATCCAGCGGGCGCTCCAGCGGCTCGCGGTCTTCGATCGCGTTCGCACCGATGGCGCCGCGCGCCGCCGCGATCTCGATCAACTCCAGCGCGTTCGTCGGCACGCACACCACGGCGCTCGCCGCGCCGGGACGGTGCCCGCTGCGGCCGGCCCGCTGCATCAGGCGCGCGACGCCCTTCGGGCTTCCGACCTGGATCACCTGGTCCACGGGCGAAAAATCCACGCCGAGGTCGAGGCTGGACGTGCAGACCACGCAGCGGAGCGTGCCGGCGCGGATAAGGTCCTCGACCTCGGCCCGAACGTCGCGGTCGAGCGACCCGTGGTGGATCGCGACTTCGCCCATCCACTCGGGCCTCGCCTCGATGATCGCGCGGAACCACAGTTCCGCCTGCATCCGCGTGTTCGTGAACAGGAGCGAAGTGGCGGCCCGCTCGACCTCGGCGAGGACGGGCCCGAGCAGCCGGAGGCCGAGGTGGCCTGCCCATGGGAAACGGGCCATGTCGGGCGGGATGATCGTGCGGACCCGGATGTCCTTGCACGCCTCGCCGCGGATCAGCAGGGCGTCGCGGCCGGCACCGACGAGCGCCTCCGCCGCTCGCTCGATGTTCCCGAGCGTGGCGGAGAGGCCCCACGTTCGGAGCGTCGGCGCCCAGCCTCGCAGCCGGGCGAGGCAGAGTTCCGTCTGCGTGCCCCGCTTTGTGGAGAGGAGTTCGTGCCACTCGTCCACGACGACGCAGCGCAGCGAGGCGAACAACTCCCGCGCGTTGGGATAGGACAGGAGCAGCGACAGGCTCTCCGGCGTGGTTACCAGGGCGGTCGGGAGCCGGTCGCGCTGGCGGAGTTTGACGGACGAGGCGGAGTCGCTGGTGCGCTTCTCGATGATCCAGTTCAGCCCGAGTTCGCCGGCCGTCGCCGCCAGGGATTGGGTTGTATCGGTGGCGAGGGCCCGCATCGGCGTGATCCAGAGGACGCGGATCGGCTCAGGCTCGGCCGGGCGCGGCGTGTTGAGATGCTCCATGACGGGGCCGAGCCAGACGGCGAGCGTCTTGCCCATTCCGGTGGGTGCGTGGACGAGGCCGGAGCGGCCCTCTCGGTAGGCACGCCAGGTGCCCAGTTGGAACCCGAACGGCGTCCATGCGCGGCGCGAGAACCATTCGGCCACGGCGCGCGGCAGGGCATCATGCGCGTGTTCGGCCGTCGCGGGGATGCGAGGGGCTGCGGCACTCACGGTCGTAGGGTAGGCGGTGGCATGGGCTTTCCAGCCCATGCGGCAGGGGGCACGGCGTGGAAAGGGCGTGGCACGAAGTAAAAGACCCTCGCAAGGTTTACCTTGCGAGGGTCATACGCCGGCGACGACCTACTTTCCCGCGGGGCAGTATCATCGGCGACCAGGGCTTAACTGCTGTGTTCGGGATGGGAACAGGTGTGACCCCTGGTCTGTGGTCACCGACAAAGCCGGCCGCGCGATGTGTCGCGCGGCGGGCGAACTGGAATGCCCGGCGGCGCCCTTGTGGGGCGTGCCGGACCATTGATGGTCCGGGATTCGTCAGCGGGTGAAAGGCGAAGAGGCAAGAAACATTGAATCTTAGATCCTCGGCCGAAGCCTTGCGGCAGGGGCCGGGGATGTGTTGACATGAAACAGACGAGGATGGTTGCATATGCTCTCATCCGGGTGGGCCGATGGTTCATCGGCGTCCGGTTGGAGCGATCAAACGTTCGACCGTTAGTACCGCTCTGCTGAAGACATTTCTGTCCTTACACACGCGGCCTATCAACCTGGTGGTCTTCCAGGGGTCTTTCGCTTTCGCGACCAGGCCTTATCTCTGGGGGGGCTTCCCGCTTAGATGCTTTCAGCGGTTATCCCTGCCGCACGTAGCTACCCAGCGGTGGCGCTAGCGCGCCAACTGGATCACCAGGGGTGCGTCCCTCCTAATCCTCTCGTACTAGGGAGAAATCCCATGAAGCCTGGAGCGCCCATGACAGATAGGGACCGACCTGGCTCACGCCGGTCTGAACCCAGCTCGCGTACCACTTTAATCGGCGAACAGCCGAACCCTTGGGGCCGCCTTCAGTCCCAGGATGTGATGAGCCGACATCGAGGTGCCAAACCGCGCCGCCGCTATGGACGCTCGGGCGCGATCAGCCTGTTATCCCCGGGGTACCTTTTATCCGATGAGCTACGACCCTTCCACACGGGATCGCAGGATCACTAGAGCCCTCTTTCGAGACTGCTTGACCCGTCGGTCTCGCAGTAAAGCCGGCTTGTATTCTTGCACTCGACACGCGGTTTCCATCCGCGTTGAGCCGACCTTTGCACTCCTCCGTTACTTTTTTGGAGGAGACCGCCCCAGTCAAACTAACCGGCACCCACTGTCCCTCGCCCGGTTGACGGGAGTCGAGGTTAGGCCACGAACGTACAAAGGGTGGTATTTCACTTGCTGGCTCGACCCAGGCCGAAACCCGGGCTTCGACGCCTCCCACCTATGCTACGCATCATATGCTCATGGCCAACAGAAGCCTATAGTGAAGGTCCACGGGGTCTTTCCGTCTTGCCACGGGTAGACGGCATCCTCACCGCCACTACTATTTCACCGAGTCGGTCGCGGAGACAGTGCTCCAATCGTTACGCTATTCATGCGCGTCGGAACTTACCCGACAAGGAACTTCGCTACCTTAGG
>CAZBDZ010000065.1:0-15073 GCA_964490785.1 uncultured Phycisphaeraceae bacterium
GTGCAGTTGGCGAGGCTCGCATCGATGAGGGCGGGCATGATGTTGGTGGGGTGGAGTCCCGAGCACGGAGTACCGAGTCCCGAGTGAGGGGAGGGGGAGAGGAGATTCGAGATTTGAGAGTTCAGATAGGAAACGGGCTTGCCCTGGCAGACGGCGCGGATGTTGTCGAGGGCTTGTTTGACCTTCGCGGGGTCGCGGCGTTTCTTGAAGTCGGCGAGGCGGGCACATTGGACGGTTTCGACTTCGTGCGAGATTTCGAGGATGTCGATGGGACGCTTCTCGTCTTTGTCCACGTATTCGTTGACGCCGACGATGATGCGGTCGCCGGCTTCCATCTCTTCGGAGAAGCGGTAGGAGGCTTCGGCGATGGAGCGGCGGAAGTAGCCTTTGTTGATGCCTTGGATGACGGAGCGGCCGAAGCCTGGGCGTGGGGCGTAGGGGTGGTGCCTTTTGGTTGAAGAAGAAGGAGAGGGGGTAGAGACGGATTGCAAATCCGTCCCACCAAAGGCAGTAGAGGGGGTAGGGACGGGCGGGACGCCCATACCACCTAGAAATGGTAGAGAGGAATAAGAGCCCATGCTGTCGATTTCGGCGATGAGTTCGAGGGCGGCGTCTTCCATGCGGTCGGTGAGGTTTTCGATGAACCATGAGCCGCCGAGCGGGTCGGTGACGCGGGTGGCGCCGGTTTCGTGGGCGAGTATTTGTTGAGTGCGGAGGGCGACGGTGACGGCCTGTTCGGTGGGGAGGCCGAGGGTCTCGTCCATGCTGTCGGTGTGGAGTGATTGGCATCCGCCGAGGACGGCGGCCATGGCCTGGTAGGCGACGCGGACGATGTTGTTCAGGGGTTGTTGCTCGGTGAGTGAGCAGCCGGCGGTCTGGACGTGCGTCTTCATGTACCACGAGCGCTCGTTCTTGGCGCCGTAGCGGTCCTTCATCACGCGGGCCCAGATGCGGCGGGCGGCGCGGAGTTTGCAGATTTCCTCGAAGAACTCGTTGTGCGAGTTGAAGAAGAAGGAGAGGCGCGGGGCGAACTCGTCGATGTTCATGCCGCGTTCGAGGCAGGCTTCGACGTATTCCATGCCGTCGCGGAGGGTGAAGGCGAGTTCCTGCACGGCGGTGCTGCCGGCTTCGCGGATGTGGTAGCCGGAGATCGAGACGCTGTTCCACTTTGGGAGGAAGCGCGACTGGAACTCGATAGTGTCCACGACAAGTTTGACGGAGGCTTCGGGCGGGTAGATGAACTCGTTCTGGGAGTGGAACTCTTTGAGGATGTCGTTCTGGAGGGTGCCGCCGAGGTCTTTCCAGTCGATGCCTCGCTGGAGTGCGTGGGCGAGGTACATGGCCCAGATGGCGCAGGCCGGGCCGTTGATGGTCTGCGAGACGGTGACGCGGCCTACGGGGATGTCGGCGTAGAGTCGGTGCATGTCCTCGATGGTGCAGACGGCGACGCCGCAGCGGCCGACCTCGCCGGCGGAGAGCGGATCGTCGGAGTCGCGGCCCATGAGGGTCGGCAGGTCAAAGGCGGTGGAGAGTCCGGTGTTGGCGGCGGTTTTGGTTTTGGCTTGTTCGAGGAGGTACTTGAATCGTTTGTTGGTGTCGTCGGCGGAGCCGAAGCCTGCGAACTGGCGCATGGTCCAGAGGCGTGTGCGGTATCCCTGTGGGAACAGGCCTCGGGTGTAGGGGAAGGCTCCGGCGTCGGGAATCTCCTTCGGTTGGCTGCCCGGCTTGAGCGATCGCGTCGGCGCATCCGGGCCGTAGGAGGGATCGAGAACCAACCCCGAGATGGTTACGGCGTGGGGGTCCACGGGGGTGGGTTGGTGGGCATGTTCGCGGCGATTGGTGAGAGAAGTGGACATATCTGGTATTGTATGCCGACGATCATCGTTGCAGCGCATCGGCGGCGGGCGTTGGATGGGCCTCGGCATGACGGGAGCAGACGAAGCAAGGATACGGGCGGGTCGGCATTCGTGGCGGTCCGCGCCGTGGTTTCTGGCCGGGGTGTATACGGTGCTTGCGGTGGCGTGGATCGTGGGGTCCGATTCCATTGTCGGAGGCCTGGCGCCGTCCGTGGAGTGGCTTGGGCGAATCGAGATGATCAAGGGGCTGGGGTTTGTTGTCGCCACTGGGGCCGTGGTATTCGTGATGCTGACGCTGTGGGAGCGGCGGCATCGTCGGGCGGCGGCGCTCCTCGCGGAGAACGAGGAGCGATTCGCGCAGTTCGCCGAGCACAGCCAGGACGCGTTCTGGTTTGCGGAGGGCGAGACAGGCCGGCCTATCTATGTAAGCCCCGCGTTTGAACGCATGTGGGATCTTGCTTTGAAGGAGGTCTTCGCGGATCCTTTCGCATTCCGGCAACGGCTGCACCCCGAGGATGTTCACCGCGTCATGAACGAGGTCGGCGAACTCGTGAGCGGCGTTCGGACGTTTCTGGAGTGCGATGCGCGGGTGGTGCATCGCAACGGCGAGGTGCGCGTGATCCAGATCCGCGGCACGCAGATCAATCCCGGGCCCGACGGCAAGCCGAGGCTGGCCGGGATCAACATCGACGTAACCGATCGTCGCGGATTGGAGGAGAGACTTCGGCGGAGCGAGGCGCGGTTCCGAACGATGTGCGAGGCGGCGCCCGTGGCGATGTGGCTGGCCGACGAGCACCTCCGTCGGACGTACAACAATCCGCGGTGGATCGAGTTGGCCGGGGGCGACGCGTCGAGGATCGCGGGGGAGGAATGGCTGCGCCTGATTCACGCCGAGGATCGCGGGCGGGTTCTCCAGGGTTACGCGTCGGCGACGGAGCCGGAACGGGTGATGGCCCAGGAGTTCCGGCTGAAGGGCGCGAAGGGCGAGTGGCGCTGGATCTACGACTGCTGCGTGGCGATGCGCGACGAGAAGGGCGCGCACGTCGGGTACATCGGGTCGAGCCTGGACATCACCGAGCAGAAGGAGGACCGCGAGAGGCAGAACATTTTGCTGCGCGAGCTGGACCATCGCGTGAAGAACAACCTCGCGTCGGTGATCGCGCTGGCGGAGGGGACGTTCGCCACCACGGCGTCGCGGGAGGATTTCAGGGGCAAGTTCATGGACCGGGTGATGGCGATGGCGCGGGCGCACGATGCGCTGGCGAAGGGGCGCTGGGAGGGGTTGTACATCGAAGAACTGGTGTCAACGGTCCTTGAGCCGTTGCTTGACGCGGAGGCGAACTCGCTGCGGTTCGGCGGCGACGAGGTGTATCTGCCGGCGTCGGCGATCCCGGCTCTTGCGATGGTCCTGAACGAACTGGGGGCCAACGCGCTGAAGCACGGCAGCCTCCGTCGTCCGGGCGGTTCGGTGAGCCTCACCTGGAGGCTGTGCGGCGACGAGAAGGGGCGACGGGTCGTTACGCTGTCGTGGGTCGAGGCCGGCGGGCCGACGGTTGCGGCGCCGGAGCGCGACGGTCTTGGGATGCAGATCGTGCAGGGGATCATCGCGTCGGAACTGCAGGGCAGCCTTTTGAAGGACTACGCGCCGTCGGGCGTCCGGTATACCATTTCATTCGACATCGGCGTGGCCGAGGGCGGATCTTCGGCCGACGCCGGCGCCGCGGATGCATTGGGGGTGTCGTGACGCAATCGGTAACACAAGTCGAGGCGAAGCCAAAGGTGGTCGGAAAGGTCCTGCTCGTCGAGGACACATTTCTCGTCGGCATGATGCTGGCGGAGCGCGTGCGGTCGTTCGGGTACGAATGCGTGGGTCCCGTCGCGAGCCTGCGCGAGGGGCTGGACCTTGCCCGCCGGGAGAGTTTTTCCGGCGCGATTCTCGACGTCAACATCAAGGGCGGAACAAGCGACCTGATCGCCCGCGAGCTCGAATCCCGCGGCTGTCCCTTCTTCTTTGTGACGGGGTACGCAAGCCCCCTGCTGCTCTCGGAGTCGCTCAAGGCGAGGCCGAGGCTGTCGAAGCCGATCTCGGATCGAATCCTGCGGGAGACGATGCAGGCGCAGTTCGGCGGCGGGGGCGGTTGAGTTGAACCAGCCGGAGTCCATCTCGAAGGGCTCTTCACCGCGCGCCGGAGCGGGCAATCCGCGATTGCCACCCGCACAAGGCGATGGTCGCGGGTTGCAACATCATTCCCCGCCAAACCCGCGAAGCGGGCGCAGGTTCCTTGCCCCGGACGAAGTCCGGGGATTCGTGCGGTTGCGACCTCTGAAGCCCCGGACGGGGCGACGGTCGCGCCGCAGTTCGGCGCGCAACGGCTCGCAACACGCCTCCTTCGCCCCTCCGGGGCTCCGGCCCAGCGCCCGCGTTGCGGGCTGAGGACCACTGCAGCCGCCCACGGCCTCTGAAGTGATCATGCGATTGCCCTGCAGATGGCCCGGTCTCGCTGGGTTTGCCGCGAGGCCGGGCGGGGTTGCAAGTTCGTCCCGGCCTTGCCGCGGACGGCAAGACCGGGGCACCCGATTGATAATGCGGGGAGGAGGCAGAGAGAATTCCAATGACCCGCAACGAGTGGCTTGCTCGCCGAGCCTCGCCGCGCCACTCGCGACGTTCGTGCGCCCCGCAGGCGCGACGGCGAGCGCAGTCGGCCGTGGCGGTCGGCGAGGGGCGCGCCGCCACGGCCGACTGCGCTGGCCGTGGTACCCGGCCGTGTACCGTTCTTACACCGGCTCTTAGATTCGTTCCGCCGACGTCGGCCCGCGTGAAGACGATATGTGAGTCGCCATCGGTTGTGCCGCCATGTCTTTACACCGTGTTCAGGGGGGATGTGGCGCGTGCCCGGCAATGCTCGATGATTCGCGGCTTGCCTCAGGGCTTCCTGCAGTCGTAGACTCCGCGGCAAGCGTTGACCGAGTTCTCTCCGCATGGAGTTTCGCAATCCACATTTGGAGGCTGCCCGGGCAGCGCGGCTGCGGATGATTGGGGCCGTGCTCGCCGGCGGAGCGTTCCTTCACGCTTCATGGGTGCTCTTTGGTTGGCTTTTCGGCTTCGAGAGCCTGCGCTCCTATCACGCCGACTGGACCACGATGAAGGCGATGGCGGCGGTCGCGATCATGCTGGTCGCGGCGGGCGTGCTGCTTCAGTGCTTTGGGCGCGGGCGGTGGTCGCGGCGCAGCGGCGTCGGGTCCGTCACGATCGCGGCGGTGATCGGGGGCGTGGCGCTGTTCGAGGTGGTTTTGCGGGCCGACCTGGGGCTTGACCGATGGCTCGTGCGGGGGCCTGAAACGCCGGAGACCTTCGGGAGCATGTCCGGCTGGACGGCGGTGATTGTGCTGCTGCTCGCGGGCGCGGTTTGCGCAGCGGCGAGCCGGCGGTTCGCGCGGGTTGTCCCGGTCCTGGCGTGGTCGGCGCTCGCGGCATCGTTGCTCGCGGCCACGGGGTATCTGTACGACCCGAAGGCGCTCTATACCATCCCCGGCTTCACGAGCGTTCCGGCGCCCGCGGCGGCGTGCTGCATCGCCTTGTCGATGGTGCAGATTCTGCTGCTGCCGGGCGGACTCGTGGGCCTGGTGGTGGATGAAGGGCCCGCGGGCGTGCTGGTTCGGCGGACGCTGCCTTGGGTGCTCGCGGTGCTCATCGTCACGGACGTCGTCGCGCTCGTTGGGGCATCCACGCGCCTTCTCGATCCCGCGCTTGCGGGGCCGCTGGCGGTTGTGCCTTCGCTCGTCATCGGTCCCCTGGTGCTGCTGCGCGGGGCGATGGCGGTGCGGGAGAGCCACGGCGCGCTCCAGACGGTGCTCGAAACGGCGGTGGACGGCATACTCTCCATCGACGAACGCGGGAGGATCCTGTCCGCGAACCTCGCGGCGCAGAGGATGTTCGGGTACTTGAAGGGCGAGTTGCTCGGGCGCAACATCTCCATGCTCATGCCCTCGCCGTATCGGGAGCAGCACGACGGCTACATCCATCGGTACCTTCACACCGGCGAAAGGAAGATCATCGGGATCGGGCGCGAGGTGAGCGGTCTTCGCAAGGACGGGGTTGAGTTCCCCATTGACCTCGCCGTGAGCGAGGTTGAGGTCAAAGGCCGAAGGGTGTTCTGGGGCTTCGTCCGTGATCTGAGCGAGCATCGTCGGCAGGAGGCGACGCTGAGGGAAAGCCAGGAGCGATTCGAGCAGTTCGCGGACCACACTGGGGACGGGCTTTGGTTCGCGCAACTCGATCCGGCGCGGGTTCTGTACGCGAACCATTCTCTGTCGCAGGTTTTCGGCGTTGCGGTGGAGCAGATTCTCAGCGACCCCGAGTTGATTCCGCGCGCGGTCCACCCGGACGACCTCGGGTACGCTGAGCGTTCGCTGGTGGCGTTCCTCGCGGGCCGGGCGCGGTCGATGGACGACATTCTCCGCATCGTGAGGCGGGACGGGGCGGTTCGGTGGATTCGTGTCCGCGGCGCCCGGCTCAGCGACGGAGCCGACGGCCGACCGCGGATCGCCGGGATGATCGAGGACATCACGGAAAGGCACGAAGCCCAGCGTCGGCAGAACCTGCTGCTGGACGAGCTGGACCATCGCGTGAAGAACAACCTCGCGACGGTCCTCGCGGTGGCGCAGCAGACGCTGAGAGGCAGCGCCGGGCTTGATGAGTTTCAATCGGCGTTCATCGGGCGGATCGACGCGCTGGCGCGGACGCACGGGCTGCTGGCGTCGCAGAAATGGAAGGGGGTCGATGTCCGGCAGATGATCGAGGAGACGCTCGGCGCGTACACTGATTCGGGGCAGGTCGAGATGTCCGGGCCGACGCTCATGCTCCCTGGGCGTGCGACGCAGCCGCTGTGCCTGGTGCTGCATGAGTTAGCGACCAACGCGGCCAAGTACGGGTGCTTTCGCAAGCCCGGAGGGCGCCTCGATGTTCGCTGGCGAGTGCGGGATCCGGAGGCATCCTCGCGGTTCTGCCTGTCGTGGGTCGAGGCGGCCGACGGCGCGGTCGCTCCGCCGACCGATTGGGGGTTCGGTCTCAAGTTTGTCAAGGGTGTCGTGGCCCATGAACTCCGTGGATTCGTGGAGATCCGCTTCGAGCCTGGCGGATTGCAGGTTGAACTCGACATTCCTCTCTTTGTCGAGCGAGCGCGCATCGATGGTGCGGTTCAGGAAGCCGCACCGGAAAGGACGTCCGTGCCATGATCATGATGTTTTCCTCGGCCTCTCTGCCCCCGATGGGCGGCGCGCGGGTGCTTGTCGTCGAGGACAACTTCCTCGTTGCGACGGATATCGCCTTGCTCCTTGAATCGCTCGGCTGCACGGTGCTCGGTCCGGCGGCGACCGTGGAGGAAGCGTTGTCGATCACGGAACACGGTCGGCCGCAGGCGGCGGTGCTGGATATCAACATCATCGGGGGCACCAGCGTTCCCGTGGCGGAGTCGCTCATCGAGAAGCGCATCCCCTTCTTTTTCGTCACCGGCTACGCAAGCCCGAAGGTGCTGCCCGAATCGCTGAAGAGGCACCGCAGGCTGAACAAGCCGGTCGATGTTGGCCTGCTGGGGCGGGCCATCGACGAAGCGCTCGGGCGGTCGCCCTCGAACTGAGCGCGGGCGGCACGGTACACTCGGCGCATGGGGAAATGGAACGTTCTTTTCGTGGGCCTTGGACCTTTGGGGCGGATGATCGCCTCGGACTACGTCGCTCGCGGGCTGGGGGCCGTGGCGGGCGCGGTTGATGTCGATCCCGCCATCGCCGGGCGTGCGTTGCGGGAGGTGGTGGGTCGGCCTGCGGCGGGCGAGGCGGCGGTCGATTCGAGCCTGGAGGTCGCGCTGAAGCGGATGGACGCGATGGCGCTGACGGCGGCCGTGGTCGCGACGAGTTCGGACCTTGGGCGATGCATGCCCGCGCTGCGGGAGTTGCTGTCGCGTGGGATCAGCGTCGTCAGCACGTGCGAGGAGCTTCTCTTCCCCTGGCTGCGGCATCCCGCCGCGGCGAGGGAACTCGAGGAGTTGTGCGTCCGGCACGGGGCGCGGTGCGTCGGTACCGGCGTGAACCCGGGATTTCTGATGGATGCGCTGCCGGTCGCGCTCACGGCGGTGTGCCGGGGTGTTCGGCGGGTTCGCGTCGAGCGGCATCAGGACGCGACGACGCGCCGCGTGCCGTTTCAGCAGAAGATCGGCGCGACGCTGAGCGGCGCGGAGTTCGCCCGGCGCGTCGAGAGCGGCGTGCTTCGGCATGTCGGGCTCGGCGAGAGCCTCCACTTCATCGACAGGTACCTGTCGATGGGCGTCGTGCGGTGGAACGAGACAATCGAGCCGATTCGGGCGAATCGGGCGATGACGTGCGCCATCGGCGATATCCCGGCGGGCGGGATCAGCGGCGTGCATCAATCGGCCCACGGCTGGAACGAGGCGAGCGAGGAGGTCATCACGCTCGATTTCTGCGCGGCGATCGGCCTGGAGAACGCGCGAGACCGCATCGTCATCGAAGGGGAGCCGACGATTGAGTCAGTGATCCCCGGGGCGGTCCACGGCGACGTGGCGACGAGCGCGATCACCCTGAACGCCATCGCGTCGCTCCTGCACGCTCCGCCCGGGTTGCACACGATGGCGACGCTGCCGACGACGCGATTCGTGCGGTAAGCACGGCCCAGGGCGCCCGCCACGGCCGACTGCGCTCGAAGACTCGCTCCGCTGGCCGTGGCACCCGGTTCGATCTGTCATAATGGAGGGCAGCCGACGTGGGAGCCGTTCCCGGAGCGTTGCGTCGGCGAAGGAGCCGTGGGTTTCCCTTGCTTACCTCAACGAAGCGGCCGCGGAACCTGAGTTGGCACCACGCGGGCGCATTGCTGTTCGGCGATTGGGGGACGAGCCGGCTGTATGTGCTGGGGCTGGCGTTTTTCTACACGGCGCACGCGACGCCGATGTACATGGGGTTGATGTCGCTGCTGATGATCGCGGTGGCGTGGGCGTATTCGATCATCTGCCGGAACTTCACGGAGGGCGGCGGCGTCTACGCGACGAGCCGGAAGATCAGCCCCTTGCTCTCCGTGATCGGTGCGACGCTGCTGCTGTGCGATTACATCGTTACGGCGTCGCTGTCGGTGTTGGACGGGATGCACTATCTGGGCGTGCCGGATCACCTCGCGCTCGCGGCGTCGATCATCGTGATTCTGTTCGTGGGCGTGGTGAACTGGTTCGGAGCCCGAAGCGCCGGGCGGTTGGCGCTCCTCATCGCTCTCGGGGCGCTCGGCGCGTCGGTCCTCATCGCGCTGCTGTGCGTGCGGTTCGTCCCGGCGGGGCTTGAAACGGCTTCGCTCGGGCACCCGTCGATGCACGGCCCATGGGAGCGGTGGCAGTCGTTCGTCCGGATCGTTCTCGCCCTCTCGGGGGTGGAAGCGGTCGCGAACATGACGGGGCTGATGAGGGAGCCGGTGGCGCGGACCTCCCGGCGGACGATCTGGCCCGTGCTCGCGGAGGTGGTGCTCTTCAACCTGATCTTCGCGATCGCGCTCTCTGGACTCCCCGCGATGATGCAGGTTCATCAGCCCGACTTCGTCACATACTCGGCGCCGGGCGCGGTTGTCCCCGATGAGGTGCGCGAGTATCGAGATACGGCGATGAAGGCGCTCGCGCACACCGGCATGGCGGCGGCGTTTGGCGAGCGCGCGGGGGGAATCTTCGCGTCGATCGTCGGGGTGCTCTTCGGCTTTCTGCTCATCTCGGCGGCGAACACGGCGATCGGGGCGCTGGCCGCCGTGCAGTACTCGCTCGGCCGCGACGGCGAACTGCCGCGCATCTCGACGCGCCTGAACTACTCGGGCGTGCCGTGGTTTTCGCTGATCGTGGCGTGCGCTGCGCCGATCGGGGTGCTGCTCATCACGAGCGATATCGCCGCCCTGGCGGACCTGTATGCGGTCGGCGTCGTCGGGGCCATCACGATCAGCATTCTCTCGTGTGCGTATAACCGGCAACTGAATCTCAAGCGATGGGAACGCGCGGGCTTGTGGGGGGTCGGGACCGTCATGGGCGCGATCGAGATGACGATCCTGACGACCAAGCCCTCGGCGACGCTCTTTGCGGGTTCGGTGGTCGGCGCGGTGCTCATCAGCCGGTGGGCCGTGGGGCTGCGACGGGCGGCGGTCGCCCCCCTGCCCGAGCCGGAGCACGGCTGGCTGCCGGAAGTGACGAAGGAACTGCCGGTCATTGATCCGTCCAATCCGCGCGTCATGTTCGCGGCTCGCGGGCGGTTCATCAGCGAGTTCGCCGTGGATTACGCCCGTCGGCGGAAGGCCACGCTGTTCGCGCTTTATGTGCGGACCTTGCGGATCATCGACGCGCCGACCGACAAGGCGCCGAGCATCGCCGACGACGAGTCGGGGCAGGAGACGCTGGGGACGACGATGCTCCTGGCGCGTCAGGCGGGCGTGCCTTGCATCCCGATCTACGTCGTCAGCCCGAACATCGCGGAGGAGATCCTCGACTACACGACGACCTACGGCTGCGACACGCTGATCCTCGGGAAGACGCGCCGCGGCGCCCTGGCCCGCGCGCTGGGCGGCGACGTCGTCGCGGAGGTCGCCCGGCACCTGCCCGATGATGTCGCCCTGATCACGCGCGAGAATACGCCGCATATTTGAAGCGGATCACCTTTCATTCTCGCGCTGGGCGACCACGGGATTCGCTGCGGCGGCCCTCCGCTCATCCCGAGCGTGCGCGCGATTGACCGACAATGCGTGTGAGGGTCCGGCGCGGCGCTTTCGCCACGCCGACACCTCTAACGGGATGGAAGGAACTCCAGCAGGGCCGCGTGCGTCGCTTCCTCCAAGGCGCCGGCCGGCGAGTCGGTTGCGCGGGCGTCCTTGCTTGCGCGGCGGATCGAATGCAGCGCGACGCCTCGCCGCGCGAGGGCCAGTCGAAGCGTCTCCGGCTCCTCGTCCGTCGTCCCCACGACGGCGATGCAGGGCTTTGCTGTGTTGGCTGCGCGGCGGGCGACTTCGGCGCAGGCCTTGCCTTCGGCGGTCTGCATGTCCATTTTGCCCTCGCCGGTGATGACGAGGTCGGCGGCGGCGCATCGCTGGTCGAAGTTCAGGAGGTCGAGGATGAACGGCGCGCCGGGGACGAGTTTCGCGCCGAGGAAGGTGGCGAGGCCGAAGCCGAGGCCCCCGGCGGCGCCCGCGCCGGGTTGATCGGGGTCGCAGGGGATGCCGCACTCGCGGCAGACGCGGACGAGGTTTTCCAGGCCGCGTTCGAGGCGCTCGACCTGCTCGGGGGTGGCGCCTTTTTGCGGGCCGAACATGCGTGCGGCGCCGCGCGGGCCAAGGAGGGGGTTTTGGACGTCGCAAAGGGCGATGAACTGGACTCCCTTTCGTTCCGCGGTCCGCGTCCAAGCGGGAGTGGGCAATCCAGTCAGCGTCGCGATCGCCCTTCCGGTCAGCACCGTGCGCGCGCGTGGATCTTCGTCGAAGGAACCCCATCCCAGGGCTTGGGCCATGCCGATGCCACCGTCGACTGTCGCGCTTCCTCCGAGTGCAATCAGCACCCTCGGGCAATGCGCGTGAACAGCAGCATTGATCATCGCGCCCAAACCAAAGGAGCTCATTCGCTCCGGGTCCCGTTCGTGCGGCTCAATCAGGTGCAGGCCAACCGCGCGAAAGGACTCAAGAACCGCCGTCGATTGACCATCCGTACCAAGCCACATTCCCCACTCGGCCGCGGTCATTCGCTCCGGAATCGGGCCGGGCACGATCGCAGCGCATTCGACCCACATTGGGATTGCAGCACGGATTGCCTCGATGGTCCCCTCCCCGCCGTCCGCCACCGGGCATTCATCAATCTCAACTTCGATCCCCCGCTCCTTCGCCGCGCGTTCGATGCCGCGCCGGATCGCGGCGCAGGCCTCGCGCTGGGTGAGCGTGCCCTTGAACTTGTCGGGGGCGATGAGGATGCGCACGGGGCGGCTCAGCGGGGGTTGATGGGGAAGAGAGGCATCGAGGCATGGGGCATCAAGGCAGGGAGTGTATTCCTGCCTTGATGGCTCTCTTCGTTTCAACCACGGGGCGGCTCAGTGCGTCGGCCGGCCTGTCCCGATGTGCTGATCGAGGAACTTGACCATGCGTTCGGCGAAGAGGATGCGGTTTTCGAGTTTCTGGAAGCCGTGGCCTTCGTCCGGGAAATAGAGGAGTTCGGGGTCGTCGCCGCGTTTCTGGAGAGCGACGGCGAGTTGCATGGCCTCGCCGACGGGGACGCGCGGGTCGTTCAGGCCGTGCGCGATCATCATGGGGCACTTGATCTCGTCGATGCGTTTGATGGGCGAGACCGAGAGGAGGAAGTCCGGGTCGCTGAGCGGACCGTATTCGACTTCGCGGAGTTTCTGGCGATAGCCGGAGGTCTGTTCGAGGAAGGTCTTCATGTTGACGATGCCGACGACGTTGATGGACGCGCCGAAGACGTCGGCGCCCTCGATGATGGTGGCGACCGACATGAACCCGCCGTAGGACCCGCCGTAGGCCGCGATGCGTCCTTTCTCGGCGTAGCCCTCCGTGACGAGCCAGCGTGCGGCCTCGGCGCCGTCCTTCACGCTGTCCCAGCGGTTTTTGTAGTTGTCGAGCATGTGGAACTTTCGCCCGTAGCCCGTCGAGCCTCGGACGTTGGGCTGCATCACGCCGTAGCCCTGGCTGACGAGGTACTGCGTTGTGCGGTCGAAGCCCGGGCGGAACTGCCCCTCCGGCCCGCCGTGGAAGTTGACGACGAAGGGCACCGGCTTGCCCTTTTCCGCGCCCGCGGGAAGGTAGAGGAACGCCGGGATTTCAAGCCCGTCAAAGGACTTGTATTTCACGAGTTCAGGCAGGCGGAACTTCGAGAGATCGATCGGCTCGGAATCGAGTCGTGCGTTCACCGGTTCGGCGCTCTTCATCATCCGTTCCTTCGGGGGCGAGACGCTGAACTTGTAGGTGATGCCGGGCGTTGTCGCGTTGGAAAGGGAGTAGAGGACGGTTTCACCCTCGATGTCGCTGACGGAGATGACGCCCTTGGCCGGCGGGCTGAAGAGGACGGGCGCCAGGTCGGGGATGTAGAACATCCGGAGCGTGCCGTAGCCGTTGTCGTTGTGAACCGTCGCGAGGATCGAGCGGGAGAGGTTGATGTTGGCCCCGTCGAGGTCCTGGGTCTTGAGCGTGGGGAGGACGGGCTTGGGCGGCTGGGCGGCGTCAGTCGCGCTGCGCGTGTACAACTGGACGACGCCGTTCTCGAAGTCGGATGCGAAGAAGATGCCGGCCTCATCCGTGGTGAAGCCGACGGCCTCGTTCGACGCGGTTCCCTCGGCGGACTTCGTGGAAAGATCGACGAGATTGCCGTTCGTCGTGTCGAGGGTGTAGATGCTCGAATCGGAGATGGAGCGGTATTCGGAGACCAGGAGCCGTCGGCCGTCGGTCGTCGCGTCGGCGCAGGACCACGAGCCTGTGCGGGAGAGCAGGTTCGTGCTCTGGCCCGTGGCGATGTCATAGCGGTACATGTAGAAGTCGCGCGGGCTCGCGTCGTTGGCCGTGTAGATGAAGCCCGATCCGTCGCGGAGCCAGGTGTTGACCGAGTACTGCACTTTCGGGTTCTGAAGGACCGGCTTGATTGAGTCGGCGGCGGTGTCGAGGAGATAGACCTGGTTGTTCTCGTTCCCTCCCGCGGCGGCTTCGAGCGCGACCCACTTCCCGTCGGGCGAGATTTCGTAGCCCGCGAGCCCGTCGGGGAAGTCGGTCAGCCTCTTGCCCTGGTCGGTGATGGGGTCTGTGGGATTCCGGCGGTAGAGTTGGAATATCCCGTCGGGGAAATCGCGGGTGTAGATCGACCCGTCGGGCGCCATGCGCACGGCCCCCGGCACGCGGATCCGGAGGAACTGCGAGATGGTCGGACCCGCGTTGTCCTGCGCGGCGGCGAGCGCGATCGGGGCAAGGGCGACCAGAACGGCGATGGCAAGGCGCTTCATGTGTCTCTCCATGGTGGGCTGAACGCATGGAGAGGATACACGGACGGAAGTTACTCCGCGCCCGCCCGCCTGATCTCGATATCGCCGACGTCGGCGCTGAGCGTGATGGCCGGCCCGTCGCCGCCGATCGATCCTCGTGCGCGATGGTCGCGGGCCCTCGTGATGCTGACGGGCATGCCGGGGAGGGAGACATCGACATCGCCCGTATCGGTCTCGGCGTCGAACGAGCCGACCCATTGGTCGGGGAGCGTCAGGGTGATCTCGCCGACATCGGTTGTAACGTTGATCGGCTGCGGCGAGCCGAGGACGGCGACCCGGGCGTCGCCGACATCGGTCTCGACCCTGATCGGGCCGCCGGCGCGTGCGTCGACGTCGCCGACGCCGCCCTTGATGGTCAGTCCCTGCGCGATTTCCGCCGCTTCGATATCGCCGACGGCGCTCTCGATGAACGCCGGACCCGCGAAGCCGCGGAGGTCGATGTCCCCGACGTCGTTGCGGATCTCGATTTCGAGCGCGGGCGGCGCGGTGATGCGCCAGTCCACGGCGTAGCCTTTGCGGGACGATCCGCTCGGATGCTCGGCGAGGGCTTCGATGGTGCCCGGATCGCCGCGGGACGGATCGAGCGAGACCACGATTTCGTCGAGGGCCTCCTGGGCATTCTGAACCGTCCGGCCCTTTCCGATCATCACCGCCGTCGCGGAAATCTCCGTGGCGGTCGGGTCGGCGGTGATGACGAGGTCGCCGACGACATTCCGCAGGACGAGTTTCCTTGCCCCCGCAGGCTCGGAGAGGGTCATTTGCTCCCTGGCCTCGTGCTTCAGGTCGCCCCCGCCCAGGACGACGCATCCGCCCATGGGCAGGCAGGCGAGGGAGACCAGAACCGCCGCGGCCCCCTGACGGGAGGCCCAGGGTGCGGGAAGGGGAATCACGGTGTTATTCGGGGTCTTCACGGGTCATCTCCGGTGGCCTCCGCGATGATTCGGGAGGAGCACTCACCGATTTCAGCCGCCAAGCCCCGGCTGATCGGTCGGTAGTGTTTCAGTTTGGATGTGGCACGCCCTTTCCAGGGCGTGCGGCTTGCGGCATGGGCTTGAAAGCCCATGCCACTTTCGGGCGTGCGGCCTGCGGCATGGGCTTGAAAGCCCATGCCACGTTCAGGCGTGCGGCTTGCGGCATGGGCTTGAAAGCCCATGCCACTTTCAGGCGTG
>CAZBDZ010000065.1:15173-20419 GCA_964490785.1 uncultured Phycisphaeraceae bacterium
CAGGCGTGCGGCTTGCGGCATGGGCTTGAAAGCCCATGCCACTTTCAGGCGTGCGGCTTGCGGCATGGGCTTGAAAGCCCATGCCACTTTCAGGCGTGCGTCCTGCGGCATGGGCTCGAAAGCCCATGCCACGTTCAAACTGAAACACGACCGATCGGTAAGAATATGGGATGCTCGGCGGGAGGTGATCCGTCGGGCGACGCCGCGAAGAATGAAGGGAAACAGAGCATGGCTGGAATGAGAGTTTCGGATCGGGTTCGATGGGCGCGTTCCGTTGCGGCGGCGGGGTGTCTGCTGGCGGGGCCGGTGTTCGGGCAGGGGAGCGGTCCCGTGGGGCCGCCGAAGCCGCCGAAGTACCCGACGCAGGGTCCGACGTGGCAGACGGTTGAGCCGATGAAAGTCGGCGCGCCGCCCGTGCGGGTGGAGCCGGATGTCCTGGAGTTCGGAGACCTGAGGGCGGAGACGAGGGTCTCGGGCGAGTTCAAGCTCACGAACACGGGGACGGAGAGGCTGCAGATTCTCGCGGCGATGAGTTCGTGCAACTGCACGGCGGCGGATCTTCGGGAGCGTGCGATCGAGCCTGGGAAGACGATCACGCTTCCCGTTACGTTCGATTCCGGCGCGGTGATCGCCGAGCAGAACCGCGAGGTCGTGATCCGCTTTGTCGGGTATTCCAAGTCGGTCGTCGCCAAGGTGCATGCGTTCACGAACTACGGCATCCGCGCGACGGTCGACTACTCGCCGCAGGACCAGCGGCGGCTGGGCGTGGTCGTGCTGCAATCCCCGGACAACGAGGCATTCCGAGTGGTCAGCGCGAACGGCAAGGCGCCTGAATACGCGGACGACTTCGATCCGTCGATGGGAGCGCGCGGCCGGTATGAACTGAGGCTCGACCTCAGCGAGTACCTGCCGGAACGCCTGCCGAAGTGGTTCGTGATCGAGACCGACGATCCGGATTCGCCGATCATCGACATCCCCGTCGAGAATCTCGAATGGGAGCCGGAGCGGGCGATCATCCCGTGGTGGTTCGGCGAGATGCGAGTGATGCTCGGCGTGATGGCGCCGGCATCACAGCGCGACATCGTGCTCACCGTGAAGAACGTCGCCGAGGGAGGGCTGGACTTTCTGACAAGCCTGTGGGCCGAGCCGCCGATCGCGGACGTGTCTCTGTTCGGGATGGAGCAGACGCCCGACGGGCTGAAACTGCGGATGCGCGTGGCGCCCAAGGATTCGCCCCCCGGAAGGCGGGGAATCTTCATCACCAAGATCATGGTCGCGGGATTGGAATACGAGGACGGCGTCATGCTCATGGGGCGGATCGTCGATCCGGCATCGGAAGAGGCGCAATAGCCCCGCCCCCCGGCCACTGGAGGGGGCGGCGACACGAAGAGTTGACTTGTTCTAGAGGGAACCGGGCGATCGCCTGCATTCTCCGCACCCGCCGAGAAAGGGACTCGTCCCCTTTCGAGGCGACGGCCGGGGCAGGTTCCCGGCTCGAAAACCGCATTGCCGGCGCGCCACGGGCGGTCAAAGGACAAATAACTCTCCAGATTCACATTCATCCAGTCGAAATCCACTTGCACGCATGCCTGTTGTGGAAGAGATTTGCAATGCCCGCGACGAGCGCGGCGGCGCGGAGTCCGCCACGGCGCACGGATCGGGCACTGGGTTGTTCGGCGGCGCAGGTCCGGCCGAAGGACCCGCATGGGATTCGACGGTCGATGAGGTGGTTGTGCGGCCGCCGCGTGCGGCTTGAAAGGGGCAATCGATGAAAGCGTTTCGTTCACTCTCACTCCTTCTCGCGGCATCGGCGTTGACGCTTTCGGCCGCCGCCGGGGCACGGGCTTCGTTCCACCTGATGCAGATCGAGCAGGTGATCGGCGGGGTGAACGGCGACCCCTCGGCCCAGGCGATCCAGTTGCGCATGCGCAACGTCGGGCAGAACCTCGTCTCGAGCGCCAGGCTGATCGCGCGGGACGCAATCGGAGCGAACCCGGTCACCATCATCGACTTCACGAGCAACGTCCCGAACGGCGCGGCGGGATCGCGCGTCCTCATCGCGACGAGCGCGATGTCCGCCGCGACCACGCCCCCGATGGTGCCTGATTTCATTATGTCGAACCCGATCCCGGCGAGTTATCTCTCGGCGGGGACGCTCACGTTCGAGAGCGACACCGGGGTCGTGTATTGGCGGCTTTCGTGGGGCGGGTCGTCGTACACGGGGCCGGGCACGGGTGCCGTGACGAACGATGCCGACGGGAACTTCAATCCGCCTTTCGCCGGCGTGATGCCTACGTTCGCAGAGGCCCTGCGGTTCCGGCTCCCCGCCAATGCTCAGAGCACGAACAACCTGAACGACTACGCACTGACCACCGGGGCCGCGACCTTTAATAACAACGCGGGGGCCGGCTTCCTGGTGACGGGGTTTCCCACGGGCGCGTGCTGCATGCCCGACAACTCCTGCTCGAACACGACAAGCGGGGCGTGCGCCGCGGCGGGAGGGGTGTACTTCGGCGACGGATCGAACTGCGGCACGATCGACTGTGCGACCGCCGTGATCCTCCCGGGCACCGATCACCTCGAGGGAATTCCGCCGTCTTCGCTCGAGTTCGGCGGGCCGGAGTACCCGCCCATTCCGGCGGACTTTTTCTACCCCGGGTCGGAGCCGTTCACCGGCATCGTGCGTTTAGGGGGCCTTGCGTCTGATGCGGCGTCGGACACGACGGACACACGAGTCGAGCGGCTGGAGTCCGCGATGCTGCCGGGCACCGGCTCGATGGACACCATACCCATCCAGATTCTGCAACTGAATCTCGTGAGCATCGAGCCGATCGAGGTCAGCGGGCGGTACTACGACGTGTTCTGGAGCATCGACCCCACGCAACCCGCGACGGGCACGATGACCATCACCAAGACCCACGCCAACGGCGGGACGTTCACGAGCCAGTTCATGGTGCTGCCCAAGTTCACGTTCGTCCCGGTCCATGGCGGGCCGGCCATCCATTGGCCGATGGGCGTTCCCACGACGCTCGTGCAGACCACGCCCGCGGACTGGACGTATTCGGACGCCAGCGGCGTCGGCGCTCCGGGCGGCGGACCCAACTTCTACCCAACGACGAGCGGCATGGCATGGCAGATGTCCGACGGGCACACGTTTGTCTTCGACCCGGCGGTGATCGCCGATGCGGCGAAGGGCGCGTGCTGCTTCCTCGATACACCCTGCCGGAACCTCTCGAAGAAGGACTGCATCTATGGCGGCGGATCGTGGCACGGCAGCGGAACGCGATGCGCCGGCGACAACTTCCCGCCCAACGGCATCGACGACGCCTGCGAGCGCATCCCCGCGGGCCTGAACCGCGCCGAATCGATCGCCTGCGGCGGGGCGGAGTTCAACTTCGTGAACGATCCGATCCCCGCCGACTTCTTCGACCCGGGGTCGCAGCCCTTCGACGGGACTATCCTTCTTGGCGGCCCTTCCGACGGCCTGCCCGATACGGTGATCCGCCGGCACCGCGACGCATTGCTCCTGGACGGCCCGCCGGAGACGATCCCGATTGAACTGGTTCAACTGCACCTGGTCAGTTGCCAACCGATCACCGTTCAGTCCGGGACCGGCAGCACCCAGTGGGATGTGCGGGTTCAACTCTCGCCGACGGTCTTCCCCCCGGTGGGTTCGATGACCATCACCAAGACGCATGACAACGGCGGGACGTTCACGAGCGAGATCTATGTTCAACCGCTCCTGACATTCACGCGAGTCGACAGTCCGAGCGACGTGCGCATACTGGACACGGGCACCGAGGGACTCCCGCCGATCATCTTCCAGCACACCGAACGTCCCTGGGTCTTCACGCCGCCGGATCCCGGCATCTATGACTTGCCGTGCGCCGAAGGCAACTTCATCCCCGGCGTGCTGCCGGCGAACACGATCGGGCCGATCCCCTACTGCGACACGACGTTTTATCCCGGCGATCTGGAACTGCAATGCGGGCCGGAGGCTGAATGCCAGACGCCGGATATCGGCGGGACCGGTCAGTTCCCGCCTGCGTGCCCCGAGGGGTACCGGTTGCCATTCGGCAGCGTGATTCAGGCAACTCCCGGCCCCGTCAACGTCGCACAGATCGACTCCATGCAGATCACGGGCTTCAACATCTTGAACCAAGGGCCGGGCGGTTCGCTCGGCGGCGAGTTCCAGCAGTCGCAGTGTCTCATCCGCCTGACAGTGAGCACCGTGCCGCCGCTCCCCCCTTACACGCGAGAACTCTTCGTGCCCGCTCAGTGCGAAACACACACCGGGCCGCGCACCTTGGGCGACCCGGTCCAGTCCTTCCCGACCGACATGTTCTTCCTGCAGGCACAACTTCCGCCCGGCGACCCTGACTTTGACTTGCTCCGCGTTGTCATGGGCGAGGCGTTCCTCCTTCCAAGTCCGGGGCACACGACCCTGACCGAACTCCCCAGCGGACCCTGGAAGACGGATTCGTTCTTCGACATCGATTACCGCATCGACTTCGTCGGCGCACCGGGGAGCACCTTCTCCGGCCTCTCGGGCAGCACTACCGTGACGCGCCGGATCGACGCCGGCCCTGAGCCGGAGAAACGCCCGCGCGCCGTCTCAGGCCCGTCTACGACCGGCACGATGCGCATGGCGACCGTAACGACGCCATCGCCCACCATCCCGCCGCAGGATACCGACGGCGACCAGTGGCCCGATATCTTCGATTCGTGCCTCGAAGGCCCCGACGTTTCGCAGACGGACCTCGACGGCGACAGCGTCGGCGATCTCTGCGACAACTGCCCCGCCGTCTACAACCCCTGCCAGGAGGACTCGGACCACAACGGCATAGGCGACGCCTGCCAGGCCCCGCCCTGCTGCGTCGGAAACGCCGACAAGGTCTTCCCCGGCGCGGTCACCTTCGGCGACATCACGGCGGTCCTGGCGAACTTCAACCAGCCCGCGAACCCCGACGGCACCTCGCCGGGCGATGCGGACTGCGACGGGTTCATCACCTTCGCGGACATCACGGCCGCGCTGGCGAACTTCAACAACCCCTGCCTCTGATCGCACCCCTCCCGCCATCCCCGCAATGGGCGCGACTGGACTCGAACCAGTGACCTCACGCGTGTGAAGCGTGCGTTCTAGCCAACTGAACTACGCGCCCGGCGTCTCAAGCATAGCCGATCGACCGGCCTGAGCAAGGCCCGGGGTTGGGGGTGGCAGGGCAATCGCAAGATCACTTCCGAGG
>CAZBDZ010000066.1:0-18080 GCA_964490785.1 uncultured Phycisphaeraceae bacterium
GTTCGGCACCGATTCCTTGAGGGAATCGGTGGCACGCGAATCGGGGCCACCTGCCGTGTGCCCGCTCATGGACGACCGTCGCAGTTCGGCACCGATTCCTTGAGGGAATCGGTGGCACGCGAATCGGGGCCACGCGCCCGTTCTCACACAGGTTGTTATACGGATTCGTGGAAATAATGGCGCGGCAGCATCCGCCACTTCCTCGCGGACTCGTCAGTGGCGGCTTCTTCGGAGCGTGGATTATTGCTGGAAGACGTATTAGAGCAAGCCTAGGGAGTTGAGGTCGGAGATGGGTTCGTCGAAGGAGCACGAGCCGAAGGATGTGGCGAAGGTTTCGCGGACTCGGGCGAGGCGTGGGTTGTCGAGGTGTTTGTCGCGCCAGGTGAGGCTTGAGTTATCGAAGATGAAGGCGCGGGGGTTTGTTTCCTGGAGGATGGCGGCGAGGTCTGACTCGGCGGGGCGTTGTCCTGGGGCGAAGCCCATGCGTGCGAATGCGGCGGCGGCGAAGAGGTTGAGGAAGCCGAACATCATGCCGCGTGGGCAGGGTGGTTCGTAGGTGAGCGGGTACTCCGCGCGGATGGGGTGGTGCAGGCCGGCGGTGGCTTTGAAGGGGACGTCGGCGGCGGCGCAGGCGATGAGGAATCGGGCGAGGTCTTTGGGATTGGGGAAGGCCTCCGGTGTTACGCCGCCGGTGCGGACCTTGGCGCGTGCGCCGGTGCCTGCCATGGCGGTGACGAGGCCCCGTGCGTCGGCGGGGCCTGAGATGGGGATTTCGATATAAGGTTCGAGTTGCTCCGGGATGATTCTCATGGCGGCGTCGATCTGCGGGCCGGACTGGGCCTTGAGTTCGATGGCGTCGATGACGACGCCGCCCGAGACGACGACATCGGGGATGTCGAAGGGGTCGGCGGAGGCGGAGAGCGCGGCGGCGGCGGAGGGGCCGGAGTTCTCGCCGGCGAATCGGCGGTTGAAGTCGAAGATGCGGTCGATGTCGGCGTCGAGGGTTTCGGAGACGAGGACGCTGAGGCGCCACGGGTCGTTGCCGGGCGGGGGTATGCAGGCTTCTTTTTCGATGAGCGAGGCGAAGTCGGTGAGTTTGGCGATCGGGAGGATAAGCCGGCCGAGCATCCAGGCATGCTCCCCGGCGACGTATCGTCGCCAGTTGGCGAGGGTTGTGGGGAGGTCGAGGGCGGCGGGCGGGAACAGGCCTGCGTAGTCGACGATCGAGGTGAGCAGGATTCGGAGTGAGTCCTTCACGCGGGAGAAGGGTAGCAGGGGATCGGCATCGATCACTGGAGGGCCGGGGATTGTTGCAGGGCAATCGCATTATTGCGGCTGCCCCGGTCTCGCTGGCGTTGCAGCGAGGCCGGGCGGCGTTGCAAGTGCGTCCCGGCCTTGCCGCTGACGGCAAGACCGGGGCACCCTCTTGATAATGCGATTGCCCTGGGGATTGTTGGCACGGGGCGCTCGTTGGCACCCGGGTGCTTCTCACCAATAATCGTGAGGTCGGTGGTCGGGGTTATTCCGTATCGGGGGATGAGGATGCGCCGCGGAATGGAATGGTCCGGCAGCGGGCGCGGGTTCGGTGAGCAAACATCGAATTTCTCGAATTCCAATAGCGGCCTTTGCCGACACCGGGGGTGGCCATCGTGGTTTGTTGAATTCGACAGGAGTGCTCCCATGAAGATGCGCGCGAAGTTGATGGTTCTGGCGGCGGTTCCGACGCTCGGCCTGGCGGGGATGGGGATGAAGGGGATCAAGGAGCGTCTTGATGTGATGCGCGACGTCGCGCTGGTGCAGAAGTTGAGCGGGCTGGCGGTCGCGGCGAGCGGGCTGGTGCATGAGTTGCAGAAGGAGCGCGCGTACAGCACGGGATTCCTGAACGGGGACGGCAAGGCGTTCGCGGGCGAACTCGAGGGGCAGCGGAGGGCGACGGATGAGGCGCGGACCCGTTTCGACGAGTTTCTCGCCGGTTTCGATGCGCACTCGGCGGGCGCGGGGGTCGAGGCGGCGCTCGGGCCGGTGAAGGACGCGCTCGGGAAGCACGTATCGATCCGGCAGCGCGTGAGCGAGCGGTCGATCCCCGCCGCGGAGGAGATCGCGTATTTCACGGAGACGAACGCGGCGTTGCTGAACCTGAGCGGGCAGATGGCGACGGCGGGGAACCAGGCCGACGTGGCGCGGGCGGTGATGGCGTATGTCGCGTTTTCGAGGGGCAAGGAGAGCGCGGGGATCGAGCGTGCGGTGGGGACGAACGCGCTGGGGAAGGATGCGTTCCAGGGCGACGGCCTGCCGAAGTTCATCCGCGCGGTGAGCCTGCAGTCGGCGTACTTCAACGAGTTCCTCTCGCTGGCGCAGCCCGAGGAGAGGGAGATGTTCAACAAGAAGATGCACGAGCCGGTGGCGACGCAGGTGGAGCAGATGCGGGGGACGATCATCGAGAAGGCGTCGAGCGGCGGGTTCGGGATTCAGCCGGCGGCGTGGGTCGACGCGACGACGAACCGCATCAATCTATTGCGCGACGTGGAATCGAGGCTTTCGGATGATCTCTCGGCGTTGTCGGCGCGGATCGGCTCGGAAGCGCGGCAGGCGCTGTGGTACTTCGTCGGTTTCACCGGCGCGGTGGTGGCGGCGGCGATCGCGTTCGGGCTGGTGCTGGTGAAGCGGATCGTGAATCGGCTGAACGCGGTGGTCGATCGGTCGAAGCGGATCGCGGCGGCGGACCTGACGGGCGAGGCGCTCGACGCGAGCGGGAGGGACGAACTTGCCGACCTCGCGTCGTCGGTCAACGAGATGTCCGGTTCCCTGCGCGGGATCGTATCGCAGGTGTCGGCGATGACGTCGACGGTGACGGCGGCGGCGACGGAGATCTCGGCTTCCGCGGAGGAACTCGCGGGGACGCTGACCTCGCAGGAGAGCGCGACGTCGCAGGTGGCGGCGGCGGTTGCGGAGATGTCGGCGAGCGTGAACGAGATCGCGTCGAAGAGCAGCGACGCGGCGGGGAGCGCCAGGTCGGCGGGCGACATGGCGAACAGCGGGGGCGAGGTCGTGCGCCGGGCCGTGGGGGAGATGATCGAAATCCGCGACGAGGTGTCGTCGGCGGCGAAGAACGTGCAGTCGCTGGCGCAGAAGGCGGAGGAGATCGGAAAGGTGCTGGCGGTGATCAGCGACATCGCGGACCAGACGAACCTGCTGGCGCTCAACGCGGCGATCGAGGCGGCGCGGGCGGGCGACCAGGGGCGCGGGTTCGCGGTGGTGGCGGACGAGGTGCGCAAACTGGCCGAGCGGACGCAGCAGGCGACGCGCGAAGTTGCGGCGAGCATCAGCGGGATCCAGGAGACGACGTCGTCGGCGGTCACCATGATCCAGAAATGCACGGTGAAGGCGGCGAACGGGTCCGGGATGGCGCAAGACGCGGCCAAGGCGCTGACGGGGATCGTCGAAGGCTCGGCGACGGTGCATGTCGCGGTGGACGGGATCTCGGCGACGGTGGGGCAGCAGGCATCGGCGGCCGAGGAAATCTCGCGCTCGGTCGAGAACATCAGTTCGGCGACGCGCGAGTCGAGCCAGGCGGCGTCGCAGGCGGCGACGGCGGCGGCAAGCCTGTCGATGGAGGCGGAGAAACTGCAGGTGCTGGTGAGGAAGTTCAAGGTGTAGGGGCGGTGCATGGCGCCGATTGTCATTGGTGGGATGAGAGTCGCTACATTGGTGGCATGCCGAGCGGCGTGAGCAGAATTCTGATCGGACGGGAGAAGATCGCGGCCCGCGTGCGCGAGATGGGGCGGCAGTTGTCCGCGGACCTTGAGGCGGAGTTGGAGAAGGAAGGGTCAAGCCCGGGGGAGCATCACGACCGCGTCGTGCTGATGCCGATCCTGACGGGGGCGATCGTGTTCGTGGCGGACCTGATCCGCGAGATGCCGCTGAAGATGTCGATGCGTGTGGTGACGGTGAGCAGTTACCCCGGGGCGACGACCGTGAGCAAAGGGGCCGCGCTTCGCGGGGCGATCCCCAACGACCTCGGCGGCCGGCATGTGGTGGTGGTGGACGACATCCTCGACAGCGGGCACACGCTGGCGCTCGTGCGCGAACTCGTTCTGGAGCAGAACCCCGCGTCGCTGCGCATCTGCGTGTTCCTGCGGAAACAGGTTAAACGCGCCGACCCGCACGACGTGCATCCGCAGTACGTGGGGTTTGATATCCCCAATGAGTTCGTCGTCGGCTATGGGCTGGACTACGACGGGTACTACCGGAACCTGCCGGAGGTTGGGGTTCTGGGGGAGGGGTGAGAGGGCGGGGGTGATGCGCGGGTGCGATTCGCGTCGTCAGCGCTTTTCGGCGCGGAAGGATGAGTTGTCGCCCTGGTGGAAGTAGATGTGTCCTGCGATCGAGCCGTCGTCCTGCACCGCCGCCCATCCGCGGCCGTGGGTTTCTTCCATCTCGTCATTGCCGTAGAAGGTGAACTCGGCCGCGGGCATCGTGCCTCGCCGCTCAGGCAGCCAGTCGATGCCGCAATGGACGTAGCCGAAGTGGAAATCGCCGTCGCCGTCCGCTTTGAACTCGATGAAGGCGGGCGATTCCTCGTCCATGAAATCGTTGTCCCAGTTGCTCATCTCCTTCAGCCGCCATCGGCCGAGGAGGGGTTGCTTTGTGGGCTTTTTCGTGGACTTCGGCATCACCCCTTGCCTTCCTGGGCTTTCCCGATGCGGCCGGCAATGCTCGCCGGTGCGATCGTGCCCCTGGTTTCGACGACCGGGCCGTTGATGTCGGGTGGTGCGGTTTCGTGGCGGCGTTCGAGCAGGCCCGGCGAGACGTTCCAGCGCTCGCCGCCTTCGGCGATGACGGTGACGGTGCGTTTGTTGTAGCGGGTGAGGACGCCGGTGATCCGCCGGCCGTCGGCGTTGAAGGCGACGCGCTCGCCGATGGAGAACCGCATCATCGAGCCGTGGGCCCGCAACTGGTGGATGACGCGGAGGCGCTCGGTGATGCGCCAGTGCAGGTCGCGGAGTTCGTCCTCGCTGAGGCGGTCGATGTTGATGGGCGAGTGCGGCACGGCGGGGATGATAGCGGAGAGGTCGCGTCCCGCGGCCTCGGAAGTGATCATGCGATTGCCCTGCCGTATCTCTTCAGCCGGGTGCCACGGCCAGCGCAGCGAGTGTCGCTGCGGCGACTCGGCCGTGGCGGACACCGGGGGGCGGGGGCGCACCGGGCAAGAAGCCGCCGCCGATGAGAAGCCTCAACGAGTCTCTCGCGACCGCCGCTCCCCCCACGGCCGACTGCGCTGCGCAGAGCCTCCGCTTCGCTGGCCGTGGCACCCGGCCGAAGAGTCACGCCCTGGCTTGCGAGCGCGGCACCGACCGCTCAGGGCAGCGGTCGGTGGCACGGTCATCCAATCCGCGCCGCCCCTCCCAAGTACCCCCTCAGCCCTTCCGGCACCGTGATAGTGCCGTCTACGTTCTGGTTCATCTCCAGGAGCGGGATGAGGAATCGTGGGGAGGCGAGGACGGTGTTGTTGAGGGAGTGGCAGAAAGTTGTTGGGCCTTTTCCGGCCTGCCCGCCCGGGCGGTAGCGCATGTTGAGGCGTCGGCACTGGTAGTCGTAGAGTCGTGAGGCGCTGTGGGTTTCGCCGAAGGCGCCCTTTGGGGTGCCGTCCTTGCTGATCTCGCCTCGGCCGGGCATCCAGCATTCGATGTCGATCATGTCGGCGTTTTTGGGGCCGAGGTCGCCGGTGCAGCATTGGAGGAGTCGGTAGGGGAGTTCGAGGGCCTGGAGGAGTTTCTCGACGATGTCGATCATGTCGGCGTGCCATCGGCGGCTTTCGTGTTCGTCGGCGCGGCAGATGACGACCTGCTCGACCTTGTCGAACTGGTGGATGCGGTAGAGGCCGGCCGTGTCGCGCCCTGCGGCGCCGGCTTCTCGGCGGAAGCAGGTGCTGACGGTGGCCATCTTCAGAGGGAGTTTGTCCTCGTCGAGGATTTCGCCGGCGTGGACGCCCATGAGGCCGACCTCGCCCGTGCCCGTGAGGAAGAGGTCGTGGGCCTCGCCGCGGCGGGTTTCCTCGACGCAGTAGGTCTGTTCGCGTCCCGCGGGGAAGAAGCCGGTGCCGATCATGCATTCTTCGCGGACGATGACTGGGACGCTGATGGGCGTGAAGCCGTGCTGCTCGATGATGCGGTCGAAGGCGAAGCGCAGGACGGCCTGGTGGAGGCGCATGCCCATGCCCGTGAGGACGTATGAGCGTGACCCCGCCATCTTGACGCCGCGCTCGAAATCGACGAGGCCGAGTTGTTCGACGAGTTCGAGGTGGGTGCGTGGGCGGAAGCCTCGCTGTGACTCGAAGGACTTCGCGGGGTCGAAGCCCGGCGGGGCCCATCGGCGGATTTCCTTGTTGTCGTCGGATGATGAGCCGAGGGGGACATCGGCGTCGGGCGGGAGCGGGACGGTGAGCAGGAGGGCGTTCAAGTCGGGGGCGACGGCTTCGATCTTCTTTTCGATGGCGGCGATCTGCTCCTTCAGCGCGGCGGGCTTTGCGCGGAGGGATTCGATCTCGCGCTCGAGGGCGGCCTTGGTGTCGCCCGGGGGGGCGGATTTCAACTGGCCCATGAGTTTGCCGATGGCGGGGCCGGATTCCTTGGCGAGGCGGTTCTGCTCGGCGCGGAGGGACTCGGCGTCGGCGTGGAGTCGGCGGGATTCGTCGTCGAGGGCGCGAAGGCGGTCGAAATCGACGGCGATGCCCTTCTTGCGGCTGCCTTCGATGAAACGGTCGGGGTTGTCGCGGAAGGCCTTGAGGTCGATCATGGGGGCGATGGTAATGGGAGGGGCGCGGGGGGGCACCGCACTGGGGAACACCGATCACGCAAAGCCGTGATCGGTGGCACGGGAGCACAAAAAAAGCCAAGGCCGCCGTTGGGCGGCCGAGGCTTCTGCCACACGCTCACAGGGAAGCGTGCGAGAGGTTGGCGGCAGGCCTTACCGCCATGTCCCCTATTTGACGGAGAGTTTCCTAGGCTCTCCATCGACGTGCTTCACCGCGGCCGGCTTGGCCTGTGCCGGTGCGGCTTCCCCGTCCGAGGATGTGCCTCGGACTCCTGTCGGCGGGTGACGCGGCCTTTCGGCTACCTCCCTCCTAATCCTCCGACAGGGCTCCTCTTCTCAACACCCTGAAGATAACCCAGATTCGGCGTCGGGCAAGTGAAAAGGGCGAAAAGATGCTGAGGGCGGGGCGGGAGAGGGAATGGGGGGAATCTGGACCCGGATCGGGTACCGATTGAAAGGCGTTTGTTAGGGCGATACCGTTTGCGGGTGGGGTCCCGACCGGCCAGGGGTGGCATGGGCTTTCTATCCCATGCCGAGGGCGCACGCCCTGGAAAGGGCGTGCTACGGCCGACTGCGCCGGCCGTGGCACCCTCCCGGGGGGCGGCAATGGGTGCGAGCCGTCAGCGGTACGGGCGGAGTTGCGACAATGGGGGGATGCCACATGCATTTCCTGTGTTGTCGGCGGACGAGGCGGCGTGTTTGATTCCGAACGAGTGCGCTCTTGGTTTGTCCGGGTTCACGGCGGCGGGGACGCCCAAGGCGGTGCCGCGGGCGCTGGCGGAGCGAGCGGCGGAGTGCTGCGCGAGCGGGAGGCCGATGCGGCTGCGGCTGTTGACGGGGGCGTCGACCGGGCCGGATGTGGATGACGCGCTGGCAACGGCGGGGGCGGTTGCGTGGCGTGCGCCGTTTCAATCGTCGCGGCGCATGCGCGAGGACATCAACGCGGGGCGGACGGCGTTTCTTGATATGCATCTGTCGCACGTGCCGCAGATGCTGGATTACGGTTTTCTCGGGCCGGTGGATTGGGCGATCGTCGAGGCGACGGAGGTTACGCGGGACGGCCGGGTGTACCTGACGACGTCGGGCGGGATCGTGCCTTCGCTGCTTCGGCACGCGAACCGGGTGATCATCGAGGTGAACCGGTATCCCTCGCCGCGGGTGTCGGAGTTGCATGATGTTGTAACACTGCCGCCTCCGCCGCGGCGTGGGCCGATTCCGATCAACTCGCCCTTAGATCGAATCGGCGTGCCGTTCGCGACGGTTGATCCGCGGAAGATCGCGGGGGTGGTGGAGAACTCGCAGCCTGACGGCGTGCCGGCGTTCGAGCCGGCGACGGAGGCGTCGAAGCGGATCGCGGGGCACGTTGTGGATTTTCTGATCGAGGAGAGGCGGAAGGGGCGGCTGCCGATCGAGGAGTTGCCTGTGCAGGCGGGGGTTGGAAACCTGGCGAACGCGGTGCTGGCGGCGTTGGGGGAGCATCCGGATATTCCGCCGTTCTTCATGTTCACGGAGGTGGTGCAGGAGGGGCAGATTCCGCTGATGGAGAAGGGGCAGATTCTCGGGGCGTCGACGTGCGGCTTGATGCTGTCGGACCCGATGATGCGGCGGGTGTACGACGAGATGGACTTCTTCTCCTCGCGTGTGGTGATCCGGCCGCAGGAGTTGTCGAATAATCCGGGCGTGGTGCGGCGGCTGGGGCTGATCGCGATCAACACGGTGCTGGAGATGGACCTGATCGGGTGCGCGAACTCCACGCACGTTCGCGGGACGCAGATGATGAACGGGATCGGCGGGTCGGGGGACTTCGTGCGCAACGCCGCCCTGCCGATCCTCATCGCGCCCAGCACGGCGAAGGACGGGCGGATTTCAACGGTCGTGCCGATGTGCTCGCACGTTGATCAGACGGAGCACTCGGTGCAGGTGCTGGTGACGGAGCAGGGTCTGGCGGATCTGCGGGGTGTGGGGCCGATGGAGCGTGCGCGGCTGATCATCGACAGGTGCGCGCACCCGGACTATCGGGGGTATCTGCATCGGTACGTGGATCGGTGCGGTGCGGGGCACCTGCCGCAGGACCTGGGGCGGGTGTTTGAGTTGCACGGGGCGCTGCTGAAGCACGGCACGATGAAGGCGGCGGTGTGAGAGCCGCGGATGGACACAGATAGGCACGGGTTCGGGGGTGATGGGAAGAAAGGCATGAGGCAGGGGGCATGAGGCATGAGGCTAAGGGCAGGTGGTTCCGAAGTTCACGAGGACGGCGGTGATGTCGGCGAAGTTGACGGCGCCTGAGCCGTCGGCATCGCCCTCGGACCATGGGCCGACGGTTTCGCCGAACCAGACGAGGGTGGAGGTGATGTCGCGGAACTCGACGGTTCTGTTGTGATCCGAATCGCCGGCGCACGGGTTCGGGGGGACGATGACGACGAGGTTGTCGACCTGGGCGTTCGAGGCGCGGACGTCCATGCGGTCCCATTGCGTCGGATCGACTTCCTGCGTGAGGAGCAGGAGTCCGATGTTCTGGAGCGGCCCGACGGGGACGAAGGCGGTCCCGGCGGTGAGGTCTTTGACGAAGACGCTGGCCGAGCCTTGGCCGCCGTAGGCGGCGAGGTCCACGCGCATCTCGACGCGGTAGCAGTGGCCTCTGACATGGCCGAAGTTGTTCGCGCCGCCGGCCCACGCCGAGCCGTCGGCCCGCATGATGAGGAGGTGGTCGAAGGTCGGGAAGTACTGGATGCCGATTTTGCCCTCGTTGGTGTAGCCGTGGTCCCATTCGGCGAGGGAGAAGTCGAAGTACGAGGAGAGTTGGTTGGCGTCATCGACGCGGAACTCGAATCCCATGACGAGGAGTTGGCCGGCGGCGGTCGGGAAGCGGAAGTCGTCGTTGTTGATGCGGGAGATGGCGCCGCCGGTGGGGGTGCCTCCCGCGGGGCTGCCGAAGGCGACGCCGATCATCGGTGCGCAGGCGTCGACGAAGACGGCGTTGGTGGTGCCGACCCAGGCATCCTGCCCGTTCGCGGGTCCGACAGCGAGATGGTCGAAGGTGTAGGTTGCGGCGTGGGCCTGGATGGCGATCAGGCAGGCCGCGGAGGAGGCGTGCAGCGCGTTCATGATTCAGGTCTCCGTTTCTCAACCCGCTTTGTATTGTTGGAGTTCCGGGTCCTGATATCAAGAAATCATCGCGCCGAATGGGGATGAATCCTTGCGGCCCTCGGCGGGCTGGAAAGCGCCGGCGCGGTTCAGGGCAGCCGACGGGCGGGTGATGGGAAGAAAGGCATGAGGCAGGGGGCATGAGGCATCGAGGGGTTTCGGTATGGTTATTTGTTCACGGGGGAAGACAAGGAGACGGCGTCATGGGAATGATTGCTGAGTTCAAAGCGTTCGCGATGAAGGGAAACGTGGTGGACATGGCGGTGGGGGTGATCATGGGGGGCGCGTTCGGCGCGATCGTGTCGTCGCTGGTGGACAAGGTGATGATGCCGCCGATCGGATGGGCGATGGGGAAGGTGGACTTCTCGAAGATGTCGCTGAAGTTGCCGGTGGACTCGGCGGACGGGAAGCCCGTGGAGATTCTGTACGGGGACTTCATCAACGCGCTGATCAAGTTTGTGATCGTGGCGTTCTGCCTGTTCGTCATCATCAAGGGGATGAACCGGGCGATGAGGAAGGAGAAGGCCGCGCCGCCGCCGCCGCCGCCCGGGCCGACGAAGGATCAGGCGCTGCTGATGGAGATCAGGGATTTGCTTGCGGCGCGGCGGTGAGGCCGGGTTCTTCTGTACAGTGTTCCGATGCACCGTCTTGAGGGACTCTCCAAACTCACCGGGCGCGAGAGGTATGTGGATGATCTCGCGGTCGATGGGTGTTTGTGGGGGATGACGGTGCGGAGTCCTTCGCCGAGGGGGAGGATTCGGGAGGTGCGATTCGGTCGGGGGATCGACTGGTCGAAGTTCGTGGTCGTCGATCACCGGGACATTCCCGGGCCGAACGAGGTGTTTCTGATCGAACTTGACCAGCCCGTGCTGGCGGCGGGGGCTGTTCGGCACATGCACGAGGCGGTGGCGTTGATCGCGCACGAGTCGCGGGAGATGTGTCGAAGGGCCGTGGCGGCGGTGGAGGTGGTTGTTGATGAAGAGCCGGCGGCGCTGGACTACCGGATTGCGGCGCAAAGGGAGCAGGTTCAGCACGGAACGGACAACGTGCTGAAGCGGTTGAAGATCGAGAAGGGGGATGTCGAGCGTGCGCTCGCGTCGGCGGCGCGGGTGGTTGAAGGCGTGTACGAGACCGGGGCGCAGGAGCACGTATACATCGAGAACCAGGGGATGATCGCGTGGGTTGAGGATGGCGCGGTCGTCGTGAAGGGGTCGATGCAGTGTCCCTATTACGTTCTCAATGCGCTCAGGCATGCGCTTGCGCGGGACGAGCGCGGCGTGCGGGTCATCCAGGCGCCGACGGGAGGCGGATTCGGCGGGAAGGAGGACTACCCGTCGATGCTCGCGCTGCACGCGGCGTTGCTGTCGTTGAAGGCGGGCGGCCGGCCCGTGAAGATCGTCTACGACCGGTCGGAGGACATGGCGTCAACGACGAAGCGGCACCCGGCGCGGGTTCGGCACCGGACGGGGTTCGATGCGGCGGGGCGGCTGGTGGCGCAGGACATTGACGTACTGATGGATGCGGGGGCGTATGTAACGTTGTCGCCGGTGGTGCTGAGCCGGGGGATCATCCACGCGGGCGGGCCGTATGCGTGCGAGAATGTGCGGATTGCGGGGCGCGCGGTGCTGACGAACGCGGTGCCGTTCGGGGCGTTCAGGGGTTTCGGCGCGCCGCAGACGCTCTTCGCGGTCGAGCGGCACATGGACGCGTGCGCGAAGGCGCTGGGGATGGACGCCGTGGAGTTGCGGCGGATCAACCTGATCCGCGACGGGCAGGCGACGTCGACGGGGCAGGTGATCCGCGACGGGACCGATCGGGTTGCGATTCTGGACCGGGTCGCGGAGTTGATCGACCTTTCTCAGAAGCGGCGCGAGCATGAGTCGTTCAACGCGACGCACCCGTTCCTTCGTCGTGGCGTCGGCGTGGCGGCGTTTTATCACGGCGCGGGGTTCACGGGGAGCGGGGAGGTGATGCTGAAGTCGCGGGTGAAGGTCGCGGGGCGGGCGGACGGGCGCGTCGACGTGCTGACGAGCAGCACGGAGATGGGGCAGGGGACGACGACGGTGTTCACGAAGATCGCGGCGGACCGGCTGGGGCTGGAGCATGGCGACGTGCTGGTGCCCGAACCCGATACGCGGCGTGCGCCGAACAGCGGGCCGACGGTCGCGTCGCGGACGACGATGGTGGTCGGTCGGCTGATCGAGCGCGCGTGCGACGATCTTCGGCGGAGGATCGGGCTGGCGGAGACGGCGTGCGGCCTGGAGGTGAAGGGGGCGATCGCGGCGTGGCATCGCGCGAATGCGGGCGCGGAGTTGTTCGGCGAGGCGGAGTACGAGAGGCCGCCGGGGATTCAGTGGGATCAGGACCAATACAGGGGCGATGCGTACGGTACGTTCGCATGGGCGGCGTGCGCGGCGGAGGTCGAGATCGACCTGCGGACGTTCGGCACGCGCGTCGTGGATTTCGTCGCGGTGCAGGAGATCGGGAAGGTGCTGAACGAGACGCTGGCGCGGGGGCAGATCCAGGGGGGCAGCGTGCAGGCGATCGGGTGGGCGCTGATGGAGGAGTGCGTGTGGGAGAAGGGTGCGATGAAGAACTGCCAGTTGACGAACTACATCATTCCGACGAGCGACGATGTGCCGAGGATTCGCGTGGAGTTTCTGGAGAATCCGTATGCGCACGGGGCGCAGGGTGCGAAGGGGATCGGCGAGTTGCCGATGGACGGGCCTGGTCCCGCGATTGCGAACGCGGTGTCGGCGGCGCTGGGGATTCAGGTGAATGAACTCCCGATCACGCCGGAGCGGCTGATGAAGTTGTGCGAGGTGGCGCATGTCGGGTGAGGCGACGATGCGGGTTGAGTTCACGCTGAACGGCCGGGCGGTCGCGCTGGATGTTGATCCTGCGGAGCGGCTGCTCGACACGCTGCGGTACAGGCTCGGGCTGACGGGGACCAAGGAGGGCTGCGGCGAGGGGGAGTGCGGGGCTTGCACGATTCTCCTTGACGGCGTGCCGGCGAACTCGTGTCTTGTGCCGACGTTTCAGGCGTGCGGCAGGGGCGTCGAGACGATCGAGTCGGTCGATCCGGCGTGGCTCGCGCCGATGCTCGAATCGGGGGCGGCGCAGTGCGGCGCATGCACGCCCGGCGTGGTGATGACGGCGTGCTGGTTGCGGCGGAATCCCGAGGTGCTGAAGACCCACGGCGTGCGCGAGGTGATGGCGGGGAACCTCTGCCGATGCACGGGCTACGACGGGATCATCGAGGGAATTGCGGCGTCGATGGGTGGGAAGGGAGGCGGCTGAGTGCGCGTGTTGACTCCCGCCAGCGTGGAAGAAGCGTGCGAGATGCTCGCTTCGCCGCGTCCGCCGACGCCGATCGCGGGGGCGACGGACCTGATGGTCCATTGGCCGACGAACTTAGCGGCGCGGGAGCGCGAGTACGTCGATCTGTCGCGGCTCGATGCGCTGCGGGCGATGACATGGACGGATGACGCGCTCATGCTCGGCGCATTGACGACCTTCTGGGACGTGGTGAGGGACGAGCGCGCGGGGCGGGAGTTTCCGCTGCTGGTCGCGGCGGCGCGGCAGGTGGGAGCGGTGCAGATTCAGTCGCGGGGAACGTGGGCCGGGAACATCGTGAACGCGTCGCCGGCGGCGGACGGCGTAACAGCCCTGATGGCGTGCGATGCGGAGGTCGTGCTGCGCTCGCGCCGTGGCGAGGACAACGTGCGGCTGGATGAGTTTTATCTTGGTTACAAGCGGATGCGGCGGACGCCGGATCAACTCGTAACTTCGATTCGCGTGCCGAGGCGGGCCTTCGACGTGCAGGTGTTCGAGAAGGTCGGTGCGCGGCGGGCGCAGGCGATCACCAAGGTCGGGTTGGCGATGGCGCATTCGTCGGCGGGGTGGCGCGTGGTGGCGGCGTCGGTCGCGCCGACGGTGCGCCGCTGCCGGACGGTCGAGGGGATGCTCGAGCGATGCGAGCCGATGCGTTCGCCCGGCGATCTGTCGGCGGCGCTGCGGAAGGACGTTTCGCCGATTGACGACCTGCGTTCGTCGGCGGGGTATCGTGAGAGGGTGCTGGCGCGCCTGACCTACTTCGCGCTCCGCGGCAGGGCGGAATGTCCCGGGGTCGTGTGAGTGGTTGCGGGGCCGGGTGCCACGGCCGGCGGAGCGAGTCTTCGAGCGCAGCCGACCGTGGCGGACGCCCGCGGCACGCCGCCACGGCCGACTGCGCTCCGCAGAGCCTTCGCTGCGCTGGCCGTGGCACCCT
This sequence comes from uncultured Phycisphaeraceae bacterium, assembly GCA_964490785.1. GTDB lineage: Bacteria > Planctomycetota > Phycisphaerae > Phycisphaerales > UBA1924 > JAEUIV01. The sequence continues at coordinate 14,228 of CAZBDZ010000066.1, forward strand.
GCGGGGGATGGTCCGCCGCGAGTAGACTGAAGACGATCTCGATGCCGAGCGAACTTGATATCTGGCAAAGGGCGGCGGACCTTGCCTCGCGGGGCGAGGCGTTTGTGATGTTGACGGTCGTGAAGGCGCAGGGCAGCACGCCGAGGAACGCGGGTGCGCGGATGATCTGGCGTCCCGGCGTCGGGTTCTTCGGGACGGTCGGGGGCGGGCAGTTCGAGCACCTGGCCCTCGCGTCGGCGGAGAGGCATTTCCGCGAACGCAGCCGGGGGATGGAGCACTTTGTTCTCGGAGCCGAGGCCGAGCAGTGCTGCGGCGGGACGATGGACGTGTTCTATGAGTTCTGCGGGCCGACGCGGCGGGTGGTCATCTTCGGGGCGGGTCATGTGTCGAGCGCGCTGGCGTCGTTGCTTGCCGCCGCGCCGCTGGAGATTGTGATCGTCGATGACCGCGCCGAGTGGAACTCGGCGGATCGGTTTCCGGAGATGAGGTTTCGTCGCGTGATGCAGTGGTGCGAAGGGGTCGCGGCGGCGTGCGAGAAGCCGGAGGCGACGCTGGCGTGCGTGATGACGTGTTCGCACGACACGGACCTGGATTTGCTGAAGGAGTTGTTGCAGCGGCCGCCGGCGTTTGTCGGGCTGATCGGCAGCCGGAGCAAGCGGGCGTGCCTGTTCCGTCGGCTGGTCGCGGCGGGGGTGGACGAGGCGCTGGTGAACCGGGTTCGCTGTCCGGTGGGCCTCGGCGACATGGGCAAGGAGCCGGAACTGATCGCGGTGAGCATCGCGGGACAGATTCTGCTGGAGGCGAAGGCGCTTGCGCAACTGTGAAGGGCGCGATGTGGTGCTGGTTCTCGCGGCGGGGCGGGGGGTGCGCATGGGCGGGCCGAAGGCGCTGATGATGGTGGGCGGGCGTGCGTGGTGGCGCGTGCAGCAGGAGCGTCTGGCGTCGGCGGGGATCGAGACTGTGTGGGTCGTGTCGCGGGAAGTCGGCGCGGCGATGCGGCGTGATCTTCGGCAGGGCGACGCCGCCATGGAGATTGCGGAGTCCGACCCGGGCCTGCCGATGTTCGCGAGCGTGGCGGCGGGGATTCGCGCGCTGGTCGAGGGCGGCGTGCGTCCGAGCGGGGTGTTTGTGTTGCCTGTGGATGTGCCCGCGGCGGGGGCGGCCGTGTGGCGTGCGCTCGCGGCGGTGGGGAGCCGGGTTGCGGTGCCGGAGTATCGCGGGCGTCGCGGGCATCCGGTGCGGCTGATGTGGGAGTTTGTCGAGCGGGTGATCGTTCCGAGCCTGGAGGACGCGGGTTTCCTCGCGCAGGCGAGGCTGGATCGGCTTGTGCAAGGCGAGACGACGGCGGTGCCGGTGGAGGATGAGGCGGTGGTGGTGAACCTCAACGATCCCGCGGATGTGGAGCGGTGGCGGGATTGGGCGGGGAGTTGACGGGGAGGAATGGCTGGGGGGCAGCGGGGGGGCCTTTTTGGTTGATGCGGCCTGTTGGAGCCGCGTGGCGGCGCGCGGCTTGCGTGGGCGGGGGGGTTGGCCCGATCAGGGAATTTTCCTGATGGTGCCGGGGGCGGGGCGAGTGGATGATTCCCGTGTCAGTTCGATCGACCGGGAGCGAAGCCATGAGGATCATCATCCACCCCCTGATCGAGCCGGAGCGTGAGATCGACGTTACGCATCGCCTCATCGCGGCGATCGCGGAGGAGTTGTGGAGGCTTTACGGGGGGAACGATCATCTGAACTGGATCGAGGCCGAGCGGCATCTTCGTCGGATCGTCGATCCCGAAGAGACATGCTTGCTCAATGGCACGAGCGTGCCGCCCATCGAGCGTCGCCGGCGCGCCGAGACCCTTCGGAACGGGAATCGGCGCCGCGGGGGGAAGGAGAGTCGCCATGCCCCGGCTGCGTGAGACTGTTGTTCCGGGCAGGGCGAGGATCACGTTTTTCATCCTCGGGATGTTCGACAATGCGGGGCGCGAGCGCGTGCATCGCGCGCTTGAATGCGTTGATGGGGCGCGCGACGTGCATGTGAGCCTGCATCGGTCGTGCGCGACGATCAGGCGTGGGCCGCGGTGCAAGCCGGGGGATCTGGCGTGGTCGGTGCTGAGCGAGGGATTCGGCGTGTGGCTGGAGGGCGATCCGGGTTGCATGCTGAGTGGTTGCCCCGGTCTTGCCGTCCGCGGCAGGGCCGGGATGTCGGGGCGTCTCGCCCGGCCTCGCCGCAAAGTCGGCCAAACCGGGGCACCCGGTTGCCATTTGTCCCGAGGGAGTCGCTATCCGAAAGGAGCAGTTCCATGACCGCCGTCAGAGTCAGTCCGTGCGCGAAGGACATCATGACCCCGGAGCCGGTGTGTGTTGAGCCCGCGACGACGCTGCGGGGGCTGGTGCGGCTTCTTGAGGAGCACGAGATTTCCGGGGTGCCCGTCATCGATCCGCAGGGGCGCGTGATCGGCGTCGTGACCAAGACCGACATCATCCACCGCTGCACCGAGGGGACGCTCGACGTTCCACCGGCGTACCTTTTCGAGGTGCTGAGCGAGCAGGGCGAGGAGGACGAGGAGTTCGCCCCCGAGGAGAGCATCACGGTCGAAGACCTGATGACCGAAGAGCCGGCGACGGTGCCGCCCGATGCGTCCGCCGAGGAGGTGGCGCGCGTGATGACCGAGGGGCGGTTCCATCGGGTGATCGTGGTGGATTCGGGGCGATTCCCGCTGGGGATCATCACGACGCTGGACCTGCTCAAGGTCCTGGCGTCCCGCGCCGTTGTTCAAGGAGGGACCACTCGCGTTCGCCACATGCGCGAATGAAAGGAGGGCGTCATGCGCCCCTGGACTGATCCGAAGAGCATCCTTGTCGCCGTGGACTTCTCGCTCTCTTCCGCCGCCGCGTACAGGCAGGCGCTGCGGATCTCGCACTGGAGCGTGCCCGCGGCGAGCGTTCATGTGCTGCACGTTGTCGAGGAGCCGATCGCGCCGCCGATCGACTTCCCGCTCGTGTCGGCGAGTCCCGGTGTGTCGTTCCCGAGCATTGCTGAACTGGAGTCGGAGGCCAAGCGGAACTGGACGACATTCCTGTATCAGTGCAAGGGTCCGCCGGGGACGCATCTGCACATCGAGGTCGGGAGTCCGCGCGATCGGATTCTCGAAGCGGTTCGGCGGGAGAGGCCCGATCTGTTGGTGGTGGGGGCGTGCGGCGCGTCGGCGCCGAGGCCCGCGGGCAGCGGGATCGGCCCTGTCGCGGCGGCGTGCGCGCAGCGCGCGGGGGCGTGCGGGGGCGTGCTGGTTATTCCGGAGGATCGCTGCGGGCCGTTCCGTTCGATCGTGGCGTGCATCGACTTCAGCGAGACGTCGCTGCTGGTCGCCGAGGCCGCGGTCGAGGTCGCCAACCGTGAGAACGCCGATCTGCACTTCCTGCATGTGTATCAGGATCCGTGGCACGGGCTTGGCCCGCCGCATCGCATCCTCGAGAACATGCCCGACTTCGCGCAGCAGTTCCGCCACGCCGTGGAAACGCGGCTTCGCTCCTTCTGTGAACCGGCGGCGTGCAACGCGAGCGTCGCACGCATCGACTACAAGGGCCTCGAAGCGCCGACGCACGGCGAGGGGATCATCGCGTTCGCGAGGCAGTTCGCGTGCCACCTCGCCATCGTCGGGACGCGCGGGAAGTGGAACATGCGCGACTTCTTCTGGGGCTCGACGGCGGAGCGAGTGGTTCGGCACGCGCCGTGTGCCGTGCTCGCCATCAAGCCGCCGGGCTTCATCGAGTTGCAGGTGTCGCGCGCCGAGGCCGAGGAGGCGGCGCTGATTGATTACGCGACGCATTGAGGGGAGATGGAAAGCGGAAAGCGGAAAGCGGAAAG
>CAZBDZ010000066.1:18180-20121 GCA_964490785.1 uncultured Phycisphaeraceae bacterium
TTGATTACGCGACGCATTGAGGGGAGATGGAAAGCGGAAAGCGGAAAGCGGAAAGGCGAGAAATTGCCGCGACGATGACGAGGCGGGCCGCTTCAACTGTTGCTTCGGGTTTGTCGGGTTTCGCTTTTCCCACGCCCCTGCAGCACTTCGGCGACGCGCTCGTCGGAGACCTGATCGAAGTCCCGATAGAACTGTCCGACGGCCCAGAAGTCGTCCGGCGTGAGGAGGCTCACGACGCGGTCGCACAGGCCGCTCACTTCTTCAAGGCGGTCGGCCGGCGCGACGGGGACGGCGACGATGATCTCGAAGGCGTCTTCGCGTCGGAGGGTCTGCAGTGCCGCGAGCATTGTCGAGCCTGTCGCGATCCCGTCGTCTGTAACGATCACCGACCGGCCGGCGACGCTTGCCCGCGGCCGTCCGCCTCGGAACAGGCGGGCACGCCGGGCGATCTCCTCGATCTCGCGGGCCTTCTCGGCGTCGATCGCGTCGCGCTCGATGCGCGTGGCGGCGAGCGCTCGCTCGTTCAAGTAGACCTCTCCCGATTCCGCCACGGCCCCGAGCGCCAGTTCCGGCTGAAATGGCGCGCCGATCTTTCGCGAGAGCACCACGTCCAGCTCCGCGTCCAACTCGCGTGCGATCGGCGCCGCGACCTCGATCCCGCCGCGAGGGATGGCGAGGACGAGCGGATCGCGCATCGGCGTCCCCTTCAGCCTCGCCGCGAGCAGTCGGCCGGCCTCGTCGCGGTTCTCAAAGCACGCATGCATCATGGGCACGCCTTTCAACACGCCCATCCCGCGCCCGGCGGAAGCGACAATGACCCCATGGGGATTCGAACCCCAGTTTTCACCGTGAAAGGGTGACGTCCTGGACCGGGCTAGACGATGGGGCCTGCCCGGATGGATGATAGCCGAGGGGACCCGATAACGCGCGGGGGACGTGGGGGGGCATGGGGCGATCGCAGTTTCCGGTTGCCCCGGTCTTGCCGTCCGCAGCAAGGCCGGGACGCACTTGCAACCCCGCCCGGCCTCGCTGCAGAGCCAGCGAGACCGGGGCAGCCATGAGAGTGCTATTGCCCTGGGGGGCTGCCCTTGTGTGCGAATAACAACCTTGGGCTCAGTCGCCCGCGGGATCGCCCGATAGATGCTGCATGGGGCGAACGATCCTCATTCCCACGCGGTTCACGGGTCCCTGGGCGCGGGCGGCGGCGATCATTCTCGCGGGGGGGGTCTTCGCGTCGGCGGCGAGTCTTGTCGGGCCTGACGCGACCGAAGCGACGCCGATCGGCGCGAGCCGGGAGCAGGCGGACCGTGCTCTTGCGGAGAGCATGGCGCAGGCGCGGGCGGCGCGGTTGCCGGCGTTCCTCGGGTCTCTCACGAGTTCGTCGTACCACGTCGATGTTTTCGTGGGTCGGCACGGGCCGTTGTACACGATCAAGAGCCTTGACGGGCGTGTCCTCGGCGAGTTGCTGCCGAGCGACGAGGTGTATGCGCGGTTTCCCGACCTCGGCCCGCGCGAGTTGCAGGCGGGGACGCACGCGACGGCGGACGAAGCGGGCCGGTGAAGGGGCCGGGCAACCAACTCCGACTATTGAGTGTCGATCCAGTCTCGCTCCCCTTGCCGGGAAGCGCTTGCAACCCCGCCCGGCCTTGCTGTAAAGCCAGCGAGACCGGGGCACCCGCGATGATGTCGTCGGCGTCGTCGCCCCTTCCACCTGCTAAACTTATTGCATGAGTAAGCCGGTGGTTCTTTGTCCGCTGAGCATCGAAAGGCGCGCGATCGCGAAGCGGCTGCGTAATATGGCGGAGGTGCGTCTTATTGGGCCGGGGGCGGCGGCGGTGCGGTCCGCGGTGGAACTTGCGGCGAAGGATCGGCCGCCGATCGTGATCCTGTTCGGGCTGGCCGGTGGGCTGCGCGACGATGTGATTGCGCCGCCCATCGGGC
>CAZBDZ010000067.1:0-20011 GCA_964490785.1 uncultured Phycisphaeraceae bacterium
TCGAAGACTCGCTTGACCCCCGGCTATTGACTCCCAGCCCTTCAGGCTGAAAACAGGCCCCCGTCAACCGCGCACATGGGTTCGTTTGCAAACGGCTGAAGAGATACCGGGGAACTTGGGCTGGGTCGCCGCGGCGACTCTCCGAAAAGCCCATGCCACATTCAATCCGCGACACTACCTCGCCTTGGGCCGGAGACGCCTTCGCTTGCGCGAAAGGCTCGTTGTCGCGGGATCTCGTAATCTCCTATGCACCCTTCCGGTCCTCCGCTTATGACCTCCTCCAAAGCAAATCCCCTCATTCTCCTCGGGGCATTCCTCCTCGCCGCCCGTAGCCTCGCGGCCGAGCCGACGGTTCCAACCTTGCTCACCGAAGAGCCTTACGCCATCCCCAACCTCGGCCTGTCGGTCTACCTCCCCGAAGACACGCTCGTCGACCTCTCCCGCATCGAAGGCGGGCGAACCACCGTCCTCATCGTCCCCCAAGGCCAGGCCGGCGAACAGGCCTTCGTCTTCCAGATCATGCAGTCCACCAGCGCCGACCGGAACCTCACGCTCGATGAGGCCGTGCGCAACATCATCGAGCAGCGGCGGTCCTTCCACACCGGCCAGGACGCCCGAGGCCGAACCGTCTCCACAGTCCGCGTCTTCGACCCCGACGACAACCTCCTCATCGGCCAGCACCCGGCCCACCGCGTCTACCTCGATGTGCCCCTGGATTCGTCGGTCCCCGTCACCGGCTACACCGTCTTCAACATCGGCCCCGGCCAGTTCGTCATCTTCCAGATGGACTGCCCGGTCGCCCTCTTCCCCAAGGTCCGCCAACTCTACGAACTCATGATCGCAAGCGTCCAGTTCCGCGCCCCCGAAGAACTCGGCGCCGACCGCGCCGCCGCCCTCCTCGCCGGGAAGTCCCTCCTCGCCCGCTTCAATGCCGGCGACTTCGAAGCCGCCATTGACGACCAACCCGTTTTCTACCGCATCTACCGCCCAAACGACACAGGCCCGGACGAGGAGATCGGCTACCAGCGCGTGCAGGCCCGCACCGGCCAAGCGGGCGACACCGACCCCGACAAGCCCCCCTCCCGCTGGACCGCCGCAGACAAGGCCCCCGGCTTCATCGTGCGCGTCGACGCCCGAGCCCTCGCCGCGGGAACGATGGTCGACTCCGTCTCGCTCTTCTTCCTCGCCGCCGACCGCGAATCCGAACTGTGGTCGATCCGGATGGTCGTGCGCAAGGGCGACGACGCGGAGCAATGGCGCGAAACCGGAATAAGAACCAAGAAGAAACTCACCGTCAAAACCGCGCGCTCCGGCCGGGAACCCACCAACGCCGAGTGGTCCCCCATCCCCGACTCCTACCTGTCCCGCGTCGAAACCTACCTCCTCCCCCCTCTCGTCGCCCGCGCCGGACTGCCCGGGGCCTTCGGCTTCTACACCTATGACTCAAACCTCGCCAAGATGACCCTCCGCAGGGAGACCTTCGCCGCGCCCACCAACAACGCCGACGAAACATCCCCGGCCCTCATCCTCACCACCCTCCCCTCAGAAAACAGCCGCCCCATCACCACCCTCCTCGACCCCGCCGGCCGCCTCCTCAAACGAACCAACCCCGACGGCCAAGTCACCGAACCCATCGACCAGGCAACCCTTCGCAAAATCTGGATGGAAAAGAAACTTCCATTAGAATAACCCGAAATCCGAAGCGATCCCGCCCAGCAGGGGCCGGCGGCACGGCGTTGCCCGGAACACGCTGATTCAAAAACGATCGCCCGCCACCCTCTCGGGCGGCGGGCGCGTGGGTTGGATCCGCGAGGACTTGGCCGAACGCTCTCTCTCTGTCCTCCGGGCGAGTGTCATCCCGGATTCGATCGGCCTGGCGCGCGGATCGCGCGTGGGTGTTCATTCAGCCTCAGGGCGCGTGCCTCCCTGGCCCTGGTCGAGCATCTTCCGCAGGTATGCGTTCTCCCGCCGCGTCGCTTCAAGATCGAAAACGAGGTACTTCACCGAAAGGCGAAGGTAGTCGAGGCTGTCCTGGAGGTCCTTGACAGTCTTGCGGAGGCGCTCGTGCCGGTCCTTGGTTTCGTCGGCGAGGTTCTGGACGGCTTGGCGCTGGTCCGCCGGAAGGCTGTCGATCTGGCCGAGCAGTTCACCGAGTTTGTCCTGGAAGTCGCTCTCGTTCATGGGACCCCTTCTCCTCTCTGGTGTTGATTGTGCGCGGGCGCATCGCCGCGGCAAGGAAAAGAGGGAAACAATCCGCTTGCCAGAAACGGGAATGCCAAGGAACCGGGGGCCGCGCACGGTCGGATCGTGCGGGCGGTCCAATAACAACGCCGCCCACAGTGATTCCGCGGCGGCGGCGCGCGCACGTCGGCGGCAAGACCGGCAAGGTCGCCGTCGACGCGTCGGGTAGGGCTGTAATGACCGTTGAACGCCGGCAACGCCGGGTGTGGATACAAACCGGCGACCGGCGGTGCGGTGGGTGCCACGGCCAGCGCAGCGAGTGTCGCCGCGGCGACTCGGCCGTGGCGAGCGCCCAGGGCGCATCGCCTCGGCCGACTGCGCTGGCCGTGGCGCCCGATGCGTCAGCGACGCCGTCGGCGGGCGATCGCGAGGGGCGCGAGTGTGCCGAGGACGGCGGTGGCGGGGGTCGGCATCGGGGTGTCCGAGTGCTCAGCCCGGATATCAACGTGCCAACTCACGATCTGTCCCGCGAAGACCTCGGCTGTGCCGAACGCTCGGAAGTTGTCCCAGTGCGGTCCGTGCGGCTTGGCCACCCATCCGGTCTCACCGAAACCATGGAACCCGTTCGGCTTGCCGAAACTTCCGAAGGCCATGAAGAAGCCAAACTGCGGCCCCATGCCCTCACCGTGGGGCGGGATCAAGTGCTGAAGCGTACCGAGAACATCCAACGAGTCGTTGCCGGCGGCGCCGAACGTCCGGACCGAGACATTCAAGCCCCAGTTCACTCCGCCAATCAAAGGCGGAAAGTTGTTGATGCCGGCCACGATCGCGCCATCCGAAACGCGAGCGTTGAAGGCTGCCGGTGTGTCGACGAATATCTGCAGGATCGGAACCGCGCTCGCCGTCGATGCGGACCAAAGCCCCGCGGCACACGCCGCGACCGTCAGAAGACACCTGCTTTTCATGGATTGCTCTCCAACTTCGACCCTGTTCCCCGGGGCCGGACGGGTTGTGCTCGAAGTCGCCATCAGGTGGGAAGCGACAGGCGGGCGCATTCGATCACGCGCGGCACCGATGACCCGAAGGCGGGGCATCACTGGAACGAAACCTCGAACCGGTTAGTATCTGCCCACCTCACTGGAGCATCCGAGAGAGATGGGCGTACCAATCAGCCAGATGTGGACCGTCGCGACCTATGTGCTGGGGCAGCGGCTGCGCGGGCGGCGGCGGTATCCGCTCGTCCTGATGCTCGAACCCCTCTTCCGCTGCAACCTCGCCTGCGCGGGCTGCGGGAAGATCCAGTACCCCGCGCACGTCCTTAAGCGCGAACTCTCCGTCGAGGAGTGCATGAACGCCGTGGACGAGTGCGGCGCCCCCATGGTCAGCATCCCCGGCGGCGAGCCGCTGCTTCACCCCCGGATCAAGCAGATCGTCGAAGGGCTGATCGCCCGCCGGAAGTACATCTACCTCTGCACCAACGCCCTCCTTCTCAAGAAGAAACTCGAAGAGGGGCTGTTCACCCCCAGCAAGTACCTGACCTTCAGCGTCCACATGGACGGGCTCGAGGAGCACCACGATTTCGCCGTGTGCCGGGAGGGGACGTACAAGGTCGCGGCCGAGGGGATCCGTCTCGCGGTGGGCATGGGCTTCCGCGTAACCACGAACACGACGCTCTTCGACGGGGCCGATCCCAATGCCGTGCGCGCCTTCTTCGACGAGATGACCGCGCTCGGCGTCGAGGGGATGATGGTCTCGCCGGGGTATGCGTACCCCAAGGCGCCGGACCAGAAGTCGTTCCTCCGCGAGCGCAAGAAGACCAACGAGTTCTTCGAGATGGTCCTCTCGAACCGCAAGAAGGGATGGCTCTTCAACCAGTCGCCGCTGTTCCTTGAGTTCCTCATGGGGCTGCGCGAATACGAATGCACGCCGTGGGGCAACCCCACCTACAACATCTTCGGCTGGCAGAAGCCGTGCTACCTCTTGCAGGATGGCTACGTCGATTCCTTCGCCGAGTTGATGGAGGAGACGGAGTGGGACGCCTACGGCCGGGCGTCGGGCAACGCGAAGTGTCAGCAGTGCATGGTCCACTGCGGCTACGAGCCGAGCGCGGTGGACCACACGTTTCGCTCCCTCGGCGGCCTGCTCGCGACGATCCGCGCGATCATGGCACCTTCGTACAGGAACGCAAGGGCCGAGGCGAGGCTGCGCGAGGAAGCAAAGAAGCCGCACGGCCCGCTGGTGCAGTTGGGGGTTTCCCTGGAAGCAAAGCCGCGGCAGATTGGACAAGCGGCATCAGCGGCGTGATCGCGCCGCTCGAAATAGGGGTTTCCCTATTCTTTCTAAGGCTCGTGCGTGTTCTTCAGAATCTGATGTAGTTTGTCTTGCATGTGGTCATTCCATACCACATACTGGGACCTGAAAAGCGCTCGGGCGGTTGACGCTTGATTGCCTGGTCCCAGCGTGGGTCGGGGCGGTGGGTGGCGACTCGATCGAGTTCAAGGAGATTCTCATGGCGAAGCCATCTCTTGCGGCTATGGTGTCATGCGCGCTTGTTGCGACGACCGTCAGTGCTCAGGTGGTGTACGTTCCCTCGCTCCGCTTCAACGGCGACTCCGCGGCCGACTGGTTCGGCATATCCGTAAGCAACGCGGGTGACGTGAACAACGACGGCTTCGCCGACATTATCGTCGGGGCTTCCCAGGACGACAACAACGGCTCGAACTCCGGCAGCGCTCGTGTTCTCTCGGGGGCCACAGGCGCGATCCTCTACACGTTCAACGGCAACTCGGCAAGCGACTACTTTGGCGGCTCGGTCAACGGCGCGGGGGATGTGAACAACGATGGGTTCGACGATGTGATCGTCGGGGCGTACGGCGACGCCCCCAATGGGCTGAGCTCCGGCAGCGCCCAGGTCTTTTCGGGCGCCACGGGAGCCGTCCTCTATACCCTCAACGGCGACTCAGCGAGCGACAATTTCGGTGGATCCGTCAGCGGTGCCGGCGACGTGAACAACGACGGCTACGCCGACTTCATCATCGGAGCGCAGGGATACAACGGCGGCGCCGGTGCCGCCCGCGTCTACTCGGGCGCGACCGGAGCGATCATCCACGTCTTCAACGGCGACGCGGCGTCTGACCATTTCGGCACGTCCGTCAGTGGTGCCGGAGATGTGAACAACGACGGGTACGACGATCTCATCGCCGGTGCGAATCTCGATGATGACAATGGCTCGGCTTGCGGCATGGCCCGGGTTTTCTCGGGGGCCACGGGCGCGATCCTCTACACGTTCTATGGTGATTCGGCGTTCGACAACTTCGGCGAATCGGTCAGCGGTGCCGGCGACGTGAACAACGACGGATTCGACGACGTGATTGTCGGAGCGATTCAGGACGACAACACTGGGTCAAACGCCGGCAGCGCACGCGTCTTCTCAGGTGCGACGGGCGCGATCCTGTACACATTCAATGGCGATTCAGGGGTCGATTTTTTCGGCAAGTCCGTCAGCAGCGCCGGCGACGTGAACAACGACGGCTTTGACGACGTCATCGTCGGCGCGACCGGGGATGGCAACACCGGGCCGAGCGCGGGAAGCGCCCGCGTCTTCTCGGGCGCGAACGGCGCGAATCTCTTCACCTTCAATGGGGACTCGTCGTACGACGGCGCGGGGGCCTCCGTCAGCGCCGGCGATTTCAACAACGACGGCTTTGTCGATTTCCTGATCGGAGCGAAAGGCGACGACAATAACGGCGCGGACTCCGGCAGCGTTCACTTCGTGTTCACCACCGTGGCATTTGACTGGGGCAGTGTTCCACCCTTCTGCCCGGGCGACGCCGACGATAGCGGCTCCGTGAACTTCGCCGACATCACCAAGGTTCTTGAGAACTGGCTCTTGACCTGCCCATGACATTCCTGTCGCGCGGCTCCGAGTTCATTGCGCGACTCCCCTGGTTGGCCGCTTGCGAAGATTCGGCTCGCGGACCGCTTGCCTCGCCAGTTACGCACGGAGCCTGGAGGACCGGGAGCGGCGGCGGGTGTTCCACCGTGCCCTGTGCCTCCAGTCGACGCACCAAGTGCACCTGCGGCAGGTTCCGGAATGCCGCCCCTCCCCTGGCACTTCCCCCGGGCGTGGTGGCCGGCGAAGCGAACCTCCGAGGTCGTGGCGACATGCTTGCGCTCCGCCGGCGGTGGCAGGCAACGCGAGATACTCAATCGAACGCTTGTCTGATCAACGCCGGTTCTCGGCACCCGGAGCATGCCCGGCCGCCGGTCAATGAAGATTCGTCGCGCCTGTTCGGTTAATTTTGGGCGGCGATCGGGTGGTTGATTGCCGCAATTCTCCGGGCGGAGGCCGGTTTTAAGTGTATGTTCTGAGGGTCGGCGGAGCCGCTTCGCGGCGGCTGTCGTTGTCGGGATATCGTGCGCTCCGGCGTTGAAGCCGGAGGAAGAAAGGGAGTCATGCCAACGTGCCGTCGCACTATCGGGCTTTTCATCGGACTTGCGGGGCTGCTCGGATCGTCGGCACACGCCGGTGTCAAGAGCGCCGACGGCATGTGGGAAATGGCCGACGCCGTCCCGGCGGATGTCGACGCAGGGGAGCCGTGGGTCCGCCCGAACTTCTTTCAGGGGGCGATGCTTGATCTCGGCGTGCTCCATGCCGTGCTCGACGGCGCGCCGATGGAGTTCACCGAGGCCGCGTGGGTGCGTCCGGTTCTAATCGAACTTCCGATGCCCGACGGGACATTCCAGATGTTCGAGGTCTGGGAGTCGCCCGTGATGGAGGCGGAACTCGCCGCGCAACTCCCCGGCGTGAAGACCTGGGCCGGGCAGGGCATCGACGACCCGACGGCCACCCTCCGCATGGACATCACGCCGCAGGGCTTTCATGCGCATATCCTCGCCGCGGAGGGGTCGTACTCCATTGATCCGTACACGAAGGGCGACACGACCTTCTACGCCTCGTACGAGCGCAACGATCTGCGCGACCGTGCGCTCGACCAGTGGGTCTGCCTTGGCTCGCCGCGCTCGGGCATCCAGCCGGTGCTCCTCGCGGATGAGCCCGACGTGCAGAACCGCTCGGGCACCTTCCTCCAGACCTACCGCACCTGCGTCGCCGCCACGGGTGAATACACCGCGTTTCACGGCGGGACCGCCGCCCTCGGCCAGGCCGCCATCGTCACCGCCGTCAACCGGGTAACCGGCGTCTACGAAAAGGAGGCGGCCATCCGCCTGACCCTCATCGGGAACAACATCAACGTCGTCTATACGAACTCCGCGACAGACCCCTACACCAACAGCGACGGTTTCGCGATGCTCGGCCAGAATCAGACAAACCTCGATTCCGTCATCGGCAACGCGAACTACGACATCGGGCACGTCTTCTCCACAGGCGGCGGCGGAATCGCGGGCCTTGGCGTCGTCTGCGTCGGAGGAAGCAAGGCCCGCGGCGTCACCGGCCTGCCCTCGCCCACAGGCGACACCTTCTACATCGATTACGTCGCCCACGAAATGGGACACCAATTCGGCGCGTCCCACACCTTCAACAGCGTCGCCGGATTCTGCTCGGGCAACCGCTCTTCCTCCTCCGCCTACGAGCCGGGCAGCGGCTCCACCATCATGTCCTACGCGGGCATCTGCTCGTCCGATGACCTTCAGGCCCACTCAGACGACTACTTCGTCCACAAATCCTTCGACGACATTCTGACCTTCTCGACCGGCGCGACCGGCGGCTGCCCCGCCAACGTCAACAACGGCAACACCGTCCCCACCGCCGACGCCGGCCCGAACTTCACCATCCCGCGCCAAACGCCTTTCATGCTCACCGCCTCGGCGTCCGACGCCAACGGCGACACCCTCACCTATTGCTGGGAAGAGCGCGACCTCGGCGCCGCGCAGGCCAACCCCTTCACCGACAACGGCACAAGCCCATTCATCCGCTCCTTCAGGCCCTCGACCAGCCCCACGCGCTTCATCCCGAAACTCTCGGACCTCATCAACAACACCACGACCCTCGGCGAATCGCTGCCTCAGACAAGCCGAACGATCAACTTCCGCCTCACCGTCCGCGACAACCGCGCCGGCGGCGGGGGCGTCAATACCGACGACATGATCGTTACATCGACCAACTCCGCCGGGCCGTTCCAGGTGACGGCCCCGAACACGGCGGTGTCGCTCTCCGGCACGACGACGGTGACTTGGAACGTCGCGAGCACGACCGCCGCCCCCGTCAGTTGCGCCAACGTGATGATCGAACTCTCGACCGACAGCGGGAACAACTTCTCGACGGTCCTTCTCGCCAGCACGCCGAACGACGGCTCGCAGTCGGTAACGCTGCCCTCGATCTCGAGCAGCACCTGCCGCATCCGCGTCCGGGCGGTGGGCAACATCTTCTTCGACATCTCCAACGTGAACTTCACGATCACGCCGCCCGCCATGCCGCCGGGGGCGTTCAGCCTGACGGCCCCGGCCAACGGCGCCGCGGACGTGTCGCTTACGCCGACGCTGTCATGGGGAACTTCCTCCGGCGCGACGTCGTACCAGATCGCGGTTGACACCGATTCGGGCTTCGCTCCGCCGATCCTCTTTCAGACGACCACCGGCCTGACGTCGACCGTCGTCCCGCCGGGGAATCTCGCCGAGGGAACGCAGTATTTCTGGAGAGTCGTCGCGACGAACATCACCGGCTCGACGCCGGGCACGCCCAATCCATCCTCGTTCACGACCGTCCCGCCCCCCGGGTGCTATGGCGACGCCGACGGCGATAACGACCGCGACTTCGCGGATATCACCGAGGTCGTTACGTTCTTCGGCTCGGTCTACTTCCCGGCGACGGACGGCCCCGGCGATGCGAACCACGACGGCTTCGTCGACTTCACGGACATTACCGCGGTGCTCGAGGTCTGGGCCACGCCGTGCTGAAACGCCGCGCCAGTGAGTCGAGAGAGAGGAGGCCATCGTGGCGAGACTGGTGAACAGGACAAGGATCCCAAGTCATCGCCGGGCGCCACTGGCCGGATCTGAAACCAGTGCGCGACTCCGCGGCCGTCGCCCTTCATGGGAATCAAACGTGCTCCGCATATGGCTTGTGCCGGCGGCGCTGCTCATGCCGTTCGCCGCCGGCGGCCGCGCCGCACCGCTTCCCGAAGCGGTGCGCGAAGTGGTGGACCAGCCGTTCATCGCCCCCGCCCCGAACGTGAGGCTGAATGCGCCCCGGACCGCGGGCGTCCTGACCGCGCCCGGCGTGCGCATCACCCAGGTCAACGTCGCCGCCGGCGGCCTGAACGTCGCCGGCGATGCGGCCAACGAGCCTTCGATCTGCATCGACCCGCTGCGCCCGAACCGCCTCGCGGTCGGCTGGCGCCAGTTCAACTCCATCGCCAGCAACTTCCGCGAGGCGGGCGTCGCCTCCTCGCGCGACGGCGGGCGCACCTGGACGCCGATCCGTCGCCTCCAGCCGGGCTTGTTCCGCTCGGACCCCGTGCTGCGCGCGAACGCCGACGGGCGCTTCTTCTACAACAGCCTGCGCGTCTTCAACGGCCAATATCTGTGCCACCTCTTCATGTCGGACGACGGCGGCGACACCTGGGGCGAGCCGCTCTTCGCCGTCGGCGGCGACAAAACGTGGATGACCATCGACACGACCTTCGGCATGGGCCGGGGCAACATCTATCAGTCCTGGAACCTCGCGGGGAACCAGTATTCGCCCGCGACCTTTTCACGCTCTCTCGACGGCGGCTTCAACTGGGACCCGCCGATTGAAACGCCCTTCAGCCCGATCTTCGGCACGCTCGCCGTCGGCAACAGCGGAGAGGTTTACGTCATCGGCACCGATTTCTCCTCGAATATCCTCATACGTTCGGACGATGCGCAGAACGCGCTCCTCCAGCCGACCTTCACCACCGCGCTCGTCGACCTCACCGGCCTCGTCGTCTTCCAGCCCACCGTGAACCCCGCGGGCTTGGCCGGGCAGTTGCAGGTTGACGTCGATCGCTCCGAAGGCCCGTCCCGCGGCTACGTCTACGTCAGCGCATCCGTGAACCCGGCAGGGCCGGACCCGCTCGACGTCACGATCGCCCGCAGCACCGACGGCGGGGCGACCTTCGAGCCGCCGATCCGTCTCAATACCGATCCGCCCGCGGCGTCGAACTACCAATGGTTCGGCACCATGGCCGTCGCTCCCAACGGACGCATCGACGTGATCTGGAACGACACCCGCCACGACGGCACATCCGCCACCTCGCGCCTTTATTACCGCTATTCCACCGACGCGGGCGACTCGTGGTCGCCCGAGATCGCCCTCACGGAGCCTTTCAACACCATGATCGGCTGGCCGCAGCAGAACAAACTGGGCGACTACTACGACATGGCCTCCGACAACCTCGGCGCGAGCATCGCCATGGCCGCCACGTGGAACGGCGAGCAGGACGTCTACTTCATCCGCATCGGCCCCGACGACTGCAACCGCAACGACCTCGCCGACGACCTCGACATCTCGGAGCACCGCACCCGCGACTGCAACGCCAACGGCATCCCCGACGAATGCGACCTCGCCGCGGGCGTGCTCCCCGACGCCGACGCCAACGGCGTGCCCGATTCCTGCCAGACCCCCGCCTGCTACGCCGACACCAACCGCGACGGGATCGTGAACTTCGCCGACCTCACCTCGGTCCTGTCGAACTGGGGCTCCTTCGGCCCCGCGGGCTCGATCGGCGACGCCGACGCCGATGGCGGCGTCGAGTTCTCCGATATCACAACCATCCTCGTGCAATGGCTCGCCACCTGCCCGTGATTGAGACCGACAAAAGGGACGAAAGAGAGAGACGCATGCTCGAACGACACACGACCGCGATTGCAATGCTCGCCATGACCTGCGCGGCAGGCGTCCCCCCCCGGGGGGCCGCCGCGCAGAGCCTCACCGGCCCGATCCTCACCGAGGAGGGGCTGGTCTATCCCGAAGGCGCCGCCGTGCCGCGGAACCTGACAAAGGAAGAGCGCGCCTGGCTCGATCAGCACCCGCTGACGGTCTCCCGCGGGACGACGACGCCGCCCGCGTACCTCTCCGATGTCCGCTGCCCCGGCGAGTACGAGCCGATGCAGGGGCTCCTCTTCGCGTGGGAGCCGTGGAACACCAGCATCACGACGATCCTTTCGACGATGATCAAGGAGGTGACGACGACCGGCGCCGCCGATGCGTACGTCATGGTGGACACCGCGAGCGAGCAGACGAGCGTAACCTCGACTCTCTCCGCCGCGGGCGCCAACATGAGCCGCGTGAAGTTCTCCGTGGCGACGACGGACACGATCTGGATCCGCGACTACGGCCCGCGCTACATCTACGAGGGGGCCGTCCGCTCCATCGTCGATCACACCTACAACCGCCCGCGCCCCAACGACGACATCCAGCCCGACTTCTGGGCCGCACTGAAGCACCAGTCCATCTACGGCATCCCGCTGATCCACGGCGGGGGCAACTACCACCTCTCCGGCCTGAGTCCATCCTGGGCCACGCGCCTCATCGCCAACGAGAATCCGAGCCTTACCGAGCCGCAGATCATCAACCACTGGCACGACTACCAGAACGTCAACACGACACTCACAAACCCATTCCCAACCTCCGTGGACTCAACGCAGCACATCGACATGTGGATGCAGATCGTCGGCGACAACGCCGTCGTCATCTCCGACTGGCCGAGCAACCCCGGCTCCACGCAGGATGTCATCTGCGATACCACTGCCGCCTCGATGGCCTCCCTCGGCTGGGCCGTGACACGCGTCCCCGCGTTCAGCGTCAGCGGCGTGCATTACACCTTCACCAACGTCGTGATGTGCAACAACCTCATTCTCCTGCCCTCCTACACCAATGCCACGGTCTCGCCCTCCAACGCGACGGCCCTCGCCGCGCTCCAGGCCGCATGCCCAGGCAAAACCGTCGTGCAGGTCAACTGCCAGGCGATCGTCACCGCCGCGGGAGTCATGCACTGCATCGTCATGCACGTCCCCGCCCATCTCGGCGGATCAAACCCGACCGCCTATCTCCGCACGCTTCGCGGGCCGGAGACGCTCACGCCCGGCACGAACGTCGATATCCGCTGGAGCACCGACGACGACATCACCGTCAGCAACGTGGACATCCTCCTCTCGCTCGACGGCGGCACGACCTGGCCCACGACCATCGCCTCGATGACCGCCGACGACGGCCTGTTCACCTGGGCCGTCCCCAGCACCTACACGACGCAAGGCCGCATCCGCGTCGTCGCGCGCGACGCCTCGGGCAACACCGGCTTCGATTCAAGCCGCGACGACCTGTTCATCAACGCCCCGCCCCCCCCCTGCATCGGCGACGCCAACGGCAGCGGCGTCATCGACTTCGCGGACATCACCTCAGTCCTCGCCAACTACGGCAACACCGGCGCGCCCTTCATCCCCGGCGACGCCAACGGCAGCGGCGTCGTCGATTTCGGCGACATCACCGCCGTCCTCGCCGCCTGGGGCACGGCCTGCCCATGATCCGCGTGCCCGAGTTCCAGCGTTGAGCCGGGCTCGGGTCATCGGTGGCGAACGCCAGGGACTCGCGCCGAGCGTCAAAATGGGAAACCGCCATTCCGGACCTCGATGCCCGGTATTTCCGTCGGCCCCGGCGGCTCACAACCGCTTTCACATGCCGGACAGCCACCGAATGGCTGAAAAATCCAGCACAATCATCGATGAAGTCGATTGCACTCGGCCGAACATTCCGTAGAGTTGACGTTGGATAACGTGGGGCCAAGGGGGGCTGCCGGCCAGGTTGCCGTGGTCCGCCCCCGATGAGGGAGAGACGCGGGAGAAAAGGGAAATCATGCGTCACAGTGGTTGCTCTCAGCGCACCGCCGCCGCGGTGCTGGGCTTTGTTGCTCTTGCCGCTGCCCCGGCCTCTGCTCAGACTCCGTTCGGCCTCAATATCGACATCGACTTCAACTTCCCGGGAGAGCCGGGCACAGGCGCGCCCGCGTCGGCCCACGCCGCCGCCGGCGGGCAGGCCGGAACATGGAACTCCGTCTCCTTCGGCTCGGGCCCGTTCGCACTCACCGGACTCACAGGCGCCGCCTCGGGCGCGACACTCTCGCGCAACCTCATCCCGCCCGCCTCGACCATCGACCTCGGCCACACGGGCGACTACGCCAAACTCGTCTACGACGCCGACCGCATCGATTCGACGCTCGTCTACACCATCAACGGCCTGCCCGCGGGCCAGTACGTCATCTACACCTACGCCGCCGCGCCGTCCTTCGGCACCGTCGCCACGCGAATCACGATCAACGGCTCAGCCCAGATCATCGCCGGCGCACCGACTGACGGTTCCTATTCCGAAGGCTATTCGCACGCGCGACACGAGATCACCCATGCCGGCGGCGCCATCACCGTCACCGCGGCCAAGGCGAGCATCAACGGCGTGGTCAACGGCTTCCAGATCGTCCCCGTCGTCCAGCCGCCGCCCGGCGCCTTCAGCATCGTCGCGCCCGCCAACGGCGCGACAGGCACCGCCACCGCGCCGACACTCGCATGGAACGCCTCCTCCAACGCCGCGTCGTACTCCGTCGTCGTGGACACGGAATCCTCCTTCGCCGCCCCCACGACCTTTGAAACCACGACAACCTCGACCTCAGTTCCGATCCCGTCGAGCACTCTTGCCGAGGGAACGCAGTACTTCTGGCGCGTCACCGCCACAAACCCCAGCGGATCCACCGCCGCGACGCCGAACCCAGCCTCGTTCACCACCGCCACCACGCCGCCCCCTCCGCCGCCCACGCCCTTCGGCCTGAATATCGACGTGGACTTCTTCGGCATCGGCGAACCGAGTTCGGGCGTCCCGGCGTCAACCTACGCCGCGGCAAGCGGCCAATCGGGAACGTGGAACTCGATCGGCTTCGGCTCGGGACCCTTCAACCTCGTGGGCCTGACCGGACAATCCACCACCGCCCAACTCGCCCGCGCCGCGGTCCCCCCCGGATTCACCTTTGACCTCGGCCAGACAGGCAACTACGCGAAACTCGTCTACGACGCCGATCGAATCGACGGCCCGTGGGCCTACACCATCACCGGCCTGCCCGCGGGCAACTACTCCGTCTACACCTATGCCGCCGCGCCGACCTTCACCACCATCGCCACGAGGATCACGATCAACGGCGTGCAGCAACTCGTCGCCGACGCACCGACCGACAACTCCTTCTCCCTCGGCCGATCACACGCCATCCACGCCTTCTATCACCCCGGAGGCAACCTCGTCATCGCCGTCGATAAGGCCAGCATCAACGGCGCGATCAACGGCTTCCAGATCGTCCCAAACCTCGCCCCCGAAGCAACCATCACGTCCCCCGCCCCCTGCCTGTTCCAGACGGGAACCATCACCGTCATCGGCACCGCCAACGCCGCCGGGCTGACGGGATGGACACTCGAATACACCGGCGGCGACTCAAGCACCTGGACCGAGATCGCCGCATCAAGCGTCGGCGTCGTCAACAACGTGCTCGCCGTCTGGGAGACGCGGGGCCTGATGCCGTGCGCCTACACCCTTCGCCTTCGCGTGAATGCAGGGTCGTCCT
The DNA here is from genome assembly GCA_964490785.1 of uncultured Phycisphaeraceae bacterium. Classification (GTDB taxonomy): domain Bacteria; phylum Planctomycetota; class Phycisphaerae; order Phycisphaerales; family UBA1924; genus JAEUIV01. The sequence continues at coordinate 14,757 of CAZBDZ010000067.1, forward strand.
CCGCCGAGACCATGCGCTCCCTCGTCGTCGCCGTCCCCGGCGATGTGAACCTCAACGGCGTCGTCGACTTCGAGGATCTCACCGCCGTCCTCACCGGTTTCAACCAAGTCGGCCCCTGAACGCCGGACGCCCATCGACGCAAACCCCGCCGCACGCTCGGGATGAGCGAAGCGAATCACGTGGTCGCGCGACGCAGAAGCATCCGTCCACCCGCTACGCCCCCGGCTCAACCACCACCCTCAGCCGCTCGCCGCACTTGCGGAGCATGGCGTCCGCGCGCTCGATCTGCTCGCGCCCGGGCGCGTCGCCGATCAGCGGCGCGTTGACCGCCACGTTCCACTTCGACGCCCGCGCCGTCGCCTCCGCGAGCACCGCCGCGATCGCAAGGTCCGACCTGATCCCCTTGCTCGTGATCGGCGCCAGCGACTCGAAGAGCCGCAGCATCTCCGCGCACACCGCGATCGTCGCCATCGGCGGATGCAGCGCGTCGAGCGCCCGCGCGGACACCTCCGCCGCCCGGCCGGGATCATCCTTGGGGCGCTTCATCGCGGCATTCAACGCCTCGTACGCCTCCGCGTCCTCGCGGGCCAGTTCCAGCAGCATGGCCCGCGCACGCTCCAACTGCTCGAGCGCCGCCTCATGCGCGTCGCCGTGAGCCGCGAGATTCTTGTTCCCCTGCGAATACCGCACCGCCATCGCCGCCAACACCGCCGACAACGCCCCCACAACCCCCGCCACGGCCCCACCCCCCGGCACAGGCGCCTTCGCCCCCACACGTTCCAAAAACTCGCCAATGGTCAGTTCGGAGAGGTTCACAGGAACATCGTACAGAGGTGGGAACGTGAGGTGATGATGAAGTGAGCGAGTGGATGTTTGCCGATGCGGTTCCCAGCAATAATCCGCGCTCCGAAGAAGCCGCCTCTGACGAGTCCGCATGGAAACGGCGGATGCTGCCGCGCCATGATCTCCACGAAACCGTATCACCACCTCGCGCCCCAACCCAACACTCCATCACCCCACCCACCTCCCCCCATCCACCCGCAGGACTTCCCCGGTCGTGTAGGTCGCTTCCAGCGCCAACCAGCGTACCGCCTCCGCCGCCTCCTCCGGCGTGCCGGGGCGGCTCAGGGGGACGCGCTTCAGATAACTGCGCTGCATCTCGGGCTCGCTCTCCGGGCCGTCGTCCGGGAACGCGACGACGCCCGGCGCCACCCCGTTGACGCGAATCCCCGGCGACAACTCCACCGCCAGCACGCGCACCATCTGCTCCAGCGCCGCCTTGCTCATCGCGTAGGCGGCGTAGCCTTTCCTCGGCCGGTCGCTCGCGTGGATGTCGCACAGGCACACCACGGCCCCGCCACCCTTCAGCGGGCTCCGCGCCAGCGTCGGCGCGAGTTCGCGCGTGAGGATCAAGGGGCCGAGCGCGTTGACCCGGAAATGCCGGAGCGCGTCCGCCGCTCGCAGACTCTCCATCGGCGTCGGCTCGTACACCGAGGCGTTGTGAACCACCACGTCCACCCTCGGAAGGCTCGCCAGCAGGTTTCGCGCGAAGCCCTCGACCCCCGCGGCTTCTTCAAGATCAAGCGCGTACGCACGCGCCCGCGCGCCCTGCGCCTCGACCGCCCGGACCGTCGTCGCGGCGTCGTTCGCGCCCTTGCGGGAGGTCAGCACGATGTCGCACCCGCCCCGCGCCAACGCGAGGCAGATCGCACGCCCCACACGCCGCGCCCCGCCGGTCACGAACGCCACAGGCCTCTCGCCGAATGTCACGAATCACCCCCATCCCCGGCGTCGTCCATCGGCCTGGCTCGCCGACCCGCCTCGCTCCACGCGGAAGGCGCGACCCCCGTTCGACCCGACCCGCGTTCGATCCGCCCCGCACGTCTCAGCGACCACCGCACCAGCGTCAGAATCAAAAGCCCCCCAAGCCCGGCCAGCAAGAGCAGGAAAAGCAGCATCGTCGGGCCGAAGACGGACGGCGCCGGCCTTGACCCGGTTCCGCCGGCGGCGAGCAGCGAGAAGATGAGGGCGATATTCGGCACGGCTGAATCGGGAAACCAGTGCGTGAGCCGGCAAGGGCGGTCCGGGAAAGCCAATCGACTCGGGAAGGGCGATTCTACGGCCTGCGCCCGAACCAGCCGGCCCGGTTGCGGGTAAAAAGACCCGTCGGCCCGTCCTTCGCCCAAGCCGGGCGGGCTGATCCGCCGATGTTCGGATGCGATCCGTGTCGGCGTGGGCTACGAATAGACCCTGTTCCGACCCACCCCGCTGGAGGGAGCGCCAAGCACCATGAAGGACCTGATCCGTATCGCCCGAACGACCGTCCTGACCGCGGCCGCGGCTCTTGCGTGGCTCTCCACCACCGCCGGCGCGGGGCAGGCGTCCGCGCCGGAGGCGACGACGGCCCTCCGCAACTGGTCGCGCGAAGTGTGGCAGGCGGCCCAGGCCGGGCATGATTCGCCCGCCGTCGATCTCCTCGAAAAACTCCCGCCGCAGACCGACGCCGCCCCCGGGGGGGGGGCGGGTGAACTCGCCCTCGCGGTCGAGCGGTACCGCGGCAACATCGCCAAGCGCGAAACCGACCGTGCCCAGCGCATCGACGAGGTCAAGGCCGACCTCGACAAAAACGCCGAAGAGAACGACCTCCTCAAGGCTCTCAAGTCGGCGATCGAGTGGCATACGCTCGCGCGGAACAAGGACGAGGTGCTGCATTCGCCCAAGGTGAGCCTCCTGGTTGACCAGGCGGTGAAGGACGCGAAGAAGGCCGAGGACGACCGGCGGTGGCTCGACGCGCACGCGCTCTACAACCACCTGAACGTGCTCTTCGAGGAGCATCGGACATACGAGGCCGACCTGCGCCGGCTGAGCCGGCGTCTGATGATGCTCCGCCTGTACACGCCGGAGAGCCTGTACCAGATGCGCAACGCGCAGCGCGTCGCCGAGGGCGAGGAGCCGCTGCCGCCGTTCAACAAGGTCGGCGAAGACTGGCACGAGAAACTCGCGGGCATCGACGAAGTGATGCTCTTCCGCTCGGTCGGGGCGGCGTCGGTGCAGCACGTCGACCGCGTGCCGATGTCGAGGATGCTCGTCGGCGCCCTGCACGCCGTGCGGACCATGGCGACGACCGATCATCTCGCCGAGGCGTTCCAGGGCGTCGGCGACGCCCAGGCGCGCGACACCTTCGTCCGCTTCATCGACGAACGCATCGTCGCCGTGGGAGAGAAGCCCGAGGGTTGGGACTACCAAGACCTCCGCGAGACCTTCGTCGCCCTTCGGAACCTGAGCGCGAACACGGTGAAGATCGCCCCCGAGGCCCTCGTTCACGAGTTCACCAACGGCGCCTTCGCCGAACTCGACGATTTCTCCGCCGTCATCTGGCCCGACGAGATGGAGCAGTTCTCGCGCACGACGGAGGGAACCTTCAAGGGCGTAGGAGTGCAGATCACCCTGAACGACGCCCTCGAGATCAAGGTTGTAACGCCGCTCGAAGGAACTCCCGCCGCCCGCGCCGGCATCCGCGCGGGCGACATCATCCGCAAGGTCAACGGCGATTCGACGCTCGGCATGTCGCTCAATCAGGCCGTCGAACGAATCACCGGCCCGCCCGGCACGGACGTAAACATCACCATCGAACGCGAAGGCGTCGAGGAACCCATCGATTACACCCTCACCCGCGCGGAAATCCCAATCTACAGCGTCAAAGGCTGGCGCCGCACGGGCGCGAAGGAAACACAGTGGGATTGGTTCATCGACCGCCCCAACCACATCGCCTACGCCCGCATCACCCAGTTCAACACGAACACGACCCAGGAGATGCGCGCCGCCCTCTCGGCCATGATGGATGCCGGCCTCAAGGGACTCATCCTCGACCTCCGAGGCAACCCCGGCGGGCTGCTCACCGAGGCCGTCGGCGTCGCCAGCCTCTTCATCGCCGACGGCATCATCGTGACGCAGGAAGACAACCTCGGCACGGTCCGCGAGAAGCAGGAAGCCCAGAAAGGGCCGCGCGTCGGCGATGTCCCAGTCGTCGTCCTCGTCAACGCGGGGTCCGCGTCCGCGAGCGAGATCGTCGCGGGCGCGCTGCAGGACTACCGCAAGGCCGTGCTCGTCGGCGAACGCTCCTTCGGCAAGGGCAGCGTCCAGAACGTCTTCGTCCTCGGCCCAAAGGCCGCCTTCAAACTCACGACTCAGTACTACCGCCTCCCAGGCCGCGAAGGCCAGCCAGGGCGACTCATCCACAAGCGCCCCGACAGCACGCATTGGGGCATCGACCCGGATATCGAGGTCGAGGTACTGCCCAAGCAGTTCGGCGAGGCGTTCCAACTCCGCCAGGATGCCGATGTCGTCGAATTCGACGATGGCGGCAACCTCAAGCACGACGCCGATAGGCCGGACCCGTCCCGCCTGATTACCGACGGTCTTGATCCGCAACTCGAAACGGGGCTATTGCTGATTCAGAGCCAGGTGATCCCGGCAGTCCTGGGCACGCGCGCCGCCGCGAACTGATTCGCCCCCCATAATGGGGAGAAAACTCGCTATCTGGACGTTACATCCGGCGCGGGCGGCGAGCCGATGAATCGTTCATGGCCGGTCGCGATGGCGAGAGCGTGTTGGTGATCTCCGACGGCGGGCTGCCGGGGTTGGTTGCTTGTCTCATAGGAGCGAGACCTTCGACGCTGACGCTGTGGCTGCCCCCGATAACCGAATCGGGAGGGGCGATGACTCGCAGTCGGCAGGAAGCGGTCGCGGAACAATCGCGGCACTTGAAGGCCGTAGTTGCTCACGCCGAGCCGGCGATCCAAGCCGCGCCGGGGCTTCCGCCGAACGTGGTGGTGCTTCTTCTTGCCTGCCGGGAGGCGGGACGGCGTGGGTGCGACCGGGTCGTCTGGCCGACGGTCTGCGGCTCGGACCCTGATCGCATCTTCGCGGCGGACGAACTCGCGGGGTTGATCCCCCGGCTGGTGGCGGTCGCCGACGGGGCGGGGGGCCCCCGAAACGTGCCTGAAATCCACGCCCCGCTCGCCGATCTGACCCCTCGGCAGGTGGCCGATCTCGCCCGCGATCTCAATGCGCCCATCGACCTCTGCTGGTGGAGCCACCGGTTTGGCCCCCTCGGCCCCGAGACTGACGCCACGGAGGAACGTTGGGCTTGGGAGGCCGCCCTGCGCGAATCCGGCGAGGCCGCCCTCGCGGGCTGAGCCAGGGCAATCGCAAGATCACTTCCGAGGCCGTGGGCGGCTGGATTGGTACTCAGC
>CAZBDZ010000068.1:0-19729 GCA_964490785.1 uncultured Phycisphaeraceae bacterium
CGAGCGACGAGGTGTATGCGCGGTTTCCCGACCTCGGCCCGCGCGAGTTGCAGGCAGGGACGCAGGCGACGGCGGACGAAGCGGGCCGGTGAAGGGGCCGCGCAACCAACTCCAACTATTGAGTGTCGATCCAGTCTCGCGCCCCTTGCCGAGAAGCGCTTGCAACCCCGCCCGGCCTCGCTGCAAAGCCAGCGAGACCGGGGCACCCGCGATGATGTCGTCGGCGTCGTCGCCCCTCCCACCTGCTAAACTTATTGCATGAGTAAGCCGGTGGTTCTCTGTCCGCTGAGCATCGAAAGGCGCGCGATCGCGAAGCGGCTGCGCGAGAAGGCGGAGGTGCGTCTTATTGGGCCGGGGGCGGCGGCGGCGCGGTCCGCGGTGGAACTTGCGGCGAAGGATCGGCCGCCGATCGTGATTCTGTTCGGGCTGGCCGGTGGGCTGCGCGACGATGTGATTGCGCCGCCCATCGGGCGCGTGGTGGACAAGGACGGCCGCGGCTGGGTTCCCCCCTGCATTCCGCCGGGCGAGGAGGGTGCGGTCACCATCGTGGGGATGGACGAGCCTGTTTTGCACCGGGCGCGCAAGAGGCAGATGGCTGGGGCGTACGCGGCGGCGCTGGTTGACATGGAGTCGCACGCCTTTGCGGCGGCGGCGACGGCGGCGGGCTTGCGGTGGGCGATCATCCGCGGGGTGAGCGATGGGCCGGATATGGAACTTCCCGCCGCGGTGACCGAGTGGGTGGACCCGCTTGGTCGGATGCGGCTGATGCGGGTCTTTCTTGGGGCGATCCTCAATCCCGGCGTGATCCCGGCGGTGTTTGGCCTCGTTCTGCGCGGGAGGCCGGCGCTGAAGGCGGCGGCGGGGCTGCTTGTCGAGACGCTGAGCGCGGAGGCGGGCGTCGCGCCGCCTTCGGTTGTCGTGGCGCCGGGCGATGCGGGGGGCGGGCGCGGCTTCAATCCAATCGAGCGTCAACTTGGCCGCAAGAGCGCTCGCCTCAACGATCCGCCGTCCGCCTCGCCACGAAAGAAATGAGCGTGCCGGCGACCATCGCAATCGGGGCGGCGCCGATCCCGGCGGGGGCGCGCTCGGTGCTGGTTTTCGGCGGGACGTTCGATCCGCCGCACCGCGGGCATGTCGTGCTGCCGGCGATGGTGCGGGCGCGGCTTGGGCTGGACTGGGTTCTCTACATCCCGGCGGCGCGGAATCCGCTGAAGGCGTCCGGTCCTCTGGCGGATGACGAGTCGCGGCTCGCGATGCTCCGGGCGGCGCTGGAAGGGCAGGGGCGTGCGTCCATCTCGACGCTCGAACTGGAGCGGTCGGCCGGGCCGAGTTACACGGTGGACACGCTTCGCGCGCTGCATTCTCTGCTGCCCGGCGGGACGACGCTGCGGCTGCTGATCGGGGCGGATTCCGCCGGGGCGTTCCACCGCTGGCGCGAGGCGAGAGAGGTGATCGCGCTGGCTGAGCCGGTGGTGATGCTGCGTCGGCCCGCGGAGTCGGCGGATGCGCTGATCGAGGCGCTGAGGCCGCACTGGTCGCCCGCGGACCTCGAGGCGTGGCGGAGCCGCATCGCTGATGTGCCGATGATCGACGCGAGCGCGACCGAGATCCGCGAGTGGCTGCGTTCTCCCGTGGCGAACCTGTCCCGGCTTGAAGAGGCCCTTTCGCCCGCCGTGCTGGGCGTCATTCGGTCTCGCGGCCTTTACCGCGGATGATCCGATCATCCGAGGTTCACGACCTCCCGGTATCGCGGCAGCGTGCATTCGATCGCGAACAACCTGCGAATCGTCTCGGCGAGGGCGTGGCGTGCGGCGTCTTCGCCGTGATTGAGGATGACGCGCGGCGTGGCGCCCGCCATGGGGCGGAGCCACTCGAGGAGTTCGGTCTGGCCCGCATGGGCCGAGAATCCGCCGAGCGTGTGGACTTTGGCTTTGACGGCGATGCGCTCGCCCATGACGGCGACTTGCTTCGCGCCTTCGACGATTTCGCGGCCGAGCGTGCCGTGGGCCTGGAAGCCGACGATGAGGAGGTGCGTCGCGGGCTTCCACAGGCCGTGGCGCAGGTGGTGCAGGATGCGTCCGCCGTTGCACATTCCGCCTGCGGAGATGATGACGGCGCAGCAGCCGAGGTCGTTGAGCGAGCGCGATTCCTGGGGCGATTTCGTGAAGCGGAGGCCGGGGAAGGCGAGCGGGGAGCGCCCCTCGTCGATGAGGCGCTGGGTGGTGTCGTCGAAGGATTGCGAGTGTCGGCGGTAGAGTTCGGTCGCCTCGATGGCCATCGGGCTGTCGATGTAGACGGGCGTCGGGCCGAGGCGGCCTGCCTCGCGCAGGCGGGCCATGTGGTAGATCAGGTTCTGCGTTCGACCGACGGCGAAAGCGGGGATGAGCACCTTCGCGGATTCGCGTTCGGCGTCGTTCAGGATGTTCACGAACTCGTCGAGCGTGTGCGCCGTCGTGCGGTGGTCGCGGTCGCCGTAGGTCGATTCGAGAATGACCACGTCGGCGGCGTTGAAGCGCGCGGGGTCGCGGAGCATCGGCGTGCCCTTCACGCCGACGTCGGCGGAGAAGGCGACGGCGCGCTCGTGGTGGTTTCTGGTCTTGACGCGCAGCATCACGCTCGCCGAGCCGAGGATGTGCCCGGCGTCGACGAATCGGAGCGAGACGCCCTGCGCGATCTCCTGCTCGCGGTCGTAGGGGAGCGGGCGCATGAGCGCGAGGGCGCGCTCGACATCCTCGAAGTCGAAGAGTGGCTTGAGCCCGTCGGGCTCGCGCCCGCGCCGGCGGCGCTGGCGCGTGAGGCGTTCGGCGTCCATCCTCTGAAGGAATGCGGCGTCGCGGAGGAGGATGGCGGCGAGTTCGATGGTCGCGGGCGTGGCCCAGATCGGGCCGTGGAAGCCGAGGCCGCCTTCGTTCGTCGGGCGGACAAGAAGCGGCAGGCGGCCGGAGTGGTCGATGTGCGCGTGCGTGAGCACGACGGCGTCGAGGCGGGCGGCGTCGAACGGCGGGGTGCGCCGGTTGCGCGACTCGCACGCGCCGCCTCCCTGGTGCAGGCCGAAATCGACGAGGACGCGGGCCGCGCCGGTGTCGAGAAGGGTGGCGGATCCCGTAACTTCGCCGGCGGCGCCGCAGAAGGTGAGGGAGAGGGGCATTCGACAAGCGTACCGTTGCCGGGCGCTATTGGGGACGTGGAGCGCCCTTGATGCCATGCCTGTGTGCCACTGGCTGCTTGCCAGCCAGCGCGACCCCCGGGGGCGCCCGAATGCGATTCGGACGCCCAAGGTCTTCGGCACTACTTGACCCGCGGTGCGGCCGGGGACTTCGCGGGCTTGGCGGCGCGGGTCAAGTAGTGGCACTCGACCTGTGTGCCACTGGCTGTTGGCCAGCCAGTGCGGCCCCCGGGGGCGCCCGAATGCGATGCGGACGCCCAAGGTGTTCGGCACTGGCGGGCAAGCCGCCAGTGGCACAAGCAGACCTCACGCCTTGCACCGCTCCACGGCCAGATCGTGCGCCTGGTGGTAGTGTCTGACGAGCCTTGACCAGTCGAACTCCGCCGCGTGGCGTTCGACTTCGTTGCGGAGGTCGATCCGGCCTCGGCGTTCGAATCGGCAGAAGGCGAGCAGCCACCGTGCGAGGTCGGCGGCGGCGTCGTGGAACGAGCGGCCGCGGCGCTTGAGGACGTGCAGGCCCCACATGTCGTGCTCGCGGAACTTCTCGTCGGCGTAGCGGCCGAAGCCCGCGAGGTCGCTCGTGATCGCGGGCACGCCCATGGCGATGCTCTCCAGCGGCGTGTAGCCCCAGGGTTCGTAGGCGCTCGGGAAGATGCCGACGTGGCAGCCGCGGACGAACTGGTCGTAGTCCATGCCCCAGAGCGGGCTGGTTGGACTGATGAAGTCGGGGTGGTAGACGATCTTCACCGGATCGTCGGGCTTGTTGAAGAGTTGCAGGTGGCGGAGGTGCGTGAGGACGGGGTCGCGTGCGTCGTCCTCCAGGACGTGCGTCACCACCGGCGGCAGGGCCGAGGTCTTCAGCGCCTGCTGCACGCGGCGGTAGCGGAGCGCCCAATAGGGCTCGACCATTTCGTCGATGTTCACGCGCTCGCCCCGCGCGGCCCGTGGGAACAGTTGATCGCCGACGTGGCGCATGATCTCCTGGCAGACCTCGCGGAGTTCGTTAAGCACGCCGCGCTTTTCGAGGATCTGCGGGTGGATCGATCGTGTCGGTCGGCGGGTGATGATGAAGAAGACGACCGTTGTCGGGATGCCGAAGGTCTTGAGTTGCGCGTTGAGCCGGGCCATGGCTTCGAGGCACAGGTCGAAGCCCTTGTTCCGCGGCTCGAATCGGCCTGAGGTGAAGACGTAGAGCGTGCGGTCGAGGTCGAAGGCATACGACGGGAAGAAGTGGCCCATGGTGAAGCGGTGGATGCGTTCCTTGAAGCGGGCGTGGAGGGCCTGGAGTTCGTGCGGGGCGTCGTAGCGTTCGAGGTTGATGCCGTTGGGCAGCACGGCGTCGGGCTTTCGGCCGAGCAGGGCGGTGCATTCCTCGGCGGTGATGGAGGAGACGGTGGTCAGGACGTGCGCCCCGTGGGCGCAGGCGCGCTCGATGGAGTGCTGGGCCTCGACGAGGTATTTCTTCGCCTCCGCCGCGTGGTCGAGGCGCGGGAGGTTTTCGTAGAAGTGCTCATCGTTCGAGGCGATGTATCGGCCGAGGAGCGTCGCATGGGTGGTGAACGCGGTGGCGATGGGCAGGCGCTCGCGTTTCACCTCGGGGATGGCGAGCCCGCCGAGCCATTCGTGGAAGTGGGCGATGATGCGCGGGACGGCGCGTTCGACGTTCCAGGGCCAGACCGTGGCGGCCTTGCGGAGCAGGCGGAGGACTGCGTCGCCGAAGGAGACGGCGAGGTCGATGGCCCAGTCGCCGGGGGGCGTGGTGATCTTGTGGTGCTCCCAGAGGATGTACTTGATCTGGTCGAGGCGCCAGGGGGGGAGCGTGTGCTCGATGAGGATGGCGCGGGGCCTGCCGCCGACGAGCCAGTAGCCGTGATGCACGCGGAGCCGGTCCTGCGCGAGGGCCTCGACAAGGCGCTGCCACGGGCCCGCGGGAGGCGTCGGCTCAAACTCCAGGGCCGCCTGCGACTCGACATAGGGGCCGACGAGGCAGTAGCGCTCGCCCCACCGCTGCACCATCGTCGCCGCCTTGGAGCGCAGCACCTGGTAGATGCCGCCGACCTGGTTGCAGACCTCGGTCGAAACCTCGAAGCACGCCTCGACGGAGTTCGACGCGCGCGCGAGCGGGTCGCGGCCGATGGTTGCGATGGTCGGTTGCGGATCGGTCTCCGGCATGAGGCGGGCAATCTATCAAGCCGAGAGCCACGCCGGGAGGGCGCGGCTCGGGGGGGCGCACTGATACCGCGCAAACGGGTGATCGGCGGCACTGAATCCGGCCGGGGCGTCTGGGACCTGATCTACTCCCCCATCGGGATGTCAACCTCATGCTCCGCGGCGCAGCGGCGCGCGAGGTGGTACCCGGCGTCGGCGTGGCGGAAGATGCCCATCATGGGGTCGTTGGCGAGGACGCGGGCGATGCGTTCGCGCGCGTCGGCCGTGCCGTCGGCGACGACGACCTGCCCCGCGTGCTGCGAGAATCCGATGCCGACGCCCCCGCCGTGATGGAAGGAAACCCACGATGCGCCGCTGGCGACGTTGACCATGGCGTTCAGGAGGGCCCAGTCGCTGACGGCGTCGGTGCCGTCGAGCATGGCCTCGGTTTCACGATTCGGCGAGGCGACCGAGCCGCAGTCGAGGTGGTCGCGTCCAATGACGATCGGGGCCGAAACCTCTCCTCTGGCGACGAGGTCGTTGAAGAGCAGTCCGGCCTTGTCGCGCTCGCCGTAGCCGAGCCAGCAGATGCGGGCGGGGAGGCCTTGGAAGGCGAATCGGCCCGAGGGTCCTTTGGGGCGCGCCGGGCTCGTCGGAGAACCCCCTTGCTGGCGCGGGGGGCTCGTCTCACGGCACGCGCGGAGCCAGCGATGGAGTCCCTCGTTCTTCGGGAACAGGTCCATGAGGGCCGAGTCCGTCGTGTAGATGTCCTCCGGATCGCCGCTGAGCGCGACCCAGCGGAACGGGCCTCGGCCGAGGCAGAACTGGTCGCGGATGTAGGCGGGGACGAAGCCGGGGAACTTGAACGCTTCCTTGAATCCCGCGTCGTAGGCTCGCTGGCGGATGTTGTTGCCGTAGTCGAATGTCGCGGCCCCCATGTCCATGAGCGTCGCCATGGAGCGCACGTGCTCGTCCATGCCGGCGGTCGAACGCTTCACATACTCGTCGGGAAACTCGGCGCGGAGGATCTCGGCCTCGTGCAGCGTCATGCCCTGCGGGACGTAGCCGAAGAGGGGATCGTGCGCGGAGGTCTGATCCGTCAGGACATCCGGCGTGATGCCGCGCTTGATCAGGCGGTGAAGGAGGTCCACGGCGTTGCAATGCACGCCGACGGAGACGTTGCGGCCTTGGCGCGCGTAGTCCAGGGCGGCGTCGATGGCTTGGTCGATGGAATAAAAGTCGGGGGCGGAGGACATCCCTCCTCCCTGCCCCCTCCCGGCGGGAGGGGGAGTGGTTGAAGGCACGATTTCGTCCAGATAGGAATCGTGGCAGCGGCGTTCGAGTTTGGCGCGGTCGACGTCGGCGATGAGGCACGTTCCGCCGTTGAGCGTGATGGCGAGAGGCTGGGCGCCGCCCATTCCGCCGCAGCCCGCCGTGACGCAGAGCTTCCCGGCGAGCGGCCCGCGCGGATCGTTGGCGAGCGTCGGGAAGTGCTTGCGTCCGCACGCGGCGAAGGTCTCGTAGGTGCCCTGGAGGATGCCCTGCGTGCCGATGTAGATCCATGAGCCGGCGGTCATCTGCCCGAACATCATCAGGCCGCGGGCTTCGAGGTCGTCGAAATGCTTCTGCGTGGCCCAGTGCGGGACGAGGTTTGAGTTGGCGATGAGGACGCGCGGGGCGTCCTCGTGCGTGCGCACGACGCCGACCGGCTTGCCCGATTGAACAAGCAATGTCTCGTCCGGCTCAAGGCGCTTCAGGGTCTCGATGATCGCATCAAAGCAGGCCCAGTCGCGGGCCGCCTTGCCGCGCCCGCCGTAGACGACCAGGTCGTGCGGTCGTTCGGCGACCTCGGGGTCGAGGTTGTTCATCAGCATGCGCATGGCGGCCTCGGCCTGCCAGGTTTTGCAGGTCAGCCGATTCCCGCGCGGAGCGCGAATGGTCCGCACGGCCGGAGTGGCGAGAGTCGTCATGCCGTCAGTGTACGCACCCCGACGAACGCGGCGAGGAGGAAAAGGCGGGGCGATCGCACTATCGTGGATGCCCCGGTCTCGCTGGCTTTGCAGCGAGGCCGGGCGGAGTCGCGAGTGCGTCCCGGCCTCGCCGCGGACGGCGAGACCGGGGCACCCGATTGATCATGCGATTGTCCTGGGTGAGTCGGTGAAGCGATGGGCGTTTCAGCGATTGCGGCGAGCGCTCAAGAATCCCGCGGCGAGCGCGAGCGCGATGACACCCGGCGCGGGAATCCACGGGCCGGAGAACCCGGGCAGGGTCGGGGTGATGTTGACCTGGAAGGGCGGGGCGCCCTGGGGCGGGAAGTTCCATGAATGGACCCAGCCGTTGTTCACGGCGTCGAACCACTGGCCCGGCATGGCGTAGCCGAAGACGACCGGGGGTCCGCCTGCGAACGCGCCGACGCCGGGAGTGTTGATCATGTCCCACTCGAAGTTGCCGGGGCCTGAGTGGGCGTTGAAGTCCCAGTCCTGAAAGACGCCGGGGACGAAGCCGGGGGTCAGGTCGAGGATCGTCCCGCTGGGGAACGAGAAGGAGGACATGAACTGGCTGCCCAAGGCGGGGGGAGTGATCACGAGGGCGCCGTGCGTGTCCATGATGTTGATGCCCGAGAGATCGTTTTGACCAAGAGGCGGGGGCGGAGTGGTGAATGAGTAAAGAGGCATGCCGAGCGGCGGGAACCCGTTACCGCTGAAGTAGTTGAGGTTGCGGATCTGGTAGATGAAGCCCTCTGCGTTGTTCACCGCTGGGATCGCGCTGCCGGGGGTCATCCCGTTGCGGTTCGCCGGGTTGAAGGGATTCGGCGGCATTCCCGCGATCTGCACGCCCGCGTACCACGCAGTGGTCTGAGGCTGATCGAGGTGCCACTCGTCGACGTCGAAGAGCGCGACCGCGCCCGGCGAGGGCGGCGGGACGTTTTGCGGCGTGACGTAGGTGAGCAGGCCGTCGTCCCACCAGGTGAAGTGGTGCTGGCCGAGGATGGCGGCGTTCGCGGCGGCGGCGGTGAATGCGAAGCCCGCGGCGGCGATGATGAACCGAGTCGAGGTGTTCTGCGGCATGTTTGTGCCTCCTCCTGTGTGTGAAATGGAAAACGGTCGGCGAGGCTCGCCGACGATGAAAGTGTGGCGCAGGAATGCTCCGCCGGCCACGGGGAAGATTCCCTGATCGGGGGCGAGTGCGTTGGCGGGTCGCGTGGAACAGTTCAAAGTTCACAACTCACAGTTCACATGAAGGCCGAGGGGCGCCGGCGGTTTGATGTGAACTGTGCGAATGCAAACCTCCCCCCGGGTCCAGGGCGATCGCATTATCAACGGGGTGCCCCGTCTTGCCGTCCGAGGCAAGGCCGGGACGCACTTGCAACCTCGCCCGGCCTCGCTGCAAAGCCAGCGAGACCGGGGCAACCACGATAAAGCGATTGCCCTGCCCCCGGGGCCCAACACACTCAGCCGCGCGGCATGGGAATCGCTGGTGTCCCGTGATGACGCGCGCGAGGTCAGGACTGTCCGAAGTTCCCGGCGCCCCTCGGAAGTGGCGGGGGGGCAGTTCGCGCCCCCTTCCGGGTCGGGACGCGGATGACGATCTGCATCGTCTTCGGCTTGCGGACCGGATGGCGTCGATCGGGACGCTCGCGGCCGGGCTGGGGCATGACATGCACAACATGCTGCTGCCGGCGCGGGCGCACCTGAACGCGGCGAGGGCGATGCGGCTGCCCCGGCGGGCGCGCGAGAGGCTCGACGCGGTGCAGAAGTGCGTGTCGTACCTTCAGCAGTTGGCGGATGGGCTGCATTACCTCGTGATGGACCCGGACACGCCCGGCGATCACCGGACGCACATGGCGAAATGGTGGTCGCAGACCGGGCCGCTCCTGTCGAAATCGGTGCCGAAGCATGTAAGGCTGGTGTCGTCCGTGCCTGCACGGCTGCCTTGGATCGCGGTGGCGCCGCACCGGCTGACGCAGGCGGTGCTGAACCTGATCGTGAACGCCGGTGCGGCAATTCCGAAGGGACGAGAGCAGCGGCCGGGGCTTGTGCGCGTGTGGGCCGATGCGGATCGGGCGAGCGGCGTGGTGCGGATCGGCGTTACGGACAACGGCGTCGGGATGCGCGATGAGGTGAAGCGGCGGGCGTTTGAGATGTTCTTCACCACGAAGCCGCGAGGCATGGGGACGGGGCTCGGATTGCCCCTGGTGCATAGCGTGGCCTCGGGAGCGGGCGGGACGGTGCGGATCGATTCCGCCGTGGGAGAAGGGACGACCGTGGTGATGGAGTTCCCAGCCGCGCCCGAGCCGCACGGGACTTCAAGGGCGAGCGCGGTTGTAACGATCGGCGACGGACGGTCGAGGAGCCTCGTGCGGCAGATTCTTGAATCCGGGAATGCGCGGGTACGGGTCGGTCCCACGCCTGGGAGGGCCGACATCTGGGTTGTCGCCCCGGCGGAGGCGTCGATGAGTGCGGCGCGAGCGTGGCTCAAAGCCAAACCTGCGGGGCGGCTGGTGCTTTTCGGCGATCCCCCCGGAGGGGAGCGGGGCGGCGACGACTGGCATGGGCTTCGCCCATTGGTCATCGGGAACACCAAGGACCTCAGGGCGATCGTGTCCGCCCTGAACTTGGCGCTCACCGAGGAAGGACGGGTGGACCATGAGCCAGGCGACGCACATGAGAACGAGTCCGCTGAACGAGCCTCCCCGCCCCCCCGGCGGCGGGTCGATCCGCGTCCTTTGCGTGGACGACCACGAGGTGCTCGTGGAGGGACTTCGGGCGCAGTTCGCGATTGATTCGAGGATCAAGGTCGTCGGGACGCTCTCCTCGGCGGAGCGGCTGATCGAGGAGGTCGAGCGTGTGCGCCCGGACGTGGTTCTGCTGGACATCGAGATGCCCGGGCCGGATGCGTTCGAGACGGCCGACCGGGTTCGGCGTGCGCGGCCGACGGCGTCGATCATCTTCCTGAGCGCGCACATCAGGGACGGGTATGTCTCGTCGGCGTACGCGTGCGGGGCATCGGGCTACTTCTCGAAGGCGGATGCGCTCGAGGACATTGTCGCGGGGGTTTGCGAGGTCGTGCGGCAGCGCGGGGGGACATTCATCATGGGGCCGAAGGTGAAGGAACGCTGCTCCCACCTTTCGCCTGCCGGACGCCCGGGCGGGCGCGAGACGCACTTTGCCGGGCTCACGGCCCGCGAGGTCGAGGTGCTTCGCCTGATTGGAAAGGGAAGGTCGCGGGGCCAGATCGCCGCCGAACTGTCGCGGAGCGCCAAGACGATCGACGGGCATCAGGACCGGATCATGAAGAAACTCAAGGTCGAGTCCCGCGCGGAGTTGATCCGATTCGCGATCCGCGAGGGGCTGGCGGAGGCGTGAACGGGGCGGGGGGGGCGAAAAGCGAAAAGCGAAAAGCGAAAAGCGGAAAGCGGAAAGTGGAAACACAAGCCGCGTCCAAGCCCCCGCGCCGATCAGGGAAACTTCCCTGATGAGTCGTTGTGCCGACCGGTCGATGCAGCGATGTAGAACGGAAGGAGGAGCGGCAATGCAAGGCATGGTTATCCCAATGCACGTCGCCGGCGCGCGGATCGGGCGCGTGGTCAGGGTGAAGGCTCGGCATGTCTGCACGCGGGTTGACCCGGTTCGACTGGCGAGGCTCGAGCGCCGGTATGTCAACGAGCGGAGCCTGTCGATCGCGGTCGATCGGTTGCTCGCGCGGCTCCTCGCGTCGCCCTGATGAACGATCAGGGCTTCATCGGCGCGGGCGGGGCTTCGGGCTCCATCAGGCGCCGCCATTCCGCCGCCGCCGCGGGATCGGCGAGGCTCTCGCACGCGCCGGCGAGGTCGCTCAGGATCATCCGGCGCCAGGGGAAGGCGGGCAGGAGGAGCCTGTAATAGCCCTGCCATGCCTTTTCGAGGAGCGGCCTGGCCTCGGCGTCGCGGCCGAGGGCGCGCAGCACGCGCCCGCGGATGAAACGGATGTGCGCCAACTGGTCCGCGGCGACGGCGGACGAGGCCTCGGCGATGTCGTCGGCGTGCTTCGACAGTTCCTCGGCGGCGGCGCGATCGCCTTGCTCGAAATGACACAGCGCGATCATCGCATCGGTCAGGGCGACGACGTGATGCTCCGGTCCGACGGCGGCGGCGAGTTCGACGCGAGCGATCGAAAGGACGCCGGCCGCCTCGTCGTAGCGCGCGCCCACCGTGAGGAACCACCCGAGGCGCCTTCGAGCGTTCGCGGCGAAGAGCGTGTCGCGGGCGGCGACCGGGATCGAATCCCAGATGTCGCAGCCTCGGCGGGCGAGTTCGACGGCGCGGCCGGGCTCGCAGTTGAACAGGAGCGCGGTGGCGGCCTGATCGATGCAGAGAAGGACGGAGAAATCGTTCGGGCCGAAACCGCGCGCGAGGATGTCCGCCGCGCGAAGCGCCGACTCGGCGCGCACGCCGAGCAGCTCCTCGATCTCCGCGCTGCGGATGCGGGCGAAGAGGAGCGTGACGAGACTGGGATCGTCGGGGCCGATCAGGGCCTCGTGGAGCCTGATGAGCCGACCGAGCGCGGCGGTGCGCCCCGTCTTCCGGTAGTTCGAGTACCCGCCGGGATCGACGACCGAGAGAATCGGCACATCACGGGCGAAATCGGAGGCGAGGGACTGGCGCGTGGACCCCCATGCCTGCCTGAGCATCTCGGCGAGGGCGGAGTCCGGCGCCTCTTCCGCCAGGCGTGCGGCGTCGCGGAGCGATGCGATGAGGTCCGGGTCGTCGGGCGGCAGCGAGGCAAGACGCCGACGGAGCGCATCGCGGAGCATCGGCTCGCAGCGCGGGTATTCCGCGGCGTCGAGCGCGACGCGTGCCTTGAGGGCCGTCATCGACGCGAGAAGGAGTTCCGGCGCGGGCTTCGGCAGGCTTGGCGCGAGGGCGAGCACGGCGTCGGCCTCACGCTCGGCCTCGGCCTCGCGCCCGCGGGCCATGAGCGTGCGCGCCAGCAGGGCGCGCGAGTCGGCGGTGGGGAGCGATGCCTCGCCGAGCAACCGCCCGCGCATCGAGATCGCGTCGCGGCAGAGCGTCTCGGCCTCGGGCGCGCGGTTGCGCACCAGCAGCACGCCGGCGAGCGCGTGAAGGGCCGAGGCGGTGTCGGGATGGTCGCCCTCGTGCTGCAGCCGGAGGCGGACGAGGCCCGTGCGCAGCGCGACCTCGGCATACTCGACGTACCCCGCCGCCTTGCCCGGGCCGAGGTCGGTGTAGATCCCGCCCCACATCCGGCGGAGCGCCTGGTCGACGTCCGGGTCGTCCGCGAACGCGCCCGTTTCGAGGCGCGTGTAGAGCCGACCGAGACCGCCGGCGATGATGTACGCGAGTTCGGGCTGCGATGGGTCCTGCCCCGGCAGGACTTCGCGCAGGAGTTCGGTCACGGCGCGGGCGCGGACTCCCTCGGCCCGGGCCTGCTCGCGCTGGAACGTGGCGGCACGCGCGGACTCGCGCGCGTCCGCGACGCTGAGCGCCACGGCGAGGCCCGCCGCCAGCAGAAGCCCCGCCGCGACGCCCGCCCAGGCGAGCCGCCGCCGGTTCACCGCGACGGCCTTGCGCAGCATGTACCAGCCCGAGGCGCTGCGCGCGTCCACCGCCTGACCATTCAGAAACCGTTCGATGTCGCGCCCGAGGCTCGCGGCGGATTGGTATCGGCGGTGCTTCTCCTTCTGCAACGCGCGGAGGATGATCGCCTCGAGATCCGGAGAGATCGCCGGGTCGGCGCGCCGGGGCGGCAGCGGTTCGATTTCCTTGATCGTCCGCGCCGCATCGAAGAGCGAATCGCCCAACTCGTAGGGCATCCGGCGGCAGACGAGGAGATAGAGGATCACTCCGAGTGAGTAGACGTCGGTCAGCGCGTCCACGTCTTCCGGTCGTCCGGCGACCTGCTCGGGCGAGGCGTACGCGGGCGTGCCGGCGAACTCGCCCGTCATCGTGGTGTGCAGCCCGCCCGCCTTCGCGATGCCGAAGTCAAGGACGACAGGTCGGCCTTCGGGCGTAACCAGGATGTTGTCGGGCTTGAGATCGCGGTGGATCACCCCGTTGAGGTGCGCATGGTGGATCGCGGCGCAGACCGCGGCGAACACCTGGAGGAGCGCGCGGCGGCGGTCGGGCTCCTCGGTGCCGGGCGCGCTCCAGGCGTCGAACGGCTTGCCGTCGATGTACTCCATCACCACCGCGATGCGCCCATCGCGGAGCGTGCGCGACTCGTACACCGAGACAATGTTCGGATGGCGGAGACGCGCGGCGATCTCGGCCTCGCGCTCGGCGCGGGCACGCTGTCTCGGCGAGGGGTTCAGCCCGGCGGCGAGGGTCTTGATCGCCACGGAGCGCTGCGTCGATTCCTGCACGCCCCGATACACCACCCCTTGCGCCCCGCTGCTCAGCACGTCGATCACGCGATACCCGGGCAGTTGCGGCGCGCCCTGCGGGCCGAGCGCCGCCCCGGCCAGCGTGCGGACCCGTGTCAGAAACTTCGCGTCCTCGCGCGCCGAGTGCAGCCGACCCGAGCACGCTTCGCAGGTCGCGAGGTGGTGGGATTGATCGTCCGACACCGGCTCGCCCGCCGCGAGACGCTCGATGTCCTCCTGCTCGAGGCAGATGCGCGTCGCCGGGGACACGTCAGGCGTCCTCCTCGAAGGCGCTCGTGAGTTCCTCGACGAGGGCCTTGAGTTTCTTCGTGACGCGGCTCTTGGCGACGTAGACCTGGTCGGTGGACATGGCGCACTGCCGGCCGACCTCGGCGGCGGGCACACCCCGGAGCGCGACGAGTTCGAACGCGAGCAGCGTGCGGTCGTCGATATCCGATTCCTCGCGGAGCATGGCGATGGCGCGGTCGAGAATCGCGCGGTCGCGCTCGTCGGTCCAGATTGAACGGAGAGACGCCTCGTTCGCGTCATCGGGGATCGATTCGTCCGCCTCGGACTGCCCGCGACGCGCCCGCATGAGGCGCAGGCTCGTGTGATGCGCGATGCCGAGGATCCACGATGACAGCCGCCCCTTCGCGCGGTCGTATCGCCCCTCGCGGTAGGCGCGGACGAACTCGGCCAGGGTCTGCTGGGCGACCTCGTCGGCGTCGGATTCGTTCAGCCCCAGCCGCCGCGCGAGACCGGCGATCACGGGACGGTAGCGCGAGTCGATGTGCGACCACACCGGCTCGTTGGAATGATCGCGCAGCGCGTCGAGGAGGCGCGTCGTCGTGCGCGTCGCGAACATCGAGTCGGTCGGGGCCACACACACTCCGCCTGGCGGGGGGATTCACCACGGAGAACACGGAGGGCACGCAGAAGGACAGAGGCCTCAGAATGCGGATATGCCCGATTGGCGCGGCACAAGCCGCCGGATCATGATCGGCCTATTCGTCGTGAATGATCCCACCCGATTCAATTCCTTCTCCGTGTTTTCCGTGTTCTCCGTGGTGATATTCTTCCGGCCGGGGAAGTATATCGGCGTTGCCGAGGGGCAGGGCAATCGCATTATCCAACTCTCGACCCCATCCAGACCCTTCTTGCCGCGCCGGAGGGTAGGCGCCAGACCACGGAAAAGGGGTAAGAAACGGATAATGCGATTGCCCTGGGGAAGCGGCAGGGCAATCGCAAGATCACTTCCGAGGACTTGGGCGGCTGGATTGGAACTCAGCCCGCAACGCGGGCGCCGGTTCCTTGCCCCGGACGAAGTCCGGGGGGTCCGGGGTTCGCGGGCACTTGGGCAGAGCCCCAGCGGGGCGAAGGAGGCGTGTTGCAAGGCGTTGCGCGGCGAACTGCGGTGCGACCGTCGCCCCGTCCGGGGCTTCAGAGGCGGCGTCTGCTCACAACCCCGGACTTCGTCCGGGGCAAGGAACCCACGCCCGCTCCGCGGGCTGTGAGGCACATCGAAGCGATAATGCGATCGCCCTGGCCGAGGGGCGACTCCTATGCTTTCGCCATGTGCGGACGCTACGCCCTCTCGGTCGAGGCGGCGGAGATCGCCGAGTGGTTTGACGCGGGCGAGGTTCCGGCGTTGAAGGCCCGCTACAACATCGCCCCGAGCCAGGACGCGCTGATCATCCGCGTGAGTGGGCAAACGGGGCGGCGCGTGGGGCGCATGGCCCGGTGGGGGCTGATCCCTTCGTGGGCGAGGGATGAGTCCATCGGCGCGAAGACGATCAACGCGAGGGCGGAAACCGCCGCGGAGAAGCCCATGTACCGCAAGGCGTTCCAGTCGCGCCGCTGTGCCGTGCCCGCCAGCGGGTTCTATGAGTGGCAGGCAGTCCCCGGCTCGAAGACCAAGCAGCCGATGTTCATCCATGGGCGGGACTCCAGGCCGATCGCGTTCGCGGGTCTGTGGGAACGATGGCGTCCGGAGGGGGCCGAGGCGATCGAGACGTTCACGATCCTGACGTGCGATGCGAACGCGCTGATGATGCCGATCCACTCGCGCATGCCCGTGATGCTGGAACGGGACGACCTTCGCGCGTGGCTCGATGAGAAGACGGAGCGTTCGGCGCTGGAAGGCCTGATGCTCCCGCGCGACTGGCCGGGGATGGAGGCCTACGCCGTCAGCACCCTTGTGAACTCGCCGAGGAATGAGGAGAAGGAGTGCGCGGCCCGGGCGGGCGACGGCGGAGGCACGCTCTTTTCGGGTTGACTCCGCGGAGAAATAATCGAGTACCATTGGTCCATGCTTTTGCGTCGATCCACGGAGCGGACTCGGCCCAGCCGGGCGGCACGGGAAAGCACGCCGGTTCTTTCGCCGCGCGGCGCGGGGGATTACGCGGTTTTCAACGTCGATGCGTTCCGTTGGCTGGAGCGGGCCGAGGCGAACTCGATTCATGCGGTGGTGACGGATCCTCCGTATGGGCTGATCGAATACCGCGACGACGAACTGGCGAAGCGGAAGACCGGGCGCGGCGGCGTGTGGCGCATCCCGCCTTCATTCGACGGCTGCCGGCGAAGCCCCCTTCCCCGGTTCACCGTTCTGAAGGACCGGAACAAAGAGGAGTTGCGCGAGTTTTTTTCGCGGCTTGCGGCGTTGCTGATGCCGGTTCTCGTCCCGGGGGCGCATGTGTTCATCGCGACGAATCCGCTCGTGTCGTACCTGGTGTACGAGCCTTTCATCAAGGCGGGCTTCGAGAAGCGGGGTGAGATCATCCGCGTGGTTCGCACACTCCGCGGCGGGGACAGGCCGAAGAACGCGCACGAGGAGTTCAGCGACGTCTCCGTCATGCCGCGGTCGTGCTGGGAACCCTGGGGCCTGTTCCGCAAGCCCTGCGAGGGGCGCGTGCAGGACAATCTGCGGACATGGGGCACGGGCGGGCTTCGGCGGATCTCGGCGGAGGAGCCCTTCCGCGACCTGATCCACGCCGCCCCCGCACGCGGCGCCGAACGGCGCATCGCCCCGCATCCCTCGCTCAAACCGCAGTCGCTCCTGCGCCAGATCGTCCGAGCCTCCCTGCCGCGCGGGCGGGGGATCGTGCTCGATCCCTTCATGGGCTCCGGCTCGACCATCGCGGCGGCGAGCGGGCTTGGGCTGCGGAGCATCGGGCTCGAGGTCAACCCGGAATATTACGCCCTCGCGCTGCGGGCGATCCCGCGGCTGGCGGAGGTCGGTGTCAATCTCCTTGGCACTTCAAAGGGAGCATGCGGTGCCTTACCCATCGGTTGACGAACTCCAGAAGACTCTCGCCGCGGAGGTCTTCGACTACGCCGCGGACAAGAAAAAAGCCTCGGGTCGTGCGCTGGGCACTCTCGTCGAGATCGTGACGTTCTACACGCTTTGCGCATGGGGGCTGCGCGATGCCACAGCCATCGAGCGGCCAGTGCCGGAGTTCGCGAATTCCGAGATCACACACAACGTTGAGTTCTCCGTGCATCCAATCGTCGGCGCAAGATCGGTGCTGGTCAAACCGCTCGAACTTCCCTTGACATCAAAGAAGGTCGTGGGAATCGTGGGCGAGCTGCCCGCGGGAACAACCGTCCGTGCCGAACAGGTTCTCACTCGCACCCGAGTCATGCGGAACTCGGCGGTGGTGGCCGAACGCGCCGGCGGCTTTACAACCGCCCACATCCACGCCATCAATCGCGGTAGTTGCACGGTCGCGCTTACCGATTTACTCCGAGCGCCATTCGCCATCTTTGAATGCAAGCGCGTCGGCGTGGAGGAGGGAATGCGCAAGGGGCCGCAGACGATCGAAAAGGCCAAGCAGGGCGCGTACGTCGCCCGCTCGGTGTCGTCGCTTCAGAAGTTCCGTCTCCAGACCGGCGCAGTGCAAGGCATCCTCGATCTGGGCGGAGACAGGCTTCAAACGGGCGACTACGACGCACTGCGAAAGCGGATCATTGATGGCGAGGATACGGATGCGCTTCGCCAGTTCATCCTGACCGTCGGCGTTGTGAGCAACCATGGCAACTGGTTCACCGCGGAGAATCAGAACAAGGAACTCAAGGTTCTCGCGCACTCCTACGACTGGCTTCTGTTTTTGACGGATGCCGGACTAGCGCGGTTCATCGAGAGTTTGCTTCGCAACCCGGTTGCGGAACTCAAACCCGCGAAGGAGGCCTTTCTGGCCAGCTACAAGCCCGGCAAGGCACGAAACTCCTTCACGAAGGTGAAGATCGACGCGAACGCCGACCAAGCGCTGAAGCGTTACTTCGACATGCACGAGAAGGAAGTTGAGTCGTGGTTCACGGTGATCGCCCCGCGCGGCGGCACCCTGGGCCAACTTCGCGCGGATTTGGTTAGACTCGCGAGCAAGGATTGGAAAAGGATTCGCCACGCATGACCGCAGGCCGCAGCATCCTCTCGATTAGTCAGAACTGGTGTACACCGCTGAAATACGTTCGTGCCGTGCGCGAGGTCCTTGGTGGAACGATCGCCTTGGACCCTTGCTCGAATCAATTTTCGGTCGTCAGGGCGACGATCGAATACAGGCTTCCGGAGCACGATGGTCTTCGAAACAGTTGGCGTTTCCCCACGATCTACGTGAATCCGCCCTATGGGGCAGACCGCGAGCGCGGCACGACCATCAAACATTGGCTTCGACGGTGCGCTTTGGCTCACGAGGAGTATGGTTCCGAGATCCTCGCCCTCGTTCCCGTCGCCACCAACACCAAGCACTGGAAGGACTACGTCTTTGGCGTTGCCGACGCCGTCGCGTTCCTCTACGACACGCGCCTGAAGTTCCTCGTGGATGGCAAGGACGGCGGCAAGGGCGCCCCGATGTCCTGCGCCATGGTCTATTGGGGCGAGCATGTCCACCGATTCGAGAAGGTCTTCCTGCAGCACGGCGCAGTCGTCGATTTGCGCGGCCTGCATGGCAAGGCGATAGGCTTGGGACATGACGCGGGGCATGCGCTGCTCTTCCGAAGCCGGACAATTGCGGAACAGAATCCGCGATCAAACTGTGTTTCAAAGTAGGCCCCGTCGCAGGTCTCCCTTGGGAGCATGGGCGCCGGCGGCGGCGGGCGGACGCATACCTTCGGCGTGAAGAACGCCGCAAAGAAACTCGCGGGCTGCGCGGCGTACGCACGCGGGGATGTCGTCATCCGGGACGGCAAGCCGGTGCCGAGAAACGGGGACGATTGACGCCGAAAATCTTCCGCCCGCCCTTGACTCCGCCCCAATCCGTGCTATCCTAACAAAGACCAATCATGCTCTGTTCCCCACCGGAATCCAAGGCCGGCAAGGCCGTGGCCGCGCTGTCGGCTTGTTTGCGGGAGATCGAGGCCCGATGGGTCCTCGGCCCGGGCGATGGGCCGCGGACACTCCCCACGGGCTGGCCCGACGTCGACGCCGCCCTGCCCGGCGGGGGGCTGCGGCTCGGGGCGGTTCACGAGTGGGTCGGCATGGCGGGCTTTTCCACGGATGACGAGGGGATGCCGGCACTCCCGGCTCACGGGACGCGCACGGCACGATGGACCCCGCCCGCGAGCATCCTCGCCCATCTCGCCGCGAACGCGCTCGCCTTTCACGAATCGCGCGGCTCGCGACGGTGGTGCGTGTGGATCGGGCGGCGCGTCTGGCCTGCGGGGTGGGCGCTCGCGCGGGGGGAGCACCGATTCCCTGAGGACACGGAATCGGTGGCACGAAGCGATCCCCTGAAGACCGGGAATCGCTGGCACATATTGATTGACGCTCCCGACGCCGCGACGCGCCTGTGGGCGATCGACCTCGCTCTGCGCAGCCC
Source organism: uncultured Phycisphaeraceae bacterium (assembly GCA_964490785.1). Lineage (GTDB taxonomy): Bacteria > Planctomycetota > Phycisphaerae > Phycisphaerales > UBA1924 > JAEUIV01. Next base: position 19,490 of record CAZBDZ010000068.1, read on the forward strand.
GGCCTCCGGCATCGTCATCGCCGACGCTTCGGGGCTGGACCTCAGCGCGAGCCGTCGGCTGCAACTCGCCGCGGAGGCGGGGGCGGCGCTCGGGCTGTTCGCGCGAGCGCCCGCGGAATGGAAGCAGCCGACCGCCGCCGCAACGCGATGGCTCGTGTCGCCGGACGGATTGCAAACCCGCCCCACCGACGGGTTACAAACCCGTCCCACCGACGGGTTACAAACCCGTCCCACCGACGG
>CAZBDZ010000069.1:0-4814 GCA_964490785.1 uncultured Phycisphaeraceae bacterium
CCGCCTCTGAAGCCCCGGACGGGGCGACGGCCGCACCGCAGTTCGCCGCGCAACGGCTTGCAACACGCCTCCTTCGCCCCGCTGGGGCTCTGCCCAAGTGCCCGCGAACCCCGGACTTCGTCCGGGGCAAGGAACCGGCGCCCGCGTTGCGGGCTGAGTACCAATCCAGCCGCCCACGGCCTCGGAAGTGATCTTGCGATCGCCCTGGGGCGCAGTCGGCCGTGGCGTGGCCTGTACGCGGCACGCGGATAAGATCACGGCATGACCACGACCGCCGCCACGCCCCGCATCGCCAACATCGCCCAACTCGTCAACGCCGAGCAATCGGCGATCGTCGCCATCCGCCACGACCTTCATCAACATCCGGAGATCATGTTCGAGGAGAAGCACGCGGCGGGGGTCGTCTCGCGCGAACTCACGTCCCTCGGAATTCAACACAGGGCGGGCCTCGCCGGCGGTACCGGCGTTCTCGGATGGATCCCGGCGACGACCGATTCGGCCCGCGCCAAGACCATCGCCCTGCGAGCCGACATGGACGCGCTGCCCATCGCCGAGAAGACCGGAAGGCCCTATGCGTCGGCGAATCCCGGCTTCATGCACGCCTGCGGGCACGACGGGCATACATCGATCCTGATCGGAGCCGCGAGGACGCTCGCGAGACTGGAGCATCGCCCGAACAACGTGCTGCTCCTCTTCCAGCCGGCGGAAGAAGGCGGCGCCGGCGGCGAGAAGATGTGCGACGACGGATGCCTGTCGGGCAAGGTTGTGGGCCGGCCGGCGGACATGATCTACGGGCTTCACGGCTGGCCCGACATGGCGCTCGGAACCGTCGCCACGCGCACGGGGCCGCTCCTCGCCGCGACGGATGAGTTCACCGTAACCATCCGCGGCAAAGGCGGGCACGCGGCGTACCCGCACGCATGCATCGACCCGATCGTCGTCGCGTCGCAGGTCGTCGTCGCGCTCCAGACCCTTTGCTCACGCAAGGCGAACCCGCTGGATTCGGTGGTCTGCACTGTCGGCTCCTTCCACGCCGGGCACGCGAGCAACATCATCCCGGATGCCGCGGAGTTCGTGGGGACGATCCGTTCGCTGAAGGCCGAGACGCGTGCCATGGCGGAGCGCGAGTTCCGGCGAATCGTCAGCGGCGTGGCCGACGCGATGGGGGCAAGGGCCGAGATCCAATGGGACACCGGCTACCCCGTGACGGAAAACCACCCCGAGCCGACGGAGCGCTTCCGGCGGATCGCCCGCGATGCCCTTGGCCCGGCACAAGTGCTGGAACGCGAGCACCCGACCATGGGCGGCGAGGACTTCTCCTTCTACGGAAGGCACGTCCCGGCGTGCTTCTTCTTCCTCGGATTGCGGCCGGTGGGGATACCGGCGTACCCCAATCTGCACACGCCGGAGTTTGATTTCAATGACGACGCGCTGCCCATCGGCATCGAGATGATGGTGAGGCTCGCGACGGCGAGCGCGTGAATCACGCCGTTGGCTCTGCCTGCAGCCGCAGGAGCGCGTCCTTGAGTACCGGTAGGTCGCGTGCGACGACTAACCAGACTTTCTCAAAGTCGATCCCGAAATAGTCGTGGACCACGATATTTCTGAAGCCACGAACGTCGCGCCACGGGATGTCGCGAGCGCGGTCTCGTGCCGCCTGGCTGAGCCGCATGGATGACTCCGCAAGCGTATGCAAGTTTCGCAACACCGCATCGCGAACCATGCGCGAATCGTGACTCTTCAGCGGAGTGCAAAGGCCGCCAGATTCTCCAAGCGGGTTCACGGTGGTTTTTTCCGCTCGTGTTGCACCCCTTCAGGGTGCGGAAGAGGGTTTTGGAGCTGCCATCCGGGGGTGGCGCTCGAAGACTCGCTTACCCCCGGCTACGAACTGCCAGCCTTTCAGGCTGAAAACAAAGGCATTTCAACAGAGCGCGCGGATCCCTTTGCAAACGGCTGAAGAGATACCGCGAATCAAAGAACCGATCACGATCCCCCATGACGTATTCCTCGACTGCGTCGATGCACTCGAGCATGTACGCGATATAGACCCGGTCAGCGTCGGTCACAGTGGTACCGCCTCGCCCAGAATCCGATCCCGCAGAAGCGGGTGAAGCCCTGCCTCGGTAACGACGTCCACCGGCCTTCCCAGCAGATCCTCCAAGTCCGCGAGCATCCCGCCGGGGAACCACGGCGGCGTCTCGGCGCCGGCGGTGACGAGCAAATCGAGATCGCTGGCAACAGTCTGTTCGCCGCGCGCGAACGAGCCGAAAACACGCACATTGCTCGCGCCGTGTCGCAGCGCAATCTCGCGGATCTTCTGCCGAATCTCGTAATCGAGGCCGAGGGCGACCATGACGCACGCCTCCGTGGGATGGATTACCTTTGAGTATATGCCCGCCCTTTCCCTTGCGTTCTTCGGCGACGTTGTCGGCAATCCCGGCTTGCGGGCCTTTGCGCACGCCGCGAAGTCGCTGCGCTCGGCGGGGCGTGCGGACCTGATCATCGTCAACGGCGAGAACGCGAAGAACGGCAGCGGTCTTTCGCCCGACGCATACAAGGAGTTGCGACGTGCCGGGGCGGACGCCGTCACTCTCGGCGACCACTGTTTCAAGGACAAGAAGATCGGCGACGACCTTGACGACCCGCTGAAGCCCGTCGCGCGGCCCGCGAATCTGGCGACGGGGGCCCGCGGCAAGCGCGTCTCGCGCGTCGCCATGACAAGCGAGCAGATGGATGTGTTTCCGCCGCTGTTCGTCGTCACGGTGCTCGGTCGGCTCTTCATGTCGTTGCCGGCGAACGACCCTTTCGAGGCCGTGGACCGCGAGGTCGCCGCGATCGCGGAAGCCGAGCCGAGGTCGCTGGTGATGGTGGAGATTCACGCGGAGGCGACGAGCGAGAAACTGGCGATGGTGTGGCACTGCGCGCGGAAGTGGCCCCGCCGGGTCGTCGCCGTCGTCGGCACGCACACTCACGTCCAGACCGCCGACGCGCGCATCGTCGAGCCGGGCCTTGCCGCGATCACCGACCTCGGCATGTGCGGCGGGCACAAGGGCGTCATCGGGCGGAAGATCGATGCGGTGCTCGAGATGATGACGCGGCAGAACCCGTTTCCGTATGACGTTGCCGATGAGGACATTCGCGCTCATGGGGTTCTTGTTTCGGTTGACTGCGAGGATCGGCGGGCGGTCGGGATTGAGTTGGCGGCGATTGCGCTTGGGTTCGGTACTTCGGGCTCTTGACTTCTGCGAAGACCCATGCATGGGTTCGAGACATGCGGCCGCCGGGGGTGAGCCCGGCAACCCGGCCGCTGGGTGGTGCATCGCGAACCGGCGATGCGCGTGGACGGCAGGATCCCCGTCCAGGATGCCGGGCGCGTGCGTCGGTCGGATTCGCCTGCAGGTCGATCGCGGCGACGCGGCGGGGCCTCGCCCGGCAAGGCGGCCCGCTGTAATTTCCCCCCGCGCTCAGGTTTGCGCGCGCAAACGTGGACATGCGCTTCGCGCATAACGACGTAAGTGCTTGAGCGAGCAGGAGTTGAAGCAATTGTGCAAGGGGCTCGGAATTGTGGCGGCGCGCGCCGCGGGCGCGCGCGCAAAATTGGACATGCGCCCGGGTTGTGATGAGAAGAGAGGCAGGAGGGAGGAGGCATCGGGGCAACGAGGGGGGACTCGGTGCGCCTCTCTTACCCATTCTCGCCCAACAGCCTTGATCTCTTCATCCGCGGGCCGTACTTCAGGCCGAAGCGGTTCAGCGCCGCCTTTTTCACGTGTTCGATGGCTTCCTTCGGCGAGTCCGTGATGCAGGCGAGGTCCATGTCCTCCGGGCTGATCGTGCCCTGCTTCAGCAGGGTCTCGCGCACGAACGCGAGCATCGGCTCCCAGAACGCGCGGCCCATCAGGACGATCGGGAACGACTCGATCTTCCCTGTCTGGATCAGCACGAGCGTCTCGAAGACCTCGTCGAGCGTCCCGAACCCGCCTGGCATCACGATGAAGGCGTAGGAGTATTTGACGAGCATGACCTTGCGGACGAAGAAGTAGCGGAACTCGACCCAGCGATCGACGTAGGGGTTGGGTTGTTGCTCCTGCGGCAGGATGATGTTGCAGCCGACGGAGCGTCCGCCGACGTCCTTCGCACCGCGGTTGGCGGCCTCCATGATTCCCGGCCCGCCGCCGGTCATGACGGTGAATCCCGCGTCGGCGAGGCGCGCGCCGGTCTCGCGCGCGAGTTTGTAGTAGGCGTGGTCTTCGGGGAACCGTGCCGAGCCGAAGACGGTTACGCAAGGGCCGATGAAGTGCAGTGCGCGGAACCCCCTGATGAACTCGCGGGCGACGCGGATGGTCCACGCCAACTCGAAGCGGCGTGTCTGCGGGCCTTCGAGGAAGCGGATTTCGTCGGAGGCGGGGGGCCGCTTCCCCCATGTGTCGGCGGAGGCCCCGGAGGTGATCCGGCGGATCGTGCTGTCGTCGATTTGGGCGGAGTTGGTGAGGTCGGGGTCTGGTGGCACGGGGTTCTCCGTCAGGACAGGATAAACGTCGGCGAGCGGACCCTGGGCAGGTATCGGCGGATCGGTAGTGTCGCAGTTTGAATGTGGCACGCCCTTTCCAGGGCGTGGCGCGGGGGGACGTGGGCTGGAAAGCCCATGCCACTTGCGGTGAACCTCTTCGCGCCCGATGCTGTTTCGGGGGGGACATGGGCTGGAAAGCCCATGCCACTTGCGGTGAACCTCTTCGCGCCCGATGCTGTTTCGGGGGGGACATGGGCTGGAAAGCCCATGCCACTTGCGGTGAACCTCTTCGCGCCCGATGCTGTTT
>CAZBDZ010000069.1:4914-19251 GCA_964490785.1 uncultured Phycisphaeraceae bacterium
GCGCCCGATGCTGTTTCGGGGGGGACATGGGCTGGAAAGCCCATGCCACTTGCGGCTGGACATTCCGGGGCTGATCCGGGATTATTGGGGGAGGAGGCCAGCCCACTTGCCCATCCGAGGAGACAACGCCCGCCGCCCCGTGTCCGCCAACGGGGGAGGCTTTTTTCACGCGCATCTGCTGGGGGTCGAGGACCTTTCGCGGGAGGAGATCGAGGCGATTCTTGCTCTCGGCGCGGAGTACAAAGCGGCGTTGGTCGCCAGGCCGGACGAGCGGCTGACGACGCTGCGGGGGCGGGCGGTGGTGAATCTGTTCTTTGAGAACTCGACGCGGACGCGCACGAGTTTCGAGTTGGCGGCGAAGCGCCTGGGGGCGGATGTCGTGAACTTCGATGTGGCGACAAGTTCGGTGGCCAAGGGGGAGACGCTGGTGGACACGGCCGAGACGATCGAGGCGCTGGGCGCGGAGTTCATCGTGATGCGCCACCCGGCGTCCGGTGCATGCAACTACCTCATGCGGCACGTTTCGGCGTCGCTCATCAACGCGGGGGACGGCGCGCACGAGCACCCGACGCAGGCTCTCCTCGACGCCCTGACGGTGCGGGAAGCGCTGGGGCGGATCGAGGGCGCGCGGATTTCGATCATCGGCGACGCCCTGCACAGCCGGGTGGCGAGGTCGGCGGTGTGGGCGCTTACGAAGCTCGGCGCGCAGGTGACGCTCGCGGGACCATCGACCCTGGTGCCGATCGAGTTCGGCTCGATGGGGGTGCGTGTCGTGCATGATTTCCGCGAGGCGGTCGAGGGGGCCGATGTCGTATATCTGCTCCGCGTGCAGACCGAGAGGCAGGCGTCGAACTTCCTGCCTTCGCTCGCCGAATACCGCGCGCTGTTCGGGATGGACGCCGAGCGGCTCGCCCTCACCAAGCCCGACGCCCTCGTGATGCACCCGGGACCGGTGAACCGGGGGGTGGAGGTTACGCGCGAGGTGATGGACAGCCCGCGATCCCGCATCCTCGGGCAGGTGACCAACGGCGTGGCGGTGCGCATGGCGGTGCTGACCCTGCTGGACAGGCAGCGTCAGGCGGCGGCGAAAGGAGCGGCGGCATGACCTCGCCGCACGCCATTCTCATCATGGGCGGAACGGTCATCGACCCCGGGCAGGCGCTCAGCGCCCGCCGGGATGTGCTGATCGAGAAGGGCCGCATCGCCGCCGTGGCCGAGTCGATCGGGCGCGAGCGTGCGCCGAAGGTGATCGACGCATCGGGGCTCATCGTGTGCCCGGGGTTCATCGACCTGCATTCGCACCTGCGCGAGCCTGGGGGCACGGCGTCGGAGACGATCGCCAGCGGGACGGCGGCCGCCGCCGCGGGCGGCTTCACGACCGTGTTCTGCATGCCGAACACGTCGCCCGTGTGCGATTCGGCGGTGGTGGTGAAGTTCGTGCTGACGCGGGCCGCGGAGGCGAAGACGATCCGGGTGGTCCCCGTGGCGGCGGTGACGCGCGAGCAGAAGGGTGAGCAGCTGGCGGACCTCGGGTCGCTGAAGGAGGCCGGTGCGGGCGCCTACAGCGACGACGGCAGGCCGATCATGAACGCGATGATCATGCGTCGCGCGTTGACGTATGCGCGCATGCTCGACGTTCCGATCTTCGACCACGCGGAGGACCTGAACCTTACCGCCGACGGCGTGATGCACGAGGGGAATGTGTCGCTCCGGCTCGGCCTGCGCGGGATCCCGCGCGCCAGCGAGGCGGTCATCGTCGCGCGCGACTGCGCCCTCTCGCACGAGACCGGCGGTCGGCTTCACGTGTGCCACGTCTCGAACAGGGATTCCGTCGCCGCGATCCGGCACTGGAAGAGCCGGGGCGCGCCCATCACGGCGGAGGTCTCGCCGCACCACCTGACGTTGACCGACGACGCGATCACAAGAGGCGGCGGGTACCGGACCGACGCGAAGATGAAGCCGCCGCTGTGCAGCGAGGATGACCGCCAGACGCTCGTCGAAGCGCTCGGGGACGGCACGATCGATTGCATCGCCACCGACCACGCGCCGCATTCGCCCGCCTCAAAGGACACCCTCTTTCAGGATGCTCCCTTCGGGATCATCGGATTCGAGTCCGCCTTCGCGGTCTTGTATTCGACCTTCGTCGCCACGGGGAAATGGCGGCTGGAGTTCCTGATCGAGAAGATGACCAAGGCCCCGGCCGAGGTGCTCGGGGCCGAGTGGGGAACGCTGAGACCCGGGTCGCCGGCGGATGTCGCGTTGTTGAGGCTGGGCGAGCGGTTTGTATTCGACGAAAGCCGGTTGCGGTCCCGGAGCCGGAACTCGCCGTGGCTGGGAGAGAGGTTTGAGGGACGCGTGGTGGCGACGCTCGCGGAAGGCCGGGCGGTATTCGTTGACGAGGCGATCTTTCCAGCCGGAGTATTCGGCGGGCGTGCCTCGGCGCATGCGGTGTGATCGCGGCATGGGCTTTCCAGCCCATGCCGAAGGCACCCAAGGCAGTCGCATTATCAAGAGGGTGCCCCGGTCTTGCCGTCCGCGGCAAGGCCGGGACGCACTTGCAACGCCGCCCGGCCTCGCTGCAAAGCCAGCGAGACCGGGGCAGCCACAATAATGCGATTGCCCTGCGAAGGCACACGCCCTGGAAGGGGCGTGGCACGTTTGGAAAACCTGCGCCACATTGCTAGCATTCGGCTTTGATGCCCGACCAGCAGCGGACTCTTTCCGACCCCCCGACGCCCCGGGGGCCGGCGTTGCTCCACAACACCGCCGACCCGCGCTGCGTGGCATTGGCGAAACTCGCCGCTTCGATCGAGCGCACTGGCAGCGCGCTCTCCGTCGGGCTTGAACCCTGCGAGGACTACCTGCCCGCGGGTTTCGCGCCTGACCTTGCGGGCTTCGAACGATTCTTGCGCTGCGTCATCGACGCGACCGCCGGGCTCGCCTCGGCGTACAAGTTCAATCTCGCGTTCTTCGAGGCGCTCGGGCCGAGGGGGTGGGACCTGCTCTTCCGCATCCGCGCCGCGCTGCCGAAGGACGCCGTGGTCATCGCCGACGCGAAGCGCGGCGACATCGGCTCGACGGCCGGGCGCTACGCCCGCGCGCTCTTCACCGAACTCGACGCCGACGCCGCGACGGTGAATCCCTTGATGGGCCGAGACTCCGCTGAGCCGTTCCTCGCGCACGCGGATCGGCTGACCTACTTTCTTGTCCTGACGTCGAACGCCGGGGCGAGCGACTTCTTGATTCCCGGCGGGCTTTACCGCGCGATTGCGTCGGCGGTCGCATCGTGGAACGCGCGCGGCAACTGCGGCGCCGTCGTCGGCGCGACGAAGCCGGAGCAGGTCGCGGAGGTCCGCGCCCTGATGCCCGGCGTGCCGTTCCTGATCCCCGGAATCGGCGCGCAGGGAGGGGATCTGGAGGCGGTGGCGAAGGCCAATACGACGGGTGCCACGGCCAGCGCAGCGAGTCTTCGAGCGCAGTCGGCCGTGGGCGGCGCGACGGGGGCAACTGGTATTTCGCCACGGCCGACTGCGCTGGCCGTGGCACCCGGTTCACTTCTGTTTCACGTCACGCGCGGCATTCTGCCGGCGGAATCCGAACCGGGCGATCCCGCCGCGATCATCCGCGCGAAGGCGACGCAGTGGCACGCGCGCATCGCGGCGGCGATTGAAGGGAGGGCACGATGACGATCGCGGAGGAAACGCGGGCGCTCCTGGAGCAGGCGGGCGCTTTGAAGCGCGGGCACTTCATCCTGTCGTCCGGGCTGCACAGCGACCGATACTGCCAGTGCGCGACGCTCTTTGAGCGTCCGGAAATCGCGGCGAGGGTCGCCGCGCTGATGAAGCACCTTATTCCATCGACGACGAAGGTGGACGTGGTTCTGTCGCCCGCGCTGGGCGGCGTGCTCTGGGGGTACGAGTTGGCGCGCGTGCTCGGCTGTCGGAACATCTTCGCGGAGCGCCCCTCGGGTGCCACGGGCAGCGGGGTCGGCCGTGGGGGCGCGCCGGACGCGTTTGGCGCACCCGCCACGGCCGACTGCGCTCGAAGACTCGCTGCGCTGGCCGTGGCACCCGGGGCGGAACGGTTCGTCCTGCGCCGCGGCTTTGAACTTCATCGCGGCGAGCGTGTCCTTCTTGCCGAGGATGTCGTTACCACCGGCGGCAGCGTGAACGAACTCGTTCCTCTCGTGGAAGCCGCGGGCGCTGTTGTCGTCGGCTTTGCAGTCATCGCGGATCGTTCGCGCGGCGCCTTCAGGCCCCCCGCCGGCTCGCCGCTTTTCGCACTCACCACGCTCGATTTCGAGACGTGGAAGGCGGATGAACTGCCCTCACATTTGATCCATGTTCCCGCGGTCAAACCGGGGAGCCGAGTTGCGCTCGGGGGAGCCACACCATGACCACCACCGCCCACCCCAGACCCGCCATGCCCAAGAACGCGCCCATCGAAGTCCGCGCTCCCGCCCCGCCGATCGCCGCGACGCTCGTCCTCGACGACGGCGCTCGCTACGAGGGCGAGTCCTTCGGCCACGCGGAGAGCACCGCCGGCGAGGTCGTCTTCAACACGGGGATGGTCGGCTATCCCGAATCGTTGACCGACCCATCATACTGCGGGCAGATTCTTACATGCACCTACCCGCTCATCGGAAACTACGGCGTGCCCGCGCTCGCCGACGATGGCGGCATGGACCGCGTCATGGAATCGTGGAAGATCCATGCCCGCGCGATCGTGGTCAGCGATTACTCGACGGAATACAGCCACTGGAACGCTCGCCGGAGCCTTGCCGACTGGTTGAAGGAAGAGCGCGTTCCCGGCATTACCGGCGTTGACACGCGTTCGCTCACGAAGCGGCTGCGCGAGAAGGGGTCGATGCTCGGGCGGATCGTCATCCACGGCCGCGACGTGCCGCCTTACGACCCCAACAAGGAGAACCTCGGCCCGAAGGTCAGCATTGAGAGGCCGATCCTCTACAAGCCAAGCGGCGCATGCCGCGCCCGCGTCGCGGTGATCGATTGCGGGTGCAAGCACAATATCGTGCGCTCGCTCGTGAAGCGCGGGCTGGAGGTGCTGCGCGTGCCGTGGGATTGCGATCTCAGCGGCGAGAAGATCGCGGGTGTGATGCTCTCGAACGGGCCGGGCGACCCGACGTTCTACGACGCGACGATCCGGACGATCGGCACCCTCGTCGAAAGGGGCACGCCCATCTTCGGCGTGTGCCTCGGGAATCAGTTGCTCGCGCTCGCGATCGGCGCGAAGACCTATAAACTCAAGTACGGGCACCGCGGGCAGAACCAGCCCGCGCTGGAGATCGGCACGAACCGCGCGTACATGACAAGCCAGAACCACGGCTTCGCGGTGGACGAGAAGTCGCTGCCCAAGGGGTGGTCGCCGTGGTTCATCAACCTCAACGACGGCACGAACGAGGGCATCCGGCACGAGAGCGGGCGCTTCCGCAGCGTGCAGTTCCACCCGGAGGCGTGCCCTGGGCCGGTGGATACGGCGTACTTGTTCGACCAGTTCGCGGATGCTCTGTGATTCAGCGCGGAGAGCGCGGAGAAGAGCCGGCTCAGATGACACGGATACAGACCTTGTGATGCAGGATTGGACGCAACCACCATGACAGCGACGACCTCGGCCACGATGCAATCACGCGCCCCCTCAACCGTGCCCGGTCTTCAGCCGTGCGAGGCCAGAGAGACCGTGAAGAAGGTCGTCATCCTCGGCTCCTCCGCGCTCAAGATCGGCGAGGCCGGGGAGTTCGACTATTCCGGCAGCCAGGCGATCAAGGCCCTGAAGGAAGAGGGGATCGCCACGATCCTCATCAACCCCAACATCGCCACCATCCAGACGTCGGACTACCTCGCGGACGAGGTTTACTTTCTCCCTGTCGCCGCGCACTTCGTCGAAGAGGTCATCAAAAAGGAGAAGCCCGACGGCATTCTCCTTTCCTTCGGCGGGCAGACGGCGCTCAACTGCGGGCTTGAACTTTTCCGGAAGGGCATCCTCGAGAAACACGGCGTCAAGGTGCTCGGCACTCCCGTGCGGGCGATCATTGATACGGAAGACAGGCAGGCATTCGCCGACCGCCTCGGCGAGATCGGCGCCCTCACGCCTCGGAGCAAGGCCGCGACGACCGTGGAGGACGCGCTCGCCATCGCGCGCGATCTCGGTTATCCGGTCATGCTCCGCATCGCTTATGCGCTCGGCGGCCTCGGGTCCGGCGTGTGCCGCGACGAGGAGACGCTCCGCGAGCGAGTCGAGAAGGCGCTCTCCTACGCCCCGCAGGTGCTCATCGAGGAGTATCTTGAAGGCTGGAAGGAAGTCGAGTACGAGGTCGTCCGCGACCGCTTCGACAACTGCCTCACCGTCTGCAACATGGAGAATCTCGACCCGCTCGGCATCCACACGGGCGAGAGCATCGTCGTCGCCCCGTCGCAGACGCTCACCAACTCCGAGTACCACCACCTCCGCGAGGTCGCCATCCGCGTCATACGGCACCTCGGCATCGTGGGTGAGTGCAACATCCAGTATGCACTCGACCCCGCCTCCGAGCAGTACCGCATCATCGAGGTCAACGCCCGCCTTTCGCGCTCGTCGGCCCTCGCCAGCAAGGCGACGGGCTATCCTCTGGCGTTTGTCGCGGCGAAGCTCGCGCTCGGCCATGGGCTGCACGAACTCCCGAACGCCATCACGAAGGTTACAAGCGCCTTTTTCGAGCCGGCCCTGGACTACTGCGTCGTCAAGATTCCGCGGTGGGACCTGCGGAAGTTCAAGCGTGTGTCGCGCCGCATCGGCTCCGCGATGAAGTCCGTGGGCGAGGTCATGGCGATCGGCCGATCGTTCGAGGAAGCGTTGCAGAAGGGGCTGCGGATGCTCGAGATCGGCGTGCGCGGCATCGTCGCCAACGATGGGCCGCGCGAGCCGATCTTCGACGACCTCGACCGCGAACTCGCCGAGCCGACCGAGCAGCGCATTTTCGCGGTGGCCAAGGCTCTCGAACAGGGCTACACGGTGGACCGCATCCACCGCCTTTCGCACATCGACGAGTGGTTCATCGAGAAGATCGCGCACATCGTGGACATCGCGAAGCGCGTGAAGGCCGTGCCGTGGCCGCTCGCCAAATCCCTGATGATCCAGGCCAAGCGCGCCGGATTCTCCGACAGCCAGATCGGGTCCCTCCAGAACAGGGCCGAGGACGAGGTCTTTGACGCGCGCGCCGCGCTCGGGGTGCGCCCCATCGTCCGTCAGATCGACACTCTCGCGGGAGAGTTCCCGGCCCAGACCAACTACCTCTACCTCTCCTACCACGGCGTCGAGGACGACGTGCATTTCGCCGACCACGACGGCGTCCTGATCCTCGGCTCGGGCGCGTATCGCATCGGGTGCTCGGTCGAGTTTGATTGGTGCTGCGTCAACGCGGGCCTCACCCTCCGCAAGGAGGGCTACCACACCGTGATGCTCAACTGCAACCCGGAGACCGTCAGCACCGACTACGACGAGTTCGACCGCCTCTTCTTCGACGAGATCAGCCTCGAAACCGTCCGCGAGATCGCGGGGAAGATGGACCTCCTCGGCGTCGTCGTCTCGATGGGCGGGCAGACGCCCAACAACCTCTCACTGAAGATTCACCGCGCGGGCATCCGTATCCTCGGCACGACGCCGGACTCCATCGACGCCGCCGAGAACCGCCACCGTTTCTCGCAGATGCTCGACGAACTGGGGGTGGACCAGCCCGAATGGCGCGAACTCTCGACGCTTGACGAGGCCCGCGCCTTCGCCGCCAAGTGCGGGTACCCGGTGCTGGTCCGCCCGTCGTACGTCCTCTCGGGAGCGGCGATGGCGGTGGCGAGCAACGACACCGAACTGACGCGGTACCTCGAACGGGCCGCGCTTCTTTCCCCCGAACACCCGGTCGTCATGAGCAAGTTCCTCGAGAACGCGAAGGAACTGGAGTTCGACGCCGTGGCCAGGAACGGCGAGATCGTCGTCTACGCCATTTCCGAGCATCTCGAAAACGCCGGCGTCCATTCGGGCGACGCGACCCTCGTCTTTCCCGCCCAGCGCACCTACCTCGAGACCATGCGACAGGTCCGCAAGGCCTCGAAGAAGATCGCCCAGCGTCTGCACATCAACGGCCCGTTCAACATCCAGTTCATCGCCAAGAACAACGACGTGAAGGTCATCGAGTGCAACCTCCGCGCGTCGCGCTCCTTCCCCTTCGTCTCCAAGGTCATCAAGCACAACTTCATCGAGACCGCGACCAAGGTCATCATGGGCAAGGACGTGAAGAGGATCGACAAGGCCGTCTTTGACCTCAACCACGTCGGCGTCAAGGCCCCCCACTTCTCGTTCACGCGTCTCGACGGCGCGGACCCGACCCTCGGCGTCGAGATGGCCTCGACCGGCGAGGTCGGGTGCCTCGGTGAGGACTTCGCCGACGCCTTCCTCAAGTCGCTTATCTCCGTCGGCTACCGCTTCCCCATCAAGACCGTTCTCCTCTCCTCCGGCGCGACCGAGAGCAAGGCCGACCTCCTCCCCGCCGCCCGCTCGCTCCACGGGATGGGCGTGAAGTTCTACGCCACCGCCGGCACCGCGAAGTTCCTGAAGGAAAACGACATCCCTGCCGAGATCGTCTCTTGGCCCCTCGACCGCACGCCCCCCTCGGCGGTCGATTTCATCAAGGACGGGAAGGTCGACCTGGTGATCAACATCCCCCGCTCGTCGGAGGAGCGCGAACTGACCAACGGGTACATGATCCGCCGCGCCGCCGTGGACTACAACGTCCCGCTCATCACCAATCGTCAGATCGCGCTGCGGCTCGCCGAGTCCCTGACCCGGGTCGGCGTCAGCGATCTCGAAATCAAGCCGTGGTCGGATTATTGAATAAGCCGGCCGGCTGGTAGGTTGATGCTCTTGGAGGCCCGCTATCGGTGCGGGCCGGACCCTTTGGGGTTTGCCCCAGTTTCAATCTGGAAGAGAAAACGATTATGAAACGTCTCTCGCTCGTGCTCCTCGTGTCCGCGACCGCGCTCGCCCTCGGGTGCGCCTCGAACTCAAAGAACGCGTCGGCCTCCGGCATGCCGGCCAACAAGGTCTGCGTCGTCGTCCCCGATCACCCGGTGAAGGAGAAGAACCCGACCACCGTTCAGTGGAAGGGCAAGACCGTCGGCTTCTGCTGCCCCGACTGCATCGAAGACTGGAACGCGATGTCCGAAGGCGAGAAGGAGAAGGCCTACGCCGCCGCCATGGCCGCGAAGTGATGCGGTTTCCACTTGAGTTTCGGGGGGGACCATCCGCCTCATCGTCCACGAAACAAGCCCGGCCTCGGCGACTGCGCCAAGGCCGGGCCTTTTTTCATCCGAACTCGCTCACGCGACGCTCACGCGCGCCGCCTGCGTGCCGCGACAACTCCGCCGATCGCAAGGGCTCCCAGCGACATCGGCGAGGGCACGAAGAAGACGTCGTCCTGCAACGTGTCGATGCCGGTGTTCGCCTCGATGATGTCCCGAAGCGTCGTCCCGTCGATCATGGCGAGGTAGGGCGAGAGTGCGGGGTCATTCAAGTAGTAGAAGCGGTCGCCGTCGCGCGTGCGTTCGAACTGGCTGATGATGATGTAACTCATCAGTTCGCCCACGCTCCCGCCGGGCATGTGATCCTCGGCCAGCATGCCGACCCATGGATCAATGGTGCTCACGTCGGGATAGACGGAGGCGAGGGCGGCCTGGACGGCCGGATCGCTGGTGATGTCGGCGAACGACACCGCGGCGGTCAACCCCATTTCCAGCCGCATCGCGTTGTAGTCGCAGAGGCCGTGATCTCGCGCCCGCTGGATGTTCAGACTGGCCAGGTCCATGCCGCCGGATCCGGGCGGGCCGAAGAGGAAGTTGCGAACGTCATCGACGACGCGGTTGTCGACCTCCTGCGCCGCCTGCGACGCAAGCCCCTTCAGGATCGGGTCGATGCCGCCGCCGTTCACGAGCACCGACGGGTCGAAGAACGCGTCGCGCAGGGGCAGGTTTCCCTGTGCGATGGTGCTCCCGTCGTTGTTCATGCGCTGGAGCGTCGGGCTGAGCAGTGTGTGCCCGATGCGGAACGCGGCGGTCGAGAACTCCGACGCGATGGTGGGATCGGCGTTGGAGTCGTACCCGGTATACGCCGAAACCGCCCCTGGGCCGAGCAACGCCGGCAGCCAGTCGGAGTAGGTGATTTTCTGGATTTCCGCCCCGACGACCTTGCGCGCCGTCTGGTACACGTCCTCGTCCGACATCCCGGGATTCGCGGCGGCGATCTGGTCGGCGCGGCGGTTGTGCTCGCGAAGCCAGAGCGTGTGCATCGAAGCAAGCCCCGTCTGCTCGTTCGCCCGAACGTCGCCGCCAAGGAACAGCGACGCCTCCGGTGCGCCGATCGGGTTCGCGTTCGGCAACCCTCCCGTGTTGTAGGGCATCAGGTCGCCGACGGCGCTCGCGGTGGTGAGGAGTCGCCCGCCCGAGAAGGACCGGAGCGCATTCGCGCGCGTCGTGTCGGAGCCGTACACCATCGACCCATCGATGTACGCGGAGATTTCGTTTGGCTGCTGGCGTGCATTCGTCGTGCCCGTGGAGGGATCGAAGATCGAGCGCATGAACCCGATCGGCGTGCCGAGGAAGTGCGGGTCCGATGGGCTGGTCGGGATGAACGCGGGCTCCGTGTTCCCGCCCGAGGTCAGGTCGAGGTCATGGTCGATGAATTGCCCCCACTGCCACACCAGGTCCGACATGCTCCGCGAGTTCGCCAGCACGCCGGACTGAGCCGCCACGGCGTTGCTCACGTCTCGCGGGTTCGGCCGGGTCGGCCCCGCAAGCGCCGAGAGCCCATCGGCGTACGCCTCCACCGTCATCCTCATCAGGTTCATGCCCGACGATCCGAGCGACGGGTTTCCGAGGTTGTTGCCCGTCCCATCGAGCGAACGATTCTCCGCGAGCGCGCTCCCCGCAATCGCGGCCAGCACGCCGACACCGATCATTCCACGACGCATCATGTCTGACTCCCTTCCCCCTGTGGGGGGTGAAAACTGTTTCCCCGACCACCCTCAATCTGCCCCAGATTCGCGCCTTGTCAAGCCCGAGAAGCAGGGAAGACCGAGAAAACCCGAAAGACGACAAGCGGTTTCCCTATTGGCGGGGCCGTGGCTGGAACGATTCTGCGTTTATTGGCCCTGCGATAACGGTGTAGCCCCGGCCCACGGGGAGCGCAGGGTCGGCATGACCAAGCCGGGGAGCGGCCGATCCTGAAGCCACGGGCCGCTTGAATCTGACTTCGCCTGGCATCCGCTCGTGGGCGAGGACTGCGGCTGCGCCCAGCGGCAATCCCCTCACTCCGGCTCACTCCTTCGTTGCCTCGATCTTCCCGACGATGACCTCCACCGCCTTTTCTAGCACTTCGTCCCGCCCCTCCGCGATGCCCTTGGCGGTCGGCTCGACGGCGACGGTCGGCGGGATGCCCACGCCGTGATGCTGGGAGCCGTCGTGCTTCAGCACCTTCATCCCGGTCCACGCAACCAGGAAGCCGCCGGGCAGTTGGAAGGGATTGACGTTTCCGTTCGTGCCGGCGGTCGTCGAGCCGACGATCTCGCCGAGGCGGTAGTGCTCGACGATGCCCATGATCGACTCCGCGTACGAGATCGCGCCGCCGTAGGTCATGAATACAATCGGCTGCCTCAGTCGCGGTTCGAGCGGCGGCATGTTCCATCGGCCGTCGGTGCGCCAATCCCATCCCTCTCGGTCCGGGCGCGTGATGACCGGGACGTTCCAGCGGGCGCTGTTCGCGGTTTGGTCGATCAGGTGCTGTATGACCTCGTAGGCCGCCTCGGCGGGATAGCCTCGCATATCGAAGATGATGCCGTCGGCGGCCTTCAGTTTGTCCATGACTGCGGCGAGCGCGCTGCTCGGCGCGCCGGCCAGATTGAAATACACCACGCCCGGGGCCGGCTCGCTGCCGTCGGCGGGGCGCTTCTTGGTCAGGGCGTTCTCCGGCGGCGCGGCCGTGCGGGCGAGTTGAACGGCGTATTCATCCCCCTCGGGATGCCGCAACACCACGTTGGCCGGGTCGTTCGTGGGCAGATCCCACGCGATGCATCGGGCGGAGTTCGCGCGGCGCCACCCTTCGGTCGCCGCGGAAATCCGGTGTGATACCTCCTGGCCGCACGCCTCGGCGGACCGGCCGTCGATCGAAACAAGGATGTCCCCGATCGCGATCTCGGGGGCGACCGAATCCCCCAGACCCGCAACGACAAGGTCCGGACCCGCCCACGCGAGTGCAAGCGGGAAATACGGCCCCGACATCATGGAGTCCTTGTACACACCGCCGTGCCCATCGTGCAGGCGGGCGATCATTTCGCGAAGCGTGCGGAAGTACTCGATCTCGTCGGCGTCCCGCGCCGCCTTTGCGAGCGCGTCGGTCAACGCGGCATCCCAATCCGTCTCGACGACATCAAAGTACGGATAGAAATGCTGCATGACGCCCCACGCGACTGCCACGCCGGCCAGGCGCGTCGAACGATTCCGCGCGGTCAGCGCGGGATTCCGTCCCGGCATCGCCCATGGCTCGGGCGTCGTGCCGCGGGGAAGCGTGCCCTCGGCGTTGCGGTAGGTCTGGAGCATCAGCCGGCAGCACACGCCGCCGCCCAGCGGCTTGACGACGAACATCGCCGCATGAGACGCCGGCGTCGGCGGCCCTTCCAGTCCGCGACGCTCGACGCTGCTGGAATACGTTCCGGTCGGCCCCACCGCGTCGATGTTCCCCGCGCCGACGTGCTTCCAGAACACCACCTCGGTCGTGCCCTCTGGAATCGCGGGCATCGGAGGGGCGTCCTCGGGCGCTCCCGGCCAGACCTGCAGCATGGGCGCGATCGGGCCGAACGCCTCGGCGAGCCGCCGGGCCAGATCCTCCGCGTCGCCGGCGGGTTCGGCGGCGTCGATCGCCGCCACTGCGACGTGATCCCACGCACGCACGCCCACCGCCTGATCGCTCGCGTCGAAGAAGCGCACATACGAGAACAACCGCGACGCCGCCACGACGTTCTCGAGCCCCCGCTCCGAGAGCGCCCTCGGCGGCGAAGGCGGCTGCGCCTCCCGCGCCTCACCATCGATTGTGAGCGAAATGCTGTCGATAAAGACGGTCGCCCCACCCATGGACATGAACCCCAGCGCGAGGTTCTGCGCGTCCTCGGCGATATCGGCCTCGATGACGGCCTCGATCCAATCGCCGGGCCGGATCGGCCGATCGTCCATGTTGTCGAATGCTCCCGTCTCCCCGCCGGATCGATCGACGCGCAACCACATCTGCCCGCGGGGCTGCTCGCCGTCGCCCGCTTCGACGCGGACCTTCGCCTTCAGCGCGACACGCAGGCCGCGGTAGGGCCCGGCGCCGATCATCTGCATCATGTTCCCGAAGGGCGCCTCCTGGTCCGGCCCGCTGCGAAAGAGCATCGCGCAACGTGCGCCCTCGGCCGGCTGCTTGTCCGTAACCTCCGCCTTGAACCCGGCCGTGGGCACAAACCACCCCGGGACATTCCCGCCGACCTTCCTGCCCTCGAACCCGAGAGGCTCATCGCCCAGAACCTGCGCGCGAGCGACGCACACGGGAGCCAGCACCAGCACACCAGCGAGCGCACGGGCCACGATTCGCATGAGAATCCCCTTTCATTCCAGCGGCGTGCGAGCCTACGCAGCATACAAACGCCGCCGACAATGCGCCCCCGCCCGCCCCCATGTTCCATGAAGACGGTGAAATGCAAGCCCAATGCCGCGCCGACGCACAACCCGTCGTCCGAGCAGCCGACAGCGAGTTCGATCGGCACCGCCCCGCCTGCGGCCACAGCGTTGCACGCCCGCAGAATGTGGAGTTCCCGAAGCATGAGATCGGTGGGATACTCGCCCTCGAATAGGCGAATCAAATTCGACAGTCGGGCGTCCGGGATTCCCGCCTCGCTCGCGGCCGAGGTGTAATCGAAATGCGCCGGACCACCGGCGTGGGAATCGGATGGTGCGGTGAGGCCGGTATGGGCTCAGTGCCTCACACCTCTGGTGGGGCGAGGATCGTGATTGCGGGAAGCCCGCCGGCAAGACTGTATGACCGAAGGGCGACCCTTCGCCGCCGGGTGACCCCAGGGCAATCGCATTATCAAAAGGGTGCCCCGGTCTTGCCGTCTGCGGCAAGGCCGGGTCGCACTTGCAACGCCGCCCGGCCTCGCCGCAAAGCCGGCGAGACCGGGGCAGCCACAATAATGCGATTGCCCTGCGAGTGACCCAGGGCAATCGCAAGATCACTTCCGAGGACTTGGGCGGCTGGATTGGTACTCAG
>CAZBDZ010000070.1:0-18639 GCA_964490785.1 uncultured Phycisphaeraceae bacterium
ATCAAGGTGCCGCGGCCTCTTGCGGCGCATCAAGAACTCGTCGGTCTTTCCGCCCGCAGGGCGCACGGGCGTTGCGGGTGGCGCGGCGAGGCGCGGCGAGCAAGCCACTCGTTGCGGGCCATCGAGACTCTCTCTGTATTCCTCCCCGCCCCTTGGACGCGCGACGGTCGCGGCGACCTTTACCGCGGCACTCGCAACGTCCGAGCGCCCGAGGGACGAAGGGCCTTCGAGACCGGGCCCCCAGGCGCCCGCCACGGCCGACTGCGCTCGAAGACTCGCTTCGCTGGCCGTGGCACCCGCCGCTGGTTCACCTCGTCCACAGGCTGGAGATCGGCACCGCGCTCAGGGCGGAGCCGAAGGGAATCGTCTCCGCTGCGTCGTAGAGAACGACGCCTTTCAGGAAGCGTTTGCCGGCGGCGGCCTGGAGAGCCTTGAGGCCGTTGAAGTCGCTCGCGGCGACGGACGCCGCCGACTTCACTTCAACGCCGACGATTCGGCCCGCGGCATCCTCCAGAACAAGATCAACCTCGTGTCCCGAGGCGGCGCGGAAATGGAGGAGTCTCGAGCGAGTGGCGCTCCATCCGGATTGCTTGATGAGTTCGCCCGCAACGAACGACTCCGTGAGAAGACCGCGATGGTTCCCTTCGGCGACGAGGCGTTGCCTGTCCAGGCCGAGCATGTGGCAGGCGAGCCCGGTGTCCGCGATGATGACTTTCGGGGACTTCGAGAGGCGCAGGCCGAGATTGCCGGCCCACGCGGGAATGGTCTGAATGAGAAAGGTGATCTCAAGTAGGGCGAAGTAGCGTTTGAGAGTCGTCTGAGGCATCGAGAGACCGCGGGACAGATCGGCGTGGTTCAGCAGGCCGGAAGTCCGGGATGCGAGGAGCGCGAGAAGCCGTGGCATCTCGGTCAGCCCTTCGATATGCGCGAGGTCGCGGACGTCGCGCTGCAGGATCGTGGTGAGGTAGGAGGCGAACCACGCCGACCGGCGGTCGGCGGAGGCTCGGCGGTGAACCTCCGGGTATCCGCCGCGGAGAATGCGGTCGAGGAGCGCGAGGCTCTTCCCAGGCGCGGAGGCCGGCTTCCTTGTGCGGCCATTGAAGAGGTCATCGATGAACGACTCGCCGCGCTCCTCAATCTCGGCCTGAGCGAACGGCCAAAGAGTGAGAATCTGGACTCGTCCGGCGAGTGATTCGGAAATCCTCGGGACGAGGAGGACATTGGCGGAGCCGGTGAGGAGGAAGCGTCCGGGAGCGCGACGGCGATCGACTTCCGCCTTGATCGCGGGGAAGAGGGCCGGGGCGCGCTGCACTTCGTCGAGCACCACCGGCCCGTCGAGCGCCGCGATGAACCCGGCGGGGTCGGCTACGGCGGCGGCGAGGGTGGTGGCGTCGTCGAAGGTGAGATAGCGGCGTGGCGGCCGCTCCCCGGCGATCATGCGGGCGAGCGTCGTCTTGCCGGACTGGCGCGGGCCGTGGATCACCACGACCGGCGTGTCGGCAAGGGCGGCACGCAGCTCCGGGAGCAGACGGCGCTGGATCATGGCTGATTATTGACCATCGCGTGGTCGAAAATCAACCAACGAATGGTTGATTTGCATCCAATACGTGGTTGATTTGCAGCCCTGTGAACCGGACACACAGGACGGTGGGCGGGGGCGCGACCGGCGCGGGGCGGCATCCTTTCACGTCCCGGCGCGCGGGCCTCGTTGGGGGCGGGACGATTGGGTATGCTGGCGATCGGGTTTCGCTGATGCGAACGAGTTGTTTGGGCGATGTGAGGGCGTTGGTTCGATGGCCATCCTGATTGATGCGAATACGAAGGTCATTTGCCAGGGGATCACCGGCTCGTTCGGGGCGTTGCATACGCGCGGGTGTTTTCTGTACGGGACGAAGATGGTCGGCGGGGTGACGCCGGGGAAGGGAGGGACGAAGGATCCGAACGGCTTAGCGATCTTCGATACGGTGCGCCAGGCGGTGGAGGCGACGGGGGCGAGCGCGACCATGATCTTCGTGCCGCCGGCGTTCGCGGGGGACGCGATTCTCGAGGCGGCGGAGGCGGGGATCCGGGTGATCGTGGCGGTGACGGAGGGGGTGCCGGTGCAGGACATGGTGCGGGTGCGTGCGGTGTTGGATGAGATGAACGGGGGCGAGGGGTGGAGGAAGGTCGTACTGGTGGGGCCGAACTGCCCGGGCGTGATCACGCCGGGGGCCAAGACGGGATCGGGGGAATCGGGGAACGATCCGTACACACGGGCAGGGTGCAAGATCGGGATCATGCCGGGGTACATCCACAAGCACGTGAGCGAGGCGCCCAAGAGGAAGGCGGTCGGCATCGTGTCGCGGTCGGGGACGCTGACCTACGAGGCGGTGTGGCAGACATCGATGCTCGGGCTGGGGCAATCGACGTGCGTGGGGATCGGCGGCGACCCCGTGCGGGGGCTGTCGCACATCGACTGCCTGAGGATGTTCCAGGACGACCCGGAGACGCACGGCGTCCTGATGATCGGTGAGATCGGCGGGACGGACGAGGAAGCGGCGGCGCGGTTCGTGAAAGAGTATGTGAAGAAGCCGGTGGCGGCGTTCATCGCGGGGCGGACGGCTCCGCCGGGGAAACGCATGGGGCACGCGGGGGCGATCATTTCGGGCGGCGAAGGAACGGCGGAGAGCAAGATCAAGGCGCTGCGCGAGGCGGGGATCACGATCGCGGAGACGCCGGCGGAGATGGGGACGGCCATGGCGAAAGCGATGGGGCTGGAATAAGGCAGAGCATTCACCGCGGAGGCGCGAAAGGCGCGGAGGAAGACAGAGGAACTGGGTGAAGACAAAGGCGTTGATTGCGACCGCTGTGCTGGGGATCGGGCTCTCGGGTTGCACCGGCCCGGCGATCGTCATCGACCCCGCGCCCTACGCCGGGCCGGCGATGCGGATCGAGGCGGGGGAGCGGGATCATGTCGCGGTGTTCACAATGCCGACCGGCGGGTGGGGGCTGAGGTTCGACCGCGTGCGGGAGCGGTACGACGCGCAGGAGGTGTTCCTGACGCTGCGCAAGCCGGGGGCGAACGAGGCCGCGACGCAGGCCCTGGTGGAGCAGCGCGTGGACACGCGCGTGCGCTTGGGCCGGGGGGTGGAGGTGTATGCGCGGATCGAGGAGATGGGGGCGGAGACGGGCGGCTACCGGCGAGTTGGGGGCGCAGAGGGGAAGTAGCAGTCTTCAAAGCCCTGGGTTTGGCTTTTCGCACGCAGGACCGGAGCGCTACTTCTTCGCGTAGTACTCGATGTTCACCTGGATGTACCGATGCCACGGTGAAGGGAGGTCTTCCTGGGGGAAGATGGCCTTGACAGGGCATTCGTCGACGCACAGGCCGCAGTCGATGCACGTGTCGGGATCGATGAACAGCTGTTCGGCGGTGGCGAAGTTCGGCTCGTTCTTCGTGGGGTGGATGCAGTCGACGGGGCAGACCTCGACGCAGGACGTGTCCTTGGTTCCGATGCAGGGTTCGGCGATGATGTGGGGCATGGGGGGCGCAGGCTCCGAAAGGCCGGGGACGGCCGGGGCGTCAATATAGAGGGTGGGC
Organism: uncultured Phycisphaeraceae bacterium; assembly: GCA_964490785.1. Taxonomy (GTDB): domain Bacteria; phylum Planctomycetota; class Phycisphaerae; order Phycisphaerales; family UBA1924; genus JAEUIV01. Next base: position 3,578 of record CAZBDZ010000070.1, read on the forward strand.
GGGGATGGCGGAAGGCCCCGCGAACCCTCGGTGCGCGGCGCCTTCCCTCTCCCCCTCCCATCACACAATCACCCCCGCCATCGACGACACCGCCGCCACGCCCTGCGGGTCCGCCGCGATGGTGTAGTTGAGGACCTTCACCTCGCCCGCCCCCGCGATTTTCATCGTCGCCACGAGGTTCCCCACGCTGCACCAGCGGGTGGGGTTCTGCTGCCACGCCATCGACGCCACGAGTTCCTCCGGCTTGCCCTTCTGGATGAGCTCGATCATCTCCCGGTCGTGCTGAAGGACCTTGTTGCGGAACGCCACGCACTCCGGCGCGTCCCCGACAATCGACACCTTGTCGCCGAAGGACAGGCCGATATGCGACAGGTCCGCGGACGAAACGATGAGCGTCCGCCCCGGGCACTCGGCCACCGTCTTCCTCATCGCCTCGATGAACGGCACGATCCCCAGCCCGGCCCCGTCGTATGACTCGCCGTTGCTCTGCGCCGGATCGTGAACCAGCGCCCCGAACACCTTGGGGAACGCCCCCGAGTCGTCCGCGCCGAACACCTGTTGAATCCACGGGATATGCAACTCGATCGAATGTTCCCGCTCGTGGTCGTACCGATGCTGGAACAGCAGCCGCGACTGCTCCGCCGTCAGGTGCCGGTTGAGCGCGGCGACGAACGCCCCGTCGATCTCGCACAGCCCGAACGGCGACTGGAACCCCTTGTCGCACGCCGCCACGCCCGTGCTGAACCCGAAGTGGTTGGTCCCCAGGACGACGACCCTGTCCGGCCGATCCGCGACGCGCAATCGGCCGTAGGCGTGCGCGTAGTTCAGCCACCCGCGCCAGTAGTCCAGGTGCGGCGCGATGATCGCCTTGGGCAGCGAGGTGAACGCCGGGTCCTGCGCGTCCTTCAGCGCGTCGTTCATCCACGTGTCCATCTGCTCGCGGAGCCTCGTCGGCCCGACCTCCGCCAACTGGTCCTTCGTCGCCTTCTCGCCCAGGTGCTGCGACGCGAGCGCATCCGCGAAGTTCGCCGTCCCCGCCGGGGGCAGGTACGGCAGCGAGTCGTAGTCCTTCCTCACCTTCACCAGCATCGCCTCGAACGTCGGCCCCTCGAGCAGCCCCGCATGGTCAAGTTGCGCGATCAGCATCTCAAGGTCCGACCGCCGCAGTCCCTGCCCCACCGCCGCCACGATCCCCTCGACATCGCGCTTCCCATCCATGTACTGGAAGATCACCTGCGCCGCCGGGGCGGTGAAGACCACCTCATCCGAAATCTGCCTCGCGTCCGCCAGACCCAGCAGCGTCTGCTCACCGTGCTGCGCGGGAAAGCCGCGGATAGCCCGCAGTCGCGGCCGCTGCTGGTGCGGGGCGTTCGGATCAAAGACGGGGGGCTGGCGTTCAGACATGGCTGGCTTTCACAGTGAGTCGTTCCGGGACCGGCGGAGAGTGTAGGTCCGATTCCGAGTCAACCGAGGCAATCCGCGTCGGCCCCGCCGAGCCGATAACCGAAAACAGCCCCGACGCGAGGGTGAAACCCTTGCCGGCACCCCGCTCGTATCTCATCGTGGAGGTGTCGCCGCGGAAACCCCGCGGGCACAGGGAGCCACGTCGCATGAAAATCCGTATCCGTGCTTTCGCCGCTTCGATCGTCGCCTTGACCGCCTTCGCCGCCTCGGCCCAGGCCTCCTTCACCGCCAAGATCACCGCCGACAACCACTACGCCCTCTACGTCGATGGTCCCGCCGGCGTAACCCTCGTCGGCGGCAACGAACTCGGCGCCGCGGGCAACCCCGGGACCTACAACTGGAGCAAGGCCGAGACCTTTACCTTCGACACCCTCGGCTACATCTACATCGCCGCATGGAGCGACGACCGCGTCGCGCAGGGCCTCATCGCGGACATCCGCGATTCCAGCGGCAAGAAGTACCACACCGGCGTCGCCCCGTGGGAAGTCACCATGACCGACGCCCCCAAGAGCGATAACTCGGCCTGGCCTCTCGCCTCCGAAATCGGCATGTACTCCGCCCAGGCCGACAGCAACAACCTCTGGGAAAACCCCTACGTCGGCCCCAAGAACAAGTCCACCACCCAGCCCTGGGGCAAGATCGCCGGGATCGATGAAAACGCACGATGGACCTGGGGCAACCCGAACAACGTCGCCAACCCCCTGATCGGCGGCGCCGACCACGCCGAGTACCAGATCTTCCGCCTCGCCATCGTCCCCACGCCGGGCGCCTTCGGAATCGCCTCCGCCGGCCTGCTCCTCATCGCTCGCCGTCGCAAATAACCCCGCGCTACCACCAGCCAACGGGAAGCGGCCCCACCGACCCCGCAGCGGATGCACGGGTCGGTGGCGGCGCTTTTGACGAAACCGTCGCCCTGAACGATGACCCACGGGTGCTAGACTTCGCCTGCAACGGGTTCGCCGCGCGGCGGATCGAGGATTGCTCGAGGATTGGGTGCCTATGTCATCGACTGCTGCCGCGAAACCTGTTCCCGCCGGATACCCCGCCCCCGGACGTGCGCTCACAACCTGCGACAAGGCGCCGCTGCTCCCGCCCTTCCGCGGCGTGCTCGACATGATCGGGCGCACCCCCATGCTCGAACTGGCGAAGATGAACGCGGCCCCGTGCCGCCTCTTCGTCAAAATGGAACTCATGAACCCGGCGGGGTCGATCAAAGACCGCATCGGCCTCTCCATGATCCAAGGCGCCGAACGCGAGGGAAAACTCGACCCCAAGGGCAACCCGCCACCGACCATCGTCGAAGCCACCGCGGGGAACACGGGCCTCGGCCTCGCCCTCGTCGCGGGACAGCGCGGCTACAAACTCAAAGTCGTCGTCCCCGACAAAATGTCGCAGGAGAAAATCCAGCACCTGCGCTCGATGGGCGCGGAGGTCATCCTCGCGCGCTCCGACGTGCAGAAGGGACATCCTGAGTATTACCAGGAGGTCGCAGCGAGGATCGCACGCGACACCCCCAACTCCCTCTACGTCAACCAGTTCGGCAACCCCGACAACATCCGCGCCCACTACGAGACCACAGGCCCGGAAATCTGGGAGCAGATGCAGGGGCAGGTCGACGCCGTGGTGCTCGGCGTCGGCTCCGGCGGCACGCTCACCGGCGTCGCGAGGTTCCTCCGCGAGAAGAACCCGGAGATCAAGGTCATCCTCTCCGATCCCGCGGGCTCCATGCTCCATCCCCTCGTGAACGAGGGGAAGCACGTCCAGGCGACCAGTTGGCTCGTCGAGGGCATGGGCGAGGACTTCGTCCCCGACATCTGCGACCTGAAACTCGTGGATGAAGCCATCCCCGTCACGGATGAGCAGGCGTTCCTCGCGGCGCGGGAACTCCTGTCGAAGGAGGGCATCCTCGCGGGTTCAAGCACGGGCTGCCTGATCCACGCCGCCCTCGCATGGTGCCGGAAGCAGCCCCCCCGGAATCCGCCGATGAATGTCGCCACCCTGGTCTGCGACACCGGCGCGAAGTACCTCTCGAAGTTCTTCAACGACTTCTGGATGATCGACAACGGCTTCATCCGGCGCGAGAAGCAGAACAACCTCCGCGACCTCATCGCCCGCCGGCACTCGCAGCACGAGGACTACACCCTCGGCGACGAGGAGCCCATCAAGCAGGCGATCAAGCGGATGCAGATGTACGGCGTGTCGCAGATGACGGTCATGGACCCGCGCGACAAGGTCGTCGGCATCATCGATGAGAGCGACATCCTCCTCGCCGTCATGAACGATCCCGCCGCCTTCGAGAAGCCCGTCTCCGACTTCATGACCCGCCGTCTGGAGACCATCCGCCCGGAAGCCCCCATCGAGGCCCTCATCCCCATCTTCCGCGCCGACCGAGTCGCCATCGTCGCCGCCGAGGACGGCACTTACTTCGGCCTCATCACCAAGATCGACATGATCAACTACCTCCGCCAGCAGGCCGACGGAAAACTCCGCAGGGCGATGGAAGGGAACAAGTGACCGCACAGTGGACAGCGAACAGTGGACAGTGGACATCGGTTCGAGGCATCTGATGTCCACTGTCCACTGTCCATTGTCAGCCTTTGTGTGAGGTTCCCCCATGTCCATCGACCCCACCGCCCGTCCCGCCACCAAGGTCATCCACGCCGGCCAGCGCCCCGACGCCGCCACCGGCGCGGTCATGCCGCCCATCAGCCTCTCCAGCACCTACGCCCAGGAGTCCCCCGGCGTCCACAAGGGCTACGAGTATTCCCGCTCGCACAACCCGACCCGCTACGCCCTCGAGCGCATGGTCGCCCACCTTGAGAACACCGGCATCTCCGAGGAATACGACCAGTCCTGCGGCTGCTTCGCCTTCACCTCCGGCCTCGCCGCCATCGGCACCGCCCTCGAACTCCTCGACGCCGGCTCGCACATGCTCGCCATGGACGACCTCTACGGCGGGACGAACCGCCTCTTCTCCCGCGTCCGTGCCCGTTCGCAGGGGCTGAAGATCACCTACGCCGACCTCACCAGCGAGCCTGCGATGCGCGCCGCCATGACGCCGCAGACGCGCATGGTCTGGGTCGAGACGCCGACGAACCCGAACCTGAAACTCGCGGACCTGCGCATGATCGCGCGCGTCGCCAAGGATGTGAACAAGGAGTGCATCCTCGTCTGCGACAACACCTTCGCCTCACCCATCTTCCAGCGCCCGCTGGAGCACGGCTTCGACATGGTGATGCACTCATCGACCAAGTACATCAACGGCCATTCCGACGTCGTCGGCGGCCTGCTCGCCACCAAGGACCCGCAACTCGTCGCCCAACTCCGCTTCCTCCAGAACGCGATCGGCAGCGTGATGCAGCCCTTCGACGCCTACCTCACCCTCCGCGGCATCAAGACCCTTGACGTCCGCATGAAGCGCCACGCCGAGAGCGCCATGCGGATCGCCAAGTGGCTTGAGGCGCACGAGGCTGTGGAGCGGGTCGTCTACCCCGGCCTGCCCTCGCACCCGCAGCACGCCCTCGCCAAGCGCCAGATGGACGGCTTCGGCGGCATGATCACCATGTATCTCAAGGGCGGCGTCGACGAAGCCCGGCGCATGCTCGAAAACGTCCGCATCTTCGCCCTCGCTGAATCCCTCGGCGGCGTCGAATCCCTCATCGAGCACCCCGCCATCATGACCCACGCCTCGCTCTCGCCCGACACCCGCCGCATGCTGGGCATCTCCGACACGATGATCCGCCTCAGCATCGGCATCGAGGACGCCGACGATCTCATCGCTGATCTGGAGCACGGCCTCGCGGCGGCGCGGAAGACATCTCACCGCGGAGGCGCGGAGGTCGCGGAGGGAATGAAGCAAAGGCGTTGAGTGCTCGGCTGTCGGCGCTCGGGCTGAGTGGCGATGCCGGTCCGCAACCATGCACGAACGGACATAGACTGTTCGCATGGGCCGAGACGTCTTTGACCGTGAACGCCTTCCACCCGAACTCGACGAGTTCTTGCGATCGGTCAATCCATGGTGGGAGGGCGCGCGCGGAAAGCCTCAGCCGGTCTACAAGCGCTGGGCTTTCGCGACCGCGCTCAAGAAACTCGATTCGGGTCTTGCCCCCGCGGTCGTCATTCGCGGGCCGAGGCAGGTCGGCAAGACGACGCTTCAGATGCAGATCATCGAGACCCTTCTTGGCGAGCGCCGCGTCGCCGGATCGCGCATCCTTCGTGTTCAGTTTGATGAGATTCCTTCCCTTCGACTGGTGATGGAACCGGTGCTCGCCATTGCTCGTTGGTTCGAGAATCGGGTGCTCGGCCGTTCCTTCAACGATGCCGCGCGCGCCGGCGAACCGGCCTATCTCATGTTCGACGAGGTTCAGAATCTCAGGGAATGGGCGCCGCAACTCAAGGCGCTCGTGGACCATCACTCCGTCAAGGTGCTGGCGACGGGAAGCTCGGCGCTCCGAATCGAGGCGGGCAAGGACAGCCTTGCAGGAAGAATCACGGAGGTGGAACTCGGCACGCTCCATCTCCGCGAAATCCTCGGCCTTCGCTTTCAGGAAGAGGCTGGGCCGTACTTGCAGCCCAACGGCCTGGAGCCACTGCTGCAGCAGGACTTCTGGCGAGGACTCGGGGCATGGGCGGCTACGCGGCGGGAGCCGCGAGATCGCGCCTTCCACGCCTTTTCCGCACGGGGCGGCTATCCCATGGCCCAGGCCAAGCCGGACACGCCTTGGCCTGAGGTCGCCGACCAGTTGAACGAAACGGTGGTCAAGCGGGCCATCCAGCACGACCTTCGCATCGGGGCGCGAGGGGTCAAGCGCGACCCGCAACTGCTTGAGGAGGTCTTTCGGCTCTCCTGCCGATATGCGGGTCAGGCGCCGTCGCGAGCCCTGTTCGTCTCCGAGGTCAAGAACGCGCTCGCCGCCAATATCGGATGGCAGCGCGTCCTGAAGTACCTTCAGTTTCTGGACGGCGCCATGCTCATCCGGCTCATCCGTCCGATGGAGTTGCGTCTGAAGAAACAGAAGGGCAACTCCAAGGTATGCCTGTGCGATCACGGGCTGCGTGCGAGTTGGTTGCAGGAGGTCGTGCCGCTCGACGCGCCGGGGCTTGCCGCGTCGCCGCATCTCGCGGAGATCGCGGGGCACATCGCCGAGAGCGTGGTTGGATACGCGCTCTCCGGCATCCCTCATCTCGACGTCGCGCATTTCCCGGAGCGCGGCGCGGAACCCGAGGTCGACTTCGTGCTCACGATCGGAGAGCGGCGGATCCCCATGGAGGTCAAGTACCGGCAGCGCATCGATCCGCTGCGAGACACCGTCGGCCTGCGCGCCTTCCTTGAGAAATCCGTGTACAACGCGCCCTTCGGCGTACTCGTGACCCTGCGCGATGAGGTTGAAATCGGCGACCCGCGGATCGTTACTCTTTCGCTTCCCACGTTGTTGATGATGAGGTGATCGCGACTCTGCGGTAAAAGTGCCTTCATGAACCACGCCGCTCGAATCATCGACGCCAACGCCAACCGCGCCCGCGAGGCCGTGCGCGTGCTCGAGGACGCCGCGCGGTTCCTCATCGGCTCCCGCGCCCTCTCCGAGTCCCTCAAGTCCATCCGCCACGACCTCGCCTCGACCCTCGACCGCATGCCCGGCGGCGAGGGCGTCGGCCTCGCCCACCGCGACACGCCGCACGACGTCGGAACCTCGATCACCGCCCCAGGCGAATACAAGCGCGAGGGCGCGCGCGAGGTCGTCCTCGCCGCGGGCAAGCGCCTCACCGAGGCCCTTCGCTCCATCGAGGAGTACGCCAAGGCCCTCCCGGAACTCGCCTCCAAGGCCCCGGGCAGCAAGGACCTCGGCCCCGAGGACTTCGCCAAGGCCGCCGAGCAACTCCGCTACCGCGCCTACGCCGTCGAACGCCGACTCCTCCTCGCCCTCGGCTCGGGCCGCGGCACGCAATGGCGGCTGTGCGCCCTGATCACCGAGAGCCTCTGCACCGCCGGCGTCGCGTGGCTCGACGTCGCCATCGCCGCCGCCCAGAACGGCGCCGACTGCATCCAGTTGCGCGAGCCGGACCTGACGGACAAGGAACTCACCGCCCGGGCCGCACGCCTCGTCGAAACCGTCAAGCCCCTCGGCGCCGCGGTCGTCATCAACAACCGCCCGGACATCGCCGTCGTCGCCGCCGCCGACGCCGTCCACCTCGGCCAGCAGGACATGCCCATCCACCAGGCCCGCAAGATCACCGGATTCGAGCTCCTCATCGGCCGATCCACCGCCTCCATCCGCGACGCCGAGGACGCCCTCCGCGACGGCGCGGACTACTGCGGCGTCGGCTCCATGTTCGCGTCGGCCACCAAACCCAAGCCCGTCGCCGGCCTCATGTACCTCATGGAATACCTCAGGCACGACCCGCCCTTCCCCCCCCACCTCGCCATCGGAGGCATCACCCCCGACAACGCCGTCGAAGTCGTCGCCGCCGGGGCGAAGGGCGTCGCCGTCAGTTCGGCGATCTGCGGCGCGAAAGACCCCGGCCAAGCGGCGCGGGCCATCCGCGAGGTCGTGGACCGGTACGCGGCAGTGTCCACAGGGCCGCAGGATTCGGAGGATTGATCGTGCGAGGCTTCCTCGGTTCATGTCCGCTCTGCGGCACGTCGGCGGGGTTCCTGCGGTGCTTCTTCGGCAGCCACATCTGGGCCCGGTGGCGCTGCAAAGGCTGCGGCGCGCTGATCGGGTGGAGCCGGAAGGGACGGTTTGTGCTCGCCGCGTTTCTGGTCGTCGCGATGCTCGTTCCCTTCGGGTTCGTGGCCTTCAGTTCCATACGCCCCACCCGCACGCTCCTGTTCGCAATGCTCGCGCCCGCGATGGGAATCGGCATCGTCCTCGGCACTCGCACTCGCGTCATCGCCGCAAAGGCAACCCTGTGCCCGAACTGCGGCTACGACGCCGGAGACCTTCTCGTCTGCCCCGAATGCGGGACCGATCAGCCCGCACGCCCGCCTTCTCCTCAGTGATCCGGCGTCCGGTGTGAATCCGCGCGCGATACGGATCATCTTTCATTCCCGCGCTGGACATGCGCGATTCGAGGCGCGAGGTTCATTCAAGGACACCCCTTTCGGGCACTCCGACCCCACCCACCGATCACACCGGATCCTTGTCCGTCCCGCTCCCGCTGAAGAGCGCATTCGTCGGCGGTGGGTTCGACGGTCCGCCCGGCTCCATGTCCAGATACTTCCCGTCGGCGGCGCGCCGGTATCCCAGATCATCCGCCGTCAACGCCCCGCCGTGGCCGTCGCAGAACATCGTGTTCGCCCGCGCGGCGTGGCGCGGGTCCACCGCCGTCCGCGTACTCCCGACGTTGCCCGTCCCCCGGTCCGACCCCGGCGTCAACCTCGGCGGATCAAGCGACCACGCGTGGTTCCCGATCTCCGCGAGATTCGTGCCGTTATTGCTGTATCCCTTCCGGTCGCGCTCCGCGAAGCCCGCCGCTGTGCCGAGCGAGTCCGCGAACAGCACCGTCCGCGCTTGGATCTGCAACAGAGTCTGCTTGAGCGGGAAGTTGCGGTACACGCCGCCGCGCAGCCGTGAGTTCCCCAGGAACTGGTGGTTGTATCCCCACGCGCAGTTGCCGTCGTCCACTCGCTCCGGGGCCGAGGGGCAGGCGAAGAGCGCATTGTCGAAGTCCTGACGATCGTCCGACGGGTTCGGGTTGGCGAACGAGTAGGAATCGATGTATCTCCCGAGCACCGGCAGGTATCGCGCGCGGAACTTCGTTCCGTTCCCCACCTTGTAGAAGTTCGCGGGGTTCGACATCCCGCCCGGCAAGTTCGGGAACCGCCCCGGCAGCATCACCTCGTGGTTGTCCAGGGAATAGGAATGCCACCCCGACGCCAACTGCCGCATGTTTGAGAGGCACGTCATCTGCTGCGCCGACTTCCTCGCCCCCGAGAGCGACTGGAGAATCAGCGCCACCAGAAGCGCCACCACCGCCATCACCACCAGCATCTCCACCAGCGTGAATCCCAGGCACTTCCTCGTGTACATCGGTACCTCCGCTTCGGTGGCCTTCGCCGCACGATTGACCGGCATCATATGCAGAACTCCGGGGCGTTCCGCCGACGATTACGCCATGACCCGAGGCGCCCGCCTTCTCGTCCTCCTCAACCCCGGACGCACCAGCCGCCACTATCTCGCTGCGATCGCCCGCGCCGCCGAGCGTCTCGGCGTCCTCGCGGGGACCATCGACCTCGGGCCGATCTGGGACTTCATGCGCCGCGGCGGCCCCGCCGCCCAGCGCGACGCCACGGCCCAGGTCCGCGCCCTTCTCCTCAAGAACCGCGTCACCCACGTCCTCGGCTACACTCATAACGGGGCGCTCGACTTCGCCTTGGAGCCCGACCCGCTCGGCGGGCCGACGCCGGTCAGCCCGTTTGTCGCCGCGGGCGTGCGACATGTCCTTCTGTGGACCGACCATCCGAACTGGGCCGTCGAAGCCTCCGCGCTCCAGCCGCAGGTCGCGCGCCTGCTCGCGCACTCGATGCACACGCACTGGGTGAAATCCCCCGCCGCCGCGGATGAACTCCGCGCCGTCGCCGGCTGGCCGAACGTCGTCGGCCTGCCGATGGGGGAGGACTACGAATCGCTCCGCGCCGCGCCGGCCCGGGGCGGCGAGCCGTTGCATGACGCCGTCGTCATCCTCAGCGACGCCGCCGCGCCCCCCGCCGAGACGCTTCCCTTCCTGAACCACGACGACCCCGATCCCGCCGACATCATGCGTGCGATGCGCCCCGGCGCGCTCCTCGCCTGGCGGGCCTTCTTCCAGGCGCACGCCGCCGGTGCGGCGCCGATCGCCGCACTTGAGCGCCTCGCCGACGCCTGGATCGAGGCGAAGCCGCGCCGCCCCCTCGTCTCCTTCTTCCGCCTCGCCGCCGATCTTGAATCGGCGCACGCGGAGGCGCTGACGTGGCTTCAGGAAGACTCCCGCCGGTGGTACGCGGCGACGCGCGCCCTGAACGCCCTCACGGCGTGGCGGCGGAACTTCTGGATTGAGTGGCTCGGCCGGCGCGTGAACCTCGGCGTCCATGGCTGCGACGCCTCGCCGCTCGGCATCGCCCAGCCGCCGGACGCCCGCGCGTGGATCGAGTACGAAAGACAGCCCGAGATTTACGCCCGCGGCGCGTGCGCCCTCACCATCAACGCCCCGCACGACGAGGAAGGCTTGACGCACAAGCCTTTCCAGATCGCCGCGAGCGCCGTCCCCTGCGTCCATCATGCGACGATCGGCCTCGACGCCTGCTTCGAGCCGGGCGCGGAGGTCTTCCCCTTCGAGCGCGGCCCGGCCCTGCTCGACGCCGTCCGCGCCTTCGCGAGCGACCCCGCGCGGCGGCGCGCCGCCGGCGAATCGCTCCGTGCCCGCGCCGCCGCCGACCATTCCTGGGACGCGCGCCTCACGCGCCTCCTCGCCGCCGAAACCGGCGCAGGAACTCATTCGCGCCTCGCCGGATGATCCGGCAACGCCGTGGCGCGCCCCTTCCTGGGCGTGCGTCCTCGTCAAGGGCTGGAAAGCCCATGCCACGTTTTGGGCGCCACGGCGGCTGCCCCGGTCTCGCTGACTTTGCAGCGAGGCCGGACGGGGTTGCAAGTGCGTCCCGGCCTTGCCGCGGACGGCAAGACCGGGGCACCCGATTGATACTGCGGGGAGGTAGACACAGAGAATTCCAATGGCCCGGAACGAGTGGCTTGCTCGCCGAGCCTCGCCGCGCCGCTCGCAACGTCCGTGCGCCCTGCGGGCGGAAACGCCGACGAATCCCCGTTGCGCCGCAGGCCGGCCGTGGCGCCCGGATCACCAATACCGGCTGATAAGCGTCTTTCCCTGCTCTTCAAGTCCGACGAGCATGTACCGCAGCGCGTCGGGCGCGTGATCGTGGCCGTCCTTTATGGGCGAGACGATGGCGGGATCATCAGGGAATCGGTAGTTCTGCAGGCATTCGATCAGATGGGTGCATCGCGCGTGGATGATGAGTCTCTCCGGCCCCATCGCGGGAGAGAGCCGCGCCTGCACGATCCGCAACCCCTCCTGCAGCGGCACGCGCTTGTGCTTCACGACCAGCCCCGCGCGGCGCATCACCTGGACCTGGCTCTGGGCCGTCTGGTCCGAGCGCTGCATCCCCGCCGGATCGACGCCGACCCACCGCGGGACCGGCGTGCGCTCGCTGTCGCCGATCGGCACGCCCCCGAGCAGCGCGGCGATGTGCTCGCGCAGCGGTGCGCCCGAGACGACGCGCTCCGCCACGACGCGCACCACGTCCGCCGCGTCCACGCAGGCCCACAGGATCACCGCCGGCGAGCGGAAGCCGAAGTCCATTCCCGCGATCCAGTCGGCGTCGCGAAGCCCCTCCAGCCCGAACTCGGCGACGTGGCGCGCCGGATCGAACTCCGGGAACACCGCCGTCCGCCGCATCGGCCTCGTGCAGAGCATCTCCGCCTCCCACGCGGCGCGGCCGGCGCGGCGCTTCATGGTGAGCGCATCGTCAATCGAGAAATGTCCGCGCGCCGCGCCCGCCGTCGCCCTCGCCCGGCCGGCGCACTCCTCGAAGAGGCCGCACCGCTCGCACGGGCGCTCCCGCTCGCAGCGTTCAAGCACGTCGATCACGTTCCACTTGAAGACGCGCCGCGACGCGGGCGACTGAATCAGGCGCGACATCAGGCCGCCGGGACGGTGGCACGTCGAGAACGCCTCGATCCGCCCCCGCACCGGCATCGACCCGCCGCAGTCCTTCGATCGCGTCGCCAACTGGGCCGCCTCCCACACGTCCTCGTCGAACAGGTCCACCTCGTCGCAGCGCAGGACCTGCGGCCGCGTGCCGCGCACCGACGTGTGCGATTGCGCCAGCACCTCGACCACGGACCCATTTCGCAGGCGCCCGCGACGCTCGCCGATCTTCCCGTCCACCAGATCGCACAGCGCCGGCCGCTCGAACAGCCTGCGCAGGTGCGCGTGCATCCGCTGCGACTGCTCGCGCGACCCGCCCAGGACCATGACCTCGATCCCGGGCCGGAACACCATCTCCAGCACCGTCGCCACGGCCCCGTAGAACGTCTTGCCCCCGCCCCGCGGCCCCCAGATCACGCAATCACCACCGCCGCACTTCGTCCCTCCCCCGAAGAACACCCACTCCAGGTAGTCCATCGGCGAATCATTCCCCGGCGTCAGCGCGGACTCCATCACGTCGACGCCGAGCGCCCACTTCATCCACCGCGACAACCCGGCCCGATCCACCGGCGCCGGTCCGATTGACACGTCTTCCATCAATCCCCCGTCTTTCTCCCCTCCTCGCACCCTCTCCCCTTCATTTCAACGTTCCGCGTTTCCTCCTTCGCACCGCTTGCATCAACGCCCGCGCGCGATCCTTGTGCCGACGCCCCAGCGTCTTCACGACCTCGCGCCGCTCGCGCTCCGTCAGGAAGAAGGTCAGCGGCCGCGGCAGGTCGTCCGCGGCGACTCGCAACGCCGGTTGCTTGGCGTGTTGTCCCTTCATGTTGCCCCCTTTGTTACGTTCTCCCTCCACTCATGGTCTTGAGGATCATGCCTCTGCCGCCGCTCCGGTTGCAATCGACTCCTGCGAGACCGCCGCAAGAGCGGGCGCACAGGGCATTCCGCCACGGCCGACTGCGCTGGCCGTGGCACCCGCCTTGGCGACGAACGCGCATGCGCGCCCGCCGATCACCCGGCAGGCGGCGCGGAACAGGTCCGGCAACTCCTTCCTCCCGCGTGCGGCGCTCGCCGCGGCACGCGACGAACTCGCCCAGCGCTTCACCTCGCGCTCCAGCAACGCCCGCCCGACGCGGCGCAGCGCCTTCTCCAACATCCGCTTGGGCGACGCCGCCTCCCACCATTGGATCCCGAACTGCTCCAGCAGGTCCGTCAGGCGCGCGTTCTCGGGGCGCATCGGCAGGTCGATCCGCGTCATGCCCGCCTCCTCGAAGAAGCGTGAGGCCCGCCCCATCGCCGCCACCGCCTCGGTCCGCTCCGTCAGCGGATCGTCCAGGTAGGCGCGAACCAGGGCCGACGCGATCCCCGTGCTTCGGAACCGCGGATCGACGATGACGCGCGAGATGCACCGCACGCCGCGTCGCGCGTCGTTGATTCGCCGAGCGCCCTCCCGCTTGTCGGGGATGTCAAACTCCCCCGGCCAGGCCCGCGCGCGCCACCACCCGTTCAGCGTCGGCATCGACACGACAAGCACGCCCGCCAGCGTCGAGCCCCGCCTCGCCGCCAGCACGCGCACGACCGTCGCCGGCCGACCGGCGCGGTAGTGCATGCGAGCCAGCGCGGCGTAATCCTCCATCGTCCCGCGCCCGATTCGCACCCCCTTTGTCTTTCTGGTGTTCGTTCTCTTCGTTTCCCTCGTTTCCACCACGCCGCCGAACCCGACTTCGACGACGCGAGCCGGCCCGAGATCGGGCAGCACCTCCTCCCGATGCGTCGCCACGACGGCGCGCAAGGCGGGCGCGCGCCCGACCCACCTGCGGAGCAGGGCCGCGACGCTCCGGGCCGTCTCGGTGTCGAGCGCGCCCGCGAACTCGTCGATGATCAGCACGCCGGGCCGCCGATCGCCCGTCGGCGGGTGATGGGTGCTCCGCGCCCCGCCGAGCCGATCCATCGCCAGCGCCACCTTCAGTCGGAACATCTCCCCCGCCGACAACGCCGCGGGAAGTCGCAGGAAGCAGGACGTCTCTCCCAACCCCGCGCGGGCCAGCAGGCGCATCGCGTCCTCCGCCGAGTCTGCCAGCAGGTCAACCAACGGCCGCTCGCGCAGCCGCGCCTCGCGCATTCCCGCGACGCCGACGCACGCGACCCGCATCCCGCGCCGCCGCGCCTCGCGCGCCGCTCGCCGAAGCAGCGTCGTCTTTCCCGCCCCGCTGGGACCGAGGATGACCGTCATCGGAGCGTGCGCGTCCAGGATCGCGGCTGCCGCGCCCGCCGCCGCTTCATTCCCGCTTTCCGCTTTCCGTTGCCCGCTTTCGAGGTCCAGTCCCATCAACGCCGCCGCCTGCATCGCGCGCTCGCTCATCGCGTCCCCCTTGCCTCGAAGAGTGCGTTGATGGCGTTCATCTCCCGCCGCACCGCATGGATGGACAGTCCCAGCGCGTCCGCCGCCTCGCGCGACGAGCGCCCGTTGATGAACACTTCCTGCGCCACCGCGCGGCGTTTCGGGGGCCAGCAGGGCAGCCCCAGCCGCCGGCGCTCCGTCTGGTCCGCCGGTTCGAGGAAGCCCACGACGAACTCGAACTTCGCCGACAGCAGCCGCGCGGAGATTTCGCGCAGGCGTCGGCGGAGGAGCCGCGCCCGGTACTCCGGGCCGAACTCCGGCGCGTCGTCCAGCAGGGCCAGGCGATGCACTGATACGCCGTCCCTGAACACCGCCACCACAAGCGCGCGATCCGCGGACGGGAGGACGTCGGCGCGATCGAGGCAGCGCTGGGCGGCCTCACGCCCCGTCTCGCTCCGCCGACGCAGGTCCCCCGGGTCCGGCACCCGCCGCCTGTTGCGGGCGGGCCGGGATTCACCCGCCCTGTCCGAGAAGACCGTGATTTCCCCTGCGATTCCCG
>CAZBDZ010000071.1:0-15268 GCA_964490785.1 uncultured Phycisphaeraceae bacterium
TTCGGGGAGTGATTCCAGTTGCTTGAGCGCGGCGCGGCGGAATTCGGCGCGGTAAACCTTCATGGTGAATCACCGCGAGTCCGGCGGCTGGCGCCGCTGGCAACCATCGATCCGCCCATTTCATGGGCGAAGACAGTAGCCCGCGAGAACCCCACCCCAAGCCCCGAAGGGGCGACGGGATGTAGCCACGGGTGCAGCGGCGTCCTCGCCGCGGAACCCGTGGACCCCCGCGCAACACAACCTCTCCCGCCCCAACGGGGCGGAGGAGTCGTGCTGCGAAAGATGGGGTTATTCATCCTCATTTCAACTCTTCACTCATCCTGCATGCTTGCTCCGAGCAGCAAGCATGCCACCCGCCACCCGCCGCCGCTCACTGTCGTTTGCTGAATCCAAACGGTTGTTGTTGTTCGCTCATTTCGTCAGGACTGAGAAACGTCATGATCGTTGAATACATAGTAGACGTCGCCACCACCAAGTCCGCCCAGGTAGGCGAGTCTGGCAATCGAATCCATGAGTCGAACGGTACACCTGCGCCCAACTTAAGGAATGTCCGCTCTGCTTCGCGAACCACATTCGCGACGTACGAAGTCGGCTCGTAAGGAAGGCGCGCAAGCTCAGAAATCGATTCAGCAAGCCCCCTGAGATGCCAAGACTGTAGTGCGAGCGCGCTTCGTAAGACGGGACTAAATGGTCCCATATCCCCCGCCTTCACCTTCAGATCTTGCTCGATTTGAGTTTGTGTTTTAAGAGTCATCGGATTCCTCCCCGCATGATCAGAACCCCATCCCCCCCATCCCGCCCATGCCCATGCCGCCCATCCCGCCTCCCATGCCACCCATGCCACCGCCGCCGTGGGCGTGGCCGGCGTGGTCGTCCTTTTCCTGCGGTGTTTCGGTGATGACGCAGTCCGCCGTGAGGAGGACCGTTGCGACGCTTGCCGCGTTTTGAAGGGCGGTGCGGTCCACCTTCGCGGGCGTGAGGACGCCCTGCTTCAGCAGGTCGCCGTATTCCAGCGTGAGGGCATTGAACCCGAAGGAAGCGCCGATCTTCGAGTCGCCCTCGGCGACCTTTGATACGACGACGCGCCCCTTCGCTCCGGCGTTGTCCGCGATGGTCTGGAGCGGCACGGTCAGCGCCCGGCGGACCAACTCCATCCCGGCCGCGAAGTCGAACTTGACGTGCCCGACGTCCTCGGCGGTCGCGTGCGAGTCCTTGCCGAAGACCGCCTTCCATTCCTTCATTGATTCGACGGCCCGGGTCGCGCGGACGAACGACACGCCGCCGCCCGGGACGATCCCCTCGGCGACGGCGGCCCGCGTGGCGTGGAGCGCATCTTCGACGCGTGCCTTTTTTTCCTTGAGTTCGGCCTCGGACGCGGCCCCGACCTTGATCTGCGCGACGCCGCCGGACAACTTCGCCAGACGCTCCTGCAACTTCTCCCGGTCGTAGTCGCTCGTCGTCCGTTCGACCTCGGCCCGGATCTGCTCGCAGCGGGCCTTGATGGCCTTGCTCTCGCCCGCCCCTTCGAGGATCAGGCAGTTGTCCGCGTCGATCTCGATCTTCTTCGCCATCCCCAGGTCCTTCAGCGAGACCTGATCGAGTTCGAGTCCCAGGTCCTTCATGATCGCCTTTGCCCCCGTCAGGATCGCGATGTCCTCGAGCATCGCCTTGCGGCGGTCGCCGTAGCCGGGGGCCTTCACAGCCGCGACCTGCAGCGTTCCGCGCAACTTGTTGATGACGAGCGTGCTGAGGGCTTCGCCCGCGACGTCCTCAGCGATGATGAGCAGCGGCTTTTTCGCCTGCATCACCTTTTCGAGCAGCGGCACCAACTTCGTGATGTTCTCGATCTTCTCCTCGTACACCAGCACGAGGCACTTCTCGACCTCCACCTTCATCTCGTCGACGTTTGTAACGAAGTTCGCCGACAGGTACCCGCGGTCGAACTGCATGCCCTCGACGACCTCGACCAGCGTGTCCCGGCTCTTGCCCTCCTCGACGGTGATCACGCCGTCCTTGCCGACCTTCTCGAACGCCTCGGCCATGATCTTGCCGATCTCGGCGTCGTTGTTCGCCGAGATGCTCGCCACCGCCTGGATATCCCCCTTCCCCGACACCGGCCGGGACTGCTTGCCGATGTCCCCGCCCACGGCCTCGACCGCGATCTTCATCCCGCGCACCAGGCTGTTCGCGTCCACCCCGCTGGCGATGAACTTCAGCCCCTCCGTGAACAGCGCCTCGGCCAGCACGGTTGCCGTCGTCGTCCCGTCCCCTGCCTCGTCCGACGTCTTCGACGCCGCCTCCTTCACCAGTTTCGCCCCCATGTTCTCGACCTTGTCGCGCAGTTCGATCTCCTCCGCGACGGTCACGCCGTCCTTCGTAACCGTCGGCCCGCCCCAGGACTTGTCCAGCACCCCGTTCCGCCCCCTCGGCCCGAGCGTGCTCTTCACCGCCTTCGCCAACTTCTGCACACCCGACTGAAGGGCCTGACGAGCGTCGGTATCAAACGAGAGGTTCTTGGCTGCCATCGAAAGGGTCTCCGATTCTGGGATCCTGGTGCGGTCAAAGGTTGGGTCCGGGCCGCCGTCGGCCCGCCCGCGCCACGCGGCCGCGAACCCGCGGCACACCATGACGTGCCACGTCCACCGGCAACCCGGATGCCATTCCATCACGCCCCGCCCCACGCGCCGCCGTGCCCGCCACCCCCGAATCCAGCCCTCAGACAGCCCCGAAGCCCGCCGGGGCGTCCGTCGCGATGACACGATGCCGCAACCGACCACGGCCCGCCTGCCATCGTGGCAGTCGCCGCGGGTGCCACCGATACCCAGGCGTCAGGCCGAGGGCGCCCCCACCCCCCCCTCCCCCCCGTCCCCCCAAAAACTGGCCTCGGCCCCCGATTGGCGTTCGACATATCAGGGGTACACTTGAGGCGGAACCGCCCGCCGGAGGCCGTTCGGTGCGAACAAGGCGAAACAGCCATCCCGAGTACTCGACGTCCGGCGCACGGGCGATCGGTGCCGACAGGCGAGGGTTCACCCTGATTGAGATGCTTGTGGTGGCGGCGATCATTGCGGTTCTGATCGGGATACTGCTGCCGGCGATGAAGGGCGCCCGCGAGGCGTCCCGCCTCGTGCAATGCATGAACAACGTCCGGCAGATCACGATCGGCGCCATGCTCTACGCCGACGACCAGCGCGACGGAATGTGGCCCGTCATCCCGGCATGGGAGTTCGTTGGCGGCGACACCGAGTTCGACTCCTGGACCTACGGCGGCAAGACGGCGGACAACTACTGGCGCTTCCGCTATCGAGGCCTGCTGCTCCACCCGATCGAAACAAGAAAGGTCAATCCTTATGTCGAACCGGACCGTCGATTGAAGGACAACAACGTGGATCACAGAGTCGAAATGCCCTCGTTCAACTGCCCCTCGGACGACGGGTCATACCAGCGCCAGAGCTGGTGGCCTGTTCGTCCCGGCTTCGGCAAGGATCCGCGCATTTCCTGCTACGACGATGTCGGCACGAGTTACCACATGAACACAAAGTGGTTCCGCGTCGCGATTCAGGAGAGCAACGAGAACCCCAACGGCACCAGCGGCCGGAGCAAGTGGGATATCTGGCAGGCCACCAAGTTCCAGTTCAAAAAGGCCTCGATGATCGCGCCAGCCCGGTTCATCTGGCTGCACGATCAGACAATGGACGTCGCCGCAATCGCGGGGCTGACCGTCAAAGGAGACCACGGCGGATGGCTCCGCTCCAGCGCCGCCTTCCTCGATGGGCATATCGAGTACATCGAGGCCGTCCCGAGCGCCTGGGAAACCGGGCGGTATACCCTCAAACTCGGGAGGATTTTTGCGCCGGCACATTCTGATGCTCAGTGAATCAACTTCGTCCGTGCGCTCGGGATGAGCGGCGGCTCCGCGGCGCGCATCTCGTGGTGATTCGGCGCGGGGTTGGTTGAGCGCTGGTCTCAATCCCGCTCCACGTCTCCTTCTCCCGCTGCCGCCACCGCGTCCTCGGCCGCCGGGACGCCCATGTATTCCAGGGTCCGCCGGATCACTCGTCGAACCACGGGTCCGGCCACCGCCGTCCCGTAGTGCGCGCGCCTGCGAATCTGCTCCGGCCCGGGATCATCGATCACCACGACCAGGACGACCCTCGGCTCATCCGCCGGCGCGCCGACCAGGAAACTCGAGTTGTACTGCCCGTCGAAATACCCCTTCCCGTCGGGCCTCGGAATCTCCGCGGTCCCGGACTTCCCGAACATCGAATACCGCACGCCCGGCTCATCCGGGAACCGTCGCCTCGACCGCTCCTCCATCATCGACGCCACGCGCTTCAGCGTGTCCCGCGTCAGGTACGCCACCCACGCCGGCAGCACCCGCACCCGCACCTCGTCCTCCGGCGAAATATCCTCACGCTGCCGGAGCCGCAGGTTCGGCAGCGTCCCTGCGAGGTCGCCCGTGCGTGCGAACGCGCAGAACGCCCGCACCATCTGCATCGGCGTGACCGCCACCTCGTACCCCGACGAGATCGACGTCTGGGTGTATTTCGTCCACCGCGACATCGGCGTCACGATGCCGGGCGACTCGCCGGGAAGCCCGATGTTCACCCGCTGTCCGAACCCGAACCGCACGATGTCCCGCCGCATTTTCTCGAAGGGCAGCCTCGCCGTCCCCTGCACCATCCCGATATTCGACGAAAACACCAGGACTTCGCACCAATTAAGAGATGATTTCGGTGTTACGTCCCGGATCGCCCGCCCGTAGTCCGTCTGCCACACGCCGTCGTGCGTGTCCACCACTTCGTCCGGCGTGATGACGCCGCGCTCCATCAACGACGCCCACACGAAACTCTTGAACGTCGATCCCGGCTCGTACAGGTCCTCCACGCAGCGGTTCCGCGCCAGCGACGGATGAACTTCGCGCCCGGAGTCCGCGCGGATCGTCCGGTACCGGTGCCCCGACGAATCCGGCTGAATCTCCCGCCCCGTCAGCGATTCCCGGCTCGGCGGCTCCTCCAGCGACAGCCCCGGCCGAACGTGGTCAACCATCGCCAGGATATCCCCTGTCCGCGGATCGACCATCACCAGCCGACCCCCTGCCGCGTCGGCATCAAGCACGCCTCTTGTCAGTTCTTCGAAGGCGACATCCTGAAGGTACGCGTCGATCGTCAGCCGAACGTCGTCGCCGCGGTCCGCGGGCTTGTACCCCGTCGGCTCGACCACCATCGGCCGGCCCCGCGAATCCCGCACATAATCCAGGTGCCCCGCCTCGCCCTGCATCTCCTCCTCGAATGCTCGCTCCGCGCCGACAAGCCCCGTGTGCTCGAACCCCACCTTGCCGACCAGCGACGCCGTCGCCGGCCCGCCCGGCGATTCACGCACGGGCACCGCTTCCAGGTGCACGCCCTCGATCCTCACCTTCCGCGCCTGCTCAAGTTGGTGCTCATCAAGCAGCCCGCCCAGGGGGGTGTAATACAGCCCTTTCTTCCCAGCCTGCTCCCGCTCCCGGCTGCGCGAGACCGCCCCCACGATCCGCTCCGCAACCGCTTCCTCGGGCAGCCCCGTAACCCCCGCAAGCGCGGCGATCGTCTCGCCGTAGGGCGCCTTCAGCGCATGCGGATCGACCACGATTCGAAACCCCTGCCGCGTCGACGCCAGCAGGCGGCCCCGCCGATCAACGATGTCCCCGCGCGGCGCCAACTGCGCCCGCCTCGTGATCCGGTCCTGGATGTGCTTCCGCAACTCCGCCCCCGGCGCCACCTGCAACTGCGCCACCCGCACAAACACCGCGCCCAGGAGCACCGTCACCCCCAGCACAAAGACCCACAGCACTCGATCGATTCGCTCGCCGGATGGGACAGGCATCGTCATGGCCCTTTTATCGTCGTTTCCCGCCGGGTGCCACTACTTGACCCGCGCCCCCGACCCAGCGCACTCCGCGGGTGCATCGCCTTCCTTGCGCGCCCAATCACGGCCATGCGCCGAATGCCGCTTGCCCCTTCGCGCCGCAGCCGTATGTTCCACGGAGGGCGGGAGACGTTCTCCGGGAGCCGCCGACGAAGCACGAATCCACATGCACTTCGAGGAAGTTCACCACCCGCGGATGCACACGCTCGCGACCAGCACGGCCGCGATCATCACGGCGAAGGCGGACTTCAGCACCGTCGCCACCAGCCGGCCCACGAATGCGCCGACGCCGACGCGGCGGATGTCCGCCGACGTTCGTCCGTCCTTGGTCAACTCCATCACTGCCGCGGCGACCCCCGATCCGACCGCCGCGCCGAGCACCGTCCCGACAACCGGGATCGGCAGGGCGAATGTCCCGACAATCCCGCCGAGAATCCCCCCCGCCACGGCCCCGACCGCCGCCCGGCGCGACCCGCCCGCCTTTTTCGCCCCCACAGCCCCTGCGGCGAGTTCCACCGCCTCCGCCACGAGCGCCAGCACCCCCGCCGTGATGATCGCCTCCCACGAGAGGAGTTCAGGCCGCCATGCCTCGACCCCCAGTGCCGCCAGCGCCATCAGCCACGTTCCCGGCAGGCCGAGCACCGTCAGCGCCACGCACAGCACGCATGCCCCGCTCAGCAATGTTCCAGCCAGCAGCGCCATTCAGGGTCCAAGGCTTGGCGTTCCGGATAGAGCGCTCGGGAGCGCCACCGGCGGCGTCCTCAGCCTTCTTCGGGTTTTTCCTCGGAGGTTTCGGCGACGGGCTCCTCGGGCTCGGGGGGCGGGGGCTCGTAGTTGGGGTGGAGTTTCTCCATGTCCAGGATCCACTCCTCGAGGGGGGCGTAGCGGAGGAGGTCGAGTTTCATTTCCTTCGAGCCGTCGCTGAGAGTAAGATAGACATAGTATTTATGCCAGTCGCGCTTATCAACTTCCTTGATCTCCGCCGGGATGAACGATCGGCCGCCGGGGAGGAAGAGGCGGTGCTCGGCGGGGTCGTAGGCGTAGGAGACGCCGCGGCACTTGGCGAGGAACAGCGCGAGCCACGCGGCCCCGCCGAAGCCGATGAGCATGAAGAGGTATTGCAGCGGGATGTCGTAGGCGGCGAGGGGCTTGGGGGCGTTTTGCGTGCCGAGGCGCTGGTTGAGGTCGTCGAGTTTTCCCTGCGGGTTGGCGAAGATCGTGTCGGTGTCCGCGGGCGGCGAGGCGAGGGCGGCCTTGTTATGCGAGGCGAGGGCGGAGAGGTTCTGCACGCGGGAGAGCGAGACGAGCCAGACGTACTTGAACGCGTCGCAGGAGGACGTCTCCATCGCGTTGGCGGCGTCGAGAGCGTTGAGGGTGGCGGCGGGGTCTTCGACCGATGCCGAGCCGAGGAGCCGGCCTTCTTTGTTGAGGCACTCGAGGTAGTCGCGGAGGGCGAAGTCCACATGGTGGCGGCCGCGGGCCGGGTAGGCCCAGAATGCGTCGAAGGTCGCCCAGACGCCAAGCCCCGCGAGGAGCACGAAGAAGATCGCCATCTTCGTCAGCCACTTGCCGTTGATGTGGGTGGTCAGTCGGGTGTCTTCAGTCATGGCGTCTCCGGGATGGGCGCCGGCTTGCGCCCGGGTGTTCATACATCGTCCAGACGGGTCAAGGCGCTTGCCCACCATCCCTCGGCCCAGCCGCGACCCTCGCGGGTTCGCATGAGGGCGGCGAACCCGCCTTCCGAAACCCTGCGGACAGGGATTCGCGGGATGAGCCCGCCGCCGATGCCCAGCGCGCGGGTCAGCCACACGCCGTGGACGAGCCGGGCTTTTTCGCCGGCGTCGAGCGCGTTCTCGTTCCAATCAAGGATTCCACCGAACATGGCGGCTGCGGCACCTCTCTCGTTTCGCGGGGGCAATTCGGGGTCGGGGGGAGTATACGGGGTTCGTAAGGGGAGCGGGAAAGGCGCGGACGGGTGCGCCGCGGCGGGATGGTGGGGATTGCGGGTTGGTCGTGTTGCCTGGCGGATTGAGACTTGGAGTCTTTGGGGGTGGGGCTGGGGCTGAAGGGGGGATGAAGAAGCATCCGTTTGTGGCGAGGGCTCGTGGGGGTAAGCGGCCGGGGGGGGACGGGTTTGTTATTCTGTGAGCGAATGCTAAGGCTTTGACGCATCCGGGATGGGGGGGCGGGCGTAGAGAAGTCTTGTCGTATCAAGGAGTTGCGCGAGTTCGGTTTGATTGGCGTGGGGGGTGTTTTGGCGGGATCGAAGCGTTGGTGTGAGAAACAGAGGATGATTCAGGACCTGCCCGCCGCCGCGGGCGGGGAGATCGAGAGGATTCAGCATGAATCGCAGGCAGCGTGTCGTTGCGTGGTCGCGGTTTCTTCCGAGCGTGCTGGTGGTTCTGGCCGGGGCGGCGTCTGCATCGGGGACGACGTTTGCGCCGGGGACCCGGCCTGAGTATGTCCGGCGGGTGAAGGAGACGCTGAACGCGGTCGCGGAGGCTCGCGCGCAGGACGGACATCTGCCGGCAGAGCGGTTCACGCCGAGCGTGGGGCGGCGGCTTCTCGTCGGCGTTGATATTCGTGAGACGTTTCCGCAGAACCGAACGTTCGAGATCTGGTGGAGTTACGCGCAGGACGGCTTGGCGATGGAGCCTTCGGACGCGACGCTGTTCAGGCAGAACGGAATTCAGTGGGGGCAGCAGGTCGAGCCTCTGGAGCCTGAAAACGGCGACTTCGACGACTTCCAGAACGTGATCTTCGAGCGTCTGAACAACCTGCCGAGGCCGTTCGGTTTTGGCCAGGACGGGGGGCAGCGGACGTGGCAACGGGTCGTGAAGGACTCGTTCAACCGATGGGAGCAGGTGAGTTCGATCGACTTCATTTTCATTCCCGGCGGGCAGGCCAGCACGCGTCCTGAGAACCCGAATATCCGGGACGTGACCATCGATGACGCGGACGCGGTTTCGGCCAACGTCAACGGAGACGGGGGCGGCGATTGGGATCTGAACGCACTCGGGAGCCCGGCGGGAAACGCCGGGGAAGGGTCGATTCGCATTGCGATGTGCGAACTCGACGGCCCGACGCAGCCGGACGGATCGAACGGGGGGATTCTGGCTTGGACGTATCACCCGACCTTCCCGCCGCCGCAGGACGCGATCGATGACAACAACACGCCTGATCCTGACGACGATGAGTTTAACTTCGGGTATCTCGGGAACATCCTCCTCGACAAGGAGGAGAGGTGGAACGACCCGGTGACGCCGAACCTGCTGTCGGTGGTGATGACGCGGGAAATCGGCTTTGCGATCGGGCTGTATCCGGCGTGTCCGGTTGATCCCGATGTTCCGGTGGCATTGATGCAGGTGCAGGACTGGAGCCAGCCGACCGGGGCGCCTCAGGTGCAGGAGCCGCTGCCCTCGATGACGTTCACGGAGTTGCAGGAGGACGACGTTCGCTCGGTGCACTCGCTTTTCGGCGATCCTCTGGACACGTGGGAAGAAGGTGCGAACACGACGTCGTACACGGATGCGCGCGATCTTTTCTTTGAGCCGATTCCCGGGACGAACACATTCTCGTACGCGCCGCACCTCGGGCTGCCGGAGGAGCTGTTTCCTGACGGGTCGATCGCGCTGAGCATCCACGACACGGGCGATATTGACCGGTGGCGTCTGGGGATTCCGGAGTCGGTGATCTCGGGGACGCTGACGGTGTCGATCGAGCCCCGCGGGTCGGCGTATGTGAACGATCTTTTCGTGGAGTCGACGTCGCCTGGCGATTCGGTGATCCGCGGGGGCTGCGCCGGCACGCCGTTCGATGCGGACGCGTTGCTGGCGCGGGACCTCGTGATCAAGATCGAGTCGTACGACCCGTTCACGAACGAGTTGGTGACGATCTCCGACTTCAACCCCAACGCGGCGGGGGCCGGGGAATCCGTGGATGTTCCCGTGACCGCCGGTTCGTTTTTCATCAGCATCGAGGGGGACGCGGTGAACGACGTGCAGTTGTACGACATCACCATCACGGTGGAGACGCCGTTGCTTGAGGCGGGCGTGGAATCCGACCGGTATTTCGAGCAGATGGAGGTCACCGCGTTCCGGGATGAGGGGTTCTTCGGGACGTCGGCGACGATCGGTGTGGTCGACGGCGAGCACGTTGTGGAGCAGCACGACGTGTTCTCGGGACGGACGATCTCGAAGGTGAACTGGCCCGGCGCGGGGGCGTCGGCGACATCGGCGGGAACGCACGCGACGATCGTGGCGGGCGTCGCGGCGGGGGCGCCGATCGGCGCGTTCGAGGGGATCGCGTCCGAGGCAACGCTGGAATCCGCGACGGTGGCGACGCAGGTGTACGGCGACGGGACCTTCGTGGTCGGGAAGCCCGCGCTGTATTACGCGCTGCTCGGGTTGGCGAACCCGGCGTTCGCGGGGACGCTGGGTCTGCCCGGCGCGGCGTCGGTCGTGGTGAGCACGTTCGGCGGCGGCGGGCGCGGGCTGAACGGCGAGGACACAATCTCGCAGGCGTTCGACGTGGTGGCGTCGCAGAGCCTCTCGACGTTCGTATTGGCGTCGGGCAACAACGGCCAGGCCGAGGGACGCTCGTTCCAGAACTGCCCGATCCTGAACGATACCGACCCGAACGCACCCGGCGGCTTGTACCTGGGCTCGCGCTCGGTGATTCCGCCGGCGACGTCCTTCAACAGCATCGTCGTGGGGAGCGTGGCGTTCGTGGACCCGGTGACGTCGCCGGCAGAGTTCACGGAGATGCCGGTGGTCACGGCGGCGTTTTCGTCGCGTGGCCCGATCGACTCCTCGCCGAATATCCTGGGCGGGGCGGATCTGGCCAATGCTCGGCCGGGGATCGACGTGCTCGCAATCGGGACGGGTCTGGCGACGATTCCGCCTGACTTCTCGCCTGACGGCGGGGTGCCGCCGGACCCGTGCGAGTATGACGGCCCGGAGCCTCTGAGTCTGCTGCTGCTGCCGTCGCTCGATCCGGGCGATGACCCGGACAGCCCGGCGAACACGGGTTCTTTCCAGTTGGTGCAGGGAACAAGCGTTTCGGCGGGGATCGTGGCGGGTCTGGCGGCGTTGCTGCACGACGCGGCGGCCGAGCAGCCCGAGCCCCTGAGCACGCACCCCTCGGTGATCAAGGCGATCATCCTGAACGGTGCGGAGAAGATGGAAGGTTGGACGAACGCTCCGGACGGGCCGGGCAAGCCTCAGGATCAGCGCGATGGGTTCGACCGCAACCCCGATCTGGAAGACGACCCGGAGGCTCCGCTCATTTACAACATCGTGAACGATACGGACAACCCGCTCGATTCGGCGCAAGGCGCGGGGGTGGTGAACTTCCGAAGGAGCCTGGAGAATTTCATCACCGGATACCCGGAGGCGCAGCCGCCGCAGGCGCAGTTCGACGGCCCGACGATGGATCCGCCGGAGACGGATCCGAGCGTGCCGACGATGCGCGATCCGTATGAGCCGACGGGTCCGGGCGGTCCTCCCGGGAGTCGGCCCGCGGGCGAGGAGGATGGAGAGGGCGTGGGCGAGCCGGGGGTATCGGAGCCTTCGCGTCCTTTGACGGACGAGGAGTTGGAGATTCTGACGCGGCAAAACCGCGGACCTCGGCCCGAGACGATGGTCGTGCGCGACATGCAGACGGTGCGTGGGCGGCAGCCGGATCTGAAGCGTCCGCGTGGTCCCGGTCCCGGCTTTACGACGACGGGGCCTCAGACGCCGTTCCAGATTCCGTCCCTGGGAGAGGGTCCGGGTTCCGGTCCTCCCGGCGGTCCTCCCGGCGCAATCGATCCCGGTCGCACGCCGAGGGAGATCGGTCCGATTTTCGTTGATCCGATGGGATGGGATCACGCGAACATCGACCAGCGGGCGGTGAGGCAGGCGGCGGGGCAGTCGATCCCCGACGGGTACATCGACTACATCATTAATGTCCCGCTTCTGGCGGCGAGGCCCGACCCGGCGAACCCGGGCGGGACGCTGCTGCCCGCGGACCAGTTGACGGTGACGCTGTGCTGGCAGCGTCTGTTCGTGCTGCAGGAGTTGAACTTCACGAACCCGGACGATCCGAAGATCGGGAGCGTCAAAACGCTGGAGTTGGAGAATCTCGACCTGCAGTTGTTCCCGTGCGATCCCTTGGGGAACATCGAAATCGGAGCGGCACCGATCCGCGCGTCGACGTCGGAGTTGTACAACGTGGAGCACATCTTCACGGACATCCCGATCAGCAGCCTGTATCTCATCCGCGTGCGGTGGGTGGACACGGACTATGACGTGATGCTTGACCAGCCGTTGGCGGAGCAGCAGTACGGCGTGGCGTGGCGCGTGGACTTCTCGCCGAGGCCCGAGGCGCTTCGCCCGACGGGGGCGCCGGACCTCGTCAATGTGCTGCAGTCCTTCGGCGGAGAGGTCGGGAACGAGCGGTACAGCATCCCCGGCGACATCGACCTCAACGGGAAGGTGGATTGGAAGGACATCCTGCGCGTGCTGACGAACTGGGCGGACTGAAGGATGGATAGCGCGGCGTTCGGTTCGTCCCGCGCGGCATGCTGATCCGGGTTTCCCGGAGCCGTCCGAGGCGGTCGGTGTGGCTTGGACGCGCCGGCCACTGCTTGATCCGGCGTTTCGACCGCTGGAACCGGAGCGTCGGCGTTCGGCATTCCTCGAACGACGCAGGCCCCGTCTCGGTGCAAACGGGCATGGGTTCCCCGCCTGGCGCCGGCCGCGGCGGTTATCCGGCCGGTCGAGCGGTCGCGCTGGGGATTCCGCGGCGGTTATCTCCACCTGAATCAGGCGGGCGGCCCGGCTTCATGGGAAGCGGGGGCGAGGGAGTAACACAACGTGGTCCGTTTGTTCCGGGACGTTCCGTGGTTATCGCCTCACTTTTTTTTCGGAACACTTCATGGAAGGCTCGGCGGGGTCGATGTTATCGCCGTCATGCGGGTTTCCGCCCGAAAATGCGGGGACCCCGATGAGGTGCCGCGTGCGTCGAGGCTGTGTCGGCAGGCGCACGGGCGAGGCCCGCAGGAGGCGGGCCTGGCGAGACGGGATGACGAGCGACAGGCAGCGCCGCGGGCGCGAACACGGAGACTTCGATGAGCCGCATCAATACCAACGTTGCATCGCAGATTGCTCAGCGCGTGCTGAATCAGAACAACCGGGGTCTGGCCCTGTCGCTCGAGCGTCTGAGTACCGGGCTCCGGGTCAATCGCGGGAAGGACGATCCGGCCGGCCTGATCGCGTCGCAGAACCTGCGCGCGGAGAAGTCGGCGATCAACTCGGCGATCGCCAACGCCGAACGGGCCGACCAGGTGGTGAACATCGCCGAAGGCGGGCTTGACGAGGTGTCGGGGCTGCTGAACGAACTGCAGGCGCTTCTGACGCAGACGGCCAACGAGCAGGGGCTCTCGAAGGAGGAGAAGGAAGCCAACCAGTTGCAGATTGATTCGATCATCCAGACGATCGACCGCGTCGCGGGGGCGGCGTCGTTCCAGGGGATCAAGCTTCTGAACGGAAACCTCGACTTCAACACGGATACGGTGCACTCGAACGTGGCCGCGTACAGGGTCAACGGCGCGAAACTTAACTTCGGCGCGTCGCGCGATGTGGATGTCGTCGTAACCGGGTCGGCGCAGGTGGCGGGGTTCTTCCTTTCCTTCGGCTCCGGAAACATCAACCTGACGGCGGCCGCCGCGCGGTTCGTGATCGAGATCGCGGGTAGCCGGGGGTCGCGCGAACTCTCCTTCGCGTCGGGCACGGCGGTGAGCGCGGTCCGCGACGCGATCAACTCGTTCACGGACGTTACAGGCGTGAGCGCGGCGCTGTCGGGCACCGGACTCGCGCTCAAGAGCACGGAGTTCGGCGACACGGAGTTCGTCTCGGTGCGGACGGTGAGCAGCGGATCGATCAACACCGCCGCCGCCGCCGCCGGCATCTATGTGCTGCAAACCCAGAACAACAAGGCGGCGCAGACCTCGGGCCCGACCCTCTGGTCCGCGGCGAACAACAAGATCACGGACTACGGCCAGGACGTCTCCGCGACGATCAACGGCATCACGGCGACGACGACCGGCACGATCGCCCGCATCAACACCGACTTCCTCGACGTCGAGATCAACCTGAAGACGGGGACCAGCAGCAACGCCGAGGCTCAGCGCCTCGGGGCCATCACCGCCTTCCAGATCACCGGCGGCGGGGCCGACTTCCAACTCGCGGGCCGCGTCGATATCGCGGGCAAGGTGAGCCTGGGCATCCAGAACATCCAGGCGCGAAACCTCGGACGCGCCGTCGATTCGGGCACGGCGTACTACCTCGCCGACCTCGGCGCGGGGCGGGCGCTCAACGTCGCCACCGGCGACACGGGGATCGCGCAGCGCGTCGTCGAGCAGGCGATCCGCGAGACGGCCTCGCTCCGCGGACGCCTCGGCGCCTTCCAGAAGAACACCATCGGCGCCACCATCCGCAGCCTCGGCGTCGCCAGCGAGAACACGTCGGCGGCGGAAAGCGTCATCCGCGACGCGGACTTCGCGAGCGAGACCGCATCGCTCACGCGGAACCAGATCCTCGCGTCCTCGGCGACGCAGGTGCTGACGCTCGCCAACTCCCAGCCTCAGGCGGCTCTGCAGTTGCTCGGGTAAGATAGACATTCGAACAAGTAAATCAAAGGCCCGTGCTTCACAAGAGGCGCGGGCCTTTTGCATCGGCGCTGAAACCGTCTTTAAGCCGGGCGTTTCGGTGCTGAGGCTGCCATTCCGCAGGTCGGTGAAGAAGAATAATCCAAGTTGTACTTGCACGCTGGCTTCGGCGCGGTATTTTGTGATACTGAGGCCTCGAAGCGTTCCGCGGAGGCCGGGAGGTTGCCCATGGGGTTCCGCAGGCAGTTTTCGGCGTGGATCAGGCGGATTTCAGCGGTCGGCATCGTGGCGCTCGGGGGTGAAACCCTGGGCCAGGTCGCGGTCGACCTGAACGGCGACGGGGTAGGGGATTCCGTCCGCCGGGAGTTGCGGATTCACGCGACTGAACCGGTGGTGAGCCGGGTTGTGTTCGTATCAGGGGTGGACGGGGCGGAGATTCTGCCTGTTTCTTCCAAGACGCCGAGCGATTTGTTTGGCTGGTTCGTCGCCCCGATCGGCGATTTCGACGGCGACGGCATCGAGGATCTGGCAGTAACCGCCCCGGCGGCGCTGCTGGAGGCGGAGCGCGGGCCGGAGCATCCGGCGGGGCCTCGGGCGGCGTGGCGGGGGCGGGTGGACCTGATCTCCGGGGCGGGGGGGTCGCTCATTCAGGAGATTGCGAACCCCGAGGCGACGCTTGACCTGCTCTTCGGCACGGGGGCCGCGGCGGTG
>CAZBDZ010000071.1:15368-18597 GCA_964490785.1 uncultured Phycisphaeraceae bacterium
CTGGCCCGCGGAGTTCGCGGAGGGGTTCGAGGGGGCGGACGACCCGGCGGGGGTGATGACGGCGGCCTGGACCGGGCAGACGTGGGGAAACCAGCCGGACCTGCGCCGGCCTCGGGGGCCCGGGCGCGGTTTCAACGGCCCGATGAAGTTCAGTTTCAGTGGAGGGGCCGGCGCGCACGCCGGTGCGGAAGGCGGCGACGAGGGCGGGACCGGGTGCGGGACGTCGTGTTCGTGTTTCCCATGCTCGCAGGGGTGCGGGGGGGAGTGCAATCCGGCGTGCGGCGCGAACCCATGCGCTCCGCCCTGCGGCGGGCCTTGCAGCCCGGGCTGCGGGGGCAGTCCGTGCCAATGCACGGGCGAGGGGTGCGGGCCGGCGGATCCGCTCGAAGTGGACGACGCGCCGACCGCGGAGGTGGTGGTGACGATCGGCGATCCCAGCACGAGCCGCTCGGAGTCCTGGGCGATTCACATCGGATCGATCGTGGTCGAAGCGGCGATCGGTGAGGTTGTCACGGAGACGATCGTGCTCGAAAAGAACACGTCATACACGGTTCGAGTCGAGCACCTGGGTTCAAATCAGAATCCGCCGGACTACGACTACCGAGCCACCATCACCTCCCGAGGGTGTTCGCTGGTCATCGATGACCCGGACGGGCTCCTCGGCTCCTTCAACGATGTTGACGTTGCCGGAGTTGAGTTGAAGCGGGCCGCGGTCGCGTTTGTTCGTGCGGATTTGCGCATGGACTTCGACGGCGACGGGAGCATCAGTAGCGCCGATGAGCAGGAGGAGAACAATGAGGGCACGATGATCGTGCTCGCCGACACGTTCGACGCCGACTCGGACGGCTGGCCCGACTTCGCCGACGGTTATGACTTGTATGCCGGCGCCGCCGGGTCGCCGTTCACGATCGACGATGCGTGCGATGGGGCGGCGTTCGAGCCGGTCGAGTTGACGCTGTGGCTTCCTGATACCCGGGGGTGGCTGGTGCGGATCGACTACAGCGCCAGCGACCCGCTGGGCGTTGGTTCGACGCAGAGCGAGCCGCTTATCCCCGCGCTGGGGCACCTGCGACTTTGGATGCGCGACGCGAGCGAGCCGCGGGATGGGCGAGCCGTGCTCGACGGTGGTGATTACCTCGCGCCGGGAATCTACACCCCCGAGGAACTCGGCTTCCCGACCGGTACGCCGTGGGGCGGCCAGACGACGATGTACGCGGAGGCGGTGCGCGAGTCGGCGCTGAACCAGGCGCGGATCGACGTATCGATCGTCGAAGACACGATGGTCCCCACGGCGGCCTTTGGGGCATGCCTCGTAGATCGCGTGGGGGTGACGACGACGAGAATGGTACTGGAAGGCCGGGGTCTCGGGCAGGCCGAATGGCGGTCGATGGCGGGGCTCATCACGACGTCGCTGGACGATCCGGCGGACCCGATGCCGACGGGATATGCGCGCGGCGCGTGGTGCGTCAACCGCCTGCGCGTCTTCGATCCCCGAGATGCGATCGACACGGCGAGCGTGGCGGGCGATCCCCTCGTCCTCGCCCGCATCGGCGGCGAATACGTCTCGGAGGAGTTCATGTGCCTGCCGCCGCCCGGCGAACGACCGCCCGGGGCAGTCCCGCCGTCGATTCGGATCATAGAAGTTCAGAGCGCTCGAACCCTCCTTTCCTACAATCCCGAGGCGTACGTTCCCAGTCCTGGCGACTTGGAGGCGCTCCATCGTGCGGAGGCTGACTTGGCGATCGAGGTGGACCGACAAACGCAGCTGTTCCACGACTCGGGCTGGGTGTCGGAGAATCCGGGCGATTCCGGTTACTTCGGAAAGCGCATTCACGAGAATGTCACAGTGAATCTCAATGCTCGAGACGGGTTGCTGATGAACGTGTACGTTGACAGGGCGACGAATCAAATCACCTGGATCGGACCGGGAGATCCGCCGCCGGCGCTGCGCGTTGGCAAGCAGCAACTTGATGCCGTAATCCTCGTCGATCCGAGTTATAGGCCACAAGTCGGTGATGTCTATGAGGCGAGTCGTTGCGCGGCGCGCGATATCAAGACAGGCATGCACGCGAGGCCGAGTTCGATCGCTTACCTCGACGGGTTCTGCTTCGACGGCAAGGGCAAGATGATCCGTGGCAGATACACCTACGAACCGTCAACAAACAGGATGATTGAGCACCCGAAATGGAAAGCGGTTACAGTCCTGTTCGGCGTGCTCGGTGCGGCCCAATCGGTTCACGCCTTTGTGAGTACCGAGTGGCAGAATGACCAGATAGAGGAGATCGAGCGGATCCAGAACAACTTCGACGCCCAAAGCGACCTCGCGGGGCGTCGGTTCGCAGCCTTGCGCTACGCGGAGGTCGGGAACGCACTGATGGGTTCTTTTTTTTCGGCGATCGATAACGGGAGCACGACAATGGTGGACGTCGGTCTCGCATTCAAGGCGCTCACGGGCAATTATTAGAATAAGTACTGCAGAGTCGTGGTGAAACGGTGGCTCAATTCGGTAGAATAATATTCTACACTAGAACCGTGCCGTCAGACCAACGAACGGCAGTACATGATATTATTGAGATGCTCGGCGCAACGATGGTCATCGGTGCGTACGTGGAAGACCCGGAGCTGTTTTCACTCGAGCGCGAGATGGACTCCTTGCGGTCGAGCGACGACACTAGCCACCGGCCGTCCCCCGTGCTTCAGCGCCAGCCGGCGGCTCGGGCCCTTGACCTCTTTCCCACGGATCGGAAGGTCGAGCTCGAGTTCGATATGGGAACGAGAATGCGACCACTTGCCGAAGCACTCGAGACCGAGATTCCCGAGAGCATTCGGGGTGAGTTCATCCCTTGGAT
Organism: uncultured Phycisphaeraceae bacterium; assembly: GCA_964490785.1. GTDB lineage: Bacteria > Planctomycetota > Phycisphaerae > Phycisphaerales > UBA1924 > JAEUIV01. Next base: position 18,218 of record CAZBDZ010000071.1, read on the forward strand.
GCCGATTCTTACGATTGGCACTCACGATATTATTGAGGAGACCTGGGCAGAGCCCGGCCTGCGGCTGGTTTGTCGCGCGGCAGCCTCCTTCGAGATTCGAGGGCAGCCCACTCCTTTGGATACGGCCGAGTACGAGCGGCGAGTGCTCAAGTCCGCGGCTTTGCGCGCATTCAAAAAAGAGCTGGAGGTTGTTCTGGGTTCACTTGATTCCTGGGTAGGCTGGTGGGTGTAGCGAGATCGTCCATTGTCGCATATTGGGTTCGGCCCCATGGCGGGGGCGGGTGGACCTGATCTCCGGGGCGGGGGGGGCGCTCATTCAGGAGACTGCGAACCCCGAGGCGACGCTTGACCTGCTCTTCGGCACGGGGGCCGCGGCGGTG